>CBIHNZ010000013.1:0-118838 GCA_966211615.1 uncultured Sphingomonas sp.
GCGTCGCCAAGTGGTAAGGCACCGGATTTTGGTACCGGCATTCGCAGGTTCGAATCCTGCCGCCCCAGCCAGTGAAATCGCCTGATTCGGCCCTCAAGGCATGGATCGCGGGCGAAATATGCACAGCGAACCTGGACTCGGTTCCTCCCTGCAGGACGGGGTTGGTCGGCTGGCCCTGCAGGTCAGGTGCCGCAGTCGAGCGCAATTTCCTGGGCGAGTTGATTGGGAGAGGGGGAATCTCCTCTAGAATAAAAGGAGGGCCGCGTGTCGCCGCGGCATTCGAACCCAGTTACATTAGAGTCGAATATGTCCTCGAACCTAATCACGGTCGAATCTCCGCACTATTCTGCGACGCTCGATCCGGACCGCAAGCTGGTGCAGATCATGCTCCGCGGACATTGGACGATTGATGTTGCTCGAGCCTATGAAGCCGAGTTTCGCGCCGCCCTCGCCCAGTTCGCCCATCGCGGCTGCCTGCTGGGCGAACAGATCACGCTGATCGACATCACGGGCTTCGGGGTGCAATCGCAGGAGGTGGCGGCGCTGCTTGAGCCATTTGCCGCAGACCAGACGATCGCGCCGAGGCGTACGGCCATGGTTGTCGGGACGATGCTGGCGAAGCTCCAGGCCCGCCGTGTCGCACCGGACTATCGGATTTTCGCCAGCCGCGAAGAAGCGCTCGCATGGCTAATTGAGCCCGAAGCGCTTTCCCGGGCTTGAGGGTTTCAGGGCGACCCTGCCGGTATCCGGAACAAACCAGGCTGGACGCATGGAATCGCTCTGCATGTTACTTATCTAAAGGGATTGTCCTCATCGGCATATCTTTGGCCGATGAACTGCGCATTCTGGGTGAATGCATCAATATCACTTTGGGCAAGATTCTTCAGTATTTCATCCATCTTCAATTGCATCTTGTCGAGGCTTTCGAGAAGAATGAAACTGGCCGACTTTCCTGTCTTGCGAAAAATCTCGCTGCGATAATCGCTGGGAATGTCGATATAGCTCTTGGCAAGCTTCGGAAGGTGGATGTCGCGCATCTGTTCCATGTCGATGCGGCTGAATCCGGGCACCTGTTCGCGCGACATCGCCTTGTCGACTTCCTCGATGCACGCGAGGATGCGGCGCATCTTGATGCGTGCCGCATCCGGCACCCGCTCGTCCTCGAAGTCGAATTTGACCGGCGCCACGGGTGCGGGCGGGGCAGGGTGCGCCGCCTCGGCGGGCGAGCCGGAAGCACCGAAGATGCGGTTCAGTCTGTCGAACATGCTCACCGCGCTTCCTCCCTTCCTTTCCCAACCGGACGGAGGCCCGCCATTTCCCCCATTCGCCTTAGGCTGCGACCTTCGCCAAAAGTAAAGGGTCAGCGGAGCGGCCGCGCCGACACCGGCGATGAGCAGAAGTCCGGAAACCATGCCGCCGTCAATCCAATCCAAAATTGTTGCGCGCCCGCGCGTCGCCGCCCGTCTCGGCACGCTCGATATAATGCTTCGCCTTGTCGGTTTCGACCGACAAGGCATCGACCGTCCGTTTCATGTTGTCCAGGGCTTGCGCCTTGAAGGCATCGACGGCGTCGATCGTCGAATAGATGTTGCCGAAGGCGCGCTGCAGCGCCTCGACGTTGACCGTCGCGGAAGCCGTCTCGCTGGCGATTCTGGTGCTGTTTTCCCGGATCGCGTCGCTGTTGCCTTCGATCAGGTTCGATGCCGCGCCGTTCAGGGCGGCGATCTGGTCGAGCACCAGCTTCTGGCCGGCCAGGGCCTGGGCTACCGTGATCGCGGTGCGGAGCGCGGCAACGGTGGTGGTGCTCGCGCGCTCCACGCCCTTGATGAGCTCGATGTTGCTCTTCCGGATCAGATCGAGCGCCATATAGCCCTGGGTGGATACCGCCATCTGCGTCAGCAGATCGGTGGTGCGCTGGCGTATCTGCCACAGCGCGTCCTCGCGCACCGCCCGCGCCTTTGCCGGGTCCGAACGGTCAAGTGCGAAGGCGGCTGATTCGAGCCTGGCGTCGAGCGTCCTGGCGAGGTGGATCACCTGCTCCAACTGGCCCATCTGCTCCCAGATTCGCCGCCGCTCGTCGGCGATTGCGATATTGTCCTGCAGAAGCGCGTCGCGCCCGTCGCTCAGCCCGCGAAGGATCGCCTCGATCGTCTTCTGTGCCGGGGCATATTGATCGAAATAGGCCTTGAGCTTGGATCCCACCGGAACGAAGCCGAGAATGCGCCGCGGCTCGAGCAGATCGCCTTTGCGGTTCGGATCGAGCTGCTCGACGATCCCGCGCAGCCGCGTCAGTCCGGCGCCGACGACGCCTTCTCCGATCGGCTTGGCGGAGCGTTCCAGCATCCGGTTGGACTGGTCCGCCAGCGCGGCGATCTCCCGCCGGCCCAGTGCCGAGAGCTGCCCGCCCTTGACCGCGAAATCGGGGCTGTTCGGGTTCTGCGCGATCAACTCGGAAACATAGCGATCGGCCTTGGCGTCCAGTTCGGATCTGGTCCCGTCGTCGATCGGCACGAGGCCGGCCGCATCGGCGGCCGAAACCGGCGCGACCGCCGCCGGTGCTTCGAGACTCAGGAGATTCGTCAAGGGGCGCAGATCCTACGAGGCGATGATCTACCTATACCAGCTGATGAAAATCAGGCGACCTTGATCTCGGAGTCCCGGACCTGGTCCCGGATGCCGTGCACGCGCGCGCGACTGATGATCGAATGCGCCCAGCGCGCGTGCGTGGCGGGCTCGCACATGCTGCCATTGGCGCCGAAGACGGCAGGCGTCGCGTCGTCGAGAATGGCGTCCGCTTCCACCATCTCCACCGCGGACGGGCGATAGACCTCCTGGATTGCCTCGACCTGCGAAGGGTGGATCGCGGATTTGGTAAGCAGGCCATGCTCGATGTCCTGCTCGACTTCCTGCCGCAGGATATCGAGCGCGGTATAATGTTCGAACACGGGCGCCGCGACGCTGAAGCCGTTGGGGATGAAGGTGCCGGCGATGTCGCGAATGACGTTGCCGAGCGGGCCTTCATAGGCCGATCGCACGCGCGAGCGGCGAATACCCAGCAGCCCCAATATGTCGTTCCCGCCGATCCGCACCGCCGTCACGCGGTCGATATAGGGGCGCAGCTGGTCGCACAGCCGGGCAAGTGCGGCGCGGTCGAACGCTTCCTCGCCTTCGATCGTCGGCATGATGCGATGGTCGTCATGCATGACCGCGCTCAGCCACATCGGCAGGGTGGTGGTCGTGACCTTGGGCAGGACGAAGCCGTCGACCCGGTCGATCCCCTGGAATGCCGAGATGCATTCCAGCATCGCGATGTCGCGCGGCCTGACATAGACGCGGACCGCGGGCGGCCGCACCGGGAATTGCAGCAGGATCTGCCGCAACTCACCGAGCGCCCGGCCGACCTGGTCGTCGCGGATCGAATCCTCCAGGCAGATGACCACCGATCGCAGGCCGGGCATCTGCCCATGGACCAGCCGCGACGCGGCCGCCTTCACGGCGGGCACATATAAAGTGGCACCGAGCTCGATCGCGCTCATTCCTGATTTCCCCCGACATGTTTGATGACCGTGGCGGCACGATAGGCGTGAAGATCGCGCTCGATCACGCGAACCTCCGATTGTTCGGCAAGATGGAGCAGATGCCGGATCTCGGGATCCGTGCGATCCTTGACGAACAGCAGATCGGGCACCCGCCGCAGGATGGCGCGGGTCGCCTCGGCGATGCCCGGCTTGATCCGATTGATGTCGGCGATGCCGAACTCGTCCATCAGCTCGCCGATCAGCGCGCGGCTGCGCCGGCCGGCTTCGGCGGAATGCGCGGGGGACCAGGGTGCGGCCGGGCCGGGGGCCAGCGGCGCCGCCTCGATATCGCGGAGGAACCGGCGGGTCAGGTCCTGGCCGCGATGCTGGACCTGATAGAGGCAGGCATGGAAATCGCTCGCCCCGACCAGGTCGTCGCGCAGCACCGATCGGCTGATCAGCCCGGATACGATGCCGTTGAGCAGCCCGCTGGCGATAACATAATCCTCGACCGTGGCGGCCAGGTCGGCGCAGCCGGCCGGATCGGCGACGACCGCGAGGAATGGCGCGAAGCCCAGCGGCGATGCCGCGAGCGACTGGCTCAGCTCGGCCTTGATCGTGCCCTTTCCGGTCCAACCGTCGACGAACACCGAGGTGCCGACGCCGTGGCGCGCCGCGATGAAGCGAAGCGCGTTCTGGTCGATCCCGCGATCGCGGATAATGCTGATCGAATAATGGCTGGCCGCGACCCCCAGCCGCGACAGGGCCCGCTTGACCAGCACGCCGATGGGGGTGCCGGCGCGCGCGAGCGAGACGATGACGCATTCGCGCGCCGTCTCGGGGCGGCTCGCGAGGGCGCGCGCGAGCGTCTCGACGTCCCGGCGCAGCCGGCCAGCATTGCGCGACAATGCCTCGCGATACAGCGCCATATAGCGATCGTCGGGCACCTTCTCGGCCGACAACATCTCGGAATAATGGCGCGCCCCGCTCTGGATCAGGCGCTCCTTCACGTCGATCGGCACCGGCGCGATCTTCGCCGGCTTCAGCAGGAAGGTCACGTCGTCCCGCGCATAGGAGCCGGAAAAGTGCGGTTCGTCCGCCGGGAGGGTCGCGGGAATGGTCACGGCCTAGCGGAGCCAGTCGTTATTCTGGGTCGCCGCGCGCCAGAATTGCGAGGCGGTCGGGGTGGCGGCATAGTCGCAGAGATCCATGAACCCGACATCGGAGACGCTGTCGCCGATTCCGATGATCGGGGTGTCGGGCGCGTCGGCACGGATCTGCTCGATCAGATAGGCCGCGGCGTGCCGCTTGTTGAGCCAGGCCGGCATGTAGGCGAGGTTGTTGCCGTTGCTGTGGCGGCGCCACGACGCGGGCAGATGCGCCTGTTGCTGTGCGGCGAGGTCGATCAGGTCCGCGGCGGATCCCTTGTTGCTCTTGATGACGATATAGAGCGGCAGGTCGTTCTCGGTGACGACCCAGTGCCGGAATGCGGCAGGATCCAGCGATGCGGTCATCGCCTGGTACACCTCGCCCACCGCGTGATCGCCCTGCGCGCGGCCGACGAGATGGTCGTGCCATGTCCGGTCGAGTCCGCCATCCTCGCCGAGGATGCAGCCGCCGTTCGAGCAGATCGCCGGCGCCTGCGAGATATTGACCCGCGCCAGCACGCCGGTGCTGCGCGCCGTCACCGGAATCAGCCGGCCCAGCGACAGATAGGCCATGAACGCCCGCTGGCGGGGCGTGGCGTATCCGCTCGGGCTGCCATCGGCCAGGAAGCTCATGACCGTCAGGTCCTGCGCGGGCGGCGGACATTTCTCGAGCGTCTGAAACAGCGAATCGTCGAGGTCGCAGAGGAATATCGGCTTCATTCAGGCGCCATAGGTGCAGAGAAGCTGGATGGCGGGGATGTCCGAGCCGAGCGCGGCAAGCGCCGCGCGTGCCTCGCGCACCTGGTCGCCCCCGGTCTCGGAAAGGATGACGACCCGGTCGGGGTCGTGGCGGAGCAGATTGTAGAGATAGCAGGGCGCGCCGCTGCCATAGCTGTCAGTGAACGAAGATACGCTGTGCATCGCGTGGCCGGGCAGGGCGGGGCTGCGGGTGATGCACTGGACCGCGGCGATCGCGCCCGCGCGCTCCAGTTCCTCCGCGAAGCGCAGCGCTTCGTAGGAATGCTCGCCTTCGCCGAGCACCAGGATCCGCTCGCCGGGCTCGGGGGTGAAGGCGTCCCGCACCGCCTGTTCTGGCGCGCGCAGCCCGGTGCGGCTCCGCATGCCCGCCTCGGGCGCGAACCCCGGCTGGTTGCTGGCGGGCGCCAGCGCCGATCGCGCGGCAGCCGGGCCTGGAGTCCAGCGCATCATGCCGCGGAGCAGTGCGTGTCCCGTCGTCGGCAGCGGCATCCGCCTCGTATAGGCGCCGTCGCTCCAGTCGGTGATGCAGCAGGTCTCGATCCGCTCGAGATCGGGAAGCGCCGCGCGCATCGCCTCTGCGCAGGCGACGAACGTGTCGCCGGTGCTGCATTCGTCGTCGACGATCACGAGCGAGCGAGCGGTGCGGATCGTCGCCGCGAGGTCTGGATCGCCCACCTGGACGAGATGCGTGGTTGCATGGCTGTGGCCTTCCTCGAACGAGGCGATCACCGCGGCGCCCCGAGCGCGCTGGCGTGAGGTCTGAAGATAGATCGTCTCGGTTGCGGAATTAAGGCGCCGGTATGCGGCGAAGACGCCCTGGCCCAGCGCCGTCGCCGTCTCGGCCATGCCGAGGATCACCACCGGCTGGGGCAGGCAGTCCGGCACCATCGCGGCCAGATCGTCCATCCCCGCGCGCATCGCCGCCGGCCGGGCGGGCAGATGGCGCCCCAGGATCTTCGAAACGATCAGGAAGCCGCGCTTCGGATTGGCGCGTGCGGCGACCTCGCAAAGCGCCTCGATGTCGTCACCCCGGCGCGCGGTGAGCGACAGGCTTCCCGTCTGGATGTCGACCGTGATCGTGGCGGCCATGGTTGGGGCGTACTTTCGTTTCTGTGCGGAGGGCGGCGCGGCGTGGGGCCGATCGCATATATGCGATCGGCGTATCACAGCGGAGCCTGCACTTGCTGTCGATTCGTGTCAGGCGAGGACGTTTATGCTGACCACCCCGCGCCGCAGCCGCTGGACAACCTCGCGCCGGACATTGTCAGTCAGCAGCGGCGTATGGGGCAGATCGATACCGGCGGCCGCGAGCATCTCGTGCACCAGGCTCGCCTTGATGCCGAAATTGACATTCTCGCTGATCGCGCCGCGGCCGCGGATATTCTCGTGCGCAAGGCTGGCCGACGTGACTCCGATCAGATTGCCGAATTCGTCGATGATCGCCCCGCCCGACGATCCCGATCCGATGGGTGCGGTGAACTGGAAGCGCGACACGTCGCTGTGCGAGCCGGTCAATCCCGAGACGTTGCCGGTCGAGACCTTGAGGTCGGCGCCGAGCAGGTCCATCAGCGGATAGCCCGCCGCCAGGATCGACTCGCCCAGCCAGATCGGCGCGTTGGAGCGCAACGGAAGCGGTACGCCGTCCACTTCTCCGCGCAGCAGCGCGAGATCGTGCATCTGGTCGACCGCGACGGTGGTGAGCCCGATATTGCCGCGTCCCACCTGGAAAGACGCGCCGCCCTCGATGACATGCGCGTTGGTGACGATGATTCCCGGCGCGATCAGGATGCCGCTGCCCGAGCCGAGCGGCTCGCCCCTGGCCGGCATCGGCCGATCGCCCGGGCCGTCATAGGGGTTGCGATCGGGCGAACGCGGACCGCTGCGCTTGGGAAAGGAGGGCGATCGCAGGTTGCGCGCCCGGGCATAGGCGTCGATCCCGAAGACATAGCCTTCATTGGCGACCTTGAGCTTCAGCTCTCCGGCCCGGGGATAGATCTCGCCGATGATGACGGCCGCCAGCTGCTCCGCCGGCGCGGGAAAGGGCTTTGGCGCGCCGTCGATGCTGACGGTGATCGGATAGCTGTCGTTGACGAACCCGCCGAGCCGGTCGTCGACGATGTAGAGCAGGATCTCGGTCGACTCGGTCAGGCTAGACAGGTTGCCCAGCGACCATTCGTTCGCCGAGACCTGGTCGAACGCGACGACCGCACCCGACGCCCCGACAGCGACCGCCGCGACGCGCTCGGGATGCCTGCCGTCGATGCGGATCGAGCAGGTCCGTGCCGTTCCGAGGGAGAGGCGCTCGCCAGGCTTCGGTTCGGACATGGTGTCTTCCGCTCAGGCGGCGATCCGGGTGACGGTGGTCGTCAGCCGGATATGCGCGTCGACGCGGGGTATCGAGATCTGCTCGGGCAATTTTGCGCCGGTCAGCAGGGCGGTCCAGTCGGCGATGAGGCCGCAGCCGACCTGCTCGGCATAGACGATCCCGCCCGCGGGGCGTGTGTTGATCTCGAGCAGCTTCCAGCTTCCGTCCGCGGCGCGGCGGAACTGGGCATTGACGATGCCGTGAAGGCCGAAGCGCTCGACCAGCGTCGCGGCCAGCGGTGCGAGGAAATGCTCGGTCTGGATGTGCTGGAGATTGTGCGGCAGCTTGGTCCGCGCCGCGAGCTTCAACAGCGTGCCGCGATGCGCGAGGATGTCCAGCGAGACTTCCGGGCCTGGCAGGAATTCCATCAGGACGAGATCCTCGAACGCGTCCTGCCGCTCGGCGGCCGCGGCGGCGGCGAGATAGAGCTGATCGAAGATCTCGCGGTCGTCGGGCGTGTCGAGATGGCGCATCGGCTGCCCCCGGTCGCCCATCAGGTGCCAGAAGCCCTGGCCGTTGACGCCCCGGCGCGGCTTGATCGCGGGGGTGGCCGTCGGGTTGGTCCGACGAAACGCCGCGATGGCGCGTTCGAGCGCGCCGACCGAATCGATCAGCTGCGTGTCGAGATGATAGGGCTCTCCCGCAAGCGAGGCGGCAAAAGCGTATTTGTCGTCCAGCAGCTCGAGCGTGGCGGCCGTCGCCGCCAGCTCCACCCGGCAATCGAGCTGCGCGGATGCGATCAGCGCGCGCCGGCGGGTGGGAATGAGGATGTCGATCCGCTCCGCCGCGACCGTCTCCCGCACCCGGTCGAGATACTCGGCCTTGTCGACCTCCGGCTCGACCCAGCTGGAGGTCGGCCCGTCATATTGCGGCTGGCCCTGCCCGACGCTGACGAACACCGCCAGCGCCGGATCGGTAGCGCGCATCGCCGCGGCGATGGGGGCGAGTGAAAAGCCTCGATTGAACCATATCCGCATTGGTCGAGCATTCTCCGAGGCATTCGCGTGACTGGCCGATAGGGCGGGGACGGCGGTTCAGCCCAGCGTGACGCCCATGTTGCTGGCAAGTCCGGCAAGCCCGTTCTGCCAGCCTTCGCCGATTGCCTTCACCTTGATATCGCCGGCCGCGCCGCGATAGAGTTCGACGAAGATCAGCGCGCTGTTGGTGCTGCTGTCCTCCGACAGGTCGAAGCGGGCGAGTTCCTTGCCGTCGGCGTCGTTCAGGACGCGCGCATAGGCATTGGATACCGAACCGAAATTCTGGCGCCGCTCGACCCCCTCATAGATGGTGACGGCGACGACCACCTTTTTCACATTCGGTGGCAGCCTGGCGAAATCGACCTTGATCGTTTCGTCGTCGCCATCGCCTTCGCCGGTGCGATTGTCGCCGCCATAGATGACCGAGCCGTCCGGACTGGTCTTGTTGTTGTAGAAGACGAAATGGGCGTCGCTGAGCACCTTCTCATTTTCGCCGAGCACGAACGCCGAGGCGTCGAGATCGAAGGCCGCGCCGTCGGTCCGGCGGACGTCCCAGCCAAGGCCGACGGTGACCGAGCTTAGACCCGGTGCTTCCTTGGAGAGCGAGACGTTGCCGCCCTTCACGAGTGAAACTGCCATGCGAACTGTCCTGTTTGCGGAAATTGGTCGCCGAAGGGGATTCGGCCCGGCGCGACCCGCCGTTTAGCCGATATTGACGCCGTAGTTGGTTGCAAGCGGGGCCAGGCCGCCCTTGAAGCCCTGGCCGACCGCGCGGAACTTGAAGTCGCTGCCGTGGCGATAGACCTCGCCCAGGATCATCGCCGTCTCGACCGAGGCATCCTCGGACAGGTCGTAGCGGACCACCTCGGCGCCGGTCTTCTGGTTCACCAGGCGGATGAAGGCGTTCGAGACCTGGCCGAAGCTCTGGCGCCGCGCTTCGCCGTCATGGATGGTGACGGTGATCGCGACCTTGTCGACATCGGCGGGCAGCTTCGACAGCACGATCTTGATCTGCTCGTCATCGCCTTCGCCCTCGCCGGTGCGGTTGTCGCCCTGATGGACCACCGCGTCGGCGACGTTCTTGTTGTTGTAGAAGCAGAAGTCATTGTCGTTGCGGACCTTGCCGGCGGCGTTCAGCAGAAATGCCGATGCGTCGAGGTCGAAGTCGGCGCCGTCGGTCGCGCGGGCGTCCCAGCCGAGGCCGACCATGATTTCGTCGAGCGTCGGGTCTTCCTTGGAAAGCGAGACATTCCCGCCCTTCGAAAGTGAAATCGCCATGATGATCGTCTCCTTCGTCTGGTTCCGGGCCGGCTGACCCTTCGTGCATGCCTTTGCGTGACTGTCAGCTGGTCGTGCCGCCCGGCACGATCTCGCCGGTCGGCAGGATCACGTCGGCCTCGCCTTCCTCGGCATATTGCTCGGGGAACAGCTTCTTGTGGCGAATCGAGGCGTAGAGCGAAAGGCCGATGATGCAGGCGCCGATCAGGCCGGTGATCACCTCGGGGGTTTCGATCCGGATGCTGAGCAGCATGATCGTCGCCAGCGCGATGATCGCGTAGAACGCGCCGGGCTCGAGGAAGCGGAATTCGGCCAGATGGCCGCCATGGACCAGGGCAACCGTCATCGACCGGACGAACATTGCGCCGATGCCGAGGCCGAGCGCGATCAGCAGAATGTCATTGGTGATGGCGAACGCGCCGATCACTCCGTCGAACGAGAAGCTGGCATCGAGGAATTCGAGATAGATGAAGGCGCCCAGGCCGGAGCGCACCACGGTGCCGGTGGCCGCGTCGACATCCCCGCCGACAAAGTCGCCGATCTTCTGAACGCCGTAGAATATCACCAGGCCGGAGGCGGCAGCGATCAGGAAGGTGCGCTGCTCGCCTGCTTCCACCATGAACGATAGGCCCGCGGCGATGGCGATCGTTGCCAGATAAGCCGCGAACGGAAGGCGGGCGAAGGCGGCCAGCGGCTTCTCGATGAAGCTGAGCCAATGGTGCTCGCGCTCGTCGTCGAAAAAGAAGGTGAGGCCGACGAGCATCAGGAAGGTGCCGCCAAAGCCCGAGATGCCGATATGCGCGCCGGTGACGATGGCTTCGTACCGCGCATGATCGACCAGCGCGATCCGCGTCGCTTCCCAGGGGCTCACCCAGGCCGATACCGAGACGATGAGGATCGGAAAGAGGATCCGCATCCCGAACACGGCGATCAGGATGCCCCAGGTCAGGAACCGCCGCTGCCACACGGGCGGCATGTCCTTCAGGATCGATGCGTTGACGACGGCATTGTCCAGGCTGAGCGAAGTCTCCATGACGCCGAGGACCATCGCCAGGAACAGGAATTGCAGCGCCCCTTCGATATGGCCGCTCTGGTTGAAGCCGATCAGACCCGCCAGCGCCAGCGCCACCACCGTGAAGATCGCCGACCCGTAGAAATTTTTCATCATGCCCCCTGGGAGTTCATTCGACGGCCGAGCCCATCGCTCAGTCCTTCGAACCTGCGGTCCAGCGCAGGAAAATGCCGACCGCATCGGCAAACTGCTTCTGGTCGCGATAATATTGCATATGACGGTCCATCTGGAGCTGTCCGCCGACATTGTCGATGACGGCGATGCCGCACAGCCGGCAATTGTCCCGCCCCTCGTCCATCCGTACTTCGATCTCCGGCTGGCCGGGAATGTTCATCCGCACGACGCCATCGGTCTTGGTCCAGTTCGGGACGCCGTCATAGATGTTCGCGAACACCGCCAGCCGCGCGATATTGTCGAAGAACTTGCCGTTGACGCGGATCGTCTCGCCCGAGGAGACCGCACCGGTGCGGTCGTCGCCCGAAAGCTCGATCCAGGGCGCGTGCTCGTAGCGGCCGAAGCTGTTGCCGAGCGCCTGGACGACGCCCTTGCTGCCGTCGCGCAGTTCGAACAGCACGCCCAGGTCGAGATCGACATTCTTCGCCCCGCCGAAAAAGCCCTTCTTCTCGCCCGCCTGGTTCCAGTTGAGGTTGAGGACGATCTCGCCGAACGAAGCGCCGGTCTTCTTCAGGCTGACCGACCCGTTGGACTTTTCGAGCGTGATCTTCTTCAGGCTGACCGGCGCGGCAGGCGCGGCAGGCGGCGCGACTGGCGCCGGGGGAGGGGGCGGTGGCGCCGGCGGGGCGGGCGTCGGTGCCGCGCTGGGCGCGGGGGCCGCGACTTCGCCGCCGAAATGCTGGATCAGGCTGGCCAGCCCGCCGGCGAACCCTGCCGCGATCGTCCCCAGCCGCCACCCTGAGCTGTGGCGGTAGAGCTCGATCATCATCACCGCCTTTTCGGAGCTCAGATGCTCGGCGACGTTGAAGCTCGCCTTGTCGCCGTCGATCGACACGACCAGGGGACGCGCGTCGGAGATCGGGCGCGTATCGTGCGTCGCGGTGAAAACGATGCGGTCGACCGCTGCCGGCAGCTGGTCGAGATCGAGCGCGAAGACCGCGCTGTCCGAGCTGGCCGACATCGTGATCGCGCCCTCGGGCGTGCGCGGATTGGAGAAGAGGACGACATAGCGGTCGTCCCCGATCTTGCGGTCCTTGTCGAGGCCGAACGCGGCGATGTCCGCGCCGTCCAGATCGAAATCGACCTTGACCGCGCAGCGATTGGCGATCCCGAGTTCCGATAGGCCGCGCTTCTCGCCGCGTTGTAGCTGCATGGTATTGCTCCGGTGGAGGGACGGGGCGGTCGAGAACGGAAGGCGCCCTCGCGGTCGCTCAGATCAGGCGGCTGGCCGCCGTTGCGAGGTCCTGCGCGGTCCGCCCGCTGGTACGTTCGCCCAAAGCCTTGAACACCCATTCCCCGCCGGTGCGCTTGAGCGAAGCCAGGATGAGGCCGGTGTGCGTACCCGCATCGGTGATGTCGAAGCGCGCCAGCTCGCGGCCGGTGCCCAGATCGACCACACGGCCGAATGCGTTGTCGACCTCGTTGAAGGTCTGGCCGCGAAAACTGTTGACGGTCAGCACCAGCGTCTCGACGCCGGCGGGCAGCCGCGTCAGGTCGATCGAGATGGTCTCGTCGTCGCCATCGCCGTCCCCGGTCAGATTGTCGCCGCTGTGCCGGATCGATCCGTCCTTGCTGACGAGCTGCTGGAACCAAACCAGATCGACGATGCCGCCGCTGCCGTCAAAGACGATGCACGATGCGTCGAGATCGATTTCGGTCGGTCCGCCGCCGCCGAACAGGCCGCCTAGAAGTCCGCCCTTCTTCTTGGCGACGTCCCAGCCGACACCCAGCGCGATCTTGCTCAGGCCCGATCCTCCGGCTTCCTTGGCAAGGCTAACCGACGCGTTCTTTTGTAGTGAAATTGCCATAAAATCACCCCTCCCCAATGTTTTGATATTCAATGCCAATAGGTCTGTCCAGCCGATGCAACTATATCGGATGCTGAGCTTACCGATGCTTTAAGAGAGAGCCCGCCTTTGGACGGTGCGTTCGCGCCGTCGCCATGGCGGCGGCGCCCGATGCTTGAATCTTGCTTGCCCAGCGACTGTCGGTGGATACATATTGTGGGATGCTCGACCCCGTCGCCAATGAGCGAGCTCGACGCTACGGCATTTCCGAAAGCCTGCGCGTGCCTGTCGCCGCAGTGAATGAAGCTGCGCTCGAGACCTATGTCGGATCAATCGTCGGCATTCTTTCAGGCCATGGGTGCCGCAAGGCCTTTCTCGTCGAAACGCACGCCGCGCCGCCCATCGATCCGGATTTGCCGATCTGGGATAGTCCCGCAGCCGCGATCCTCCGTCAATCGCGGCAGGTCTGGGCGCACCGGGACTATGGTTGCTACCGTCGCGCTTATCAGCGCGCCTTCCCCGACGCGGATTTGCGCGGTTGGGTGCTGAGCCATGCGATGAACCGGCGGCTTGCCGCAATCAGGGGTTTCGAGTTCGTACGCCTGACTCCGACTTCCCGTGCAGCGAACTCGAGTAGCGCCTTCTCGGAAGGATGGGCAATCGACCGGCACAAGGCAGCCGAGCAGATGGAGATCAATCGGAAGACAGGCCTGTCGGTCCAGTATGCCGATCTGACGGACCTCATGCTCATGCTTGATTTGAAGCTTGGCGGCGGTGTGATGGACGCCGTGAATGAAGGTCAGAAGCTTGTAAGGCCGAAAGAACGCCGATGAGGTGATTTTCGGAAGGGCGCTCAGCACTGCCGCCGTTCCCGCTCCGCAGGCCGCGGATTCCCGTCGCCAACCGCCAGTGATCCAACGGTAATAAGAATTGCTCGCATTAGCAATTGACTTTGAGAACGCCTCGCAATAGCTGCCCCCGCAACGAAACCAAGAGGGGCATCCGTGACTCAGTCGTCCACTTCCAATCGATCCTCCGCGCCTTCCTTCCTCGCGCTGGCCTGTGTGGGCTTCATCGCCTCGGCACCGATGGCGCATGCCGCGGGCCCCGATACGGCCCCGGTCGATGCTTCGGACGACGACAAGGCCGCGCAGGACCGCACCGCGCAGGACCGCAACGAGCAGATCATCGTCACCGGCGAGCGCGGCGAGGAGCTTCAGGGTCCGAAGGCGACCGCCAAGGTGGTCAACACGCCGCGTTCGGTGGTGGTGCTTCCGGCGCAGGTGATCGAGCAGACCGGCTCGGCCTCGCTCGCCGATGCGCTGCGCACCGTGCCCGGCATCACCTTCGGTGCCGCGGAGGGCGGCAATCCGATCGGCGACCGTCCGTTCATCCGCGGCTTCGACAGCCAGGGCAGCACCTTTGTCGACGGTGTGCGCGACATCGCGGCGCAGACCCGCGAGGTGTTCGCCACCGAGCAGGTCCAGATCGTCCGCGGCTCGGATTCGACGCTGGGGGGGCGCGGCAGCGCCGGCGGCTCGATCAACATCATCTCCAAGCTGCCGCAGGAGAACAGCTTCATCCGCGCGACCGGCAGCGCCGGCACCGCCGATTACAAGCGCGTCACGCTGGACGTGAACCAGAAGCTGAGCGACACGATCGGCTTCCGCGTCGCGGCAATGTGGCACGACCAGGACTTTGCCGAGCGCGATGCGATCTGGGCCCGCCGCTGGGGCGTGGCGCCGTCGCTGACGCTGGGCCTGGGCACCGACACGCGGCTGACCTTGTCCTATTATTATCTCGAGAGCCATGAGCTGCCCGACAGCGGGATCCCGTTCCTCTACACGATCGGCAACGCGCCGGGCACCGGCGAGATCTGGACGACCCCCGCGCTGGGCGACATCACCACCGCCGGCGGCACCAAGGGGCATGTCAGCCGCGACACCTTCTACGGTCTGGTCGATCGCGATTTCCGCGACGCCACCACCAACCAGGTGACGATGCGCGTCGAGCATGATTTCGGCACGGTCACGCTGCGCAACACGTCGCGCTACAGCCGCAACGACCAGAGCTATATCTTCCTGCTGCCCGACGACAGCCAGGGCAATGTCTATGGCACCGCGGCGACCAACCCGACGACCGGCGCCGCCGGCACGCGCGGCGATATCCTGACCGGCGGCTATGTCTGGCGCCGTGGCAACACGCGCTATGGCTATACCAGCGCGCTGACCAACCAGACCGACCTGTTCGGCACATTCGACACCGGATCGGTGAAGCACAGCTTCGCGGTGGGCGCCGAGTTCAGCTTCGAGAAGGCGCGCCGCGGCGCATTCGTCTCGGCAAGCGGATCGACCGTCAGCCCGCGCTGCAACACCGCGACGATCGCGCGCTACTATTGCACCAGCCTGTTCAACCCGAACCCGAACGATCCCTGGGTCAACTATGCCAGCGACACGTCGACGGTGCAGACGCCGATCGTGAAGGGCCTGCCGGCCAGCGAGATCCAGAACGAGGCGGAGACCATGTCGGTCTATGGCTTCGACTCGATCACGCTGATGCCGTCGCTGATCCTGAACCTCGGGCTGCGCTACGATCACTTCAAGTCGAAGGTGACGCCGCCGATCGTCGCGCCGGCGACGACCAGCTTCAGCCTCGAGCGCACCGACGATCTGATCAACTGGCAGGCGGGCCTGGTGTTTAAGCCGACCGCGAACACCAGCCTCTATGCCAGCTATGCGACCGCGGCGACGCCGCCGAACAGCCTGCTCGGCGAGGGTCAGGAGCCCAACGCGCTCGGCACCACCAACACCGCGGCGGCGCTGGCGCTGCTCGACAGCCTCAAGGTCGAGAAGACCAGGTCGTATGAGGTCGGCGCCAAGGCGAACCTGTTCGACGAGCAGCTCGCGCTGAGCGTGGCCGCGTTCCAGACCGATACCGACAACGCCCGCGCCACCGGCCCGGACGGCAATATCGAGTTCATCGGCAGCCGCCGCATCCGCGGCATCGAGGCGACCTTCAACGGCAACGTCACCAAGTGGCTGACGGTGTTCGGCGGCTACACCCATCTCGACCCGAAGATCACCGATGGCGGCTTCACCGCGCTGACCGCGCCGGCGGTGGTCGTCGGCGGCACGACGGTCCAGGCGGCCAAGACGGTGCTCGTCCCGGCGGTCACCACCGGCCGCCAGGCGACCCAGACCGCCAAGGACAGCTTCACCCTATGGGCCGACGTCAAGCCGATCGAGCGGCTGAGCTTCGGCGGCGGTGCCTTCTATTCGGGGCGCCAGTTCGGCGGCTATGCCGACAATCGCAGCGCGACGCAGAACGCAGCCGGCTTGGTCACGGTCAATCCGGCGACCAAGGTGCTCTCGCGCACCATCCCGGGCTATTGGCGCTTCGATGCGCGGATGAGCTACAAGGTCACCGACAATATCGACCTGAGCGTCAACGTGAACAATCTGACCAACGAGACCTATTTCACCCAGGTCTATTCTTCGCACTATGCCTCGATCGCGCCGGGCCGCTCGGCCTTCGCGACTGTCGGAGTGAAGTTCTGAACCAGTCGATAGACTCGCTTTCGGCCGACGAAATCGCCGCCCGCTTGTCCGGTTCGCCGGACGCGCGGGCGGCGCTGATTCGCGAGGGCGCGGAGGCGGGCGTGGCCGAGGCGCAGGCGGTCCATGGCCAGATGCTGCTCGACGCGGGCGACGCGCGCGCGGGCTTCGCCTGGTTTAACAAGGCTGCGGCGCAGGGCCATCTGATGGCGCTCAACATGGTCGGGCGCTGCTATGATCTCGGCTGGGGCACCGCCATCGACAAGGCGCGCGCGGCCGAGTGCTTCCGCATCGCCGCCGAGCGCGGGCTCGAATGGGGCATGTACAATTACGCGACCGCGCTGGCGCTGGGCGACGGCCTGGCCGAGGACAAGCCGGCGGCGCTCGCCTGGTTCGAGAAGGCGGCGGCGATGGGCAATGCCAAGGCCACCAACTATATCGGCAGCTTCCACGAGGATGGCTGGGTGGTGCCGAAGGACATGGCCAGGGCGGCGATCTGCTATGCCAAGGCGGCCGAGGGCGGCGACTTCCGCGGCGCGTTCAACCATGCGCGGATGCTGGCCGGCGAGGGCCGCCTGGACGAGGCGAGGACGTGGCTCGCGCGCTGCGCCGAGACGGCGACGCCCGCCTTTATCGGCAAGGCGCGGACCTTCCTGGCGGCATCGCCCTGGCCCGAGCTGGGCGATGCGATAAAGGGGGAGCCATGCTGATCGCGATCCCCGACCTGCTTTCCGCCGACCAGGTCGCGCGGCTGCGCGGGATCATCGACGGCGCCGAATGGGTGGACGGCAACGTCACCTCGGGCGCGCAATCGGCGCTGGCCAAGAACAACGAGCAATTGCCCGAAGGGAGCGCGGCGCATGCCCAGGCCGGGGCGATGATCCTCGACGCGCTGGCCGGTTCGGCGCTGTTCGTGGCGGCGGCGCTGCCGCTCAAGGTGTTTCCGCCCTTGTTCAACCGCTATGGCGGCGGCCAGGCGTTCGGCGCGCATGTCGACAATGCGGTGCGCATCCAGCGCGGCAGCGACTTCCGCATTCGGTCCGACCTGTCGATGACGGTCTTCCTCGAGGATCCGGGCGCCTATGACGGCGGCGAACTGCGGATCGAGGGGCTGTTCGGCGCGCAATCGGTCAAGCTGCCGGCGGGGCATGCCGTGCTCTATCCCTCTTCCAGCCTGCACTCGGTGACGCCGGTGACGCGGGGGCGCCGGGTGGCGAGCTTCTTCTGGATCCAGTCGATGGTCCGCGACGACGGCGCGCGGCGGATATTGTTCGACCTCGACCAGGCGACCCAGCGGCTGGCGGGCGAGCTGGGGCAGGGTCATGCGCAGCTGGTCGAGCTGACCGGCGTCTATCACAATCTGCTGCGGAAATGGGCGGACGCCTGAGAGGCGGGGCCGGCCGCCAGTAAAGGCTCTTTGCCGGCGCGAATGACGCGTTCGGCAAATGAGGGTGCCGAGATCGCGCGCGAGGCAGGCTCCTGTTGCGAGCGTCCTTGATCTGTTACTGTTCGCAAGCTGGATTGTGAGTCGGGTCGAAACTATCCGGCGTCGGCGCAGACTATTTGAGCGCATTTGGGCAAGCGTCATTTCACCGTTCGACGCAGCCGGCGCGCGATCTCGAAACGGGCATGGGCGTCCAGGTAAAATTGCCGAGTGACGAAAGCCCGCCCGCGCCTTGACTAGAACGCGACTACGCTCGCCCTCTCGATGTGCGGGCGGTCCGGCAGAGGAGCTCGATCATGGCAACGCCTCAGGCAATCCTGTCCCGTTCGGTGCGTGTCCAGTCGCCGCGCGGGCAGGATCTCGCGCCGGGCGCACGCGGGGATCTTGAGGTCATACTCGACGAGGGCAGGCGGGTCCGCCTTCTTGCCGGGGACGAAAAGTCGGCGGCGTACGCGCAGATCCTCTCCGGTCTCGAGAAGTTGCGCCAGCCGGTCTATCTCGAGGTCGATCCCGACACCGAAGCGATAGGCCTGTTGCGCGTTCCCGATGTCGGGCGCGTGCGGGCGGCGCGAGAGGCGCACGAGGGAATCGAGTTCGAGATCGATTCTTCGCACGCCCGGTTCGTGCTCGGCAAAAGCCATAAGCGGTTCGAGCAGCTTTCCGAGATGCTGCGCGAGGCAGACCGTAGCAAGCGGCCTCTCATCCTGACCATCGATGATCGACACGAGGTCATCGACGCGCGTTTTTTTGAGCCGGGCCCGGACGACGGGCCGCTCCGCGACTTCCCGCTCGAGCTGCCGCGTCCGGCGCCAGACTGGTACGGGTTCCTGCGCTGGTGGATCTGGCCGTGGAACTGGTGGTTTCGCGGCTGCATCTCGGTCCAGCACGCGCAGCAGGTCTTCGACCAGATGAGCGCGACGAGTTGCGCGCCGCTGACCGTGCCGGCGCCCTGCATCCCGTTCCTCTATCCGGACGACGGCTGCTGGGCGCGCGCGCATGAGATGTGCCGGCTGATGATCGGCATGGGCCTGTCCCCGCGCAAGGTCTGGATCCAGGGATCGCTGCACACGCCGACGCGCAACAATCCGTTCTGCTTCGTCAACTGGGGCTGGCATGTCGCGCCGACCTTGTGTGTTCGGCGGGCACGATGCTGGCGGCTATGGATCTGGTGCACCGAAAAAATGGTCATCGATCCGTCGCTGTTCACCACCCCGGTGTCGGTCAGCCAGTGGAAGTCCGTGCAGGGCGATCCCAACGCGGCGCTGACCTATACGGCGGCATCGGACTATCTGTGGGGCCAGACGGATCCCGGCTATGTGAAGACGAACGACCGCCTGGCCTATTACCGCCTCAGGCTGCAGGAGCGCGCGGTCAATTCCGGTCCGCCGCCTTATGCCAACTGCCCGTGACGGGCGCGCGAATGCCGAAGGTGCCGCGACAAGACATGGCGCGCCCGGCCAGTGATGACCGGGCGCGCTGACGAGGGCAGGCGACCCTGCTGTCCGAATGGGCCGCCCGCACCCGTTACTTCGAGGCTTTCTTGACCTCGCCTTTGCCCATCGCGGAGACGAGGCCCTGGCCCGAGCCGCTGAAATTGGTGGCCGGGAGCGTCGCGGTCTTGTCGCCGATCTTGACCAGCACCTGCTGGACGGCTCCGCGCGAGGTTGATCGGACCGACTGCACGGTGCCGATCAGCTTGCCCCGGGCATCGGTTACCGCCATGCCGGGCGAGACCGGGACGGCACCGCTGACGCTGGCCGCCGCCGATCCGGCAAGCGCCAGCGTGTTGGAGCCCAGCGACCCGGCGCCGTTCGCCGCACCGGAAGCGGTCCCCGAAACATCGGGCGCGCTCGGCACTGCGTCGCGGCCACGAGCCACGGCGTCGCCTGCGGCATTGCGGGTATCTCCCACGGCATTGCCGCCACGGTCTCGAAGATTGGAAACCGCGTCGCGCGATCGGCCGACGGCGTTGCCTGCCGCGCCACGCACGGCATCGGTCCCGACCAGCTGAGCCTCGGCGCTACCGCCGGCATTGCCCGAGGCGGAGCCGCTGCCGCCGATCGTGCGATCGCCGATCCGCGTGCTGTCGGAAACCGTGGAATCGAGCGAGCTCTGGTTCGACGCCTTTGCGCGGCCCTTGCGCGCGTCGACATTCTTCTCGGTGCGGGTCGAGCCGCGCACGGTGCCGTCGGCGTCGCTGGTGGAAGGCAGTCGGCGCATCGAACTGTCGAGCGATCCGCCGAGCGAACCCGCACCCGCGCCGGTCAGCCCACCGAGAGTGCCGCCCATATTCCCGCCGAGACCGCCGCCGCCACCGAGCAACTGGGCGGAAGCCGGCGACGCTGCGAGAGTGAGGGCGAGCAAGGCAGTGGTGCCAAGAAACTTGATCATGTCCGTTCTCCAAAAATTGTCTGGCATCAGGAGAACGACGGCCGGATCGGGTTTAATCCCGGCCGGGCAAATTATCGTGTCATGGGGCGGGCGTCCGGCAGCGCTCGCAAAGCACGCCGCGGCCATAATTCCTGTCCCATCCGCGCGGGCCCAGGTCGCGTGCCTCCGCGTCCACGCGCGCCATCGCGGTAGGGCGTGCCCCGGGATCCAGCGCCGGATAGAAGCGCGCGATCGTCGCGGCGACGAAAGGGGCCGCGAACGAGGTTCCGCGCACGCGCATCGGGCGTCCTCCGGCGCCCATCGCCAGCATGTCCGCTCCCGGCGCGGCATAGTCGAGATGCGACGCCCGCCCTGCCTCGATCAAGGCGCGCCCGCGCCCGTCGATGCCGGTGACGGCGATCACGCCCGGATAGGAAGCCGGATAGGCGGGCGGTGCCGCCGGGCCGTTGTTGCCCACCGCGGCCACGATCGCAACGCCTCGCGCCTGCGCCGCGGCGACGATGCGCGCGAGCAGCGGGTTGGCCGGCCCGACCAGGCTGATCGTCACGACGCTAACCCGGTTCTGCACCATCCAGCCGATCGCCTTGGCGATCGCGGTGGCGTTTCCGCCGGCCGGGTCGCTGCCATAGACGTCGGCCGAGGCGATCCGCGCTCCCGGCAGCCCGCCGCGTACATTGCCCGCGCCCGCGATCAGCGAGGCGACCGCGGTGCCGTGATCATTGGCCCGCGGCGCGCCGGCGGCAAAGCCTGACGACAAGGCCGCCCCCGCGACCCCGCCGTCGATCACGCCCACCAGCGGCCCATTGCCTGCGTCGACCGGCGCCGCCATGTCCGCCACCGCGCCGCTCGACGCATGCAGCTGATCGGCGGTGACCTCGCGCCCGCCAAGCTTGCGGATCTCGCGGATCATCTGTCGGAGCGATCGGTCCTGCGGCCCGCCGAGCCGGACGAAGCCGACGTCCAGCACGGTCTCGCGCTCGATCACGCGATAGCCCTTCGCGGTCGCCGCGGCGATCAGGGCGTCGCTCGGATCGGTCACCACCACTTCGCCCGCACGCGCCGGAAAGCCGTCCGGATCGAGCGCGATGCGATCGGGATGGTCTCGCACCAGTTGCGCCGCCACGGTGCGCCGCACCGCTTCCAGCCGCCGCGCGGCGCTGCTGGTCACGTCCTCCACCTGGCCGCCGACACGGTCGATCGTCTCGGGTATCGGGAGCGGCAGCGCGGGCAGTTGCGGCACCAGCTGCGCCTGTACGGGCTGCACCGAGGCGACAGCGATCAGGCCGGACAGAAGCAGCAACCTACGCATCGGAGTCCTTTCTCGCACAAAATTGCGCTTGTGTGGATGAAACGGTGCGCGCCATCCGTTTCATCCGCAGCGAAGGAATTTGGGCTTGGCCGCATTCGAAGACGATCTGCTCGCGCTGCTCCCCCGCTTGCGGCGGTTCGCGCGGGCGCTCGCCCGCGATGCCGCCGATGCCGACGATCTCTGCCAGGTCGCGCTCGAGAAGGCGCTGCTGGCGCGGACATCGTGGCAGCCCGGCACCAGGATGGACAGTTGGATGTACCGGATCATGCGCAACAGCTGGATCGACACGGCTCGCAGTCGGGCTCGTGCTTCCCACACCTTCGTCGATGCGGAAGCCGGGCTGGCGGTCGGGGCCGATGGCGGTGCCGAGGCGCGCGTCGCGCTTGGCGAGGTCGACGCGGCGATGCACGCTCTTCCCGACGAGCAGCGCGAGGCGGTGGCGCTCGTGCTGGTCGAGGGACTGGCCTATAAGGAAGCCGCCGAGATCCTCGACATCCCGATGGGAACGCTCACCTCGCGGCTCGTGCGCGGCCGCCAGGCGCTGATGGCCAGCCTGGGAGAAGCGGCATGAGCATCGAACCCGAAATGCTGATGGCCTATGCCGATGGCGAGCTCGGCCCGATCGAGGCCAGGCGCGTCGAGCGCGCAATTGCGGAGGACCCGGCGCTCGCGGCACAGGTCGAGCAGCACCGCGCCTTGCGCGCTCGCCTCGATGCCCATTTCGCGCCTGTCGCCGGGGAACCGGTTCCCGACCGCCTCGCCGCGATGCTTTCGTCCAACGTCGTCGATTTGCCGCAGCGCCGGCCCAGGCGCGCTTTGCCCGCCTGGTCGCGCTGGAGCGGCGCGCTCGCTGCCTCGCTCGTCCTTGGTCTCGCGATCGGTCATGGCTGGCAGGATAGCGGCGTCGTGCGCAGCCGGGGCGGCCAGCTCTATGCCGACGGCGCGCTCGCCAAGGCGCTCGACCGCCAGCTCGCCGCAGCGCCGGGCGCGGTGCGGGTTCCGATCAGCTTCCGCGACAATACAGGCCAATATTGCCGCGTGTTCACCGCGCCCGCCACCGACGGCATCGCCTGTCGCGACGACCGGGGCTG
Organism: uncultured Sphingomonas sp.; assembly: GCA_966211615.1. GTDB lineage: Bacteria > Pseudomonadota > Alphaproteobacteria > Sphingomonadales > Sphingomonadaceae > Sphingomonas. The sequence continues at coordinate 22,868 of CBIHNZ010000013.1, forward strand.
GCTGCTCCGCCAAACCCGCGCGGGCGCGGCGAGTGCAAGGACGGACTATATGCAGGCCGGCTCGACCGACCCCGAGCTGATGGCGGCGGCGCAGCAGATGATGGCAGGCGATCCGCTCGACGCAGGGGCAGAAGCGAAGGCGCGGGCTGCCGGCTGGCGGTGACGGTTCGGCCGGCCAGGCTTTCAAAGCAGGGTCCGGCCAGAAATGCTGGCCCGATAGGCTAAGCCGCAAAAGTCAGAAACTAGCCGAATTAACCCTGCATTTCAGGCCCTGTCGCGCCTAGCGTCCGCTGCTCCGCTGCGATGTAGGCCGGTGAAGGGGAGTATCGTGGATCAGATTTTGACCACGCATCAGAGCTGTTCGCAGGCGGACGCTCTGTTGAATTTGGTCACCAATCAATTGGACACGTCCATGGGCATGCTGACGCTGCATGGACCGGAAGGGGATCCGCCAAGAATCCTCACGTCCCTCAACATGCCCAACGGCCTTGCCTCGGCGATGGCGGAATCGATCGACCGCGATCTGACGAGGCCGGGCGATTCGAACGGAACCGACGGGTGGGGGATGATGGGGTGGCCGTCGTCGGACTCGCGCGACGACGACGGACATGCGCGGATCACCTATCTGTATCGCCCGACGCCTCGGGAAACGATCGGGCTGACGGCGTGCCGGGTCGATCACGCCCGATATGGGTGGGGCGAGCGGGTCTTCCCGGACCTCAAGGACTGGGTCGAGCCCATTCTCGGCCTGATCTGGCGTGCCGAATATGAGCATTCCCTGCGCGACGGGCTGGCGCGGGCCATCGACCGGTTCGATTTCGGAATTATCCTGCTCGACGCCGATGTTTCGCCCTGGTTCGTCAATGCGTGCGCACAGAGGCTGTTGGACGCGGGAGATGGTATCCGGCGGGCAGGCCACGCGATCGCAGCTACCGATTTCGAGGATACGATCCGTCTCCAGACCGCGATCCGGCACGACCCGGTAACCGGTGACGGCTTCCACGTACTGCTTCTGCATCGCATGCGGACGCAGCCGCTGATCGCGGTCGTGGCTGCGCTGGATTCCGGGAGCGACCTGTGGAGCAAGCCGGCCACCGCGCTTTATCTGCTCGATCCCGACCGGGACACGCGGGCGATGGTCAGCGCGCTTTGTCGCGCGCACGGTCTGACTGCGACCGAGTCCGTGCTCGCGGTGCATCTCGTCGGGGGCGCCACCGTCGAGGATGCCGCCAACCGGATGCACATTCAGACACAGACCGCGCGCGCCTATCTGAAACAGATCTTCGCCAAGACCGGCACGCATCGTCAGGCCGAACTGGTTCGGGCCATTCTCACCGGTATCGTCCAGATCTGCTGATCGGCGCACATCCACCCCGTTTGAGAGTAGCGATTTTCCTTGTTTGGGGAGGAGGCACGATCCCGTGTGGGGCTAATCGTGCGATGTCGATGCGCGTTATATAACCGCCGTCACGATTTCGCCGCGCGACCAGAAAGGCCCGTACGGGGGCACAAGCGGTATCGGCGCCCGCCCAATTCGCATGGAGGAGATGTCATGAAGCGCGTGCTGTATCTAGGCGTTGCGTTCGGCGCTCTCGCGCTGACGGCAACACCGGCTTTCGCCCAGGACATAAACACGGACAACACGGACAATGGTTCGACGGTGACCGCGACCAACACGACCACCAACACCAGCACAACCACCACGACCAACACCGACAATTCGACATGGACCGATAGTTCGACATGGACCGACAGCTCGAATGCCAGCGATTCGAGCGGGGTCGGTTCGGCGAACAACGGCGGTACCGCCAGCTACACCTATACGACGATGACCACGCCGACCAATCTCGCCGCGACGGTGACGGGCGGCGAGGTCTATCTCTATAACTGGGGGCCGGGCGGCTCCGGCGGTTCCGGCGCCAGTGGTGGCTCCGGTGCCAATGGAGGCTCCGGCGCTGCCGGTGGTTCGGGTGGCTCTGGCGGTTCGAGCGGCAGCGGTGGCTCAACGGGCAATGGCGGCTGGACCGGCAATGGCGGCGCCACGGTCGGCGGCGCCTCGACCGGCGGTGCCGGCGGCCTGGGCAACGGCGGCACCAGCGGTGACGGTGGTGCCAGTGGTGACGGCGGCGCCAGCGGTGACGGCGGTGCTAGCGGCGACGGTGGCGCGAGCGGCGACGGCGGCGCAGGCGGCGCCGGAGGTACCGGCGGCACGACCGGTGCGGGTGGCGCAGGCGGCGTCGGCGGCACGGGCGGCACGGGCGGCGCGGGCGCGGCGTCGCAGGTGATGAGCTGGGATGCCGCGTTCGACAACGGCGCCTTCTCCAACTTCGCCGGTCTGAACGCGATGAACGTCAACACCGGGTTCTACGCGTCGCAGAATGCGAGCGTGAATGTGAGCGCATCGGTCGGCACCCTGACCCTGACGCCATAACTTGCCGGCCGGCCGCCTCTCTTTCCCCGGGGGCGGCCGGCACCCTTTTTGGCGTCGGAGACAAGGGAGACCAGCCGTGACCCGCCTCCTTGCGGCGACGTTTGGCGTCGCCTTCCTGTTTGGCTTTGCCGCAGCTCCGACGCGTGCGCAGACGGCGCCCCCGGTCCCGGCGCCGGTCGCCGACAGCCTGCTGGCCGATACCCGCGGCATGGCCGATGTGCGGGTGGTCGGGCAGACGACGACGGTCACGAGCACCAGCACCGTCGAGGGCAACACGATCAACGGCGATTTCACGACCGGCACGATCACCCTGGGCAATGGCGCGCTCGACAATTTCAACGGGCTGGCGCTGTTCAACATCAACACCGGCAACAATGTCGCGATCAACAGCGCGATGACGGTCAATGTCGCGATCCAGCCATAGGATGGCGGCAGCCGGTGCGATGCTGCTGCTTGGTGGCTGCGGCCCCGCCGTCATCAACACGCCGGGTCGCACGCTCGCCCTGACCGCGGGCGACGTCGCCGTGCCGGTGCACAGCATGGCCGAGCGCCGCTTCCTGACGGTGGTTCACCAGCGCTACGACTTCAGCTGCGGCTCGGCCGCGCTCGCCACCCTGCTGCGCTTTCACTACGGCAACGATGCCAGCGAGCAGTCGGTGTTCATGGGCATGTGGCAGAATGGCGATCGCGCGCAGATCCGCCGGCTCGGCTTCTCGCTGCTCGACATGAAGCGCTATCTGAATTCGCACGGCGTCCGGGCGGAAGGCTATGTCGTCACCCTGGACGAGGTCGCGCGCACCCGCGTCCCCGGCATCGCGCTGATCGACGTGCGCGGCTACCGGCACTTCGTCGTCGTCAAGGGCGTCGAGGGCGGAAAGGTGCTGGTCGGCGACCCATCGCTTGGCATCCGGCTTATCGACACCAAAAGCTTCGCGTCGATGTGGAACGGCATCTTGTTCGCGCTGGTCGATTCGATCGAGGACGGCAAGCGCAGCTTCGGCCGGGAGTCGGAATGGGCGCTGGTCGCGCGGAGCCGCGCGACGATGGCGATGGAGCCGGTCAGCATCCAGGCGCTCGCGCTGATCCGCGCCCAGCCTTTTCCCGTCGAGATGTAGCGGGGAGGGCGGCGATGCGCATTCTCACTCTGCTGCTCGGCCCTATGGCGGTCCTCTCCTTCGCACCCGCCGCCGCCCAGATCGGGCCGTTCGCGGGCGCGCGCACCGTCGCTGACGGCGCGCTCGACGATGTCCGGGGCGGAGTCCTGCTGCCCAACGGCATGGACATCGGCCTCGGCATCACGGTCGATACGCGCATCGACGGCCGTCTCGTGCTCAGCACCGTGCTGACCATGGACGATGTCGCGCATCTGGCCGTCTACACCGGCGGCGGGGCACAGGGGCAAGCGACCGCGACGATGCTCCTGGTCCCGGGCCCCAACGGACCGTCCCTCGTCCGCATCACCCAGGATGCGCCGTCCGCCCCGGCGGGGAGCGGAAGGGAGCCGGTCGCCGTCATTCCCAACGGCGCGCCGGTCGAGACGCAATGGGGATCGGTGCAACTCGCCCAGTCGGACACCCAGTCGACGGTGGTCCTCGCGGGCGAGGGCGTCGAGTTGCGCCACATGATCGGCGCGGTCACCGGCGCGCTGGTCGCCAATACCGGCAGCAATCGCGTGATCGACACCATGGTCACGATCGACCTCGATATCCGCCATTCGGCGATACCGACCGGCGCGATGATGCTCCGCCTCGACAGCCTGCTCGCCGGCGCCGCGGCGCGGGGAGACTATTGAGATGTGGCGCACGCCCCCTTGCCTGGCCGCGTTCGGCCTGATGGCGTCGACGGTGGCCGCGCAGACCGCTCCGTCGCCGTCCGATCCGCAAACCGCCGATCTGCTCACGATGCGGCGCCAGCTCGAGGACGAGCGCCGTGCGATGGAGGTGCAGCAACGCGCGCTCGATGCGCAGAAACAGCGTCTCAATATCCTCGAGGATGCCCTGCTCGAGCGCATGCGCGCTGAAGGGCTGCCGATGCCCGCGCCGTTCCTGCCCTTTGGCGATGTGGCCCAGAGCAGCGGCAATCAGTCGAACGCGCCCGAAGTCGGGATCAAGCCGCCCCAGGTGACGCCGCATGTCGCGGTGCTCGCCGATCAGGGCGGGATATTGTCGCGTCCCGGTCGCTTCGTGATCGAGCCGACGCTCGAATATATTCGAGCGGACCGCAACCGCTTCGTCTTTCGCGGTATCGAGATCCCCAAGTCGGTACTGGTCGGCGTGTTCGACATCAACGAGAGCCGGCAGGATATCCTGACCGCCGCCACGGTGGCGCGTTTCGGAGTCACCAACCGGCTCGAAATAGCGGCGCGCCTGCCCTGGGTCTATCGCGAGGACACGGCCGTGCTGGTGCCGCTCGTCCAGAACGGGCCCCAGTCCGGCGCAGGGACGATCAACACCTCTGCGCATGGATCGGGTCTCGGCGATATCGAGCTGCAGGCGCGCTACCAGATCGCCGACGCCCGCCGCGGCTGGCCCTATATGATCGCGGGGCTTCAGGTGATCACCCCGACCGGATCCGACCCCTTCAGCCTGCCCCGCGACGCACTGGGCAACGCGAAAAGGTCCGCGACGGGATCGGGCTTCTGGGGAGTCCATCCGAGCCTGACCCTCTTGATGCCGAGCGATCCCGCGACCCTGTTCGGCGTGTTCGGCTACACCTATAATTTCGGCCGCAATGTCGACACGCGCATCAGCGACGCGCAGATCGACCGGGTCGAGCCGGGCGGGTCGCCCAGCGCGACGATCGGGCTCGGCCTCTCGCTCAACCCGCGGCTTTCGATGAGCTTCGCCTATGCGCATAACTGGCAGTTCGCGACCAGGAGCCGTGTCCGCCCGATCAGCATTGCCAATGGCATCGAGACGATAGGCGACCCGATCACCAGCAAGACGCGCGATCTCCAGATCGGCCGGCTGCTCTTCGGCATCAGCTATCGCGCCACCCAGCGGACGACGCTCGATTGGATCGTCGAGGTCGGCGCCACGGACGATGCCGCGGATGTTCGTACCACGCTGCGGGTGCCTTTCGAGCTAAGCTCATCGGGCGCGAAGTCCAATCCATGACGGACCATCCCAAGCTTTATGTATCATAAAAAGCAACAATATCGTCAGGTATTCTCAGGCTATATCCGAAAAAAGGCACAGGTCGCGCTTGAGGCGTTGCTTACTTAGCGATACGATCGCCCGGCAACGAAACGGGCGAGCGAATGACAATCGATATGCGCGGATCGAGACGGCGGTTCCTGGCAGGAGCCGGGGTGCTGCCGCTGGTTGCCGCGGCAAGTCCGGCCGAGGCGCAGGACGCGCCGTTCACCTCTTCCTTCGCTGCCTTTTCCGCGGATCTGCACGAGCCCGATCTGGTTGTGCCGCTCTGGCCCGAAGGGAAGATGCCGGGCGGCCCGATGCCAAAAGTCACCGAGACGGTGGACGATCAATGGGACACGGGGGGCTTGCGCTACCGGGTCGGCGTGCACGTGACCCGGCCGACCCTTTCCTATTTCGCGCCGGCCAATCCCGGCGGAGCGGCGGTGCTGATCACGCCGGGCGGCGGCTATTCGCGCGTCGGCATCGATCGTGAAGGCTATGAATGCGCGCGCTGGTTCGCCTCGCTGGGCATCGCGGCGTTCGTGCTGCGCTATCGCCTGCCTGCCGATCGCTGGGGCGCGGGCGCGGCGGTGGCGCTGCAGGATGCGCAACGCGCGATGCGGTTGATCCGCAGCGGCGGGGCGGGGCGCTGGAAGGTCGATCCGAAGCGCGTGACGGTAATGGGCGGCTCGGCGGGCGGGCATCTCGCCGGCACGCTGTGCGTCAAGGTCTATGACCGCACCTATGCGCCGATCGACGACGCCGATCGCCTGCTCACCCGGCCCGACGGGGCGATCCTGCTCTATCCGGTGGTGTCGATGGGCCCGAACGGCCATGCCGGCACGCGGCTGGCGTTGCTGGGGCCGGACCCTTCGCCGGCGGCGATCGCCGAATGGTCGCTCGACGGCGCGCTGCCCGGGATCACCCCGCCGATCTTCCTCGCCCATGCGGTGCACGACCGGGTGGTGCCGGTGGAGCATTCGCTGGCGCTGTTCGCCTCGGTCCGCGCCTGTGGCGGGGCGATCGACCTGCACCTGTTCGAAGAGGGCGCACACGGGCTGGGCTTTCGCGGCAATCCCGCCTGGCCGATGTCGGACTGGCCCGGTCTCGCGCGCAAATGGATGGTGCGGAACGGGCTCGGCTGAAGGCGCTTATTCCGGCCGCAGCCGGGAGTGCGGCTGGCTGCGCAGCGTGGCCCAGGCGACCAGCACCGCGATCGGGTGCAACATCCCCATCAACAGGAAGATCATCGGATAATTGCCCGACTGGACGAGCTGGCCGACGAGCTGGGTCGAGAAGATGCCGCCCAGGCCGCTGCCCGCCGCGACGAAGCCGAACACGGTGGCGACCACGCGGGTCGGATACAGATCGACCACCAGCGTCCCCAGGTTGATCTGGAACAGCAGGTGCGCGAACGCGACCAGCGCGGCGATGGCGAGCGTCAGCGGGATCGCCGGCCCGGTCGAGATCAGCATGCCGGCCGGCGCGAGCAAAGCGGCGATCGCCAGCGTGGCGAGGCGGCTGCGCGCCGGCGTCATACCGCGGCGGATCAGCCAGCCCGAAAAGGCGCCGCCGCCGACGCTCCCGACATCCGCGGCGAGATAGACGATCCAGGCAGTGGCGGCGACGCCGGCCAGGCTCATGCCGCGCTCGTCGGCGAGATATTTGGGAAACCAGAAAAGGTAGAAATACCAGACCGGATCCGCGATCAGCCGCGAGAGCGCGAAGCCCCAGAGCGGCCGCTCGCGCAGGATCGCGCCCCAGGGCGTCGGCTCGCGCGCTTCCGCCGTCCGGGCCTTGTCGCGCGGATAGATGGCGAGCCAGGCGACCAGCCAGACAAAGCCCAGCGCGCCGGTCGCGACGAAGGCGGCGCGCCAGCCATGGGTCAGCGCCAGCCAGCCGATCAGCGGCGGCGAGATCGTCGCGCCGACCATCGCGCCCGCGGTATAGGTGCCGAAGGCGAAGCCGCGCTCGCGAGGTGGGAAATGCTCGGAGACCGCCTTGGGCCCGGCGGTATAATTGCCGGCCTCGCCGAGCCCGAGCATCGCGCGCGCGCCGCCCAGCTCCGCGGCGCTGCGCACCAGCCCGGTCGCCATGTTGGCGAGCGACCACCAGCCGACGAACAGGGCGAGCGACAGCCGCGTGCCGAGCCGGTCGGTCACCCAGCCCGCGCCGAGATAGGCGAGCGTATAGGCGATCAGGAAGAACTGGACGATGTGCGCATAGCCGATGTCGGAGATGTTAAGGTCGCGCTGGACCATCGGCGCGAGGATCGAGAGCGTCTGCCGGTCGACATAGTTGAGCACCGTCGAGGCGAAGAGCAAAGCCAGGATCGCCCAGCGCATCCGGCTGAAGGTGCTCGGCGCATCGCCGGGCGCCGCGACCTTATCGGCCGGGCCGGCCGGCTGCGTCGCGGCGTTCGCCACGCTCAGCCGCCGATCTCGGGAGCGGCCTCACGCAGCGCGGCGACGAGTTCCTCGGTGCTCGCCTCGGGGATCCAGCCCGACAGCGCGATGCCGGCATGGGCGGGATCGCCGGTCGAGACCGCGACGACATGGTGGTCGCGCTCGTCCGCGACATGGACGCGGGCATAGCCCAGGCGCCGCACCTCGGCGAGCTTGACGAGCAGCTGGTCGACCCCCTCCGGGAACATCGGGATGTCCTGATGATCCTTGTAGAGCTCGCGCACCTCGTCGTCGTCGAGCTCGGAGAGCAGGACCATGCCGATGCCGCTGGTCGTCGCCGGCAACAGGCCGATGCGGCCCAGGCCGCGCGAGGCCTCGATCCCCGGCGGGGCGTGGAACAGATAGCTCACGCTGTCGCCCCACAGCACGCCGAGCGCGACCGTGTGGCCGAAGCGGCGCAGATTCTCGAGAACGGGCAGCGCGCGCCGGATCAGGCCCGATGCGAACAGGCTCTGCGCGGCGAGCACGTGCATGCCGGGGCCGGCGGTATATTTGCGGTTGGCGGTCTGCCGCGCGATGCCGAGATAGGCGAGCGTCTTGAGCAGACGGTTGATCTTGGTCGGATCGGCGTTGAGCCGTCGCGCCAGCTCGCGGCAGCCGACCGGCTCGGGCGAGGTCGCGAGTGCCTGGAGCGTGGTGATGCCGTCGATCAGGCTCTGATTGGGCTGGGCGTTGAGTTTAGCGCGCATGGTCGCTTTCCATGCACCACGATGCCGCTCGCACCAAGCCGGGCGCCACGTCCCTCATGCGACCTGCTCGGCATGGTCCCAGAACCGGGCATTGGGCGCGACGCCCAGACCCGGTCCGGTGGGAAGGACATAGCCCGCTTCGCCATGCGCCATGTCGGTGTCTAGCAGGGCAAGGTTCCGCTCGAACACCGAATGCTGCCACTCGTGCTTCCACAGGCCCGGGATCGTCGCCGAGGCATGCAGGCTAGCGGCCAGGAAGATACCGGTGCCGATGGTTGCATGCGGCGCCACCGCGACCCGCTTGGCGGCGGCGAGCCGGGCGATGCGGAGGAACTGGGTGATGCCGGTATGGCCCATCTCGGGCTGGATATAGGCGAGGGGGCCGGCGGCGAGCCGGTTGGCGGCCTCATATTCGGTGTACCATTCCTCGCCCGCGGCGATCGGCACCGGGCTGTCGGCGGCGAGACGGGCGAGCCCGGCAATGTCCTCGGGCTTGACCGGTGCCTCGGCGAAACCCGGGCGATAGGGGGCGAGACGTCCAATCAGCGTGCGGGCTTCCTCGACGCCGAACTTCCAGTGGAGATCGACCAGGATCTCGGCCGTATCGCCCAGCGCCGAGCGGAGTGCCGCCATTTCCTCGACGATGCCTTCGTGGCTGACCACCGCTGCGAACTTGAACGCGTCGATCCCGCGCGCCTGCCATTCGCGGGCGAGCGCGACGCGCTCCGCGAGCGTGGCGGCGGGCAGGCCGGAGAGATAGCTCGGTATCGTCGCATGCGCGGTCGGGCCGATCAGGTCGCGGACCGGGCGCCCCTCCGCCTTTCCCTTGAGGTCCCACAGCGCGATGTCGATCGCCGTGATCGCGTCGACATGGAAGCCGCCCCAGCAGCCGCGCACGCGCATCAGGCCGTAGAGCAGGTCCCAGGTCGCGCCGATATCGCCGATCTCCGCGCCGATCAGCACCGGTGCGAGCAGGTCGTTGATGATCTCACAGGTCGCGCGCGGCGCGCAGATGCCGTAGGTCTCGCCCCAGCCGAGCGTCCCGTCCTCGGCGGTGACGCGCACGACGATCGAGCGGTCGACGGTCGGATAGATCGTCCCGTTGCCCGTGCGCACTACATAGCCGCGCGCATTGACGCTTTCGCCCGGTCCGAGCGGCCCGAGATAGGGCGTGTCGCGGGGAAGGGTGACGATGAACGTGTCGATCGCGGCGATGCGCATGGTCAGGCGGTTGCTCCCGTGGGGGCTTCGAGCGGCAGCAGGTCTGCCAGCCGGGCGAGCAGCGCGTCCAGCTCGGCGCGATCATAGCGGTCGAGCTCCGGACCGGCTGCGCGGACATGAGCATCGTCGATCAGCCCGCGCCGCTGCAGCACCGCCTTGGTGAGCCGCCAGCGGAAGATCGCCTGCATGTTGAGCAAGGGCAGCGTGCGTTCGAACAGGTCGCGCGCCGTCTCGCGCTCGCCCGCGGCGAAGGCGTCGAGCATGCGGACATGGAGCTCGGTGATCTCGCAGGCCGGCATCGTCCCGCGCGCGCCGCGCACCAGCTCGTCGATCACATGGCGCCCACCCGCGCCCCCGAATACCGCGTCGAGCGCGTCGCCGGCCAGTTCGGTGAGGCGCGTGATGCGTTGACCCGAGGGGGGCGCCTCCTCCTTGACGAACTTGATGCCGGCGACGCGCCGCGCCAGCTGGGCGACCTGCTCGAGCGGCAGGCCGATGCCCATCGGCGCGGGGGCGTTCTGGAGCATGATCGCGATGCCCGATCCTTCGTGCGCGGCGCGGAAGAAGCCGGCCATCGCATCGAGATCGCCCGCGAAGGTCCTGGGGGTGAGGATCATCGCCGCCGCCGCGCCCGCCCGGGCGCCGGCCTCGGCAAAGGCGATCGCCTCCTGCGTGTCGCCGGTGCTCGCGCCGACGACGAAGGGAATCCGCCCGCCGAGCCATTCGCCGATGCGCGCGGTCAGGTGCAGCCGCTCGTCGGTGGTGAGCGTGTCGTACTCGCTGGCAAGGCCGGGGAAGACCACGCCCTGGGCGCCGGTCGCAACGATATAGTCGAGCACGCGGCGCATGCCGGCTTCGTCCACCGCGCCGCTGGCGGTGAAGATCGTCGGCAGAATCGGAAGTACACCCTGCAGCTCGACCATTTTCCTCCCCTGTATGTTGCTATATATGTAATCTTTGCGCGGCTGCGGCCCGATGTCAACCGCAGTGTTGCACTGATGCAACGAGAGTGGGTCGGTATAAGCCGGGTATTGCAGGCTGCAATATGTTGCTTTAATAGAGACGTATTGCGGATGCCCAAAAGCATAAGCGTGGCACCGCGTCGTGAGAGAGGATGAAGGGGAGAGGCATGAAGAATCGCGCCGTTCAGGGGCTGCTGGTTTCCACCATTTTAGCGTCGGCATGCGTCGTGGCAGGGCCCGTATCGGCTCAGACGGCCAGCGCGCCGCCGGCCGATTCGAATGGCCAGCCCGCCGCTTCCCAGGCGACCGAGGAGGATCCGGGCATCGTCGTCACCGGCATCCGCCAGAGCCTCGGCGCCGCGCGCGACATCAAGCGCGAATCGACCCAGTTCGTCGACGCGATCGTCGCCGACGACATCGGCAAGCTGCCCGACCGCAACGTCGCCGAATCGCTCGCGCGCGTCTCGGGCATCCAGGTCGATCGCGGCATCGCCGAAGGGACCAACGTCTCGGTGCGCGGCCTTCGCCAGAACGTCTATCTGTTCAACGGCCGGGAGATCGTCGACGCGACCGGCCGCGGCGGCACCGGCCTCGATCAGCTCGGCAGCTCGACCTACGGCATCCTCGCGCTCGTGCCTTCCGAGCTGATCTCGCGGCTCGAGGTGACCAAGCTCGCCGGCGCCGATCAGGTCGCAGGCGCGCTGGGCGGCATCGTCGACATCGAGACGCGCAAGCCGCTCGACGGCGCCAACCAGATCGCGGCCAAGGCCGGCCTCACCTATGACGATCTCAGCGAGAAGCCGAGCTACGAGCTGTTCGGCCTGGTCTCGCACAAGTTCGCCGACGACACGCTGGGCGTGCTGCTCTCGGCCTCCTGGGGGCGCCGGCGCCTGTCGCAGCAGGGCCTCGACACCTTTGCCGGCTATACGCGCTTCACCGATAGCGCCGGCGCGGCGCATTTCGGCAATTCGGACGTCCGCCCTGAGGAGATCGACGAGCGCCGCACCAAGCTCGGCCTCGACGGCGTGATCCAGTGGAAACCGTCGCCCGGCGTCGAGATCACGCTCGACAGCTTCTATTCGAAGCTCACCTCGGACCGCGACCGCTACTGGCTGTCGTTCAATCCGCTCACCGGCCTCAGCAACCCCCAATATTCGTCGAACAACGTGCTGCTCTCGGGCACCGCGGCGACGCCGGTGCTGACCAATACCGAGTTCGCCGACACCAAGGCGGACACATGGTCCTCGGCGCTGCGCGGCAAGTTCGACGTGGCCCCGGGCGTGACGACCAGCGCCGAGGTTTCGTACAACCGCTCCTCGTCCAGCTATCGCCAGATCTATTTCCGCCTCCAGCCGATCGCGACGATCATGCCGACGGTGAATTTCGATCTCTCGCAGGGTGATTTCGGATCGTACAGCATCAGCGGGATCGACCTGACCGATCCGGCGCAGCTGCGCTTCACGATCTTTTTCCAGAATCTCTACCGTGCCGAGACCAAGGCGACCGCCGCGCGCAACGACTGGGATATCGATCTCGGCTCCGGCTTCCTGAACAAGCTGGGTTTCGGCATCCGCTACCAGAATCTCGATACGCAGACGAACCCGGCGCTGGCGGACATCCGCCCGGCCGGCGGCATTCCGGCGACCCAGCTCGCCGATTTCCTCACGCTCCATTCCAATCCCGATTTCGCTAAGGGCGATTTCCAGGGCCTGCCGCGCGCGTTCCTGACCTCGAGCGAGGCGGTTTCGCCGGGCTGCAGCGTGTTCGCGGCGTTCCCGGCGGTGTCGCAGGCGGCCGCCTGCCTCAATCCGACCGGCACCACCAATGCGCTCGCGGGCACCTATGAGATCAAGGAGAAGTTCTACGAGGGTTACGGCAAGCTCGATTTCGGCACCGCGCTGGGCGGCATGGACCTGAGCGGCAATATCGGCGTGCGCTACCTGCACCGCGACATGGACTCGATCGGCAATCTGATCAGCAGCTCGGGTGCCGCGACGCCGACCGTGTTCAAGCGCAAGGACGATGAGTGGCTGCCCTCGGCGACGATGAAGCTCGATCTCAGCGGCGGGATGCTGCTCCGCCTGGGCGCGGCGAAGGTGGTCGCGTTCCCGAACACCGCCGACCTCAACAACGGCCTCACTCTGTTCAACACCGCGGTGTTCGTCGGCGGTGTGCAGGTGACGCCCGGCACCGGCAATGGCGGCGCGCCGAACCTCAATCCGTACAAGGCGAACCAGGTCGACGCCTCGCTCGAATATTATTTCGGCAAGCAGGCGCTCGTCTCGGTCGGTGCCTTCTACAAGGACGTCTCGACCTTCATCCTCTCGCAGCAGAGCGCCGAGACCTATGCGGGGGTCAATTACCTGATCAACCGCCGCGTCAACGGCGACGGCGCGAAGGTGAAGGGAGTCGAGGCGCTGGTCCAGCTGCCCTTCTACTTCCTGCCCGGGCCGTTCGACGGCCTCGGCATCGTCGCCACCTATTCGTACATCGATTCGACCACGCCGATGCGCGATGGGGTCGGGCGCGTGCTGCCCTTCCCGGGGCTGTCGAAGAACAACGCCAATCTGATCGGCTATTACGAGAAGGGCCCGGTGAGCCTGCGCGTCGCGTACAACTGGCGCGACGACTATCTGGTCAGCCTCTCCGCCGCCAATACCGGCATCTACAACGACGCCTATACCGATCTGTCGGCGACGTTCCGCTACGACTTCACGCCGAACCTTTCGCTCGGCCTGGAGGTGAATAACATCCTCAACGAGAAACAGCGTACCTATGACGGCAGCACCGAAGCCCTGCGGACCAACCTGTTCTTCGGGCGGATGTTCAAGGCGAGCGTCAGCGCCAAGTTCTAGGCGTCGACATTCGACTTGAAGCCGTGTTCTTCTTCCTCCGTCACCCCGGCCTCGTGCCGGGGGCCACCGGCAGAGGAGTCTTGGACAAGAGGTTGAATGTCACCGGGTGAGGCTGAGTGGACCCCGGCACAAGGCCGGGGTGACGATATGGGAATTGGCCGCTTCGGCGGCATATCCTGATTGTCGATACAATCTGAGAGTGCGCGGCGTGGGTTGGGAGAAGTCGGTTGGACGGCGAGTTTGAGGGACGCGTCGCGCTCGTGACGGGCGCGGCGAGCGGGATCGGTGCGGCGATCGCTGCCCGGTTCCGTGCCGAGGGGGCCAGGGTGGCCGGGCTGGATATGCAGCCGTCGCCCGAAAGCGACCTGAACCTGGTCGCCGATCTCCGGTCCGGGGCGGCGCTGGCCGAAGCATTCGTGCAGATGGTCGCGGCGTTCGGCGCGCCCGACATCCTCGTCCATGCCGCGGCGACCTCGGTCCCCGGCGGCACGCTCGATACCGATCCCGCGGCGTTCGCCGACATCTACGACGTCAACGTGATCGGCGCGGTGCGGCTGCTCCAGCTGTGCGTGCCGCCGATGCGCGCGGCGGGCGGAGGCGCGATCGTGCTGCTCTCCTCGATCAACGCCGATTTCGCCACGCCGACGCTCTCGGCCTATGCCGCGTCCAAGGCCGCGCTCAACAGCCTGACCAGGACCGCCGCGCTCGAGTTCGCCGCGGACAATATCCGGGTGAACGCGATCGCGCCGGCGTCGATCGACACGCCGCTGCTGCGCGCATCGTTCGATCTCCAGCCCGATCCCGAGCGGGCGCGGGCGGAAAATGCGCTGCGCCATCCGCTCGCCCGGCTGGGCACCGCCGCGGAGGTGGCCGATCTCGCGCTGTTCCTGGCATCCGACCGCGCTTCGTGGATCACCGGCGCCGTCCATCCGATCGACGGAGGCGCGGGTGTCACGCGGCGATGAGGGCACCGAGATCGTCGGGGTCAACTGGGGAAGCTCGAATTTCCGTGCCTACCGGATCGCTGCCGATGGCTCGGCGATCGACGAATATGCCGCGCCCGCCGGCGTCGCGGCGCTCGACCGTGCGGGCATGGCGGCGCAGGTCGACGCGCTGGTCGCCCGCTGGCCCGATCATGGGCCGATCTACGCCTCGGGGATGATCGGATCGAACATCGGGTGGATCGAGGTGCCCTATGCCGAGGCGCCGGCCGGCCTGGCCGAGATGGCGGAGGCGGCGGTGCCGGCTGAGATCGGCGCGGCACGGGTGCGGATCGTGCCCGGTATCGCCTGCCGCCGCGGCTTTGACGGCGGACCGGACATCCTGCGCGGCGAGGAGATCGAGCTGCTCGGCCTCTCGGCGCTCGCCGGGGTCGACGGGCTGGTCGCGCTGCCGGGCACCCACACCAAATGGGCGCGGCTCGAGGGCGGGCGGATCGTCGACTTCTTCACCAGCATGTCGGGCGAGATCTTCGACCGGCTGACGTCGCAGGGCCTGCTCGCCTCGATCATCGAAGGGGAGGCGGTGGACGGCGCTGCCTTTCTCGACGGCGTGGCAGCGGGCAAGGCACGTGGCCTGGGTCTCGGCACCTTGCTGTTCGGGGCGCGGGCACGGGTGATCCGCGGTGACCTGCCGCGCGCGGGTGCCACCTCTTATATTCGCGGGCTGCTGATCGGGGCCGAGATCGCCGATGCGCTCGCGGTCTATCCCGGCCTTGCCGGCGCCACGGTGCCGCTGGTGGGCAATGGCCCGCTCTGCCGGCTCTATGCGAGCGCGCTGGCTTCGATTGGTGTCGCTACGCGGCTGGTCGATTCCCGCGAGGCCTGCCTGCACGGCTTTCGCGCGCTGCATGCGGCGCGGGTCGTATGAGCGGGGCCGGCATCGCGGCGCGGCTCGCCTGCAATCCGGAATCGGGCATCGGCGAATCCCCGGTTGTCGGAAGCGACGGAGGGATCGTCTGGACCGATCCGATCGCGCCGCGCCTGCTGCGGTTCCGCGAGGGGCGCCTCGATCAGGTTGCGCCGATCCGTCCGGTCTGGTCGCTCGCCGCCACGCCTTCGGGAGAACTGGCGGGCACGCTGGACGACGGCTTCTGCACCCTCGATGCTGATGGGGGCATCCGGCCGGGTCCCAGGGCGGTGGTCGATGCGGGCTGCCGGTTCAACGACATGGCCGTCGATGCCAAGGGTGGTTTCTGGGCCGGCGCGATGCACAAGGGCGTGCTCGCGGGGCGGGGTGCGATCTTCCATGCGCCGGCGCCCGATGCCGAGCCGGTTCGCGTGGCCGAAGGGCTGGGCGTGCCCAACGGCATGGGCTTCTCCGCCAACGGGCGGACGCTGTTCGTGATCGACACGCTCGCCCGCACCTTGCTCGCCTTTCCGGTCGAGGGCGCAGCGCTTGGCGAGCCGGTGATCGTCACCGACTTCATGAACCTACCCGGCAAGCCCGACGGCATGACGATCGCGCCCGACGGCAGCTTCTGGGTCGCGATGTGGGGTGGTGCGTGCGTCGCGCAGATCGGCCGCGACGGCGCGCTGCTGCGCACGGTCGCGGTGCCGGCGCCGCATGTCAGCAGCGCCTGCCTTGCCGGCTCGGCGCTGTTCGTCACCACCTCGCGGATGCGGCTGAGCCCGCAGCAACTGGCCGATTGGCCGGGTTCGGGCGGCCTGTTCGCGATCGATCTGGAGGCTCTGTGAGCGACGAGAATATCCAGCGTCTGCGTGCGGTGACGGCCGCGACGATGCAGTGGAATTTCCGCGTCTGGGGATTTGGCGAGGCGATTGCGCTGCGCGGGTTGCTGCGCGCCGGCGACCTGCTCGGCGATCCCGAGGCGTTCGGCTTCGTCCATGGCATATTGCGCAGCTGGCTGGGCCGGGGCGTGGCGCGCAGCAACGAGGATCATGTCGGCGCAGGCCGCGAGCTGGTCGACTGCTATCGCCGCACCGGCGACGCTCGGTTTCTCGACGCGGCGCGCCGGATGGCCGCGCTCAACGCCGGCTTTCCCGCGGGGCCGAGCGGCGCGCGCTATCATCGCGGCGATACGCCGGGCTGGCGCTGGCAAATCTGGGTCGATTGCATGGACGTCGACGGTCCGTTCCTCGTCGAGCTCGCGCGCGAGACCGGCGAGGCCGCCTATTTCGACCAGGCGGTCGAGGAGCTGCTCGGCTATGCCCGTGCGCTCCAGACCGAAAGCGGGCTGCTCATGCACGGCTTCGAGCGCGACTGCGGCCGGAACGGCGCGCTATGGGCGCGGGGCAATGGCTGGGCGCTGATGGGACTGGTCGACACGCTGGCGATGCTGCCGCGCACGCATGCCGCCTGGGCCGAACTGCACCGGCGCACGGTCGCGCTGGCCGATGCGCTCGCCCGCACGCAGGATCCGAGCGGGCTGTGGCATACCGTGCTGGACGAGCCCTCGACCTATCTCGAATCCACGCTCGCCGCGATGGCCGCCTATGCGCTCCGCGAAGGGTTCGCGCACGGCGTGCTCGACGAGGCGGCCTTTGGCGACATGGAGCGCCGCGCGCGTGCCGCGATGCACGGGCAGGTCGCGCCCGACGGCAGTCTGCTGCTCGTTAGCGATGCCACGCCGGTCGGTGCGCTCGCCACCTACGCCACCCGTCCGTTCGGCGTGTTTCCCTGGGGGCAGGGCCCCCTGTTGCTCGCATTGTGCCAGGAGTTCGCATGAAGATCGTCAGGGTCCAGGCCTTTCCCATCCAGGCCGAACCGACCGACACGCGCCCCTATTGGGGCAGCCGCGCCTGGGGTACCGAGCGCGCGGCAGGCCAGGCCGAGCTTTCGACCGAATATCCCGTGCCGCTGCGCCGCCGCTTCCTCTATTCGCGCACGATCGACACGGTGGTGGTGCGGATCGAGACCGATACCGGTCATGTCGGCTGGGGCGAGGCCAAGGCGCCTGTGGCGCCCCAGGCGACTGCGAAGATCGTCGAGCTGCTGCTCACCCAGATCCTGATCGGCGCCGATCCGCGCGAGGTGCTGGTGCTGTGGGAGCGGATGTATGCCGGCATGCGGGTGCGCGGGCACCGGGCGGGCTTCTATCTCGAGGCGATCGCCGGCGTCGACATCGCGCTCTGGGATCTTGCCGGCCAGGCGGCGGGCGCGCCGATATACACGCTGCTGGGCGGCAGGATGCGCGAGAGCGTGCGCGTCTATGCCTCGGGCATCCCCTCGCTCCCGCTCGAGGCGCCCGACGAGGCGATCGCCGAGCTGGTGGCGGAGGCGAGGGCGCTGGGCGCGGCCGGCTATACCGGGGTCAAGGTCGCGATCGGCCGCGGCGTGCGCGGCGACCTGCGCGTGCTCCGCGCGCTGCGCGACGCGATGGGTGCGGATTTCGCCCTCTATGCCGATGCGGCCGGCGTCTATTCGCGCCCCGATGCGCTGCGGCTGGGCCAGGCGCTGGAGGAGCTGGATATCGGCTTCTTCGAGATGCCGATCCCGCCCGAGGACGTCGAAGGCTATGCCGAGCTGGCGCAGAGCCTCGCCATCCCGATCGCGCTCGACTCGATCATGAGTCGCCACGAGACGGTGGAGCTGATCCGCAACCGGGCGATCGATGTGGTCCAGCCCGATGTCTGCCGCGCGGGCGGGATCACCGAGTGCCGCCGCATCGCCGAGCTGGCGGATTGCTTCGGCCTGGCGTTCCAGCCGCATGTCAGCATCGGTTCGGCGATCCATGTCGCCGCGAGCGCGCATCTTGCCGTGGCGATGCCGAACAGCCTGGTCTGCGAATATTGGATCGGCAGCAATCCGATCGGCAACGCCGTGATCGAGGCGCCGATCGAGCTCCAGCGCGGCGAGCTTTCGGCGCCCGCCGGCGCCGGGCTGGGCATCCGGATCCTGCCCGAGAAGCTGCTCGCGCACGTCAGCGCGTAAGCGCCTCAGCGCTTGCCCACGCAGAACACGAAGCGGGTGCCCGGCCGGGCGTCGTCATAGCCGTGCCATCCGCCCAGCCGCGTCGCCATCATGTCGATGAGCCGGCTGCCGAGCCCGCTGCCCTCCGGCGCGGCGTCGCGAGCGCGTCCGCGTCCGCGGTCCTCCACCTCGAGGATATAGCCGCCGAACAGCATCGGCCTGAGCGCGATCCGCACCCCGCCGGGCTCGCTGCCGGCATAGGCATATTTGCAGGCATTGCCGACCAGCTCGGACACCATGATGCCGATCGCAGTCGCTTCCCTGGCGGTCACCGCGACGGGCGACGCATCGACGGTCACATGCCGCCCGGCCGCCGCGTCGGCATATCCGGCTTCGAGCTCCTGGCCGAGCTCCTCGAGATAGGCGCCCAGATCGACCGTCGAGGCCTCGTGAGTGCGGTAGAGCTGGCGGTGCACGCTGGCGATCGCGCCGATCCTGCGCTGGGTCATGTCGAGCGCCGCGAGCGCCGCCGGATCCTCGATCCCGCGCGCCTCCACCGACACCATCGCCTGGAGCAGCTGGAGGCTGTTGGCGATGCGGTGATTGATCTCGTCGGCGCTGCTCGGCTCGGGAGCGGCGGGCAGCACGGTCACCGCCGGGCCGCTCGCGGTCGCGGAATTGGTTGCCGTCATCATCCTCGGGCCTCCCTTTGCCTGCAGCAGGGTCGATGGCCCTTGATCGCCGATCGGCGCGGCGCGCGGTATCATACGCAGGTTTAGGAACCCCATCTCTTTGACGTGCGCGCGCCGCCTTTTTCCCTCATCTGGGGTCGTTCGCATGCTCGGCAGCCTGCTCGATCACCGCGGCGACCTCTTTCGGCCGGGACTCGTAGACCGAGTGGCTCGCGCCCTGCAGCTCGGTGACATGGCTGCCCGCGCGCCTGTAGTAGAAGCGCTCGAGGTCCGGGTTGATGATCTTGTCGGCGGCGGCGACGATCGCCCAGCTCGGCTTGGACTTCCAGGCCGCGACGGTCATCGGGGTCGAGAAGACGCGCGCCGCGGTCAGGACCTGCGACTGCGCCGCGAACCGCGCTTCCGCCACCGGCAGGTCGGCAGCGAAATGCGAGGGGAAGAGGTCGCGGCGCAGATAGGTGAAGCCGTCGGGCGTCGCGACGATCGCGCCGGGCGTCTGCTGCGTGACGCTGGGCATCGTCTTGCCGAGCGCGGACTCGTTCTCGCCGACATCGGGGGCATGCGCCGCGACATAGACCAGCGCCGCCACCTTCGGATCCGTCCCCGCCTCGGTGATGATCGAACCGCCATAGCTGTGCGCGACCAGGATGGTGGGGCCGTCCTGCTGGTCGAGGATGCGCCGGGTCGCCGCGACATCGTCGGCAAGCGCGGTCAGCGGCTCCTGGACGATCGTCACACGATAGCCGTCGCGCGTCAGTATGTCGTAGACCGGCTTCCAGCCCGAGCCGTCGACCCAGGCGCCGTGCACCAGCACGATGTTCCTGACGGTCTGCGCGGAAGCGGCCGCGGGGATGCCCGCCGCCAGCAATGGCAGCAGGGCAAGGGCGATCTTGGTACGGAAGCGGCGCATGGTTCACCTCGCTGTGGTTGGGGTGGTAGCGAGGTGGGGCGGCCGGGGCCGGTTGTTCACCCAAACCAAAGGGTGATGTGCGTTCGGGCGATGCGGGTCAGCCTGCGCTGTGATACCGCGTGACCGAGGTTTCGCGCACGCCCAGCGTCTCCGCCATCCGCACCAGATCGGCAAGCGACTCCGCCTGCATCTTGCGCATCAGATTGCCGCGATGGATCTTCACCGTGATCTCGCTGAGCTCGAGCCGCCCGGCGACCTGCTTGTTCATCAGTCCCGCGGTCACCAGCGCCATCACCTCGCGCTCGCGTGGGGTGAGCGAGGCATAGTTCGCGCGGATATCCTCGCCCTGCTGGTCCTCGGCGCGGCGGCGCCGGTCGCGCTCGACCGCCTCGGCGACCGCGGCGAGCATGTCTTCCTCCTCGAACGGCTTGGGCAGGAAGCTGACCGCGCCGGCCTTCATGCCGCGCACGGTCATCGGGATGTCGCCATGGCCGGTGATCAGGATGACGGGCACCAATGCAGCGCTCTCGATCAGCGATTGCTGGAATTCCAGCCCGTCCGCGCCCTGGAGCCGGACGTCGAGCACCAGGCAGGCCGCGGCATCGGCCTCGGGACAGGCGAGATAGTCCTCCGGCCCGGCAAAGGTCCGCACCTCGAAGCCGGCGGAGCGCAGCAGGCTGTCGAGCGAGCCGCGGACCTCCTCGTCATCGTCGATGACGCAGATCAATGCCGGTTGCGGCGTTTCGCTAGCCATCGTCCAAACTCCCCTCAACTATACGGATGGCCGCCGTTGCAGCGTCGCACCGGGCCGTCCGCGCGGGTTATAGCAGTATCTCCTCGACCCGATCGAGCAGCATGTCCGGATCGACCGGCTTCACCAGGAAAGCGACCGCGCCCAGCGTGGTCGACTCCTCCTGAGCGGCCGGGGTCGGGAAGGCGGTCATGACGATCACGGGGAAGGTCCGCCCGATCCGGTTGAGCTCGCGCTGGAGCGTCATGCCGTCCATTCCGGGCATGTGCAGGTCGGTGATCAGGCAATCGGCCTCGAGCCGGTCGTCCGACGCGAGGAAGCCCTCGGCGGAATCGAAGCTGCGCACCTCGACGCCCACCGAGCGCAGGTAATTTTCAAGACTGGATCTGACATCGTCGTCATCATCCACGATGCAGATGGTCGGGGACTGTTTCACGCTTTACTCCCGCCGCGGTCCACCAATGGCCCGCGACCTTCCCATATGAGCTGCGCGATTCTGGGATGCGATCCCATCATACAGAGGTATGCGATGCCTGGGCGGCTGGTATTTCGGCGGTGCTCACGGGCAAGGTGAAGGCGATCGTCGCGCCGTGATCGGGATTGTCGGCCGCGCTGATCCGGCCGCCCTGCGCCTCGATGATCGAGGCGCAGATTGACAGGCCCATGCCCATGCCGTCGGCCTTGGTGGTGAAGAAGGGCTCGAAGATGCGGTTGGGATTCTCGCCGATCCCGCTTCCGCAATCCTCGACCGCGACTCGCACCATGGTCTCCGTGTCCATGCCGAGCCGGATGCAGAGCGCGCGCTTCCGGCCCTCGACCTCGTGCATCGCCTGGATGCCGTTGAGCAGCAGATTGACGACGACCTGCTGGATCTGGACGCGATCCCCGATCACGAAGGGCAGCGCATCGTCGCCCAGCCGCTGGATCGCGACCTGCGCCGCGTTCGCCTCGCGCTGGACGAGCGCCACCGCCTCGTCGATCAGCGCGGGAAGCGCCAGCGGCTCCGCCTGCGGCGCCGTCTTGCGCGCCAGCGAGCGGACCCGAGCGATCACCGCCGCGGCGCGGTTGCCGTTCGAGACGATGTGATCGAAGCAGTGCGCCGCCTCCGCGGTGTCGGGCACGTCGCGCGCGAGCCAGCGCGTTCCCGATTTCCCATAGTTGATGATCGCGGCCAGCGGCTGGTTCACCTCGTGGGCGATCGACGCGGCGAGCTGGCCGAGCGTCGACACGCGGGCGGCGTGCGCCAGTTCGGCCGATGCCTGTTCGAGCTTGGCGCGCGCTTCGTTCCGCTCGGTCACGTCGAACGCCATCACCAGCGCGCGCGACCAGGGCTCGCCTTCGGGAACGAGCGAGACGCGCAGCACCAGATCGACGACGCGGCCCTGGAGCGTGGTCCATTGCCCTTCCTTCTCGATCCTCTCGGCGCCCTCCGACAGTTCGGCCAGTATCTCGGCGAAGGTCTGCTCGATGCCGGTGGCATAGCGTGCGACGACATTGCTGCCGATCAGTTCGTCCCGGCTGGCGGCGCCGAACAGGTCCACCGCGGCCTGGTTCGCGTCGCGGATCTTCGCCTTGATGGCCGCATCGCGCGCCACTTCGGGATGGGCGGTCAGCCACGCGCCTATGTCGGCACCGGCCGGCGCCGCGGCGATGATGTGCTGGCGCGTCTCGGACCAGTCCGACTCCCACGCCGCGAAGCCCGCGGCGTGGAAGATCGTGCTGTAGCGCGTCTCGGAGAGCTGGCGCTCTTCGTCGGCGCGGCGCTGCTCTGTCAGGTCCGCGCTGGTCTCGATGATGCCGATGCTGCGCCCTTCGGGATCGCGGCGCAGCAGCCAGCGGCTGGCGAGCACGATCCGCGTGCCGTCGCGGCGGGTGCGGGTGAGCTCTCCGGACCAGCTTCCCTCGTCCCGGAGGATCCGGGCGACTTCCTCGGACGGGTACTTGCATTGGAGCAGCTCGTCGCAGCGCCTGCCCAGGGCTTCCTCGCGGCTCCAGCCATAGAGTTCCTCCGCGCCGTCGTTCCAGTAGAGGATCTTGCTGTCGGCATCGCGGATGACGACCGTATCGTGGGTGAGCTCCAGCATGCGGGCCTGCTCCGCCAGCGTCGTCCGCGCGCTATGGTCGCGGATCGACAGGAGCGTCGCCGCGAGGATCGCGATCAGGCTCACGGCCAGGCGGACATAGGCGCCGTCAAAGGGATCGTCCCCATGTCCTGCCACGAATGCGGCTATGGCGAACAGGGCGCAGACGAGCCCGGTAATCAGCACCGATCGCCGGCCGCCCGCCTGCGCGATCAGCAGGACGACGATGATGTAGAGTACCGCGACCGCGCCCTGGAGCGGGCTCAGCAGATCCGATGCGAAGATCGCGGCACCGATGATCAGCGCGGCAGCCCGGAAGAGCCGCTTGCGCCGGACGAAGAGCGATCTTTCCGATCGATCGGGGCCATGTTCGGTTAAACGCATTCGCCTTCCAGCTCCCGGCAACCGGCGGATCGTCGCCTCCGGTGGCGATACGCCAGTCGGCGCCGGGCGGACAATGCTCATGGCGCGAACCGAACCTTTAGTATGATTGAGCTAACCCTGCCGCATTTCCTACATGCGCCGCGTACCGAGGAGCCGCGCCCCCCCATCGTGGCCCCGGACACTGTGTTCCGGCGTGCCGCCCCCCTCCACGTCGGAGCCAGCGAGGCTCGGGAGCCCCAAGCGG
This sequence comes from uncultured Sphingomonas sp., assembly GCA_966211615.1. Taxonomy (GTDB): domain Bacteria; phylum Pseudomonadota; class Alphaproteobacteria; order Sphingomonadales; family Sphingomonadaceae; genus Sphingomonas. The sequence continues at coordinate 46,562 of CBIHNZ010000013.1, forward strand.
GTTCCCGGGCCTCGGTTGTTTTCATGCCCGCGCGACCGGATCATTTGACCCGTCGAGGTCGCGAAACCTAGAAAGCGGGATGACCAGCACCGAAGCACGGCCCAGGGCCGGGACCGACACTCAGCGCCCGGCGCCGCTCGCAGGCCGACGCGTCCTCGATCTCTCGCGCGTGCTGGCCGGCCCGTGGTGCACGATGGTCCTGGCCGATCTCGGTGCCGAGGTGATCAAGGTCGAGAATCCCAATGGCGGCGACGATACCCGCCACTGGGGTCCGCCCTATATCGGCGGCGAGGCTGCCTATTATCTGTGCGCCAACCGCAACAAGCAGAGCATCGCGATCGACCTGTCCAGGCCCGAAGGGCAGAGGATCGTGCGCGAGCTCGCCGCGCGCGCCGATGTGGTGGTCGAGAATTACAAGCTGGGCGGGCTCGACCGGTTCGGGCTGGACTATGCGTCGCTCGCGGCGATCAATCCGGCGCTGATCTATTGCTCGATCTCGGGCTATGGCCGCAGCTCGCCGATCGCGGAGCGGGCGGGCTATGACTATGTGATCCAGGCCGAGGGCGGGCTGATGGCGGTCACCGGGCCGGTGGACGGCGAGCCGATGAAGGTCGGCGTGGCGGTGGCCGACCTCTATACCGGCATGGCGGCGGCGCAGGCGATCCTGGCTGCGCTCATCGCGCGCGACCGCGACGGGTTGGGCCAGCATATCGACATGGCGCTCTACGACTGCCAGCTCGCGATGATGGCGAATGTCGGCGCGGCCTATCTGGCCTCGGGCAACGAGCCGCGGCGCTACGGCAACGGCCATCCCACGATCGTTCCCTATCAGACCTTCGACACCAGCGACGGGCGCGTGGTGATCGCGGTGGGCAACGACCGCCAGTTCGCGGCGCTGTGCGCGCTGGCCGGTGCGCCGGAGATCGCCGCCGATCCGCGGTTCGCGCGGAATTCCGCACGCGTGGACAATCGCGATGCGTTGCTCGAATTCCTCCGGCCGCTGATCGCGATGCGTTCGAATGCAGCCTGGCTCGAAGCGATGCGCGGGGCGGGGATACCGTGCGGCGAAGTGCGGGGCATCGGCGCCGCGCTCGCCGCGCCGGAGACGCTGGCGCGCGACATGGTGCAGGCGGTGCCGCACCCGACGGCGGGAGAGGTGGCGCTGGTGGCCTCGCCGCTCAAGCTTTCCGGCACGCCGGTCGTCGCGCCGACCGCGCCGCCGCTGCTCGGACAGCATGGCGATGCCGTGCTCGCCACGCTCGGCTATACGGTCGAGCAGATCGAGGCGTTGCGCGGTCAGGGCGCGATCGGCTGACGGCGCGGAAGGACCCCAAAGGACAGGGCCTTGTTGGCATAGCGCCGGGCTCCCATTTATGCGCCGATTGGAGAACCATCATGGCGAACTATCGCAAGACCGACGAAGCGGTCGCGGCGCTCACCCCCGAACAGTATCGCGTCACCCAGCTGAGCGGCACCGAACGCCCCGGCACCGGCGAATATCTGAGCAACAAGGAACCCGGCATCTATGTCGACATCGTCTCGGGAGAGCCGCTGTTCGCATCGTCGGACAAATATGAATCCGGCTGCGGCTGGCCCAGCTTCACCAAGCCGATCGAGCCGGCGAACGTCGCGGAACTGCGCGACGCCACCCATGGCATGATCCGCACCGAGGTCCGCTCGGCGAACGGCGACAGCCATCTCGGCCATGTCTTCCCGGACGGCCCGCGCGATCGCGGCGGGCTGCGCTATTGCATCAATTCGGCGTCGCTGCGCTTCGTGCCCCGCGACGACATGGAGGCGCAGGGTTACGGCGCCTATCTCGACCAGGTGGAGGAAGTGGCATGAGCACCGAACGCGCAGTACTGGCCGGAGGCTGTTTCTGGGGCATGCAGGATCTTATCCGCAAGTTGCCCGGCGTGGTATCGACCCGCGTCGGCTATAGCGGCGGCGAGGTGCCCAACGCGACCTATCGCAACCATGGCAACCATGCCGAGGCGATCGAGATCGTCTACGATCCAGAACAGACGAATTATCGGGCGCTGCTGGAATTCTTCTTCCAGATCCATGATCCGACCACCAAGAACCGCCAGGGCAATGATGTCGGCGCCAGCTATCGCTCGGCGATCTTCTACACCGACGCGGCGCAGAAGGCCGTCGCCGAGGATACGATAGCCGATGTCGACGCATCGGGGCTGTGGCCGGGCAAGGTGGTGACCGAAGTGTCACCGGTCGGCGATTTCTGGGAGGCCGAGCCCGAGCACCAGGATTATCTGGAGCGGCTGCCCAACGGCTATACCTGCCACTTCGTCCGCAAGGGCTGGAAGCTGCCGCACCGCGCCGACGCGGCCTGAGGCGGAACACAAAAGCACCAACCGTCATCCCGGCGAAAGCCGGGATCCGGAGCCAGGATCGGCTCGCTGGTGACCCTGGGCCCCGGCTTTCGCCGGGGTGACGTGTCGATTTCTTGAGGGGCGCTTAGCTGCGGCCAGTGAGATCAATACCCCGCCCGGGCATGCCGGGCGGGGTTTTTCGTGCTTTAGAATTCGGCGCTGAAGCCGAAGGTGAAGGTGCGGCCCGCGGTGGTGTAGACCTCGGTGCGGTCCGGGCCGATCGACTGCTGGATCGGCTCGTTGGTCAGGTTGATGCCCTCGGCGATCAGGCGAACGCCCGGCAGGATGTTGACGTGTGCCTGGAAGTCGACATTGTTGGTCGCCTTGATGATGTCGCTGGTATTGTCGATCGCGTTGCCCACGCCGGTCAGATACTGGCTGCGATAGGCGTCGGAGACGCGGACGCCCCACACCTTGTTCTCATAGTAGAGCGTCGCATTGGCCGCCCATTTGGAGAGGTTGCCCAGCGGCAGGACCTTGGGGACGCCGCCGTAGAACGCGGTCTGGTGCCCGTCGAACCAGGTGCCGTTGGCGACCACGCCGAGATGCTTGAGCGCGCCGGGCAGGAAGGTGAAGTCGTGCTGGAACGCGGCTTCGACGCCCTTGATGTTCGCGCCGGGGCCGTTGATCGGCTGGCTGACGTCGAAGATCGTGTTGCCGTCCTCGCCCTGGATCAGCAGCGACAGCGGCAGGCCGGTCTGGCTGTAGGGGATCTGCTTGGTGGACGAGGTGATGAAGCTGTCCATGTGCTTGTAGAAGAAGCCCAGCGACGCGAAGCCATGGGCGTCCATGTAATATTCGACCGAGCCTTCGACCGAAGTGGCCTTGTAGGGCTTCAGGAACGGGTTTCCGAAGCTCACACTGCCGCCATTCGGCCGCGTCGTGATCGATCCCGCCGCCGCCAGCGCACCCAGATCCGGACGATTAACGTTGCGGCTCGCGCTGAGGCGCACCACCACGTTCTGGGCAACGTCGAGCGCCATATTGGCGGCCGGCAGCCAGCCATGCGAGTTCGACGGCACCGCAACCGCGACCAGGCCATTGCTGGTTGCGAGATTGCCCGACGAGATCAGATCGGTCGAATAATAGCGCACGCCGGCATTGGCGCGCAGGCGCATGCCGCCCAGCATCGTGTCGAGATCGACCTGCGCGAAGCCGGCCCAGGTCTTCTCGTCGACGCGATAGTCGCTGCCCGCCTGGAGGTTCTTGGCGCTCAGGTCACGCGGATCGCCGATATAGGCGTACACGCCGTCAACATTGCCGATGATATACTGAGTCAGCGTATCCACGCCCACCGTCTGCTTCAGGTCGTTGGGGATGGCGACGTTCGCGGGGACATTGTGGAACACCTTGTTCACCCAGGTGTAGCCGCTGTTGATGAAATGCTTGAACTCGCCGCCGGCCTTGAAAGTCAGCGTGTCGTTCAGCGCATAGGATGCGTCCAGCTTGCCATTGGCATACTGGTTGGTGATCTTGTTCTCCTGGACGTCCAGCCGCTGGAGGGTCCAGTTGTTGGGATCGGTTAGGTCCTTGCCATAGGTGTTGACCGGGATGGTCGGGCGGGTGTCGTAGCTGAAGGCCATGTTCTTGGCCTCCATGAACACCTTGTCGAACACCGGCTGGCCGAAGTCCGATTCCTCGTAGCCGCCCAGCGCATGGAGGGTCAGCCGGTCGGTGACGTTCCAGGTCGCGTTGGCCACGCCCTGATAGAAATCGGTGTGGTTCTCGACGATGTGATGCTCGGAGCGCTGGTCGATGCCGGTGAAGCTGGCCGCGCGCAGCGTGTTGGTGTCGTCGATCACCGCGGACTGGATGACCTGGCCGGCATTGATCGTGGTGCCGGTCAGCGCGTTGGTGCCGGCGCTGGCGATCGCATAGTCGTCGCGGTGATCCCAAAGACGGCCGTAGAGGAAGTCGGCATCGAGCTTGAAGTTGTTGCCCGGGTGATATTGCAGCGCGGTGGTGACGCCGAGCCGTTTACGATCGGTGTACCAGCTCGAGGGCGATTCAGCCTGGGGCTGGTAGACGCCGGCGAGCAGCTTGGCGCGGGTCGCCGCATCGATGTTCGGGCCGATATTGGCGGCGCCGTAGGTCGTCTTGCCCCAGCCCCAGTTGCGATAGCCGAACTCGTTGGTCTTGATCTGGCTGTACGCGACCGAGACGAGCGCGCCGAAATCGCCCTTGTGGATCGAGGCGAGGCCGACGACGCGCGGAGTGACGCCGCTGGTATTGTCGTTGGTCTGACCCTTGGCCGAGATCACGAACTTCGAGCCGGCATAGTCGAACGGCTTGGCGCTGGTGAGCTGCACGGTACCGGCGATGCCGCCCTCGTCCTGCTCGGCCGAATAGGATTTCTGGACCGAGACGCGGTTGAACAGTTCGGACGCGAACAGGCTGTAGTCGAACGAGCGCGAACGGCTGACACCGCCGCGATTGTCCATGCCCGACGCAGTGTTGCCCAGCACTTCCATGCCGTTCAACTGGGTGCGGGTGAAATCGGCGCCCAGGCCGCGCAGCGCGATCTGGCGGCCTTCGCCGCTGTCGCGGGTGATCGCGATGCCGGGGATGCGCTGGAGCGATTCTGCAAGGTTCAGGTCGGGAAAGGCGGCGATATCGGTGGCGAGAATATCGTCCTCTGCGCCCACTGCACGACGCTTCAGGTCCTGCGCGGCTGCAAGGCTCTGGCGATAGCCGGAGACTACGATCTCGGGCTCCTGGGGAACGTCCTGCTCGGCGGTCTGCACCGGCGCGTCTTCGGCATCGGCGACGCGGATGGGCGCGGGGCGGGCGGCAGGACGGGGCGCCGGGGCAGTGCCGGGCTTCAGCACCGCGACGCCGCCGCGGATCGACGCCGAAAGATTGGTGCCGCGCAGGAGCTGGTCGAGCGCCTCGCGTACGGTGAAGGCACCGCGCACACCAGTGGTACGGCGGCCCGACACGGCGTTGGGCGCGACCACGACCTGGACGCCGGTGGCCTTGGAGAATTGCGAGATGGCGGTGCGCAGGTCCGACGCCGCGATGTCGAAATGCATCTGGCGCGAGAACGCGGCATCGGCCGCGCGCGCCTGCGCCATGGCTGGCGCGGCGAGCGCCACTGCCAGCGCGATCAACGAAAGTCCCTTGGTGCTGTGCATGATATTCCTCCGCTCAGGCGCTTGTGCGCCTCGAACGGAGGACGGGGCTTTCGGTCAGGTCCGGACAAAAGAATTTTGTTGCAGCGCAGTGTCATGCAAATGACAGTTGAAAGACTCAATCGGCTGCCGCGACGAGCCGGAGATGATCGCCGTCCTTGACGACGTTGAAGCCATAGACGGCGCCGATCGCGTCGAGCAATTGTCGTGAATTATCAAGCTTGAAGCGGCCGGAAAGCGTGATCCGGGCCAGGCCCGGCGGCGGATCCATCACCATCGGCCCGCCCCGCCGGTTGAGCGCGTCGACCAGGTCGACCAGCCGCATATCGTCGGTATCGACCCAGTCCTGGCGCCAATCCTGCTGCGTCGCATCAAACCGTGTGGGCGCCTTGGCCACGCCGTCTCTGAAGCGCGAGCGGAAGCCGGCCGGCACGTCGACGCTGCCAGCTTCATAGGATGCGCTGCCGAACCGGACGCGTCCGCGATAGACTGAGAGCTTCACCTCGCCGCGCGCGACATCGACGTCGAACGCGGTACCGAGCACACGGGTCGCCGAATCTCCGGCATGGACGACGAACGGGCGCTTGGGTTCGTGCGCAACATCGAAATAGGCCTCGCCCTGCTTGAGCGCGACCATGCGTTGGCGCTCGTCGAGCGTTACGTCGAGGCTGGTCGCGCCGCTCAGATGAAGCGTCGAGCCGTCGGCCAGCTTGATGTCCTGCTGTTGCCCGCGCTGCGTCTCGTAATGGGCGATGGTCGGCGCCGGTGCGGGCCCGAACCAGCCGCTCGACCAGGTGCTGACGCCGATCGCGCTGACCATCGCGACCGCGGCGAGGGTGGTGACGTTGCGGCGGCGCGCGGCGCGCATCACGCGGATGTCGCCGTCAGAGAGCCGGCCGAACGTCGCAGCCAGCTCCAGCGCCTCGGCCAGGGCTGGATCCTCCAGCGTCGCCTGGACATCGGCGGCGCGCGGCGGCGCTGCGCCGCTGTCGTCGGCGAGCGACCAATGCGCGGCGTTGCGGAGCGCGCGGCGGCTCATGCCCGTGCTCCCGCCGGCAGGCCGCGGCGCTCGAGTGCCGCGCGCAGATCGGCCAGTGCGCGGCTGCAATGCTTCTCGACCGCGGCGATGCTGAGATCGAGGTCGGTCGCGATCGTCGAGGTGGCGATCCCGTCGAGCCGGCGGCGCAGGAACACTTCGCGGCGGAGCGGCGGCATCACCTTGAGCGCGCGCACCAGTATCTCGACGCGCTGGCGGTAGTCGAGGATCTCCTCGGCGCGCGGCTGAGGGCAGATGATGTCTTCGGCCAGTTCGCCCGTCGCCGGCTGGGCCTTGTGGCGGCGGAAATGATCATGGACCAGGTTGCGCGCCACCGCGAAACAGAAGGCGCCGGCATCCGCGACCGGGCGCGTGCGGCGATAATCGTAGAGGCGGACATAGGTTTCCTGGACGATGTCCTCGCCTTCGCCGCGATCGCGCAGCCGGCCCTCGACGAAGCGCTGGAGTGCGCGGCGCAGTTCGGCATCCTCGCCATCCGCCCGGCGCCGGGCGGCAATGGCCGTGATCTCGTTCATTGGGCCGGCCTTCCTTGGGGAAGCCGGCCACGCAGCCGCGCTGGCGCCGTCATCATCTGCCTCCCCGCCCGGATTCGTTCCGAGTCACCGCACGGCTAGGCCCGGTCCGTGAAGCCCGCATGACAATCGTCGTGCCATCGGCCGCGCGCGTTTCAATCTGAAACAATCGCATCCTAGACACGCCCGTTTCCGGAACCGGTGGAGTGGGCGATGCGCTTTGGGATGATGCTGGCAGCGTTGATCGGATTGGGCGCGGCCCCGGCACCACACCAGGACCAGAAGCCGCTGTTCAGCATCGGCGCGATCGCCGACGCGCAATATGCCGTCGAGCCGGATGCGCCGCCGCGGCTCTATCACACCACACCCGACAAGCTCGCCGGCGCGGTGGCGGACTTCAACCGCCAGAAGCTCGCCTTCGTCGTCCATCTCGGCGATTTCATCGATAAGGATTGGGCGAGCTACGACGCGCTGCTACCGGTGGCGCACAAGCTTGAGCATCCCTGGCATTTCGTGCTGGGCAACCACGAGTTCGCGATCGACGATGTGCACAAGCCCCAGGTGCCTGCCAAGCTCGGGATGAACGCGCGCTACTACAGCTTCACGCAGAACGGATGGCGGTTCATCGTCACCGACGGCAATGATCTGAGCAGCTATGCCTGGCCCGAGGGCACCCCGGAACACAAGCGCAGCATGGAGGCGCATGCCGCGCTCTATGCCGAGAAGCCGTTATGGGACGGCGGCATCGGCGACGAGCAGATGCGCTGGATCGACGCGCAGCTGGCCGAAGCCGACGCCAAGGGGCTCAAGGCGATGCTATTCAGCCACTTCCCGCTCTGGCCCGAGAACCCGCACAATCTGTGGAATGCACCGGCGGTGATGGCGCTGCTCGAGCGGCATCCCTCGGCAAAGATCTGGCTCGACGGGCACAATCACGAGGGCAATTACGGCGTCCGCGCGGGCGTCCATTATGTAAATCTGAAGGCGATGCTCGACACCGAGGAGACGAGCTATGCCCGCCTCGATTTCTTCGCCGACCATGTCGCGTTGCACGGCACCGGGCGGCAGCAGGATCTCATGCTGAAACTGCGGTGATCCCGTTCAGTCCTTGTCTCTCGCGAGCAGAATGCGGATGAGCTCCGAAAGCGGCCATGCCGGCTGCTCGGCCTTCCAATGAGCGTGAACCGGGAAGACCGCACCTGAATAGTCGACCGGTAGGACGGCCAGATCCTCGCGCAGCCCGTCCATCTGGCTGCGGCAGACCAGCGCCAGCCCATCGCCGGCAGCAACACGTGCCATCAGCCGCGAAGGGCTGAGATCGAGCAAGACGCCGCTCAGCGCGGGCATAAGCGGGCGGATGCAGTGCGATAGGAAGCGATGCATGTCGCTGCCATGCTGCTGGCGCGAAACCAGGAAGGGCTGGTCGCGCAGTTGCTCCGGGGTCACCACGGGCAGTGCGGCGAGGGGGTGGTCCCTCGCCATCGCGACCATCACGCGATCGACCCAGAGCAATGCGCTTTGCAGGCTCGGCCGCTCGGGCCCGGGCAGCACCGCCAGCTGGATCTTGTTCGCCTCCAGTGCGGTCAGCAGCGCGGCGCGAGGCATTTCGTGCACACCGATCCCCAGGCTGGGGCAGGTGCGCGCCAATGCGAGCAGCTCGTCTCCGAGACGTTCTGGAGCAATCGAGGCAAACAGGCCCACGGCCAACTCGACGCTCGTATAAGACACAGGGATCGCGCTATCCATTTGATTATTGTGGGGTGTTTACACCGGTTACCGCCATCGGTTGCGACGACTGCGACGAAGATGCGACCAACACGACGGACGTGGCGACCGGGCCGCTCCGCTCGTCTCCCCAGTCGACCAAAGGGTGTGGTACATCTGCAGATATGGGCGGGGATTTGAAACCAGGGCGCAGTATCGCAGCGGACGTCACCTTCCCCGATTTCGAATCGGCGGAGCAGGTGCGGCTATGGCTGTCGGAGCATTTCGCCGCCGAAGCAGACCCGCTGCGCATCCTTAGCGTCACCGCCGAGGCGATCGGCCGTTTCCTGTGCGTCGCGCGCGTCGGCTATGGTGAGCTCGAGCCTGGAATCGAGTTCATCAACATCCCGCTGGACTGGGCACGTCCCGGGCTGGTCAGCATGGCGGGCCGACATCCCTTCTATGCGGATTCCGCGCTGACCGGCGAATATCGCCGCGGCCGGACCGTCATCGTCAACAATGTTTCCGATCTCGACCTGGTCCATGAAGAGGCCCGGCTGCTCGAACTGAGCGACAGCCGCGCCTTCGTCACGATCCCGCTGCTCAACGACGGCGCGCTGGTCGCGCTGTTCGTCGCGATCGATGACAAGCCGCGCATATGGTCCACGGAGGAAGTGAACCTTCTCTCGCAGACCGGCGCGCGGATCTGGGGTGCGCTCGAGCATCTGCGGCTCACCGCGAAGCTGCGCGAGAGCGAGGAACAGTTCCGGCTGCTCGCCGAGAGCCTGCCCGGGCTGTGCTGGATCGGCGACGAGAAGGGCAATCTGCGCTGGGGCAATCAGCAGTGGCACGACATGTTCGACGGCACGCGCGGGGCGCTGGGCGACCCGATCGACGTCGTCCATCCCGACGACGTGCCCAAGGCGAGGGCGCTGCTGGCGCAGATGCGCGCGCGCCAGACGCCCGATGCGGTGCAGCTGCGCATGCGGGGCGGCGACGGCAATTATCGGCCGTATCTGACAAAGGTCGTCCCGCTCCACGATTCGGGCGGTGCGGTGGCACGGTGGTGCGCAGTCCAGGTCGATCTGAGCGACAAGCAGGCGCTCGACCGCCGACAAGCGGTACTGCGCGCGTTGCACGACGCCTCGCGCGATCTGACCGACGGTCAGGCGATCCTCGCGGCACTGTCGCGTATCCTGTCCGAACATCTCGGCATCACCCATTTCCTCTATGGGGAGAGCGCCGATGGCGATGTCGCCAAGCTCGGCACCTTCCATGCTGCCAACGGGGTCCCGCGCGAGGATCTGGCCGGGCATGAGCAGATGCGGGCCGCCTATCAGAAGCTGGCGGCAGGCGGTGCCGATGCCAAGATGCAGGTCATCAGCGACAACACCCAGCTGGGGCGCGCGCCGGGCGATCCGGTGCAGGGCGCCGCCGACCTGATGGGCACGCGATCGGGTATCATCGTGCCCATCGTCAAAGAAGGTCGCGTGGTCGCGCTGATGGCTGTACTCGACAGCGTGCCGCGCCAATGGGCGATCGACGAGATCGATCTGTGCGAGGAACTCGCCGAACGCGTCTGGGCGACGGTCGCCCGTGCGCGGGCCGAGACTGCGCTCCAGGAACGCGAGCGCAACCAGGCGTTCCTGATCGATTGGAGCGACCGGATCCGCGGCGAGGCCTCGCCCCAGGCGATCCTCTCGAACACGCTCGAATGGCTGGGCCGGCACCTTGGCGTGACGCGCACCACCTATGCCGAGACCGACGAGACCGGCCGCATCTTCTGCGTGATCGACGAATGGCGTGACGGCGTGTCGAGCGTGAAGGGCAATGTCTTCACGCTGGAGAGCGTGGGGGCCTCGGTCGATCGCGCCTGGATCGCCGGCGAAGTGATCCGATACGAGAATGTCGCACAGGATCCCCGGCTCGAGCCCGCGGCAGTCGAGCGCTATCTCCACTACGAGATCCAGGCGTTCGTCAGCATGCCGCTGGTCCAGGACGGCCGGATGCACTCTGCGCTCTCGGTCCAGACCGATCGACCGCGCGTCTGGCGCGACAGCGAGATCCAGCTGATGCGCGATATCGCCGAGCGGACCTGGGTCGCGCTCGAGCGTGCCACGGCCCAGGCCGCGCTGCTGGAGAGCGAACGCAACCAGACCTTCCTGCTGGCCTGGAGTGACCGGATCCGAAACGAGACCAACGCGCGCGCCATATTGGGCGAGACCTTGGCAGCGCTGGGCGAGCATCTGGGCGTCGAGCGCGCCAATTTTGCCGAGGCCAGCAGCGATGGTTCGATGCTGTGCGTGACGCAGGAGTGGCGCGAGGGCGTGTTGAGCACGATCGACCAGCGCTATCCGCTGAGAGCGCTGGGCGAGAAGCTCGCCGCGGCGCATTCGAGCGGCCAGGCGGTACGCGTCAACGATACTGCGACCGATCCGCGCTTCGACGAGACCAACAAGCCGTTGTTCGATTCCCTAGGCATCGCCGCAGTGCTGACGCTGCCGATGATGCGCGCGGGACAGATCGTCGCAGTGCTATCGGTTCAACAGGGCACCTCGCGGCGCTGGCGCGACAGCGAGGTCGATCTGGTCCGCGATCTCGCCGACCGGACGCTTTCGGTGCTCGAGCGCGCGCATTCGGAGGAGCGGTTGGCCGAGAGCGAGGCGCAGCTCTCCGCGTTCATGGAGAATGCGCCCGTCGCGATGCATCTGAAGGACGGGGAGGGGCGCTATATCCGCGTGAACCCCGAATTCGCCAAGGCGCTCGGCCGCAGGCCCGAGGAATTGCAGGGCAAACACCCGAACGAGATTTTCCCGCCCGACATCGCCGCGCAGCTCGACCTGATCGAGCGCGATGCCCGGGACGGCAAGGTCGCGGGCGCCGAAATCGCGCTCGCCGATTTCACAGAAATCACTCATGTGCTGTCGATGGCCTTCCCGGTGGGCGCCAGCGTGGGCATCGCGCGGACCGGCGGCTTCACGCTCGACCTGACCGAGCGCAAGCGTGCCGAAGCCGCGCTCGCCCAGTCGCGCGAGGCGCTCTACCAGACCGAGAAATTGTCCGCGCTGGGCTCATTGCTCGCCGGGGTCAGCCACGAGCTCAACAATCCGCTGTCGATCGTCGTCGCCCAGGCGGTGATGATGGAGCGCCAGTCGCAGGGCTCGGAGCTGGCGGTGCGCGCGCAGAAGATCCGTCGCGCCGCCGATCGGTGCGCCCGGATCGTCCAGACCTTTCTGGCGATGGCGCGCCAGAAGCGGCCCGAACGCGCCGCCGTCGATCTCAACGCCGTGGCGATCGCCGCGCACGAGCTGGCGGATTACGGCCTCAAGACCGACGGGATCGTCTCGGACCTGCACTTAGCGCCGGCGCTGCCGCTGATCGCCGCGGACTCGGATCAGCTCCACCAGATCATCATCAACCTGATCGTCAACGCGCAGCAGGCGATGGTGGAGGAGGGTGTCGAGAACCGCGTCCTCACCCTGCGCACCGCGCTCGGCGAGAGCGGAATGGTGACGCTGGAAGTGTGCGACAACGGCCCCGGCATCCCCGAAGAGACGCGGCGGCGGATCTTCGAGCCCTTCTTCACGACCAAGCCGCAGGGGCAGGGCACCGGCGTCGGCCTGTCCTTCTCGCAGGGCTTGGCCGAGGCGCATGGCGGGCGGCTGGAGCTGGTACCCTCGGCGAAGGGTGCGTGTTTCCGTCTGACCTTGCCGATCGATGTCGGCCAGACGCTGCCGCCGGTTCCCGCCGAACTGCCGCTTGCCGCCGCGGCGCCGGCGCGCCGCGCGCTGGTGATCGATGACGAGGCGGAGATCGCCGAGGCGCTGGCCGATTTCCTCCTGGTCGAAGGCTTTACCTGCGATATCGCGGTCGGCGGCGCAGATGCGCGCGCGCGGCTGCGCGCCGGCGATTTCGACCTGATCGTCAGCGACATCCGCATGCCCGATATCGACGGGCCGCAACTCCACGCCTGGATGACGACCGAACGGCCTGATCTACTTGATCGCGTGGCCTTCGCCACCGGTGATACGCTGGGTATCGCCGCGGCGCGTTTTCTTGCCGATGTAAAGCGTCCCGTTCTCGAAAAGCCCTTCACGCCCGAAGCGGTCAGCCGCTTCCTGCAGCAGATGGATCTCGCATGAGCACCGCAGCCAATCCCTATATCATCACCGTCGACGACGAAGAGGATCTCCGCGAGCCCGTTGCCGCCTATCTGCGCGAGCAGGGCCTTGAGGTGGACGAGGCGGGCGGGGGTGCCGAACTCGACCAGATCCTGGCGCAGCGCACGCCGGCACTTGTCGTGCTCGATGTGACGATGCCGGTCGAGGACGGCTTCAGCATCGCCCGTCGCCTGCGCGCGAGCCACCCGACGATCGGGATCATCATGCTCACCGCGCGCCGCGACGTGATCGACCGCGTGGTCGGGCTGGAACTCGGCGCGGACGACTATATCATGAAGCCGTTCGAGCCGCGCGAGCTGCTCGCCCGCATCCGTTCGGTCGCCCGCCGGCTCAGCGCCGAGGCGCCCGCTATCGCCAATGACGATGGCGAAGCAGCCGAAGAGGCGCCTGCCGATACCGGCGACTACCACCAGGAATTCTGGGTGCCCACCTCGCGCGGTCAGATCCGGGTGCCAGTGGATACGATCGAGTGGATCGAGGCGGCCAAGGACTATGCGCTGCTCCACACTGCGGAGCGCAGCCACATGATCCGCGTGACGATGTCGGCGCTCGAACGGGGCCTGGATCCCGCGCAGATGATCCGCGTCCACCGCTCGGCGTTCGTCCGGCCCAAATCGGTGCTCCAGATCAACTCGATCGGCCGCCACATGGCGCTCGTTCTGCGCTCGGGCGCGACGGTGCGGGTCGGGCCGCGCCACTGGGACGAGGTGCGCCATCGCCTCAAGCATTAAGGCCGCGTAGCGAACCGCGCGCCTTCGTCGCTGCCGGGAACATGCTCGTCGCATTCCCGGCAGCTCCGTCTCGCTCTTGCTGATCTGTCGTTACGCTCGCGGCACGAGCCGCCGCATGTCCCGCGCCAAGTATCGCGCGGACGCTGCGTAAGCGACTGACAAATCATGTAATCGAGAGGGAATATACAATGCTGAAGAAGATGATGCTTGCCGCCGCGCTGGCCAGCGCGTGCGGATCGGCCCATGCCCAGATCACCGACGATTTCAATCGCCCCAACGGCGCCGGCCTGGGGCCCAACTACACCAACCATGGCAGCATGCCGTCGATCGCCGGCAACAAGGCGATCACGACCTACACGGCGCTGTCGACCTATAACAATTCGAGCTCGACCACCGCGTCGGTCGACGTCGCGCTGCGTGGCTATGATGCGGGCAGCTATGTCGCGCTGGCGCTCGGCTATCTGTCGGGCGACAATTACTTCATCAAGGTGCAGGATAATGACGGGGACGGCTGGTTCGATTCCTATGGCTTCTACACGGGCAACAACGAATTTCTGAACGGCCTGCAGCAGCTGGGCAGCTTCGACAGCGGCACGATGAGCGTCAGCTATATCGGTACCGTCGCCACGCTGCTGGTCACCTCCGCGGGGGGCACCGAGTCCTATTCCTATGACTATGGCTTCGCGCCGGGGAGCCTCGACGTCGGGCTCGGCATCAATCGCCAGGGCGTGGCCGACAATCTCACCTTCCAGGGCACCGCGACGGGCGTTCCCGGCGTTCCCGAGCCGGCGACCTGGGCGATGATGCTCATGGGCTTCGGTGCGGCCGGCGTCGGCGTGCGCAGTCGGCGCCAGCGCGGCGTCGCGCACGCCTGATGGTGATGCGATCGCGGCGGGTGCCCAGGCATCCGCCGCGATCGGCTTTCCTTTCCAACCGAAACCACCCGTTCCCGCCCGCCGAGCGATAGTGAAACGACCCGCGCCGCAGGGCCAGAAATCACGCGTGTCAATCCGGCTCAGGGCAAAAAATATCGTTACGATCCAATGAACGGCGCCTCATCCCTCTAAAAAGCAAAAGCAGGTCTGCGCCCCCGAAGTGCAGGCTGTTTTTGGCAGGGATAGGAACGACGTGACGCAAGTAATTGAGGCGCCCAGCTCTGTTACCGTGAGAAGCGCTGGCGAATTCGCCGGTCAGCTCCTTGGGGCCGTCCAGTCGGGCGGCGATATCGACATCGACTTGTCTGCTCTGGCGGAAGTCGATCTCAGCTTCGTTCAGCTCGTTCTCGCCGCACGCACGCATCTCGAACAGGAAGGCGCCCGGCTCGGCCTGGCCCAGCCCGCGGGCCCTGCGCTTGCCGCGCTGCTCGATCGCGCCGGCTTCCTCGGCGATCCCCAGCCTGCTGATCTGGATTTCTGGTTCCACGGAGAGCTTCCCCAATGACCGCCTCGATCCTCACCGTCGACGATTCCCCCAGCCTGCGCATGGCGATCCGTATCGCGCTCACCGGCGCGGGCTATGATGTCACCGAAGCCGGCGACGGCGTCGAAGGGCTGACCGCCGCCAATTCGGCCAAGTTCGACATGATCATCACCGACCTGAACATGCCCAACATGGACGGGCTGACGATGATCCGCGAGCTCCGCAAGGATCCCGCCCAGTGCGGCACCCCGATCATCTTTCTCACCACCGAATCCGATGACGCGATGAAGCAGCAGGCCAAGGCCGCCGGCGCGACCGGATGGCTGGTCAAGCCCTTCGTCCCCGAACAGCTCGTCAAGGTCGCCCGCAAGGTCCTTGGCCGGTGAGCGGTCAGGACCCGATCGCGGCATTCCGCGTCGAAGCGGGCGAGTTGCTCGAGCAGATCGAGCAGGGCCTGCTCGATCTCGGCCACCGGCTGGACGACCGTGACCTGGTCGACGCGGTGTTCCGCGGCCTGCACACGCTCAAGGGCTCGGGTGCCATGTTCGGCTTCGACGCCCTCGCGACCTTCACCCATCATTGCGAGACTGCGTTCGACCGCGTCCGCAAGGGCCTGGCGCCCGCCACGCAGGAGCTGGTTGCGGTTATCCTTTCTGCGCAGGACCATATGCGCGCGCTGATCGAAACCGACGGTGCAGGCCTTGAAGCGGCCGGCGACGCGATCCTCGTCCGCCTCCAGGCGGCGATCGACGGCGCCTCGGGCGCTCCGGCTGCCGCTGCGGCGGCGCCTGCCGCCAAGGGCTGGCGCCTGTTCTTCCGCCTGCCGCCCGAAAGCATGGCGAACGGCACCAACCCACTGATGCTGCTCGACGAGCTGCGCGAGCTGGGCGAATGCAGGATCATTGCCCGGGTGGACGCCATTCCGCCGTTGGCGGAGCTGGCGCCGGTGGAATGCCATATTGGCTGGGACGTCGAGCTGCACGGCGACATCTCGAAGGACGATATCGAGGACGTCTTCATCTTCGTGATGGACGACATGGAGCTGAAGATCGAGCCGCTGGCATCCGAGACCGTGGCCGAGACCGACGCCGCCGATGCACCTCCGCTCGTGGTTGTTGCCAACGATGCGCCCGCCGCCGATCCCGCCACACCCGCGGCCGGCCGCACCCCGGCCAAGCCAGCCGGCGAGAGCGTCCGCGTTCCCGCCGAGCGGCTAGACGAGCTGATGGACCGCGTCGGCGAACTCGTCATCGTCCAGAGCCGCCTGTCGCAGCTCGCCCATGGCGGTGGCAGCGCCGCCGATCTCGTGCTGCGCTCGATCTCCGAGGAGATCGAGCGGCTCGCCAGCGAGCTACGCGACACGATGATGGTGCTGCGCATGGTGCCGGTGGCGAGTTTGTTCGGCCGCTTCCGCCGCCTGGTCCATGATCTGGCGCGCGATACCGGCAAGACGATCGAACTCTCCACCGAAGGCGAGACGACCGAAGTCGACAAGACCGTGATGGAGCGGCTCGCCGATCCCATGGTTCATCTGATCCGCAACTCGTGCGACCATGGGCTCGAAACGCCCCAGGAGCGCATCGCCGCCGGAAAACCCGCCGCCGGCCAGGTCAAGCTCTCTGCCCATCAGGCGGGCGGCGAGGTGATGATCACTATCCGCGACGATGGCCGCGGCATCGATCGGGACCGCGTCCGCGCCAAGGCGGAATCGCAGGGATTGCTCCAGCCCGGCCAGCAGATCTCCGAGCAGGAACTGCTTCAGATGATCTTCCATCCGGGCTTCTCGACGGCGGCCGCGGTCACCAATCTTTCCGGCCGCGGCGTCGGCATGGACGTGGTCAAGCGCACGATCGAAAGCTTGCGCGGCGCGATCGACATCAAGAGCGTGCCCGGCGAGGGTTCGACCGTCACGCTGCGCATCCCGCTGACGCTGGCGATCATCGACGGCCTGCTCGTCCGCGTCGGCGACGGCCGCTACGTGATCCCGCTCGCCGCGGTCGAGGAATGCATCGAGCTGAGCCTCGAGGAAGACCTGCGCTCGCGCGGCCGCAGCTTCATCACCCTCCGGGATCGCCTGGTGCCGTTCCTGCGCCTGCGCGAGATGTTCGACACCGGCACGCGGCCCGATCCGCACCAGAAGATCGTCGTCATCGCCACCGGCGCCGAGCGCGTCGGTCTGGTCGTCGACCAGATCATCGGCAGCCACCAGACGGTGATCAAGTCGATGTCGGCGCTGCACCGCGACGTCTCCACTTTCGCCGGGGCAACGATCCTGGGCGACGGCGGGGTCGCGCTGATCCTCGACGTCGTCCAACTCGTCACCCTCGGCCAGCACCAGGAGGAGCGGCTTCGCGCCGCCGGATAAGCCATGCAAGAGACCACCCAGACCCAATGGGATGCCAATGGCACCCTCGAAGTGCTGACCTTCGACCTGCAGGAAGAGACTTTCGCGCTCGAGGCTGTCCTCGTCCGCGAGATCCTCGATCTGCTGCCGGAAACGGTCGTGCCCGGCGCCGCGCCTTTGGTCGGCAGCGTCGTTAATTTCCGCGGTAAGATCATCCCGATTGCCGATCTGCGCCTCGCCTTCGGCCTGCCGGCGGCGGAAGCGACGGTCGACAGCCGCATCGTCGTGATCGAGCTGGAGACCGAAAGCGAAGCGATCCAGCTCGGCATCCGCACCGACAAGGTCCACGAGGTGGCCACGCTGCATGAAAAGGCCAGCGAGGAGCCGCCCGCCGTCGGCATGCGCTGGCGCCGCGAGTTCGTGCGCGAACTGGTGCGCACCCCGGAGGGCGTGATCGTCCTCCCCGATCTTTCCGCGATTTTCCGTCCGTTCCTCGGGGGTGGCGAGACCGCCGCCACCCTTTCGTCCACCGTACACTGAGCCAGGGGGCTTAAGACCATGCACGCATCCATCAAGCTGAAGCTGGGCGGCACTTTCGCCCTTTTGCTCATCATCATGTCCGTAGTCATCGTGCTCGGCATCTCGCGCCTGAGCACGCTCAACGACGCTATCGGTACCGTGATCACCGGTCCTGCCAAGCAGCTCGATCGCGCCCGCAGCGTCGATAGCGGCGTGAGCATGATGGTCCGCGCCGAAAAGAATCTCGCCATGACCAGCGATCCGGCGCTGCGCCGCGACTTCGAGGCATCGATCGACACCTGGCGTTCGCGTGTCGACGACGCCATCGAGCAGGCCAATGCCAAGCCGTCCGAGAAGACCAAGGCGGCCTGGGCCGAGCTGCGCGATCAGTGGAACGCGTTCAAGCCGGTCAATGAAAAGGTCCGCGAACTCAGCGCCACCGACAAGGCCGCTGCCGTGGCCCTCACCATGGGTGATTCACGCGACAAGGCGACCGCCGTCACCAAGAAGGTCGAGGAGCTGGTCAAGGCTCAGCAGGACATGATGGCCGAGGCCGACGACGACACCGAGGTGCTCTACGGCTCGGCGCGCACGACCATGCTCGTGATGGGCGTCGTCGCGTTTCTCGTTACCGCCGCTGCTGCCGTCTATCTCTCGCTGCTGATCTCGCGCGGCCTCAAGTCCGCCGGTGACGCGATGCGCCAGGTTGCCGAGGGCGACCTGACCAAGACCGTCGAGGTCAAGAGCAAGGACGAGATCGGCGAGCTGCTGGGCCATGTGAACAACATGATCGAGCGCCTGCGTGGCGTCGTAGGCGATGCAAATGTCGCGGCGGAGAACGTCTCGGCGGGCAGCCAGGAGCTGTCGGCAAGCTCGGAGCAGGTGTCGCAGGGCGCCACCGAACAGGCCGCGGCTGCCGAGCAGGCTTCGGCCTCGATGGAAGAGATGGCCGCCAACATCAAGCAGAACGCCGACAATGCGGCGCAGACCGAGAAGATCGCCCGTCAGTCGTCGAAGGACGCCGAAGCGAGCGGCCAGGCAGTCGACAAGGCAGTCGGTGCGATGCGCACGATCGCCGAGAAGATCGGCATCGTCCAGGAGATCGCCCGCCAGACCGATCTGCTGGCGCTGAACGCGGCCGTCGAGGCGGCGCGCGCCGGCGAACATGGCCGCGGCTTCGCGGTGGTGGCGTCGGAAGTGCGCAAGCTCGCCGAGCGCAGCCAGACCGCCGCTGCCGAGATAAGCTCGGTGTCGTCGGAGACCGTAAAGGCGGCTGCCGAAGCGGGCGAGATGCTGACCAAGCTGGTGCCGGACATCCGCCGGACCGCCGAGCTTGTCTCGGAGATCAGCTCGGCGTGCCGCGAGCAGGACATCGGCGCTTCACAGATCAACGAGGCGATCCAGCAGCTCGACCAGGTCACCCAGCAGAACGCCGGTGCCTCGGAGCAGATCTCGACGACGTCGGAAGAGCTCGCCGCCCAGGCGGAAGAGCTCCAGGCCAGCATCGCCTATTTCCGGGTGACCGAGGGTGGTGCGACGCGGAAGGTCGCGCCGATGGCCCGACCGGCGGCTCCGTCGGTCCGCAAGCCGGGCGCCCCTGCGGCCAAGAAGCCCGCGCTCAAGGCCAAGCCAAATTCGATCGCCGATCAGAAGGCGCGCGTGAACGGTTTCGCGCTCGACCTCACCAGCGGTGGGCCCGATGCCGACGACGCCGATTTCGGCAGCCAGGCCGCCTGACGCCAACAATCGTCCCTGGGGCCGTAGCGCAGCTTTCCACAGCTACGGCCCAAGAAAAAAATAGCAGAGGTCGCAAGAAATGCGCGCAACGATCAAACTCAAGCTGGGGGTTACCTTCGGCGTTCTCATCGTGATGCTGTTCGCGGTGGTGCTGGTCGCCACGTCGCGGCTCAGCACATTGAACGCGGCAATCACCGAGATCATCAACGGGCCGGCCAAGGGCGTCGAGCTGTCGCTGACGATCGATACCGAGCTCGGCAAGCTCCTCCGTTCGGAGAAGAACATTCTCCTGACCGAGGATACGCAGCTCAACCAGCAGTTCTCGGACTCGATCCGCACCGGCCAGAACACCATCGAGAACCTGATCAACCAGGGCGCTGCACTGGCCGACAGCCCCGAAGAGAAGTCGATCTGGGCGCAGGTGCGTTTGGACTGGGCGGCGTTCAAGCCGGTCAACATGCGCGTCCGCGATCTGGGCTTCTCGAACCACAATCAGGAAGGCGCGGCGCTCTCCATCGGTGAATCGCGCCAGCTGGCGACCGCGCTTTCGGCCACGGTCGACAAGATCGTCGAGCGCGAGAAGGCGCAGATGCAGCAGACCGACGACGACACCAATGCGCTTTATGCTGCAGCCCGGATGATGCTTTTCACCGTGGCCGGTATCGCGCTGGTCCTCGCCGTCGGCGGCGCGATCTGGATCTCGCGCCTGGTTTCGGGCGGCCTGCGCCGCATCTCTGCTGCGGTGAGCGCCGTTGCGATCGGCGATCTCGAGCAGGAGGTGACAGTCACCTCGAACGACGAGATCAAGGACCTGGTCGACACCGTCAACGGCATGACCGCGAACCTGCGCGTCAGTGCCAATCTTGCCGACAAAATCGCCGATGGCGACCTCACCGTCCATCACCGGCCGCTGTCGGACAGGGACATGCTGGGCCTGGCGCTGGTGCGCATGGTCGAGCGCCTGCGCGGCGTGATCGGCGATGCCACCGCGGCGGCAAACAATGTCTCGGCGGGCAGCCAGGAGCTGTCGGCGAGCTCGGAGCAGGTGTCGCAGGGCGCCACCGAGCAGGCAGCCGCCGCCGAGCAGGCCTCGGCCTCGATGGAAGAGATGTCCGCGAACATCAAGCAGAACGCCGACAATGCGGCGCAGACCGAGAAGATTGCCCGCCAGTCGTCGAAGGACGCCGAAGCGAGCGGTGTGGCGGTCGAGAAGGCAGTCGATGCGATGCGCACGATCGCCGACAAGATCGGCATCGTCCAGGAGATCGCCCGCCAGACCGATCTGCTGGCGCTGAACGCGGCCGTCGAAGCGGCGCGTGCCGGCGAGCATGGCCGCGGCTTTGCGGTGGTGGCATCGGAAGTGCGCAAGCTCGCCGAGCGCAGCCAGACCGCTGCTGCCGAGATCGGCGCAGTCTCGACCGATACGGTGCGTGCCGCGACCGAGGCCGGCGAGATGCTGACCAAGCTGGTGCCGGACATCCGCCGTACCGCCGAGCTCGTCTCGGAGATCAGTTCGGCGTGCCGTGAACAGGATATCGGTGCTTCGCAGATTAATCAGGCTATCCAGCAGCTCGACCAGGTCACCCAGCAGAATGCCGGCGCCTCGGAGGAAATTTCGACGACGTCGGAAGAGCTCGCCGCCCAGGCGGAAGAGCTCCAGACGAGCATCGCCTATTTCCGGATCGAAGACGGTGGCCGTCATACACTCACTCGGGCCGCGCCGTCGGCCCAGCGGAACACTCCGGCCCGCAAGCCGGGTGCACCCGCCGCGAAGACCAAGGCCAAGGCGAACTCGATCGCCGATCAGAAGGCGCGGGTGAACGGCTTCGCGCTCGACCTCGCCAATGGCGGCCCCGACGCGGACGACGCATCCTTCGGAGTACAGGCAGCATGAGCGACGTGCAGGAAATCCAGGCCGTGACCTTCGGGCTGGGGGCGGAGACCTTCGCGGTCCCCGTGGCGCTGGTCCGCGAGATCCTCGATTATCGCGAGACCTTCCGCATCCCCAACGGCCCGGATTACCTGCTGGGCCTTACGGACATGCGCGGCCAGGGCGTCGCCACGGTCGACTTCCGGCTGCGCCTCGGCCTACCGCATGTCGATCCGACGCCCAGCACGCGGATCCTGGTGGTGGACGTGCCGGTCGCCGATCGCGTGCTGGTGCTCGGGCTCGTCGTGGATCGCGTGCTGGAGGTGAGCACCTTCCGCAGCGATCAGATCGGCGCGGCGCCCGATATCGGCGTGCGCTGGCCGTCCGAATATATCGCCGGCGTGGTCAAGCGGACCGAGGGCTTCGTCGTCCTGGTCGATGTCGCGCGCATCTTCTCCGCTGAGGAGGCCGAACTGCTGCGCGCTGCCTGACGGAACGACTCCGCTCGCACTCAATTCTCGCCCGCGTCCAGCCGGACCGGGCCCCAGCATATCGGAGCAGGTCCTTGGCCACTGCCGCCCCCGTCCTAAGCGCCCAGCCTTTGGGCAACGACCAGATGAGCCGCCGCAATTTCGCGAAGCTCGCGGGCTATATCTACGACTATTCCGGCATCAAGATGCCGGAGAGCAAGAAGACCATGCTCGAGGGCCGGCTACGCCGCCGCCTGCGCGCCACCGGCACGCGCACGCTCGACGAATATTGCGACCGGGTGTTCAGCGGAGACGGCCTCGCCAATGAAGGCCTGCACCTGATCAACGCGGTGACCACCAACAAGACCGACTTCTTCCGCGAGCCGGCCCATTTCGACTATCTGACCCAGACGATCCTGCCTAAGTTCAAGGCGCGGGGCATCCGCACCGTGCGCGCATGGAGCGCGGCCTGCTCGACGGGGCCCGAGCCCTATACGATCGCAATGGTGCTCGACGACTATGCCGACACCTGCAACGGTCCGTCCTACGGCATCCTCGCCACCGATCTCGACACCGAAGTGCTCGCCGCTGCCCGCGCCGGCATCTATCCGGCCGAATTGGTCGATCCGGTACCGGCCACGCTGCAGCGCAAATATGTCCTGGCGTCGCGCGATCCGGCGCGGCGCGATATCCGCATCGTGCCGTCACTGCGCAGCGCGATCGGCTTCGCGCGGCTCAACCTGATGGACGACCGCTACCCGGTCGGCGAGGCGATGCACCTCATCTTCTGCCGCAACGTGCTGATTTATTTCGACAAGCCGACGCAACGCAAGGTCGTGTCGCAGCTCGTCGATTGCCTGGAGCCCGGCGGCTATCTGTTCCTCGGCCATTCGGAATCGATCACTGGTCTGGACCTGCCGCTGGTCCAGGTCGCCAACACCGTTTTCCAGCGGAGCTGATCCCAGATGCTCGCAAGCAAGAAGATCCGCGTCCTCGTCATCGACGATTCGGCCAGCGTCCGCCAGACCATGACCGCGATCCTTCAGGAGGATCCGGAGATCGAGGTGATGGGGGTCGCCTCGGATCCGTTCAGCGCGGCGCGGCGCCTGCAGGAGGAGGTGCCCGACGTCATCACGCTCGACGTGGAGATGCCACGGATGGATGGCATCACCTTCCTGCGCAAGCTGATGTCGCAATGTCCGGTTCCGGTGGTGATGTGCTCCTCGCTCACCGAGGAGGGTTCGGAGACGTTGCTTCAGGCGATGGAGGCCGGCGCGGTCGACGTGATCCTGAAGCCGCGTATCGGCGTCGCCGATCACCTGGCTGAGCATAATCTCCAGATCCGCGACGTGGTGAAGGCTGCGGCCAAGGCGCGGGTGCGCGGCCGTCCCGCCGTACGCGATCCCAAGCCGAACGGGCCCGAGAAGAAATTGACCGCCGACGCGGTGCTGCCGCCGCCCAGCGGCCGCGCGATGAGCCGCACGACCGAGATGGTGGTGTGCCTGGGCGCGTCGACCGGCGGCACCGA
The DNA here is from genome assembly GCA_966211615.1 of uncultured Sphingomonas sp. Classification (GTDB taxonomy): domain Bacteria; phylum Pseudomonadota; class Alphaproteobacteria; order Sphingomonadales; family Sphingomonadaceae; genus Sphingomonas. The sequence continues at coordinate 70,155 of CBIHNZ010000013.1, forward strand.
GGCATTGCGCGAGGTGCTGGAGGCGCTGCCCGCCAACTCGCCCGGCATCGTCGTGGTCCAGCATATGCCGGAGAATTTCACGCGCGCCTTCGCTTCGCGGTTGAACACGCTGTGCGAAGTCGACGTCAAGGAAGCCGTCGACGGCGATCCGGTGCTGCGCGGCCATGTGCTGATCGCGCCGGGCGGCAAGCATACGATGCTCGAGCGCCAGGGCGCGCGCTATCATGTCTCCGTTCGCGATGGGCCGCTCGTCTCACGGCACCGTCCCTCGGTCGACGTGCTGTTCCGCTCGGCGGCACGCGCCGCCGGCTCCAACGCGGTCGGGGTCATCATGACCGGCATGGGCGATGACGGCGCACGTGGCCTGCTCGAGATGAAGCAGGCCGGCGCGCGTACCTTCGCGCAGGACGAGGCGACCTCGATCGTTTTCGGCATGCCCAAGGAAGCGATCGCGCGCGGCGCCGCCGACCGGATCGTCCCGCTCGGCGCCATCGCCCGCGAACTGCTGCAGGCGACGGCGCGATGAACCTGTTTCCCCACTGCAAGATTCCCCACGGAGCCCGGCATGTATCACGATAGAATAGAGCCCTCTGCCTCTGCGCGAGACGCGGTCATCGAGAATTTGCAGCAGGCGTTGGCCGGGCTTGCGGCCGGGCTCGACGTCCGCTTCGTGCATGCCGCAAGCACGCTGGCGACCGTGATCGATACGGTGAACCGCGTGATCGCCTCGCTCGATTCGATCATCCATGCGATCGACGAGCAGACCGGCAAGGCCGCGGTCCGCATTCTGCGCGAGAGCGCGCGCGAGCTGACCGCGCTGCCGATGCTGCAGCATGAGCGCGTCAACGATCTCGGTGTCGTCCGTCGCGCGGCGGCGGAGCTCAACCTGCACGTGATGCAGATCCAGGAAGTGCTGCGCATCCTCCGCGTCAACGGCACCAATCTCAAGATCGCGGCATCGGGGGCGCCGTCGGTCACGCGCTTCGTCGACGAGATGTTCGCGCGCTTCGATGCCGGCGACGCGCATCTCAAGGGCTTCATGACCACGCTCCAGGAGTTGGTCGGCGGCGTGGCTACGGTCCAGCGCTCGGCGCGGCTGATCGCGGCCGAGTGCGGCAAGGTGATCCCGCTGGTGCCGGATCGGCTCGCCGATGATGCGCTTGAGTTGCAGGCCCACCAGGTTTCGATCGCCGACAGTGCCGCCGGCGTCCGCAGCATCGCCCGTGAGGTCCAGGGCCGGGTCGCCGTGATCCTCGGCGCGCTGCAGATCGGCGATATCAGCCGCCAGCGGCTCGAGCATATGGTGGCCGCGCTGCAGCTTCTCAGTGCCCGCCGCCTCGAGGCCGAGCAGATCCCGGCGGCGCGGGCGCTGGAAGTGCATATTCTCGCGCTGATCGAAGCGCAGCTCGCCGACGTCGCCGCTGATCTCGATCGCGAGACCGGGCTGCTGGTCAATGCGCTGGGCGAGCTCGGGCCGCACACCGGCGAACTCGTGTCGCTGATCGACGAAAGCGATGCCGGGCGCGAAGGCCATGCTTTCCTGCATCGGCTGGAGCGCGGCTTCACCGAAATCGACGAGCTCACCGAGCAGCTTCGCGCCGGCACCAGCAAGACTCTGACGATGACCGCGGTGGTGATCGACACGATGAACGAGCTCACCACCCGGCTCGACGCGGTGCGCCTGGTACGCACCGACGTGCAGGATATCGCGGTCAAGGCGCGTCTGCACGGCGAACGGCTGGGCACCACGGGGCGTGCGGTCGCGATAGTAGCCGAGGAGATCGGCAGCTGCGCAGATCGCCTCGATCAGGCCGTGAACGGCGTGAGCTGGGCGATCCGCGAGCTCGGCGCCGTCAGCGTTTCGATCCGGCATCGCCACGAGACTGCGCTCGAGACCGATCCAGGCCCCAAGCTCGCCTGGTCGCTCGCCCTGATCCGCGAGGCGTGCCGGCGCACCGATCAGGGCATCGGCGAAGGCGGGGTCGATGCGCGCGAGCTGATCCAGACGCTCGACGATGCGGGTTCGCGGCTGGCCGACGAGCTCGAACTGGCCGCCACCATATCCGGGTTCGTCAGGACGCTCCGCGAACTGGGCGGGCAGGCGCCGGAGATCGACGAGGCGGATCATGCACCCCTTCGCGCGACCCTTCAGGAGATCGAGGCGATGTACACGATGGCACGCGAGCGCGAAGTGCATCGCGCCTTCCTGTTGCCCGGCATGGAACTGATGGCGGCAACCCAGAGCGACGTGCTCGATGATGGTCTTTTCTAACATGCGGGGCGATTTGGATTTTCCCGTTATTTTCCTATCAGAATAGAGAGAAGGTCGGAGGGCGACTTGTACATTTCGAAGATTGCGGAAGGGCCTGCCGAAGGCGGCGCGTCGCTCGCGAATGTGCAAGTGACTCTTGCGGCATTGGCGAGCGGCCTCGATGCGCGCTTCGTCGAGGCGGGCGGCGCCTTGGCGCAGGCCTATCAGATCGTCGAGACGCTGGTGAAATCGCTCGAGGGCGTGACGAGCGCGCTCGATCGCGAGGCGGCGGAGGCTGCCGTGCAGGACATGCGCGCGATCGCCGACCGCCTGACCAAGCTTCCGGTGATGCAGGCCCGGCGTCAGGCCGCGCTGGTCACGATCGGCGGCTCGGGCGAGGCGCTGCGCGCGCCGATGGCGCAGTTCCACCGCACACTCCGCTTCCTCCGGATCTGCGGACTCAACATCAAGGTCGCGGCTGCAGGCGCCGCCGAATTCTCGGGCTTCGCCGACACGATGTTCGAGAAGATCGACGTCGCCGAGGAGCAGATGAGCAGCTTTGGGCAGGAGATTGACGGGCTCAGCAGCGGCATTTCGGAAGCGCTGGCAGCCGAGAAGCTTCTGGCGGCCGAATGCACGCGGGTGATTCCCGAGGTTCCGCTGCGCCTGGACCGTGACGCGCTGGCGCTCCAAGAGCATCAGGCCGGGCTCGGCGAGCTTGCCGCCAGGATCGCCCAGGTCGCGCGCGACATCCGTACCAAGCTCGCCACGGCGCTGGGCGCGCTCCAGATCGGCGACATCACGCGCCAGCGGCTCGAGCATGTCGTGGCCGGGCTGGCGACGCTGGAAGCGGCGATCCGGGAAGGCGGCGAACTGGCGCCCGAGGACGTCAAGGTGATCGAGGATCATACGCTGGCGCTGCTCGCCGCGCAGGCCGCGGACACGGTCGAGGACTTTCGCGCGCAGGCGCGGATCCTGGCGCAGAGCCTGCACGCGATCGGCCCGCAGACCAGCGCGCTGCTTGCGCTGAAGGACGACAATGGCACCCAGGGCGAAGGGGAGGGCGACAATGTCCTCCATGTCCTCGAGCGCAGCATCGAGGAGGTGCGCAGCGTCACCGGTCGGCTCCAGGAAGCGGACGAACTGTCGGACCGGCTCGGCACCGCGACATCGTCGACCGCCGAAAGCCTGGGGCGGCGCATCGCGGCGGTCCAGCGCGTCAAGAACGACGTCCAGCAGATGGCGTGGAACACCGATCTGCGCTGCCGCCGCATGGGCAGCGAGGGCCAGGGACTCGCGATGATCGCGACCGAGATCCGCAATTTCTCGAACCATCTCGAGATGCTGACCAACGGCATCGCGGGCACCTTCCAGCAGCTGGTCGACGCGGCCACGGTGATGCGTGACCAGGCGGAGGAGGCCGGCAAGGTCGATGCCGGGCGGGCGCTCACCGCTTCGCTCGATTGCGTGCGCGACGGCGGCCAGCGGATGAACGAAGGCATGTCCGGTCTCGACCGGGATGCCGCGACTGTCGGCGACATCCTGCGCCAGACCACCGAGAACGTCGACTGCGACGCCGAGATCGGCGACGCGCTGGGCGAGGCCGTGCTGCAGCTCGCGATCGCGGCGGGAGAACAGGCGCCCTTGCCCGAGGCACCGCCGGCGACGCTCGACGCGATCCTCGGTACGATCCATGCGAGCTACACCATGGCGAGCGAGCGCGAGATCCATAAGCGGTTCGCACTGGTGACCGGCGAGGCCGAAGCCGAAGCGGCGCCCGCGCCGGACGACGACGACGATGACGACGGGCTGTTCTGAGGCCTAGCTATCCGCCCGGGGCAAGCCGGCGGCCTTTGTCCGACAGGCTGCGGAAGGTGATCGACCAGCGCGGCACGTCCATCGGCGCGATGCTGTGCTCCCATTCGTGGCGGGCCTCGCCCGAGAGTCGGTAGATCGAGCGCGGCGCCAGCGGGGCGGAGGAACGGTCGAACCCGCCGGGCTTGCGCCGGCGCAGCCGCAAGGTCGCGGGACTGCCCAGCGAAATACCGATCACATGCTCGAAAACCGGGCGGTCGCGGTGCCAGCCGATCCCCGCGCCGGGGTCGTAGCGGGTGAGCAGCACCTGGACGAGATCGCCGGGCGCCAGCCCTGCAAATGCCGCCGCCCGTTCGCGGAGCGGCAGCAACCAGTCCGGAATGGGCGCGGTTTCGCGGAAACTCGCATCCTCGAAATCATAGCGCCAGCCGAAGCTAGCGGTCAGCCGCTTGCCGAGCCAGCCCTGGAACCGGAAGGGCGCGAGCGGCGCCGACTCGACACCCGCAATGAGAATCGACTCTTTGTCGGGGGACACGAAATCGTCCCGATAGAGGAGGCCGGGCAGGGCGGGCGCGTCGAAAAGGTCAAGGGCAAATGCGGTCATAGGGGGCGCAAACGAGATAGGTGACGGAGCGGGCATTCCAACCCCGTAAACCTTCACGGTTGCAGAGTATGCAATCGAAAATTAACCTCAAAACTCGTTCCGTTTCCGAACGATAGCGTCTTGCAACCGCAGCCGTCCGCGCATAGCTGTCCGCCCGTGAAGTACGATATGATTACCGAGATCGACCGCGCCTCCGCGTTTTTGAAGGCGCTGTCGGGTCGAAGCCGCTTGTTGCTGTTGTGCCATTTGTGGGACGGCGAGAAGTCTGTGGGTGAGCTCGCGCGCCTGACCGGTTCGCGCGACACCGCTGTTTCGCAGCAGCTCGCCCTGCTCCGCCGCGAAGGGATGGTCTCGGCTCGCCGTGCGGGCCAGATGATCTTCTATTCGCTGGCCAGTCCGGAGGCGAAGCGCATGCTCGAATCGCTTCACGGCCTGTTCTGCGTGGAAGCAAAAGCGGCCTGATCCCGGGTCGCCAGAAGATTGGCGACCAATGCGCATTCAACCTCGACGGTTGGGCATCCGTTCATCGACCTATGAAGGGCGTGGCCTGCACGCGTCATCGGTTGATGAAGTTGACTCGTGACCATGTATCTTCCCGAGGGTGGTCCAACCCGTCGGCGCGCATCATCCGGGCAATCCTATCGGGTGCGAGAAGAAAAAAGTAGAATCGTGATTTTTCAATAGCTTCATGCGCAGCCAGTTGACACGTGCTATGTCGAAGTTTCCTTTTTCCCCATAAAATTGGGTCCTCGGGGCCTCGACGATGAGAAAGAGCGGCCTCTACGGTCGTCTTTGAAATCCTACATTGCAAGATGCCGACGCGTCGGATGACGCTCGCCCTAACGCCCGACCCGTTCCAGCACGGCGCGCGCGGCGGGCACGATCAGGTCGAGCGGGCGGTTGACCCGCATCCGGTGCCAGCTCGAAAGATCGCCGACCGAACGCCGCGATTGCTCGCGAACGACCTCGACGCTCGCGTCGGACGCATCGCCGGCACGCGCCCGCACGCGCTCGATCCGGTCCTGTTCGGGCGCCTCGAGCCAGATGCCGGTGAACGGCACCCGCGCCCGGATCGCCAGCGCCTCGGCGACGTCGCGCTCGCTGCGGCTCATGAACACCGCATCGAGGATCACCGAGCTGCCGCAGGCGAGATGATCGTCGGCCGATTCGAACATCGCCTCATAGGTCGCCTCGTCGCTGTGCCGCGTGTAATGTGCGGGCGGCAGGCGGGTTTCTGGCGGCAAGCCGACGAGGCGCTTGCGGAACACATCGGAGCGCAGCACGCGCCCGCCCGGCATCCGTCCAATCCGTGCGCCGAGCAGGCGGGCGAGGGTCGACTTGCCCGTGCCCGAAAGGCCGCCGATCACCACCAGCCGCGGCGCCGAGCGCTCCAGCGCGCGCTCGGCGAGCGTAGCGTTGCCCTCGGCACCGGCGCGCAGCGACAGGAGCAGGGGCAGCAATGCCCAGCCGGTCGCGCCCTGGGGAGTCACGTCGAGATAGCGGTTGGCCAGGATATTGGCCTCGGTCGGCAGGCCATCGTTCAGCATCTGCGCGATCGGGGCGGCAAGATCGTACAGCACGTCGGTCGGCATGCCGTCGTGCAGCTTGCGGACGCGGCCGCCGCGCGCGCGGCGATTGATGTCATCGCTGTGCACTGCGAATTCGGCGCGCTGGGCGGGGGTGCGTGTGGCCTCGATCAGACGCTGGCGGAACGCGGCCCCGGCAACGGGTGCCGCGGCGGCATGCCGCGCGCCGACCGCATCGGCGAACGCGTGCAATGCAGCTGCATCCAGCCCGCCCTGTTCGAGCGTGGCCGCAAACGATGAACCCTGTTTCGCGGCCGCGGCCGCCATCGCCTTGCTCCCTGCGGCGCCGGCCGCTCGCCGGCCTTAGCCATTGCTAGTCTTATAGCACGGCAATTATGAACCACAGCCGTATCGATCAGGCGGAACGTGCCGGCGCGTCGCTCAATCGTTTGGCGACAGCGGCGTAGAGAGGCTTGGGCTGATAGCCCGCGTCATAGGGCGTGCCGCGCTTGACCGTTCCGTCTTCGCGCGGCTTGAAATGGTTCAGCCAGCTATATTTGTCGCACATTCCCCAGAACAGCACGTCGTGAAGCTGGGGATAGGACAGCATGATCTCAAGATAGGCCGCGCCATAGTCCGCTACCATCGCGTCGCGCTGGGCGAAGTCGGTCGGCAGGCCCTTGTCGCTGACGTCCATCTCGGTGACGACCAGCTTGTAGCCCATCGCGACCACGGCATCGAGAAACTCCCGCCACGGCTTTTCCTGCCGCATCGCGAGCTGGCCCGGCGTGCCTTCGCCTTTCAGGCTGATATGCGATTGCACGCCCAGCGCGTCGACGGGGACGCCGCGCTTGCGGAAGCCCTCGAGCAGCTTGAGCACGCCGGTGCGGTGGACCTCGTTCTCGGGCTCCCAGTTCATATATTCGTTGTAGACGAGCTGGGCGTGCGGCGCCGCCTCGCGGGCGACATGGAAGGCATGGTCGATCATCGCTTCGGCGCTGCCGAACGCCTTGGTCAGCGAGGAGTCGCGCAGGCCGCCGGTCTTCTCGTCGACCATCTCGTTGACGACGTCATAGGCGGTGACGCGCTTGCCGTAGCGGCGGCAGATCGTGGTGATGTGCTCGGTCAGCAGCCGATCGGCTTCCTTCGCCGGATTGGCGCCGAAATCATAGGTCTTGAGCCAGTCCGGGAAATACTCCGTCTTGGCCCAGAACAGCGTATGGCCGCGCGTCGCCAGCCGCTTCGATTCCGCCCAGGCGAGCATCGCATCGAACCGCGCGAAGTCGAAGACCTTGGGGGAGGGGCGGACGCGCTGCCATTTGAGCTCGTTCTCGGGCACCAGCAGGCCGCAGTCGCGCGTCAGCAGCGCGGCATAGTCGGGATTGGCGAACGAGCCGGCGTCGCCGCCCGGCTCTCCCCAGGAGAAGCAGGATCCGATGCGCAGGCCGCGCTTTGCCGCCAGCGCATTGAGCCCGGGCGCGGCAGCGAGGGCGAAAGCGGGCCCGGCGATCCCGGCGGCAGCCAGTGCGGCGGCGGTGGAAAGCAGGTCGCGGCGCGAGAATTCGGTCATGCCTGTACTCCGGTCACCAGTTGAACATCGTTCCGTCTTCGAGCCGCGCGACGGGGAGATAGGCGCGGCTATATTCGTATTTGGCGGCCAGCTCCTCGTCGATCTCGACGCCCAGGCCCGGCTTCTCGCCCGGGTGCATCATGCCGTCCTGGTACGAATAGGCATGCGGGAAGACTGTATCGGTCAGCTCGGTGTGCGGCATCAGCTCCTGGATGCCGAAATTGGGCACCGACAGGCCGAAATGGAGCGCCGCCGCCATCGTCACCGGCGAAAGATCGGTCGCGCCGTGGCAGCCGGTGCGGATCTGGTAGAGATCGGCGAGCGCGGCGATGCGGCGGACATGGGTGAGCCCGCCGGCATGGACGATCGTCGCGCGGACATAGTCGATCAGCTGCTCCTCGATGAGCTGCTTGGTGTCCCAGACCGTGTTGAAGATCTCGCCGACCGCGAGCGGTACGGTGGTGTGCTGGCGGATGATGCGGAACGCGGCCTGGTTCTCGGCGGGGGTGGCGTCCTCGAGCCAGAAGGGGCGGAAGGGCTCGAGATCCTTGCCCAGCCGTCCGGCCTCGATCGGGGTCAGCCGGTGGTGCACGTCGTGGAGCAGATGAACGTCCCAGCCCAGCACCTCGCGCGCCTTTTCGAACAAGGGCACGACCGAGCGCATATATTTCTCGGTCGACCACAGGCTTTCGGTCGGCAGCGAAGCGTCGGCGGGCTCGTAGCGCTGGCCGGGCTTGGCGACGCCATAGGTCGCAGCGAGGCCGGGCACTCCGGCCTGGAGACGGACCGCCTTGTAGCCCTGCTCGACATGCGCGACCGCGGCCTCGATCGTCTCTTCGATCGTCGCGCCGTTGGCATGGCCATAGACCATGCAGCCGTCGCGGCTCGCGCCGCCGAGGAGCTGGTAGACGGGCAGGCCGGCGACCTTCCCCTTGATGTCCCACAGCGCCATGTCGACCGCGCCTATCGCGCTCATCGTCACGGGTCCGCGCCGCCAATAGGCGCCACGGTAGAGATACTGCCAGATATCCTCGATCCGGTGCGCGTCGCGGCCGATCAGGCAAGGAATGACATGGTCGGTGAGATAGCTGGCGACCGCCAGCTCGCGGCCGTTGAGCGTCGCGTCGCCGAGCCCGACGACGCCGTCCTTGGTCTCGATCCGGAGCGTTACGAAGTTTCGGCCCGGGCACGTAATGATGACGCGTGCAGATACGATCTCGGTCATCGGTGCGCCTTGTCCCCCTCCTGGTTCGGCGCAATTCGGTCGTGCGCCATCTGGTAGCGCTACCATGGGCAAGCTGCTACAGCCTTGTCAACGGCGGCGGACGACTGCCCGAGGGAGCGGATACCGATGTGGCGGATTTTGCTGACTATTTTGTCTGCGTTATGGGTTTTTGGCGTTGCGAATCAAGCATGTGCCGAGGACGGATACGACCTGTGGCTGCGCTATCAGCCGCTCGATTCGGTTGAAAAGGCGCGCGTCGAGCCGCTGCTTTCCTATTTTGTCGCGCCCCGTGGAAACCCCGCGATCGATGCCGCGACGGACGAGCTCACCCGCGGGCTGAAGGGCATGATCGGCCATGCGCCGGTGCAGCGCGAGACCGTGCTGGGCGATGGCGCGGTCCTCATCACCACCGCCGCTTCGCCGCTGCTCAAGGGGCTCGACCTGCCGTTCGCCAGGCTGGGCAAGGAAGGTTTCCTGATCCGCAGCGCGACCCTCTCCGGGCACCGCGTCACGATTATCGCGGGCAATAGCGGCGCGGGCACGCTCTATGGCGTGTTTCGCTTCCTGAAGCTGATCCAGACACGTCAGCCGATCGATCGGCTCGACATCGCCGACGCGCCCAAGCTCCAGGTCCGCGTGCTCAATCACTGGGACAATCTCGATCGCCATGTCGAGCGTGGCTATGCCGGGCAATCGCTGTGGGACTGGCAGAAGCTGCCGCTCTACAAGGACCCGCGCTACACCGATTATGCCCGCGCCAATGCCTCGATCGGCATCAACGGCGTGGTGCTGAACAATGTGAACGGCAAGCCGGAGATCCTCACCGCCGAGTGGCTGGAGAAGGTCAAGGCGCTGAACGATGTGTTCCGGCCCTATGGCATCAAGGTCTATCTCAGCGCGCGTTTCTCCGCGCCGATCGAGCTGGGCGGACTCAAGACCGCCGATCCGCTCGATCCCGCGGTGATCGCCTGGTGGAAGGCGAAGGTCGACGAGATCTATCGCATCATTCCCGATTTCGGCGGCTTCCTGGTCAAGGCGAACTCGGAGGGCCAACCCGGCCCGGCCGACTACAAGCGCACCCATGCCGACGGCGCGAACATGCTGGCGGATGCGCTGCGGCCGCATGGCGGCATCGTGATGTGGCGGGCGTTCGTCTATTCGGCGGAGAATGACGAGGATCGCCACAAACAGGCCTATACCGAGTTCCAGCCGCTCGACGGCAAGTTCCGTGACAATGTCCTGGTCCAGGTCAAGAACGGCGCGATCGACTTCCAGCCGCGCGAGCCCTTCCATCCGCTGTTCGGCGCGATGCCGAAGACGCCGCTGATGATGGAATTCCAGATCACCAAGGAATATCTCGGCTTCGCGACGCACCTCGCTTACCTCGGCACGATGTGGGAGGAGGCGCTCGAGGCCGACACCTACAGGCCGGCCAAGGGCAGTAGCGTCGCTGACGTGATCGAGAAGCCGGTCGATCAGGGGGCGATCACCGGCATGGCGGGGGTCGCCAATATCGGCAGTGACGTCAATTGGTCGGGCTCGCAGTTCGACCAGGCGAACTGGTATGCGTTCGGCCGCTTCGCCTGGGATCCGCAGTCGCGCGCCGAGGATGTCGCGCGCGACTGGGCGCATCTGACCTGGAGTAGCGATCCCGCGGTGGCGGAGCCGATCGTCCGGATGATGATGGGCTCGCGCGAGGCGGTGGTCGACTACATGACGCCGCTGGGGCTCGGCCACCAGATGGCGACCGGTCACCACTATGGGCCCGGGCCCTGGGTGTCGGACCTTGCCCGCCCCGAATGGAACCCGACCTATTATGCCAAGGCCGGGCCCGACGGGATCGGCTTCGACCGGACGGCGAAGGGCAGCGATGCGCTGGCGCAATATGCGTCGCAGGTTGTCGCCGGATGGGGCAGCCTCAAGACGGTGCCCGACAGCCTGCTGCTATGGTTCCACCATGTGCCCTGGGAATACCGCACCAAGTCCGGCCGCAGCGTCTGGGACGATCTGGTCACGCACTATGATGCCGGGGTCGATTATGTGGCGTCGATGCAGACGCAGTGGGACGGCCTGAAGGACAAGATCGATCCGCGCCGCTGGGCGGAGGTGCGCGATTTCCTGGCGATCCAGCACGAGGAAGCGACCTGGTGGCGCGACGCCTCGATCGCCTATTTCCAGTCGATCTCGAAGCGCCCGCTGCCTGCCGGCCACGCCGCGCCGCCGCACGATCTCGACTGGTACAAGGCGATCCGCACGCCCTATGCGCCGGGCAGGGGGGAATAGTGCGCCGGCTGCTCCTGCCGGTGCTGGCGCTGACCGCGGCGCTCCCTGCCGCCGCCCAGCCGGTCGCGCGGTTCGACTGGTTCGAGTATCGCGGCGCCGATGCCGTAGATGCCGCTCCGGCCGGGCCAGGCGAGTATCGCAACCCGATCCTCAAGGGCTTCTACCCCGATCCCAGCGTGACGCGGGTGGGGGAGGATTTCTATCTCGTCACCTCGACCTTCAGCTATTTCCCCGGCATCCCGGTGTTCCACAGCCGCGACCTGGTGAACTGGACCCAGATCGGCAATGCGATCGACCGGCCCGGCATGCTCGATTTCGGCAAGCTCGGCCTGTCGCGCGGCGTGTTCGCGCCCTCGATCCAGGCGAAGGACGGCGTCTTCTACATCCTCAACACCTGCGTCGATTGCGGCGACAATTTCCTGCTGACCGCGAAGGACCCGGCGGGTCCCTGGTCCGACCCGGTATGGCTGCCCGATCTCAAGGGGGGCATCGATCCCTCGCTGTTCTTCGACGAGGATGGGCGAAGCTGGATCGTCAACAACGGCCCGCCCGAGGGGACGCCCGAATATCAGGGGCACCGCGCGATCTGGATCCAGCAGTTCGACCTGAAGACGCTCAAGACCGTCGGGCCACGCAAGGTGCTGGTCAATGGCGGCGTCGATTTCTCGAAAAAGCCGATCTGGATCGAGGGGCCGCACATCTTCAGGAAGGACGGCTGGTACTATCTGAGCTGCGCCGAGGGCGGCACCGCCGAGGGCCATAGCCAGGTGATCCTGCGCTCGAAGACGGTCGACGGGCCGTATCTGCCCAACCCCGACAACCCGATCCTCACCCAGCGCGACCTGCCGCGCGACCGGCCGAACCCGATCACTTCGGCGGGCCATGCCCAGCTCGTCACCACGCCCGACGGCAAATGGTGGGCGACCTTCCTCGCGGTACGGCCGTACACGGGCGACTTCTACAATACCGGCCGCGAGACCTTCCTGCTGCCGGTCGAATGGAAGCAGGGCTGGCCCAGCATCCTCCCGCACGGCCAGGGAATCCCCTATGTCCATGCGCGCCCCGCGCTGCCGCGCCAGCCTGCGCCGCCGGTGCCGACGAGCGGCGCATTCACGATCCGCGACGAATTCGACGGCAAGGATCTCCCTCCCTATTGGATCATGCTGCGCAACCCCCGCGAACGCTGGTACGCGCTCGATCAAGGTAGCCTGGCCCTCACCGCGCGGCCGCAGGGGCTGGGGGACAATGCCAACCCCTCCTTCCTCGCGCGGCGCCAGCAGCATATCGCGGCGAGCGCGGAGACGGTGGTGCGCTTCACCCCCGCGAAGGACGGCGACCGCGCCGGCCTGGTCGCGCTCCAGAGCGACGCATATTGGATGTTCATCGGGGTCGGGATGCGCGGCGGCCAGCGCGTGGTGACCGTCGAGGGCCGGGCCGGACCCGGCCAGCCGGCCAAGGGCAATGTGATGCGGACGATCCCGCTAGGTCGCGATGCGGGCAAGCCGATCTACCTCCGCATCGCCACTTCGGACGGTTTCTACCGCCTGTCCTATGGCGCCAGGCCCGACAAACTGGCGGAGGTCGCCGTCATCGACGGCCAGACGCTGAGCACCAAGACCGCGGGCGGCTTTGTCGGGGCCGTGTTCGGCGTACTGGCGCAGGCGGGCGAGTGACGCGCACGATCCTTGCCGTGACGGCGTTCGCGCTGGCCAGTCCGGCGAGTGCCCAGCAGCGGGCGGTCGCGCTCAACCAGCTCGGTTTCGAGCCCGGCGATCCGAAGGTCGCGATCGTGGCGGGGGCGGGCGATCCTGCCGCCTGGACCCTGGTCGATGCCGGCGGCCGCACGCTCGCGCAAGGCAAGGCGCAACCCTATGGCGACGATCCGGCATCGGGCGAACCAGTGCAGCGGATCGATTTCAGCGCCTTCCGCATGCCCGGCAAGGGGTATCGGATCGCCATCGACGGCCGGTCGAGCGATCCGTTCGAAATCCGCGCCGGCATCTATGCCCCGCTGGCGAAGGACGCGCTGGCCTTTTTCTATCACCAGCGCGCTGGGGTGCCGATCGAGGCGCGCTTCGTCGGTGCCGGCTGGGCGCGACCGGCGGGACATCCGCACGAGATCGCCAGATGCTTTGCCGGCACCGATCAGCGCGCACTCCAATGGGCCGGCTGCGACTATGCGCTCGACGTCACCGGCGGCTGGTACGATGCCGGCGACCACGGCAAATATGTCGTCAATGGCGGTATCAGCCTGTGGACCCTGCTCAATGCCTATGAGCGGCGGCCTGCTGCCTTTCCCGACGGATTGCTGAAGCTGCCCGAGGCGGGCAATCGCGCAAGCGACCTGCTCGACGAGGCGCGTTACGAAATGGAGTTCCTGCTCCGGATGCAGGTGCCCGACGGCAAGCGCCTGTCGGTGCCCGTCGGGCCGTCCAAGCCGCTCAAGCCGGGCCAGGCGCGCTGGAACGCCGACCCCGCCGATTTCGCGACGATCGACGCCGGCGGCATGGCGCACCAGAAGGTCGCGGACCGGCACTGGACCAAGCTGCCGATGCCGCCGCAGGACGATCCCGAGGAACGGCTGCTCTATCCGCCGACCACCGCCGCGACGCTCAATCTCGCCGCAACCGCCGCCCAGTGCGCGCGGCTCTGGCGCGGCGTCGACGACAATTTTGCCGCCCGGTGCCTCAAGGCCGCGCAGCGCGCCTGGACGGCCGCCAGGCGCAACCCCGAGGTCTATGCCACCAACAGCTTCGACGGCAGCGGCGGCTATGGCGATAGCGACGTCGCGGACGAATTCTATTGGGCAGCTGCGGAGCTCTACGCGACGACGGGGGAGGCGGCGTATCTCGCCGCGGTCCGCGCATCGCCGCATTTCATCGCCGAGGTCCGTGAGCCCGGCTGGCCGTCTACCGCAACGCTCGGCACGATCACCCTTGCGACGGCGCGGAACGGGCTGCCCGGTGCCGAGGTGAAGCGGCTTCGCGCCGCGATCACCGCCGCCGCCGACCGCTTCCTCGCCGACGAAGCAGGCAATGGCTATCGCATCCCCTATGTCGCGGCGAACTATCCCTGGGGCTCGAATTCGAGCCTGCTCAACCGCGCGATACTGCTCGGCCTGGCCTATGACTTCACAAAGGATGCGAAGTATCGCGGCGGAGTGATTGACGCGATCGATTATATCCTGGGACGCAATCCGGTCGGCACCTCCTTCGTCAGCGGGTATGGCACGCGATCGATGCGCAATCCGCATCATCGCTTCTGGGCGCATTCGATCGATCCGACGCTGCCCGGGCCGCCGCCGGGCGTGCTTTCGGGCGGTCCCAATTCGACCGCGATGAGCGACGATGTCGCGGCGAAGATGCGGGGCAAGTGTGCGCCGCAGACCTGCTGGACGGACGACATCCGGGCCTATGCGCTCAACGAGGTTGCGATCAACTGGAACGCGCCGCTCTTCTGGGTGGCGACCTGGCTGGATAGCTGAGCGCATCCCAAAAGCTGGAACTAAAAATTCTGCTGCATCACTGCAAAGCTTTGGTTTGCCTTCCGATTTTCCATCCTGTATCCTCCCCTGCAAGTAAAAGGGGTCGCATGTCGGACATCCAGCTGGACTATGCTCTGCCGAGCCCGGCCGTCGCAAACCATGTCACGCTGTTCTACTGGTTTCGCGCGAACGTGCCATTGTTCGAGGATGTCGAGCGCGCCGATCATGCCCAGATCCGCTTCCGCCTTACCCCGGGCGGCGCCGAATACAAATTCGCCGACGGCAATGTGCAGACGGCCAGCGACATCCATATCGTCGGCCCGACGACAGGTGCGGTCCATGTCCGGGCGCCGGGCCCCGTCCATGTCTTCGGCGCCGGCATCACCCCGCTCGGCTGGGCGGCCTTGGTGGGGAACGACGCCTCGGCGATGGTCAACCGGATCATCAATCTCGAGGACCTGTTCGGCCCGGCGATCTACGCGGCGCTTGACGAGCTGAAGGCAGCATCGAATCTCGATGCGCTGGTCGCGTGCGGCGAGGCGATCCTGAACGGGCTGTTCCGCGCCACCTGCGATCCGGCACTCGATTTCGTCCAGAAGGTGGACGCCTGGCTGAGCAACGACGCCTCCCCCGAAGTCGAGGTGCTGACCGAAGCCACTGGCCTCTCGCGCCGTCAGCTCGAACGGAAGTGCAGGGCGCTCTACGGTGCGCCGCCCAAGGAACTGGCGCGCAAATATCGCGCGCTCCGCGCGGCGGTGTCGCTCGTCGCCGACGGTGCCTCGATCGACCAGGTCGTCAGCCGGGGATTCTACGACCAGTCGCACCTGATCCGCGAGATCAAGCAGTTCACCGGTTTCACGCCGCGACAGATCCAGGCGGAACCCACCATCCTCGCACAGCTGACCATCGGCCAGCGCACCGCACTGGGCGGCAAGGTCCATCCGCTGATCAGCGATACCTAGAACAGGTTCGTCATCCCGGCCTGCGCCGGGATGACGATATGGGGCGGGCGTTTCGACCCTATTTCACCGTTAGCGTGGTGCTCTTGAGCGTCGCTGAATCCGGCCCCGACGAGATCGTGAACGTCCCCGGTTCGACCACGCGCTTCATCTTGACGTTGTAGAGCGCAAGGTCCTCAGGCTTGAGCTCGAAGGCCACCGTCTTCTTCTCGCCCGGCTGGAGCGTGACGCGCTCGAAGCGCTTGAGCTCGATCACCGGGCGCGTCACCGAAGCCTCGTCGTCATGGACATAGAGCTGGACGACCTGGTCACCGGCGCGCTTGCCGGTATTGGTCACCTCGACATCGACCTTCACCGTATCGGCGACGCCGATAGTGCCGGCCGCGAGCACCGGCGCGGCGATGTCGAAGCTGGTGTAGCTGAGGCCGTAGCCGAACGGGTAGAGCGGGCTGGTGTCGCCAAACAGATAGCCGCGCCGCGCGGTCGGCTTGTGGTTGTAGTAGATCGGCAGCTGGCCGACGTTGCGCGCGATCGACACGGGCAGCTTGCCGCCCGGATTGTAGCGCCCGAAGATCACGTCGGCGAGCGCGTTGCCGGTCTGCTCGCCTAGATACCAGCCCTCGAGCAGCGCCGGCGCCTTCTCGGCGAGATAGTTGACCGAATAGGGGCGGCCGTTGAGCAGGATCACCACCACCGGCTTGCCCAGCGCGAAGATCGCCTTGGCGAGCTCATCCTGCGGGCCGACCATGTCGAGGCTCTCGCTGTCGCCGAGATGGCCGTCCGCCCAGGCTTCGCGGCTGAGCGCCTCGTTGCCGCCCAGCACCATGACGACGACATCGGCATTCTTCGCGGTCTCGATCGCCTCTGCGCGCAGCTTGTCGTTGGTCGCGGCGGGGGTGAGCTCCACCTTGTCCTGCGACCAGACATGGCCTTCGGTGATGCGGACGCCCTCCGCATAGTCGACCTGGAACTTGCCCTTGCCCTCTGCCTGCATGCCCTCGAGCACGCTGACGACATGGTTGGGCACGTCCGAATAGCCGCCGATCGGCGTGTCCCTGGCATGCGTGCCGATCACCGCCATCCGCTTGATTCCGGCAGCGTCGAGCGGCAGCAGGCCCTCGCCATTCTTGAGCAGCACCACCGATTCGCGCGCCGCCTGGCGGGCGAGGGCGATCGCGTCGGGCGCGTTGGTCTTCTTCGCCGCGGTCTTGGGGTCGGCGTAGGGATTCTCGAACAGCCCGCCTTCGAACTTCATGCGAAGAACGCGGCGCACGGCATTGTCGATCTGGCCTTCGGTCACCCGGCCTTCGCGGACCAGATCGAGCAGGCGGTTATAGCCCTCGCCATCGGGGGTCTCGACATCGACGCCGGCGTCGATCGCGCGTGCCGCGGCATCCTTGACGTCCTTGTACATCTTGTGGCGGGTCACGAGCTCGCGGATCGCGAAATAGTCGCTCACCACCGCGCCCTGGAAACCCCATTCGCCGCGCAGCACGTCGGACAGCAGCCATTTGTTGGCATGGCTCGGGATGCCGTCGATCTCGTTGTAGCTGGCCATCACCGACAGGACCGGGAGCGTCTTCACCGCCTTTTCGAAAGGCGGGAAGAAATCCTCGCGCAGCGTGCGCTCGCCGAGTGAGGCGGGGCCGACATTGGTGCCGTTCTCGGGCTGGCCATGGCCGGTCATGTGCTTGAGGGTGACGAACACCTTGTCCTTGGCGAGCGGCAGCGTGGTCCCCTGGAACCCACGGATCGCGGCGAGGCCCATCTCGCTGACCAGATAGGGATCCTCGCCATAGGTCTCCTCGATCCGGCCCCAGCGCGGATCGCGCGCGACGTCGACGACCGGGGCGAGGACGAGATTGGCGCCGCGGGCACGCGCCTCGCGCGCGGCGACCGAGAAGACCTGCTCGAGCAGCTTGGGATCCCAGGTGCTGGCGAGCGCGATCGATTGCGGGAAGCTGGTGGCGCCGGGCGCGACCAGGCCGTGCAGCGCCTCCTCGTGCATCAGCATCGGGATGCCGAGCCGCGTCTTCTCGACCGACCATTTCTGCGCGGCATTGATGTAGCGGACGGTTTCTTCCGGGCTGCGATTGGCGGCATTGGCGGCGGCGCCCGCCGCGCCATTGGCCTGGGCGGCGACGCCGCGGCGATCCGACGGGCGCGAGACCATACCGAGGCCGTTGGGGAAGGCTGCGCTCGCCTTGGCGGGATCGAACTCGCCGGCGGTCGTCTGGATCTTGTCCTTGTGCTCCCAGATCGCGACGAGCTGCGCCGCTTTTTCCTCGAGCGTCATGCGGTGGAGCAGATCGTCGACGCGCGCCTCGATCGGCTGGGAGGCGTCCTTGTAGAGCGGTGCCTGGGCCTTGGCGGGCTTGGCTTGGGTCGATTGCGCCTGCGCGGCGGGCGCCAGGAGCGGGGTGAGCGCCGTGGCGGCAATGGCAAGCGCGGCGATGCGACGGATGTTGCGCATGATCCTCTCCTTTTGGCTCGCGGCGCCCATGCGCCGTCTCGATTTGTTATGGTAGCGCTATCAGCTATAAGGGTCCCGGCGCGGGGCGGTCAACCGGCTCTCCGCCTGCGTAGCCGATTGCAATCTTGTTACCGTGAACCTATGCCCTCCACAGGAGTGGGAATGAGCAGACCCAGTCGGCGAAGCCGGGGCACAATTACCGTTCAAGACGTGGCGCGCGCCGCGGGCGTGTCAGCCATGACCGTTTCCCGCGTCGTGAACGGCGGTGCGAACGTGCGCGAGACGACCCGGGTCGCGGTGCTCGAGGCGATCGAGAAGCTCAACTATTCGCCCAACAGCGCCGCGCGCAGCCTGGCCGCGGGCGAGGCGACCCAGATCGGGCTGCTCTATTCGAACCCATCGGCCGCCTATCTTTCGCAATTCCTGATCGGCGCATTGGCCGCGGCGCGCCGTGCCGGCTGCCACCTGGTGCTCGAGGCCTGCGAGGGCGAGCGCCCCGACGAGCAGGCCGAGGCCACGCGCAGCTTCGCATCGACCAGCGTCGAGGGCGTGATCCTGCCGCCGCCGCTTTCGGAGGCTGCGCCCGTGCGCGCAGAGCTGGAGGCCGCCGGCATCCCCTGGGTCTCGGTCGCGATGGGCCTGCCGCCCGAGCGCAGCCTCAACGTCCGCATCGACGATTTCGGCGCGGCATCGGCGATGACGCGGCACCTGCTCGATCTCGGCCATCGCAACATCGGCTTCATCCGGGGCAACCCGAACCAGACGTCGAGCGCCGAGCGCTATCGCGGCTTTGTCGCCGCGCTCGAGGAAGCCGGGATCGACGTGGCGTCGGTGCCGGTCGAGCAGGGCTATTTTACCTTCCGGTCGGGGATCGTCGCGACCGAGCGGTTGCTCGACCGCCCGAATCCGCCGACCGCGATCTTCGCCAGCAACGACGACATGGCCGCCGCCGCGGTGGGCGTCGCGCATCGTCGCGGGCTGCACGTGCCGCAGGACCTGAGCGTCGTCGGCTTCGACGATACCTCGCTGGCGACCACGATCTGGCCCGAGCTCACGACGATTCGTCAGCCGATTGCGGCGATGGCCGAGGAAGCATTGACCCAATTGCTCGCCCGGCTGCGCACCGAGCGGGCATCCTCGGAAGAGCCGATGCTCAAGGAGCAAATCCTCGACCATCAGCTGATCGTCCGCGAATCCTCGGGCCCTCCGGGCGACGCCGCAGCGCGCAAGCCGACGGGCGGACGGGGCCGGGCGGGCAGCCCGAACTGGCGCTGAACCCCAACAGGCAGCTTGCTTTTCTGTGGCGGACCCGCCACCGTTACCGCTAACAAGCCCGTCCGTCGCACGGGCGCCTAGGGAGAGGACAAGCGGATGAACCAAGTGGGGGAGAGGACGAATATCGGCCTCATCGGCGCCATTGTCGCGGTCGCGACGATCGGCGGCCTGCTCTTCGGCTATGACAGCGGTGCCGTGAACGGCACGCAGCCCGGGCTGAAGGCGGCCTTCGGGCTCGACGATGCCGGGCTGGGCTTCACGGTCGGCTCGCTGCTTATCGGCTGCGTGGTCGGCGCCTCGCTCGCCGGCATCCTCGCCGATGCGATGGGTCGCCGCAACGTGATGCGGCTCGCCGCTGTGCTGTTCCTCGGCGGCGCGCTGGTCCAGGGCTTCGCCCATGATCACACCATCTTCGTCATTGCGCGGATCGTCGGCGGCATGGCCGTCGGCGCCGCGTCGGTGCTCTCGCCCGCTTATATCTCCGAAGTCGCGCCCGCGAACATTCGCGGCCGGATGACCACTGTGCAGCAGGTGATGATCATCACCGGCCTGACCGCGGCGTTCCTCGTCAACTATTACGTCACTGCCACTGCCGGGGTTTCGACCAACAAGATCTGGCTCGATATCGAAGCCTGGCGCTGGATGTACCTGCTGCAGGCAGTGCCGGCGGTGGTGTTCCTCGTCGCGCTCTTCTTCATTCCGGAAAGCCCGCGCTATCTGGTGTCGAAGGGACGCCATGAGCAGGCACTGGCTGTGCTCACCAGCCTGTCGGGGCCGATCGCTGCGCAGGCCAAGGTTGCAGAGATTCGGGACAGCTTCTCGCACGATCACCGCCCGCGCCTCAGCGATGTCCTGACACCGCCGGGTGGTCGCGGCTTTCTCGGTGTACGTTCGATCGTCTGGGTCGGCATCATGCTGGCGGTGTTCCAGCAGCTCGTCGGCATCAACGTGATCTTCTATTACGGCGCGACCTTGTGGCAGGCGGCCGGCTTCTCGGAGCAGGACTCGCTGCTGATCAACATCGGCTCGGGTGCGGTCTCGATCGCGGCCTGCTTCGTGACGATCGCGGTGATCGACAGGATCGGTCGCAAGCCGCTGCTGCTGATCGGGTCGGTCGGCATGGCTGTGTCGCTGTTC
The DNA here is from genome assembly GCA_966211615.1 of uncultured Sphingomonas sp. Classification (GTDB taxonomy): domain Bacteria; phylum Pseudomonadota; class Alphaproteobacteria; order Sphingomonadales; family Sphingomonadaceae; genus Sphingomonas. Next base: position 90,757 of record CBIHNZ010000013.1, read on the forward strand.
GCAATGGTCTATGCTTTCAGCCAGGGCGGTTTGGTCGATGGCAAGCTCGTGCTTTCGCCCGACACCGGCATTATCGCGGTGGTCGCGGCCAACATCTATGTGATCTTCTTCAACGTCAGTTGGGGCCCGGTGATGTGGGTCATGCTCGGCGAGATGTTCCCGAACCAGATCCGCGGCTCGGCGCTCGCGGTCGCCGGCTTCTTCCAGTGGGCGGCGAACTACGCGATCGCGCAGGCGTTCCCGATCATGCTCAGCGCGATCGGCCTCGCAGCCAGCTACAGCTTCTACGGTGTCTGCGCCGTTATCAGCTTCTTCCTGGTCGCCAGGTTCATCGTCGAGACCAAGGGCAAGGAGCTCGAAGCGATGGAGGGCTGATCCCTTCGGCGCTATAATCCGAGGGGCGCGGCCGCGAGGCTGTGCCCCTCTTTACTTAGAGGAAGACCGTTGACCCGCACACCCGTCCGCCCGTTTCGCTCCCGCGAATGGTTCGCCGCGCCTGGACGCAGCGACATGGCGGCGCTCTATCTCGAGCGCTTCATGAACTACGGGATCACGCCGGACGAGTTGCGCAGCGGCAAGCCGATCATCGGCATCGCCCAGTCGGGCAGCGACATCGCGCCGTGCAACCGCATCCATCTGGAGACGGTGAAGCGCGCCCGCGAGGGCATCCTCGCGGCGGGCGGCGTGCCGATGGAATTCCCGCTCCATCCGATCTTCGAGAATTGCCGCCGGCCGACTGCCGCGCTGGACCGCAACCTGGCCTATCTCGGGCTGGTCGAGATCCTCAACGGCTATCCGATCGACGCCGTGATCCTCACCACCGGCTGCGACAAGACCACGCCCTCGTCCCTGATGGCGGCTTCCACCGTCGACATTCCCGCGATCGTGCTTTCGGGCGGCCCGATGCTCGACGGCTGGCACGAGGGCGAACTGGTCGGTTCCGGCACGGTGATCTGGCGCAGCCGCCGCAAGCTGGCGGCGGGCGAGATCGACGAGGAGGAGTTCCTCCGTCGCGCGACTGACAGCGCGCCATCCTCCGGCCATTGCAACACGATGGGCACGGCATCGACGATGAACTCGATTGCGGAAGGGCTGGGCATGAGCCTGCCCGGCTGCGCGATGATCCCGGCGCCGTACCGCGAGCGCGGGCAGATGGCGTACGAGACCGGCCGGCGCATCGTCGAGATGGCCTATGAGGACCTGCGTCCCTCGAAGATCCTGACGCGGCAGAGCTTCCTCAACGCGATCAACCTGCTGACCGCGATCGGCGGCTCGACCAACGCCCAGCCGCACCTGATCGCGATGGCCGCGCATGCCGGGATCGAGATCACCCCGGCGGACTGGATGCAGGGCTACGACCTGCCGCTGATCGTCAACATGCAGCCGGCGGGGAAGTATCTCTCAGAGCGCTTCCATCGCGCCGGTGGCATCCCCGTCGTGATCAACGAGATGATCCGGGCCGGCCATATCGACGGCAGCGTGATGACCTGCACCGGCAGGACGCTCGCCGAGAATGTCGCCGGGCGCGATGCCAAGGATCGCGACGTCATCTATCCCTATGACCAGCCGCTGATGGAGAAGGCCGGTTTCCTGGTCCTGTCGGGCAATCTCTTCGACATGGCGATCATGAAGACCAGCGTGATCTCGGACGATTTCCGCGCGCGCTATCTGTCCCGCCCGGGCGCCGAGGGCGTGTTCGAGGGCCGCGCGATCGTGTTCGACGGATCGGACGATTATCACCACCGGATCAACGATCCGGCGCTGGCGATCGACGCCAACTGCATCCTGGTGATCCGCGGATCGGGCCCGATCGGCTGGCCGGGCTCGGCCGAGGTGGTCAACATGCAGCCGCCCGACCATTTGATCCAGCAGGGCATCATGAGCCTGCCCACGCTCGGCGACGGGCGGCAATCGGGCACGTCGGACAGCCCCTCGATCCTCAACGCCTCGCCTGAGAGCGCGGCGGGCGGCGGACTGGCATGGCTCAGGACCGGCGACATCGTCCGCATCGATCTCAACAAGGGATCGTGCGACGCCCTGGTCGATGCCGAGGAGATCGCTCGGCGCAAGGGCGAGCCCGCACCGCCGATCCCAGAGAGCAACACGCCCTGGGAAGAACTGTACCGCGAGAAGGTGGGCCAGCTCGGCGAAGGCGGCACGTTCGACTTTGCGCTCAAATATCGCCGGACCAGCGAGAAGGTGCCGCGGCACAATCACTAGGCTGGAGATGGAAAGCGGTCGTTCGACGCATGAGGTTCGAACGACCGCTATGGTTTCAAGCCGCTGCTTCGAAGCGACTAGCCCACAGACAGAAACCGTGTTTCGCCTGCGTGGAGAAAACAGGCCTTTGAGAACACGCCTGCCGGAATAGGGTTGGGACGGCGAACGTCGTCAAGACCGGGCAAAGGATTGCGCTCGGGGTCAAAGGAACGGTCGATCTGCGAAATGAAGCCGAGGATTGCCCCGCTTTCTCGGGCAAAGTCGTTCAATACCAATATCTGTTCCGAGAGCGATGGCTTGCTTCTCTGCTGATCCAGGATTTGCAGATAATCGATGACGGCCACGGTCCCTCGTGGCGAGCCGGACAGATATCGTACAATGAAATCCGCGCTTATGTCGCTCGATGTCACAATTTCCGGCGTCTGCCTGACTTCCCTATCCAGTGATTGGATGCGGTGCATCGCTTGCTGATCGGTATATTCCAGCGTGAAGAAGACGGCTCGTCTCTCATCGCGAGCAGCGTCGAGCAAGAGCTGCAGGCCCATCAGGGTCTTGCCTTGCCCTGGACGGGCGCCAAGCAGAAGCATGTCGCCTTCGGCAAGCTTCGACAGCAATGCAGATGATGGCGAGTTGGCGGCCATTCGCGCCGACAGCGCGCTCCACGTGCCAAAGCCTTCCCCGCGTGCAATCCGATCCTGCGCTTCATGCAGGGGGATTTTTTCACCGCGAGCCATTAGTTTGGCACGGCGCTTCAGTTGATGGATAGGTACAGACAGGCGCATCACAAACCTCCGTTCCGAGCCAGAATCGCAACCCCTCCTTATGCGAGCGCTCGAACAGATGGTCCGATGAACCTCGTCACCCCGTATGTGCGATACTTCCCCAATGGAAGGGGGAGGCGCGGGCCAAGCCTGTTTCTGGAAGCTATCTCAGGCCTGCGATCCGAGCAAGCCTACCTAAAAGCTTCAAAGCGGTCGGCTTCGGACATCCTTCCACGATAGCCGTCAGCGCAATGTCCGCAATTGGCTCGTAAGCGGTCATTCGCACTTATGGGTTCACGACCTGACTGGACTTGGCACCGAGCGGTTCGGGAGCAATCGGCGGGATGTGATGCGTGTGACGTTGTGCGATAGGCTGATCGCATGGCGACCGACCATCCGCTCGACAATCCGGCCTGGGGGGCGCTGCGCATGAGACAGGCAAGCCTGGCGATCGGGGAGGGGGCGGCGCTGCGCTATGACCGCGACTATGCGATCTTCGCTGCGCCGCGGGACCGTGCAGAGGAGTCGCTTGCCGCGCTCGGCGCGCTGATCCGTGCAACAGGCCCGGCAATCGTGCCGGTGGCGGGCATCCTGCCGCCGGTTCCCGGCACGATCCTCGCGAAGCGCCGCGAGGCCGTGCAGATGGTGGCCGAGGCACCGGCGGCGCCTGCCGACATGTGCGACTTCGTGGCGCTGGGCGATGGCGATGCTGCCGAAATGCTGGCGCTGGCGACGCTGACCGAGCCCGGACCCTTCTTCACCCGCACGCATCAGCTCGGCGACTTCATCGGCGTGAAGCGCGAGGGGCGCCTGATCGCGATGGCAGGCGAGCGGATGAAGCTCACGGGCTTCACCGAGGTCAGCGGCGTCTGTACCCATCCCGACTTCCGCGGCCGGGGCCTGGCCGGCGCACTGATGCAAATGGTGGCGGCGCGGATCGTGGCGCGCGGCGAGACGCCGTTCCTTCATGCCTATGCCGATAATCGGGGTGCGATCCAACTCTATGAGAGGCGGGGATACCGGCTGCGATGCGCGATCGACATTGCGGTGCTGGAACCCGCGAGCGGACCGCAGCAAACATAGGGATTGGCAATCGTCGCTAGCCGCCGGCTTCTTCGGCCTCGCGCATGTCGATCAGCGTCGCGAGCACCTCGCGGGCATGCGCGATCTTGGTCTCGCCGACGCGGGCGAGCAACGCGGCGTTGATCGCCTCGCCCGCCTCGCTCTGTGCCGCCGCCGCCGCCTTGCCGCGTTCCGTGAGGGTGATGGTCAGCCGGCGCCGGTCGGCGGGATCGACTTCGCGCTCCAGATAGCCGCGCAGTACCAGTGAATCGACGAGCTGGCCCGCCGTCTGCTTGCTGACGCGAAGCTCGCGGATGATCTGACTGAGCGGCGCCTCGCCCCACGCGAGCGCGCCGATCACATACATGCCGTTGGCCGGCACATCGTCATAACCGCCCGCGGCGAGCGCACTTCGCATCGCGACGCCATAGGTGGTGCGCGCGTGGCGCAGGAGCGCAGGCATGGCGACCTGCATCCAGCGGGGTTCTTCCTGTTCCATACGACTCGGTTTACAGTCCTGCACACGGATAGTCAATATTTATTACTATCAAGACACGGGACTTGTCCATGTAAGAAATCACCATATGGTGACATATTGCATGCCATTTTGTCACCTATCAGTGATAAAATGATCAGAAGGAGAGATCTGAATCAATGGCTTGCGGTATTGTTAGGGTGGGAGCGGCGCACGATGGTACGGACGGCGACGAACACTGAAAGACGGCGCGATGCCGGGCGCACCCGCGCGGCCATCCTCGTGGCTGCCAAGGATCTGCTCGCCGAGCGAGGTTTCGCCAGTTGGGGCGTCAACGGCATCGCGCGGGCGGCCGGATGCGACAAGCAGCTGATCTATCGCTATTTCGGCGGGCTCGACGGCCTCGCCGAGGCGATCGGCGAGGATGTCGCGCGCTGGCTGGAAGCGGCGCTGGCGGCAAAGCCCCGTGCCGCGCCCGCGACGAGCTATGCCGAGTTGATGGGGCGACTCGCGGTCGCTTTGCTCGACGCGCTCCGGAGCAACCGGCTCGCCCAGCGGATCATCGCCTGGGAACTGGCCGAGCCGTCACCGCTCGCGACAAGCTTTTCCGCGGCGCGCGGCAAGGCGCTGGCTGCCTGGGTGGCGCGCGAGCGCGGCACGCTGCAGCGTCCGGCAGGCGTCGATGCGCCGATGATCAACGCGCTGCTGGTGGCCGGCGTGCAGCAGCTGGCGCTTGCCGAGGCCCTGGGCGGGCGCTTCATGGGCATCGATCTGAGCGAGGAAGCGGGCTGGGAACGCGTTCGCGCGGCGATCGTCGCGATGACGCGGGCAATCTATCGCGGCTAGACGCCTTCGCGGATCAGCGCACCGGGCTGGCCCGCCACGTCGACCTCGAAGCGGAACAGGTCGCCGGCATGCGGCTCCTTCTCCAGGTCTGCGGGGGAGAGGTGCTTGTTGGCGGTGGTCGCGAACACGGTCTTCAGCTCCGGGCCGCCGAAAGCGATCTTGGTGATCGCGCTGACGGGGAAGGGGACGGTCTCGATCAGCGCGCCCTGGGGCGAATAGCGGCGCACCGCCCAGCCATTGTAGAGCCCGACCCAGACACAGCCCTCGGAATCGACCGTGGGGCCGTCGGGATGGCCTTCGCTATTGGGGATGCGGACGAATTCGCGGCGGTTGGCCAGCATGCCGGCACCGTCGATATCACAGGCGAAGATCACGCCGCCCAGCGTATCGACATGGTAGAGCGTCCTGCCGTCGGGACTGACCGCGGGACCATTGGTGATCGAGACCAGCGGGGTGGTGGGCACGCAGCTGCCGTCGGCGGCGAGGCGATAGATCGCGCCGGTGGCCTTGCTCTCGCCATCGTCCATGCTGCCGAACCAGAGCCGGCCCTGCGGATCGACGGTGGCGTCGTTGAGGCGGTTGCCGGGCAGGTCGGGCTCAGGGGCGACGAGAGGGGTGAAGCTGCCGTCACGTTCATCGAAGCGGGCGAGACCGGACTGGAGGCCGGCAACGAAGCCGCCGGTGGCGATTGGTAGCAGAAAACCGATCTGGCCGGGCGCATCCCAGCTGCGCGTGGCGCCGCTCGCGGGATCGTGGCGGTGGACCTTGCGGCTCTTGATGTCGACGAACCAGAGCGCCTGGTCCCGCTCGACCCAGACCGGGCCTTCGAGGAGCGGTGCTCCGAGCTGCCAGATGCTGACGGGCCCGGAAGTCACCACATTGCTCATTATCGCCAACCCGCATCCACGAAATATTCGTGGCCCGTTATCAGCCGGGCATCGTCCGAGGCAAGGAACATCGCCATCGCGGCGATATCTTCGGGCACCAGCCGGCCCTTGAGGCACTGGGCGTCGACGATCTCCTGCTCGCCCTCGGGCGTGTACCACTTCATCTGGCGCGGCGTCTTGACGTTGCCGGGGACGATGCAGACCGAGCGGATATTGTCGGGGCCGAGCTCGCGCGCGAAGCTGCGGGTCAGGCCTTCGATCGCCGCCTTGCAGGTCTGGTAGAGCGTCAGTCCCTCGAGCGCGAGGTGCCACGAGATCGAGCCGAGATTGACGATCACGCCCGAGCCCTGGGCCTTCATCGCGGGGATCACCGACTGCGCGGCGAAGAACAGGTGCTTGAGGTTGGTGTTGAGGCGGTTTTCCCAATATTCCTCGGTCACTTCCTCGATCGTGTGGCGGTCGTCATTGGCGGCGTTGTTGATCAGCACATCGAACGCGCCATTTGCTTCGATCAACTGCCGGATCGCGGCCTGGAGCCCGGCGATGTCGGTCAGGTCGCGCTGCTGGAAGACCGGCGCCGGGCCCGAGCCGGCAAGGCTGGCGACCAAAGCTTCCGAATCCTCGCGCGCGATATCGAAAAAGGTGACCTTGGCGCCCTGGCGGACAAAGCCCTCGACGATGCCCGCGCCGATCCCCGAGCCGCCGCCGGTGACCAGCACGCGCTTGCCGTTCAGGCTGGGATAGGTGGCGCGCTGATCGCTGGTGAGCGGCACGTGCATGGGATCAGCTTCCGACATGAGAATGGAGTACCTTGGGGTAATAGGGGAATACTTGTCTGAGTAAATGGTTCATAGCAAGCCACGGCCCGCCAGGTTGCGCATCAGGTCGCGGATGCCGAACTGCCACGGCGCGGCGGCCTTCGACGTGGTGACGCGGTTGAACAGGCTGCCGAGCTTGGGCGTCGAGATGCGGACCACATCGCCGTCCTTGTGGGTGAAGCCGCGGCCGGGATGGTCGCGATCCTGCACCGGCGCGAACAGCGTGCCGAGGAACAGCGCGAAACCGTCCGGATACTGGTGTTCACTCAGCGTCTGGCGGACGAGATCGGTCGGATCGCGGCTGATCTCGCTCATCTTGTTGGTGCCGGTCAGGCGATAGCCTTCGGGCCCGTCGATCTGCAGGTCGACCACCGCCGAGCGGACATCGTCCATCGTGAAGCTGGCATCGAAGAGGCGGATGAAGGGCCCCAGCGACGTGGAGGCGTTGTTGTCCTTCGCCTTGCCGAGCAGCAGCGCGCTGCGGCCCTCGAAATCGCGCAGGTTGACGTCGTTGCCGAGCGTCGCGCCGCGCGGCGTGCCGTTCCGGTCGACGATCAGCACGACTTCGGGCTCGGGATTGTTCCAGTCGCTGTCCGAGCGGATGCCGATATCGCCGCCCCAGCCGATCGCGGAGAGGACGGGCGCCTTGGTGAACACCTCGGCATCTGGGCCGATCGCGACCTCGAGATATTGCGACCACATGCCGGCATCGATCAGCGCCGCCTTGAGGTTCGCCGCTTCCGCGCTGCCGGGGACGACCGAGCGGATGCCCGATCCGACCTTGGCCTCGAGATCGCCGCGAATCGTCGCGGCCTTCTCGGCATCGCCGCGCGCACGTTCCTCGATCACGCGCTCGATCGCCGAGACCGCGAAGGTCACGCCGCACGCCTTGATGCACTGGAGATCCACGGGCGCGAGCAGGCGCGGCCCCTCGGCCGTGCCGAGCGCTTCGACCCCGCACAGGGCGGCACCGGCCAGCGTGGCGAGATCGTCGCGCTCGATCAGATCGGCGACGGTGGGGGTGATGGCGGACACGTCATAGACGGTACCGCCGCGCACGATGACAGGGCTCGGGCCGTTGTCGGTGAGGACGCGGCCAACCAGAAGTGCCTGCGCATGATCGGCGGGCAGCAGTGCAATGGGGGAGTCTTCCAAGACCTCTCGCCTGTAAAAGTTTGTGCTTTGATAGCGCTACCATGCTGTCGGCACGGCGTTGCTGTCAAGCCGAACGGTCCAAATCCTGCGTCTCGTTTTCAGATGTGGGAAATAATTTCGTCGACGATCGCACCGGGCGCGCGCATCGCACCGCCTTCGCTGGCATGGACGATGCGCCAGGGGCCGAGCAGATCGGCCGCGACGATCGCCTCGTAATTGGCGCGCACGCGCTGCTGGAGTGCGATATCGGCCTCATAGGCGTCGAAGCTCTTGTCGGTATAGCTGCGCTGCGCCTTTTTGAGGATCAGCTCGCGGGCGAGATCCCAGGGCGTGTCGAGATAGATGGAGAGCATGGGGCGGGGCAGGGCGAAATGGCCGGTCTCGAGCGCGAGGATCCACTCCATCATCGCGCGCGCCTCGGCGGCGTCGAGCTTGGCCGCCTGATAGGCCATGTTCGAGGCGATGTAGCGATCGAAGATCACCACGTCGTACGTCGCCTGGGCGTCGAGAATCGCGTCGCGCCATTCGAGCCGGTCGAGCGCGTAGAGCACTGCGGCGGCCTGGGGCGTGACGGGCACAGGCATCTCGCCGGCAAGGAAGCGGCCGATCGTGACGCCGGCGGCCGTCTCGCCATAGCGTGGAAAGCCGATCACGACCGCGCTGCGGCCGGCGGCGTTCAGCGCGTCGCACACGCCGCGCGAGGCGGTGTTCTTGCCGACGCCGTCGGCGCCCTCGATCACGATGAGATCACCCATGGCCGCCCCTTAGCATCCCCGGCCGGGATGTCACGGATAGCTCAGACGAAGATCGCGCTGACGATCGCGGCGAGCCGCGCGGGATCGCAATCGTCGAGCGCCACTTCGAGATTGGGGTTGACGCTGTAGCCGATCGTGCGGCCGTCCCGGTCCGAACCGACCGAGAGCAAGCGCCACCCGGCTTCCTCGCGCAGCGCCGCCAGTCCGCCGGGGACGGGCAGGCGATCCGGATCGGCAATGACGGTGGCCTGGCCGGGGAGTCCGCCGCCGAGCGTGGCGCGGCCGACCTTGAGCCCGAAGGCGCGCGGGCCAGCGACATGCGGCGCCTCGACCGTCTCGGTCGTGATGGTGTCGGCGATCAAGCCCTGGGGCAGCGGCGCACCGCGCACCTGAATGAGCCGTACCGATCCGATCGCAGCGGTTGCGGTGCGTGGCGTAGGGGACGGCGAAGCGGCAGGGTTTTCCAGCGCGGCGGCGAGTTCGGCAATGCGCACGCGGCTGCGCGCGTGCCGCGCCGCGGGATCGGCCACGTTGGGGATGAAGGCATCGAGCGCACCGGCCTGATGGCGCGCCTCCACCACCTGTCGAAGCCCGGCCTCGCTGCTGGTGCCGAACAGCGCGTACAGCGCGGACTGGGTCGCCGCATTCCAGCGCGCGAACGGCTTTTGGGCATTCTCGATGCGCGACAGATTGACCGGCGGGAGGCCGTATTCGCGCTCGACGGCGGCGATGGTGAGCGCCGAATCGGTGGTACGGCGGGCGCGGAGCGCCGCGCCCAGCAGCACGGCGAAACGTTCCTCCGCCAGATCGGGTGGGCTGCCATCCTCGAAAGGCTGGGCCCAGACAGCGATGTCGAAGCCCGGCGCGTCGATGTCGAGCAACAGGTCGGCCGGCCCGATTCCCAGCATCGCGGCGATGCGGCGAATCTCGTCGGGCCGCGCGACGACTTCGCCGCGTTCGATCTTGGACAGGCGGATATAGGGGATTTCGGGAATCGCGGCGGCGAGGCGCAGCAGCTTGGGATAGCCATGGCTGCGGCGTTGTTCGCGCATGCGATTGGGAAAAATATATGCACGGTGCAGGTCTATCCGGACCTCGCCGCCGGGCGCGGCTCCGGCGTCTGGACGCCTTCCCTTGCCCTTGATCTTCACCATTTCAGTCCCCTTGCGCATATATTCGGCGCGTTAGGGGCTACCTTGAAGTATTTTTAGGATAACGCAAGGTTAACGGCGTGTAATTTAATGGAATGAAAGTGGACGACCGGGTCCGCAAAGCAGAGCGCAGGGCCCTTCGCGGTCGAGCGGAAGAATCGCGGTGAGCGAACCTGCGCCGCTTGCGTGGCGCAGCAGCCAGCCGTCGCTGGCGGGGGCCGGATGCTCGGGCGCGAAGGCCACGCCGACTCCGTCGGTGATCACCCCGAACTGTGCCGGAGTCGCCGGCCAGCGACCAGCCAGATAGGCGAGCAGCGCCGTCGCGGCATCCTGCATCGCGCCTTCCGCGGTGTCTTGGGGGCAGAAGCCTTCGGCGGACGCCGCGATCTCCGCGATCAGGCGGAAATCGTCGCGGCGCCACCAGATCAGTCGCAGCGTATCTTCGGTGTCGCGCTGCAGGCCCAGGAACAACCCGGCGCCTTGCGGGAGCAATGGCTGGGCGCACCGAACCACTTCCCGCGCCAGCTCGGTGAGCTTGCGGTTAGGGCGCGGCAGGGTCTGAAATGCGGCTTCCGGGACTTGGATTTCAGGTTGGCGCTGCATCGTCGGATTCCCCAGAGCTATCGTCACATTATAGGACGCGCGGACCGAGTCCGCGCGTCTCAATGGAGCGCGGCGCTGGACGGTGCGGCCGATGCGGCGAGCAGAACAGCCTCGACGCGCTCGACGGGGAGTTCGGCTGCGGCGATCGCAGCGGCGCTCAGCGTCGCCGGGTCGATCGCGACCACGCTCGCCAGGCGGTTGTGGAGCTGGTCCGCGTCCGGAAGGATCGGGGTGGCGGCGCGGCTGGCTGCAGGAGCGCGGCGCTTCGCGGCGCCCGGCTCGCCATATTCGGCCATCACGGTGAAGCGCGGATCGGCGGCGGCGATCTCGGCGATCGTCTTGGCGGCGCGCTTGGTGATCTGGCGGACGCGCTCCTTGGTCACGCCGGTCTCGAGCGAGAGATCGTCGAGCGTGGCGGTCTGGAACACGCGGCGGGCGACGATCTCGCGATCACGCTCCAGCTTGGCCTCGAGCTTGTCGAGTTCGGCCGGATCGATGCCGTAGGTAGCGACACGGAGGCGCGGGCCTTCGCGGCGCAGCGCGGCCTCTTCCCGCTTGGGGCGGGGGCGGCGGCGGAGCTGCTCGATGCCGACCTTGCGGAGCTGGTCGACATAGGCGTCGATCAGCGACGAGATCGCGCCGTCGGCGAGATAGTCGGAAGCACCGGCTTCGGTGCGGGCGAGGGCGTCCTCGTCCTCGATCATCGCTTCGGGCGACATTTCGTCGCCGTCCGGCGAAAGGGCGATCGCGCTCAGCGAAACCGTGGTCGCCTCGACCTTCTTCGCCGACGGGCGCTGATCGGTCATCAGGCGGAAGCGGAGGCTCTGGAGCTCGCCGCGGATCTGCCAGTTCACGAAGGTGGTGAACTGCGCCTTTTCCGGCTCATAGGCCTGGATGGCGCGATGGACGGCGATCGCGCAGCACTGCTCGGCATCGTCCCAGTGTGCGGTGAGGCCATACTGGCGGATGAAGTGGCGGATACGAGGGGCGATGAGCTTCAGGATGCGGGCGAAAGCGCGGTCCACTTCGGCGCGCTGACGGTTGGTCTGCTTCGCGTCCTTCGGCGAATTTTCGATGACAATGGCGACTGCGGCTTCGAGCGCGATCGTGGTCTTCGACATGAAATCTCTTCCCCCTGGTGTGTGTGGCGAAGCGCGTTGAAGCGCCCCGTCGACGAGGGGAGATTTCGTCTGAATGAATTAAAGGAGTACTAATTCATCCTATAGGTGTAATCCCCTAGCGCGCAACTCCCTAGGCCGGATTTTCCTGTGGAAAACTGTTGAAAAACATATGGTTAATGCCGTGTTAGGCATCGCAGCCATTGGCCATCAGCCATTATAGGAAATTTTTTAGGCTGAAAATTTTTGCGGCTGAATCCGGCGATCGATGAAGCCGAGCAGCCATTGGCGGTGCGCCTGGACGGCATTGCCGGTCCCGGCGATGCGCTGATCCGCCGCGCTTTCGCCGATCTGGGCGGCGAGCAGCATGCGCGCGCGGCCCGGTTCGATGCCGGCGCCGAGGAACTTGCGGGCATCGCCGAAGCCGAGATGGTGGCTGAGATAGGCGGCCTTGGCGAGCGTCTCCGAATCGGTACGCACGCGAATGCCCGATTTCTCGAGCCGATCGAGATTGAGCTTGGCCATGTCGGCGACGGTGGCGATCGATGCCTGGGGATCGTAGCGCAGGGCGAGCAGCTCGGCGCGGCCGGCGGGATCGACCTTGCCGCGGGCATCGAGCCAGCCCTTCTGGCTGGCGACCGTGTTGAGCCAGGTGCCCTGGGTCTGCGCCAGATCCTGCCAGGTGCCGCTCAGGAACTGGCCGAGCCCGGCCGCACTCGAGCGCGGATTGCGCGACAGCGCGTTCCAGCTTCCGTCATGGCTCTTCGCGGCTTCGGCATCGACGATCGCGGCAAGCGCCGGGGCGGGGATGCCGGTACGCTGTTCGGCGCCGGCAAAGGCCCAGCCGTAGCGCGCATTGGCGCCGAGCTGGAGCCCGCCGGTCGAGATCGCGGCGGCCGGTGCGGCGACCAGCGCTGCGGGCCGCGCCACCATCGCCTCGGCATCGTCGTCCGTGAATGCGTTTCCGCCGGCAGCGCCGCGCTGGCCGCCGGTATGGCAGGCACAGGCGCAGTGGCAGCCGCACGTGCCGGCCGCGCCTGCGGGGGCCTGGCCGCCGAGCAGCTCGAGCAGCGAATCCATCTGCATGTTCTTCGGGGCGAAGGGCGAGGTCTCGCGATCGTCCTTGCGGTCGCTGTCGCCCAGAGCCGCGCGCCACAGGCGCGTCGAGAGCTGCGACTGCGCCTCGGCGAAGATCACCTGCGCGCGCTTGGCGGGGGTGAGCTGGGCGAGCTGGTCGGTGCGGGCGATCATGCCGAACGGCTCCCGGTCGCGCGGCGCGCGCGCAGGAAGCGCGCAGCGGCGATATCGTCGATGCCCGTCTGCTCGATGGTGGCGGCGGTGCGGTCGGCCTCGTCCTGGAAACGTTCGGCGGCGCCCTCGATCGCGCGCATCGTGCCATAGGCCTCGACGGCCTGGGCGCGGAGCTGGCCGAGCCGGGCCTGCGCCAGATAGGCAGCCTCGCGGATGCGGATCTGCTCGCCCTTCATCTTCTCGGCCCAGGCATCGGAGGCGAAGGGCAGGGTCGCCGCGAGCGCGCGCTCCTCACGGGCGCGCGTTTCATGCGCCCGATCCATCGCTTCGAGCGTGGTGATGCGCTCGACCTCGATGCTGATCGAGACCTTCACGGCATCGACCTCGCGGCGCTGGACGCGGAGCGCGGTGTCGAACGGAGTCATTCGCCGGCCTCGCCCGGTTCGGTGGCCAGGCCGGCCTCGACGATCTCGGCGAGCGCGGCGAAGGCGGCCGGGGCGCTGCCCTGGTCGTTCTTGCCCTGATTGATCAGCGCCTCGATCTGCGGGGCGAGCGCCACGGCGCGGTCGACTTCCTCGGACGATCCGACCTTGTACGCGCCGAGCCGGACCATCTCCTCCATGTCGGCATAGGTCGACAGCAGCTTGCGCGCGGCGAGGCGGGTCTGGTTCTCTTCGTCGCTCAGGCAGTGCGGCAGAGTGCGCGATACCGATTTGAGCACGTCGATCGCCGGATAGCGGCCGCGTTCGGCGATCGCACGGCGCATCACGATATGGCCGTCCAGGATGCCGCGCACGGCGTCGGCGACGGGCTCGTTATGGTCGTCGCCATCGACGAGCACGGTGAACAGGCCGGTGATCATCCCCTTGCCCGGCGCACCGGGCCCGGCGCGCTCGAGCAGGCGCGGCAGTTCGGCGAAGACGGTGGGGGTATAGCCCTTGGTCGCGGGCGGCTCGCCCGAGGCGAGGCCGATCTCGCGCTGGGCCATCGCGAAGCGCGTGACCGAATCCATCAGGCACAGCACGTTGAGGCCCTGGTCGCGGAAATGCTCGGCGACGGCGAGCGTGGTCCAGGCGGCCTGGCGGCGCATCAGCGCGGGCTCGTCCGACGTGGCGACGACGACGACCGAGCGGGCCATGCCCTCTTCGCCCAGGTCATCCTCGATGAATTCCTGCACTTCGCGGCCGCGCTCGCCGATCAGGCCGATCACCGCGACGTCGCAATTGGTCCAGCGCGCGAGCATCGAGAGCAGCACCGATTTGCCGACGCCCGATCCGGCGAACAGGCCGAGCCGCTGGCCGCGGCAGAGCGGCGCGAACAGATCGAGGGTGCGCACACCGGTCTCGATCCGCTCGGCGACGCGTGCACGATTGGCGGCGGCGGGCGGGGGTGCCTTGATCGGCTGGGGGTCCGCACCGTTGACGAGCGGGCCGAGGCCATCGACCGGGCGGCCGAGGCCATCGATCATCCGGCCGAGCCAGGCCCTGGACGGGCGCACGCTGAACTGGCCCGCGCCCAACTCGGCGCGCGCGCCCAGGCCGACGCCCTGGGGGTCGACGAAGGGCAGGCAGAGGGCGACGCTGCGATCGAGCGCGGTCACTTCGGCTTCGACGCGGCCGCCGGGGGCGGAGATCACGACACGGCTGCCGATCTGGGCGACGCCGGCCAGTCCTTCGACTTCGATGAGCGCGCCGCGGACCGCAACGACGCGGCCGAACCTGCGGTCGGGCACCATGTCGCGGATCGCCCGCGCGGCGCTGGCAAGGGTCTGCATGATTAGGCCTCAGGCGGCCTGGTGCTCGGGATCGGCCGCTTCGGCCTCGAACGCGATCAGCTCGCGCGCGGCGGCCAGCGCCTTGTAATAGTCGCCCTGGGCGAGATCCTGCGCGAAGCGGATGCAGGCCGATTTGGCTTCGGGCGAAGCCAGGCCGGCGAGCAGCGCGCCGAGCAGGCCGACCACGATATCGTGATGCGTATCGCGGCTGGCGGGATCGATATAGGCGAGCATCGCCGAGAAATAGAGCTGGCGCGCCGGGGTGGTGGCTTCCTCGGGCCGCATGACTTCGCGGCCGCGCAGGATCGCTACCTTGTTCTCGACCGCGATCTGGGTGCGGCCGACGGCGCGCAGGACCGCGCCGTTTACGATCGCCTTTTCGCCATCGCGGAGTGTGATGCGAAGCATGGTACGGACCTTTCGTGGGACTTTGCTCACATTATAGGAGCAATTTTCCGCCCTGGGCCCGTTACCCGGCAATTTTTGCCCACCGTTGGGTCTCGTCAAACCTCATCCTACAATGGAGACGTGGCCTGCGTGGTGATCCGCGGGCATCGTCAGGAGTGTATGACTTGAGCCTTTATTCCGCTCTCTACGCAGGTGTCTCCGGCATGAGCGCCGAGGCCAGTGCCTTGGCGATCGTCGCCGACAACATCACCAACATCAACACGATCGGGTACAAGGGCACCGACGCCCAGTTCCGCACCATGGTGACGGACGGCCGCGTCGGCGCTTCCTACACCGCCGGCGGCGTCTCGTCGGTCGCCGTGCCGCTGATCTCGAAGCAGGGCCTGCTCCAGTCGTCGAGCCGCAGCACCGACGTCGCGATCGACGGCGGCGGCTTCTTCGTGACCCGGTCGAACTCGACCTCGTCCGGCGCGGTTTCCTACACGCGCGCGGGCTCGTTCAGCCCCGACGAGGAAGGCTTTCTCCGCAATGCCTCGCAGCAATATCTCTATGGCTGGCGCCTCGATGCGTCGGGCGGTTACACCGATACCGGCAGCCTGGACGATCTCTCGCCGGTCCGCCTGAGCGATCTGACCGGCACCGCGAGCCCGACGACCAAGCTCCAGATCCACGCCAACCTCCAGTCGACCACGACGGTCAGCGCCGCTGCGGCGGGCTATGCCGCCGGCGACATGGCCGACGGCAGCGTGAAGCCCGACTTCACCCGCTCGTTCGACATTTCGGACGGGCAGGGCGCGTCGCACCAGATCTCGATCAGCTTCCTGAAGACCGGTGCCAATACCTGGGCCACCGAAGTCTATGCGACGCCGGCGACCGACGTCACCGCGGCGGGCGGCCTGCTCTCGAGCGGCACGATGAAGTTCAACGGCGACGGCAGCCTCGACCGCGCCGGATCGACCGCGGCTTTGTTCAACCCGCTGTCGCCCACCTGGACCAACGGTGCCTCGTCGGTGCCGATCGATCTCCAGCTCGGCGACGACAAGGGGATCAACGGCATCGTCCAGTCGAGCGACGTTTCGGCTTTGCTCTCGTCGACCGTCAATGGCGGCGTGCTGGGCAACCTGGCCTCGATCGACATCAGCAAGACCGGCCGCGTCAGCGCGATCTTCGCCGACGGCACGACCCGAGAGGTGTTCCAGCTGCCGATCGCGACCTTCCCCAATCCGGACGGCCTGACCCGCGTCTCGGGCAACGGCTATACGCCCAGCAAGACCTCGGGCAGCCCGACGATGAAGGTGCCGGGTTCGCTCGGCGCAGGCAATCTTCTGGCCAACAACCTCGAATCATCGACCGTCGATCTCGCGAGCGAGTTCACCAACATGATCCGTTTCCAGCGCGCCTACAGCGCATCGTCGAAGATCATCACCACGGTCGACGACATGCTGCAAGAAGTGAGCAATCTGAAGCGCTGATCTGAACGATACCGGGGGATCAGGGAATGTCGCTCAACGACATATTGGGAACCGCGACGTCCGGCCTGGCTGCTGCCCAGGCCGGGCTTCGCGCGGTCTCGAACAACATCGCGAACGTCGGCGTGGCAGGATATGCACGCGAGCGCGTGTCGCTCACGACCGGCGTATCCGGCGGGCAGGTCAGCGGGGTCGTTATCGGCGAGCCGACGCGCATCGCCGACCGCTTCCTCGAATCCACCGTCTATCGGCGGGCCGGCGACTATGGCCGGGCCGATGTCACGTCCAGCTACCTGGACCGGTTGCAGGCGCTGCTCGGCGCGCCCGGCGCTTCGTCGGGCCTGCCGGCGCGGCTGGACGCGATCTCGGCGTCCGCCGTGGCGATGACGGGTTCGCAATCCTCGGCGCAGACCGTCGCGGTCTTCACCGGCGACGTGCAGGACGCGATCTCGTCGATGCAGCAGATCAGCAAGGACGTGGACGGGCTGCGCGGCGACGTCGAATCCGAAGTCAGCTATTCGGTCGACAAGATCAACAGCCTGCTCAAGCGCATCAACGATCTTAACAGCACGGTTTCGCAGGCGACGGTTCTCGGCCAGAGCGCCGGCGGTGCCGCCGACGAGCGGATGAGCGCGATCGAGGAATTGAGCGGCCTCATCTCGTGCAACGTGCGCGATCAGGCCGACGGCCGGGTCACCATCGAGACCTCGACCGGCGCGATGCTGCTCGATCGGCGCGTGCGCCAGCTTTCCTATCCGGCATCGGGTGGGGGCGGCACGGCGCAGTCGAGCTATCCGCCGATCGAACTGCGCTTCACCAATCCCGACGCCTCGACCGGGGAATCGATCGATTCCGCCGCAGTGGGCGGCAAGCTTGGCGGCCTGCTCGACCTGCGCGACCGTGCGCTTCCGGCCTTCAACGAGCAATTGGGCGTATTGTTCGGCGGGCTTTCCGAAGCGCTCAACAGCGTCTCGAATGCCGGCACCACCATGCCCGCACCCAACAGCCTGAACGGGCGGCAGAGCGGCCTGGCCGGGACGGACCGGCTCGGCTTCACCGGCAAGGCGACCTTCGCGGTCACCGGCGCCGACGGCACGCTGATCGCCAAGACCAATGTGGATTTCGACGCACTCGGCCCGACCGCGACGGTCGACGACATGGTCACGGCAATCAACGCCGGCCTGGGCACGGCGGGCACCGCGAGCTTTGTCGACGGCAAGCTCAGCATCAAGGCCAACGGCACCGGCAATGGCGTGGTCGTGGCGCAGGACCCCACCACGCCCAGCGCTCGCGCCGGCGTGGGAGTCTCGCAATATTTCGGGCTGAACGACATCGTCGTCAGCGACAGCAGCACGCTGGTGCCTTCGGGCTTCAACGCGACCGACCCGCACGGCTTCGCCGCCGGCGAGACGACGCAGATCGTGCTGCGCGATTCGTCCGGCCGTTCGCTGGCGAACTACACGCTCACGCCTGCTGCCGGCGGCACCGTCGGCGATCTGGTGACCCAGCTCAACGGCAGCCCTCTCGGCGGCTTCGGCAGCTTCTCGCTCGATGATCGCGGGCGGATGCGGTTCGAGCCCAATGCCTCGGTGTCCGGCGCGACGCTCTCGATCCCTTCGGATTCGACCAGCCGCCTCGGCACCGGTGCCAGTTTCTCGTCGCTGATGGGCCTGAACGGCCTTTCGAGCGGGTTGAGCAGCGGCCAGGTTCGTTCGGACATCATGGCCACCCCGACCAAGCTGCCGCTCGCGCGCTTCCAGATGAATGCGGCGGTGGGCGAGAAGGCGCTGGGCGCGGGCGATACGCGCGGCGCCACCGCGTTCGTCGACCGGCTCTCGCAAGCGGTCGACATGGGCAAGGATGGCAGCAGCACGGTCGAGCGCTTCTCGAGCCTGTTGATGGGGCATACCGGGCTGGAAGCCAGCCAGGCGAAGGATTCGCTGAACGACGCCACGGCGCGCAAGGATGATGCGGTCAATCGCCGCGACAGCTTCGCGGGCGTCAACATCGATGAAGAGCTCCAGCTGATGGTGGTGCTCCAGAACAGCTATGGCGCCGCGGCCCGGGTCCTGACCACGGCCAGCGAAATGTACGACACACTCATCGGCATGGTCCGATAACGGAGAACATCATGGCACGGGTTGCAACCATTCCCCTTCAGCGCACGATGTCCGACGCCATCCAGCGCGCGCAGGAAAAGCTCGCGATCAGCCAGACGCAGCTCTCCACCACCAAAAAGGCGTCGGACTTCGCCTCGCTCGGCACCGAGACGGTGCGCAATCTCTCGGCACACAGCCTGCTCGCCCGCCAGGACGCGCAGTCGACCGTCTCCAAGCGCGTCGGCACCACGCTGTCGCTCTACGAGGGCCAGATCGAAGGCATGCAGGACTCGATCGAGGACCTGAAGCAGCAGATCACCACCACCGTCGGCACCGGCCAGTCGTCCGGCCTGCAGGAAGCGATCAACGCGGCGTTCAGCCAGTTCCGCTCGTCGCTCAACGCCTCGGAGGGCGGCACGCCGCTGTTCGGCGGTTCGCAGATCAACCAGCCGCCGTTCGTGCCCAGCACGCTCGCCGATGCCGCGACGACCACCGCCGACGACGCCTTCAAGGACGATGGCGTGCAGTCGACCGCGCGCGTCGCCGACGGGGTCGACGTGACCTATGGGATCAGTGCCAGCGCGCTCGGCAAGAAGATGTACGAAGCGTTCCGCACGCTCGCCCAGGCGGGCAATATCGGCGACCAGCCCACCGCGGCGCAGATGGATGCACTGAAGTTGGTCGTCGGCCAGTTCGACACCGGACTGGGCGATCTTCGCGCGGTCAACGCCGAGAACGGCCGCAAGCAGAACCAGGTCGAGACGCTGTCGAAGCGCGGCGACGAGCGTTCGCTGCTGCTGAACGGCGTGATCGAGACCAACGAGGATGCCGATCTGGGCCAGGTGGCGGTCGACATCGCCCAGCAGCAGACCGTGCTCAAGGCGAGCTATTCGGTGTTCTCGCAGCTCTCGCAGCTGAGTCTTGTCGACTATATGAAATAAGCGCGAGATATCCTCCCCAAAGGCGATGCCGGCGGGGAGGGGGACCAATCAAAAAGGCGTCCCGGGTAGCTGCCCGGGACGCCTTTTTCATGCCTGCGGATATTGGGTGGCGATCAGCTCGCGCTGGCGTCGAGCAGGTCGCCGATCGCGCCGGCGGGGCTCGCCTCGGGGATCGCGCCCATGGCTTCGCCCAGTGCGGCGGGGTCGATCGTCTCGACCTTGCGGGTCAGCAGATCGAATGCGCGGGCGCTGGGCAAGGTCTTGAAGATCGCGCCGTAGCGGGTCCGCAGCGCCTCGAGCTTGTCCTCGCGACCGAGCATCGCGAGCGCGACGGCCTGGCGCAGCACCGCGGCCTGGCCGGGCTCGCCCAACCCCTTGGGGGAAGGAAGCGCCGCCTCGCTCTCGGTGACGAAGGCGCCCCAGTCCTTCGAGCGCCAGTGGATCTCGGCGCGCACCGCGGCGGCGTCGGGAACCTGGTCGAGCGCTGCCATCGCCGCGCCGTCGCGGCCGAGCTGGTGAAGCGCGACGGCCTCGACGCGCTTGCGGTCCCAGCGCATCTGATCGGTATATTCGGGCTGCTCGGTGTCGTGCAGCACCGCCAGCGCGCGATCGGGCCGGCCGGAGAGAATGTGGAGCGCGGCGACCTTTACCGAGAGCGGGCCCTGCGCCACGTCCTCGCGGCGACGGGTGAGCTGATACTGGAGCAGCTCGGCGGCACGGGCATAGAGGCTGGCGGCCTGGAGCCGCCCGGCGAGGCGCAGCGCGAGTGCGTCGCCCTCCGCACCCGAGGGCGCGAGCTCCTTGTAATCCCAGTAGAGACCGGCCGCCTCGGGCAGCGAGACGCCGCTTTCTGGCAGCAGCGTGGCGCTCAACCAGGTCTGGAGCTCGGCGAGCATCGGGCCACCCTCGTTGCCCATCTTGAAATAGCGCAGCAGCGTGGCGCCGGTCCGTAGCGAACCGCGCAGATCATGCGCGTCCATCGCGATCCGGAACTGGATCCGCAACGCCTTCTCCTCGACGGGACCGCCGCGCCAGATATAGCGCAACCCGTCGAGCTGCTTGAACGCGTCGGCAGGCGCTATCCGGTGGGTGGCGAGACCCGTCTCGATCTTGGCGAGCTTCGCCCCGGCCTGGATGCCGGCATCGCCGCTTTCCTCCGCGCGCGACAGGCGCAGCAGCCCGGCGGCGGTTTCGCCCGCGGCCAGCAGCGCGCGGCCGCGCAGCAGATTGGCATCGGGTTCGCCATCCCCGAACAGCTTGAGCCAGGCGAGCGCGGGCTGGGGCTGGCCGATATCGATCGCAGCCTTGGCGGCCGCGCGCATGAAGGGGCGGCGATCGAACGGCGCACGCGCGTTGATCACGGGGATCGCGCAGTTGATCTCGCGCGCGGCCTCCTTCGGAAGATTGGCATGGGCGAGCGCGCGCAGGCGCCAGGCACAGGCCTCGGCATTGCCGGCAAGGTCGGCGCCCGAAAGCGATTCGACGGCCTGGTCGTCGCGGCCGATCAAGGTCAGCGCGGCGCCCATGGCGAGCTGGAACTGGGTGACCAGCGCGAGGTCGTTGTCGTCGGCGCGCATCGTCTCGAGCACGCCAAGCGCATCGGCGCCGCGGCCTTCGCCGATCAGGCCGAGCGCATAGCTCCAGCGCGTCGCCTGGCGGGCATCGGGCTTGGCCGCGGCGAGCAGCGTCCAGGCCTGGGTGCCGGTCGGGCCCTGCCATGCCGAGCCGTCGCTGAGCTGGGCGCCTTGCGCGAGCTCGGCGGCGAAGGGCGGCAGCTTGGACATCCGCGCGGCGGGCGCGGCGGGCACCTGGACGGCGGACGCGGCGATGTTCTGCGCGGCCTCGTGCGGCGTCGCGGCGGTGGCTCCGGCGAGGAGCGCGATCAGGCTGGTGCGCATCAGAAGGGCCGCAGCATGGCGACGGCGACGCCACCGACGATGCAGGCGAACAGGAAGAGGCCGGCCTGCAGTATCGGCAAGCCCTTCTTCGCGGCGGCGGCATTGCGCGCGGCCGCGTTCGAGGCGGCGAGGCCATTCGTGGCGCCCGCACCGGCTCTCGCCGTGGCGCCCGGCGCGGCCGCGACATCGCCCCTGCGATTGCGGTTCGCGGTCGATGCGTCCTGGACGACGCGCATCTTTCCGGGGCGTTGATCGTGGCTCAAGTCTGCACCTGTTCGATGATTTTCCTCTATTATAGAATGTTGGGCGCGCCTTCGGGGCCGTCCGCTACGGTTCGAGGAGAAATTCAGTGCGCAGGAGCAGGTTGGCGGCTTTGGGTCTCGCCGCAGTGGCGACGCCGTTGCCGGGCGGCCTTGCCCAGGCATCGGGCGGCAGTGGTGGGGGCGAGGGCCTCAACCTCGTGCCGATGGACGAGATCACCGTGCCGATCATCGATGCCGATCGCATGGCAGGATCGCTGTATTTCAAGCTGGTCCTGGAGGCCGGCAACAGCGAAGTCGCGGCGCAGGTGACCAAGGACCTCCCGGTGCTGCGTGCCGCATCCGTGTCGGCGGGGCTCGAATTCGCGCGGCTCAACGCCTCGGGCCTGCGCGCGGTCGATGCCGAACAGCTCGATCACGACCTGACCGCAGCGATCAAGGCGGCACAGCCGGGCATTACCCGCGTGCTGATCGTCGAGGTCCGCGCTTCGCAGCGCTGATCGAGCGGCGGCCGGTTACCCTGAAGTCAAAGGTTGCGGATCCCCGCGCGCGGTTGCGGGCGGGGAGGCGTGCGTACGTGCCCCATCCGCCACCCCGGCCTCGTTCCGGGACCCACCGATCGTCCGGGGCGAGGTGTCTTAGCCTCGAAGGCGGCGCGAACGGCGAAGTGGGCCCCGGCACGAGGCCGGGGTGACGAGAGGTTTGACTAGCGGCCCGCCATCGCCGCTGGCGGCCTGGCGGCAGGCCTCGCGGCCGGCGGCGTGGGCGAAGCTGCGACCAGGGGCCGAGGCCGGGCCGCGCTCTTGCGGGCCAGCGCCATGCTGAGCGCCGCGGCGCCGCGCGGGGTCATCGATGCCAGGATCGACGCGGTCGAATTGGCGCGCATGCGCTGCGCGACCTTCATCTGCACTTCCATGTCGAGCTGCTCGAAGACCAGCGCCGCCTTGGCGGGCTTCATCGCCTGATAGATGCGGGCGAGCTCGTCATATTGCGCCTCTGCCGGCAGCCCGGGCTCATTGCCCGGCATGCTGCCGCCACCAGGGGCGGTAGCTGCCGCCTCCTTCTGGCGTGCCTCGAGATCGGCCTGGATCCGGGCCTCGGCGGCCTTGGCGGCCTGCTCGCGCAGGTCGAGGCCGCGCTTGCGCTTCGCGGCGGCGGAATCGCGGGCGTTGATGTCCTGCTCGATCGAATTGCCGAGGCGGGTCTTGGCCGCCGCATCCGGATCGGGCGCGGCGAGCGTCGCGGCATTGGCGACGACCGCCAGCGCCGACGCGGCCGCGGTCAGCAGGAGGAGTGAAGGGCGGGCCATCAGGCTGCCTCGGCCTTGATCTCGGCTTCGGCCTCGACCTCGGCTGCAGCTTCGTCTTCAACCTCGGCATCGATCGGCTCGACGCCGCGATGCGTGTTGGCGATGCCGACCGAGTTGACGATCCGCTCGCAGGCGGAATCGGCGATGCCGATCATGTCCGAAAGCTCGTCGCGCAGGTCGCGCGCCTGGCCGACCAGCCGGGCATGCTGGGCGCATTCGGTGCCGAGCGTGGACTTCATGTCCGAAAGCACGGCGCGCGCCTGACCGGTCGCCTTTTCCAGCGCGCCGACCACTTCGGTGAGCGCCCCGTCCTTGACGGTGCGCAGGCTGCGCATCATCCGCACGCTCTGCACGAGCACGGCCATGCAGAGGATCATCGTCAGCACATTGGCGAGGATAGCGAGGCTCATGACTTGCCCTTTTGCTTGGGGGAAACATCGGTGACCAGGCGCACGGCGACCTTGCCGCGGCGCTGGCCGATCTGCGCCTCGGCGAGCTTGATGCCGCCACAGGCGATGTCGAGGGAATCGTCGGGGCTCTTGTGGAGCGCGATCGTCTGGCCGACCTCGAGCGCTTCGAGCGCGGCCAGCGGCATCGCCTTCTCGCCGAGCACGACATTGACCGTCACATTGGTCTTGCGGATCTCGGCGGCCATATGGGCCTCCCAGATGCTGTCGCGGCCGTTCTTCTCACCCATGAAGCGCTGGAGCAGCTTGTGGCGCACCGGCTCGAGCATGGCGTAGGGGAAGACCAGGGTGAAATCGCCACCGCGGCCATCCATGTCGACCCGGAAGGTGGCGATCGCGCAGATGTTCGACGTGCCGGCGATCGCGGCGAAACGCGGATTGGTCTCGATGCGCTCCAGATCGATCGTGATCGGTTCGATCGGCTCGAACGCGTCGGCGAAATCCTGGAGCGCCAAGGTCAGCATCTTCGAGACCAGGCCGGTCTCGATGGTGGTGAAGGCGCGGCCGTCGATCAGCAGCGGCGCATTGCCGCCCCGGCCGCCGAGCAGCGCGTCGACCACGGCATAGATCAGGCCGGATTCGACCGCCACCAGACCGTAGCTCTCCCATTCCTTGACCTGGAACACGCCGATCATCGCGGGCAGCGCGACGCGGTTCATGAACTCGCCGAAGCGGGTCGAGGTCACCTCCTCGAGGCTGACGTCGATCGCGTCCGAGGTCAGGTTGCGCATCGATGTGGCGAAGGCGCGCACGACGCGGTCGCACACCACTTCGAGCATCGGCAGGCGCTCGTGGCTGATGACCTTGGATTCGATGACCGCGCGCAGACCCTTCTTCTTGGCCGCGGGCGCGCCGAGATCGCCGAACAGCGCATCGATGTCGGACTGGTCGAAGCGCACATCCTCGCCGACGCCCATCGGTGGGGCGGGGGGCTCTGGCAGGTCGAAATCGTCGAGATCGATCATTGCTGCACCAGATCCTCGATCAGGATGTCGCTGACGGAGCCGGCGCCGGCGACGTCGTTGGCACGGACCATCATCTCCTCCTTGACGCGGAAGACCGCGGCCGAACCGGCCAGATCCTCGGGCCGAAGCTCGCGCAGGAAAGGCTGATAGGCGTCGAGGATCAGCGGCAGCTTCTCCTTCAGGCGATCGGCGTCGCTATTGGGGCCGGGCACCAGCATGAAGTGCAGCTTGAGGAACCGCATCGCGCCATCGGGCGAGCGCAGATTCACCACCATCGTCGGCACTTCGACGAAATTGCCCTCGCGCTCGCCGGATTCGCCATGGGCACCGGGGGGGAGGTTGGCCGCGTCCTTCTTGCCGGCTCCCTCCGCATGGGCCTTGGATCCCGAAGACAGAAGGACCGCGGCACCGCCGCCGCCGCCGACCAGCAGTACGGCCGCGGCCGCGCCGATGATCATCAGCTTCTTGTTCGACTTGGGCTTTGCCACAACCGGCGCCGCCACTTTCTCTTCGACGATTTCCGCCGACATGCCCTGGACCTTTCGAATTCGCGTGCGGTGAAACCCGCTCAGGCGATTTCTTCCTATTATAGGAGCATCACCCGGCAATTTCTGCCTAGTGAAAAAAATCGAAGGACGGTCCGGTGGACATCTCCTCTTATGTGCTCCTGAGCCAGGAACAGGCGCTGCGGCGCCGGCTCGATGTGACGGCGAACAACCTCGCCAACATGAATACGGTAGGCTTCAAGCGTGAGCAGCCCGTGTTCCGCGAATATGTCGAGAAGACCGATTCCACGGTGAAGCCGGCCAAGCAGACCTCGTTCGTGCTCGATTACGGCGCGGTGCATGACGTTACCGCCGGAGCCTTTCAGGTGACCGGAAACCCGCTCGACGTTATGATCGACGGCCCGGGCTATCTCGCGGTCGAGGCGCCGGGCGGCGGCACTGCCTATACGCGCGCGGGGTTCGTGAAGGTGCTCGAGACCGGCGAGCTCGCCACCTCGGGCGGCCAGCGCCTCCTGGGCGAAGGCGGCAAGCCGATCACCGTCTCGCCCGAGGATGCGGGCAAGCTCAGCATCGGCTCCGACGGCACCGTGAGCGGCGCGGATGGCCCGATCGGGCGACTGACGGTCACCGTGTTCGACGAAGCAAACATGGATCCGCGCGGCGACGGGATGTTCAACGGCACCAGCGGGCGCGAGCTCACCGCGGTCGAGACCAGCCTGAAGAGCGGCGGGGTCGAGGGATCGAACGTCAACGCGATCACCGAGACCACCGACATGATCGAGATCCTGCGCGCCTACCAGACCAGCCAGCATATCTCCGACAGCATGTCCGACATGCGCAAGCAGGCGATCGACAAGCTCGGTCGCGTCAGCTGAATTTCACGAAAGGATTAGCCCCATGCGTTCTCTCACCATCGCCAGCAGCGGCATGCTCGCTCAGCAGACCAACGTCGATGTCATCTCGAACAACATCGCCAACATGAACACCACGGCGTTCAAGCGCCAGCGCGCCGAGTTCCAGGACCTGCTCTACGAGCAGGTGCAGCGCCCGGGCGCTGCGACGAGCCCCGACAACCGCTCGCCCTCGGGCATCCAGATCGGCGCGGGCGTCAAGACCGGCGGCGTGTATCGCATCAACGAACAGGGTGCGATGAGCCAGACCGACAATCCCTATGACGTTGCGATCCAGGGCCGCGGCTATTTCCAGGTGACGATGCCCGACGGCACCACCGCCTATACCCGCGACGGTTCGTTCCAGCCCTCCGACCAGGGCGAGCTGGTGACGCAGGACGGCTATATCGTGCAGCCGGGCATCACCATTCCGCCGGGCACGATCGACATCACCGTTTCGAAGACCGGCCAGGTCGAGGCGAACATCGCGGGCAATGCGCAGCCCCAGGTGCTCGGCCAGCTCGAGCTCGCCAACTTCATGAACGAAGCCGGCCTGGAAGCGCGCGGCGGCAACCTGTTCCTCGAGACCGCGGGATCGGGCCAGCCCACCGTCGGGCAGCCGGGCGAGCCGGGCTTCGGCACGCTCAACCAGAAGTTCGTCGAGGCGTCGAACGTCAATCCGGTGGCGGAAATCACCGCGCTGATCTCGGCGCAGCGCGCCTATGAGATGAACAGCCGCGTCGTGAAGACCGCGGACGAGATGCTGGCGACGACCAGCCAGCTGCGCTGATGACCGTGCTGCTCGCCCTTTCGCTGCTCGCGTCGGGCCCGGTGGAGGACGTGCAGGTCGCCGTCCTCCAGCAGCCGGTCGCGCGCGGCGCGCGGATCGAGGCGCGCGACTTCACCACCGAAGCGCGCGCGCCGGCGGCGGCACGCGGCGCGCTGACGATCGAGAATGCGGCGGGGATGGAAGCGACGCGCAATCTCCCCGCGGGCACGGTGGTGCGGCAGAGCGACGTGATGCGTCCGCAGCTCGTCCGTCGCGGCGAGCCGGTGACGATCCGCATCGTCTCGGGAACGCTCGCCATCACCGCATCGGGCCGCGCACTCGGCGGCGCGGCGGAAGGCGAGGCGGTGCGCGTCGTCGTCAATGCCACCAATCGCACGCTGGACGGCGTGGTCGAAGGTTCCGGCACCGTCCGGATCTCGGCACCTTGAGGGAAATGGACATGCGTAAACTGATTACTGCGGTGGCGATCTGCGCCGCGCTTTCGGGCTGCGGCGCCGTGGGGCGGCTGAAGCAGGTGGGCAAGGCGCCCAAGCTCTCGGCGATCGATCCTGTCGACACGCCCGAGATCGAGTCTTCGCTCTCGATGCCGGCCGATCGCGGCGGCCGTGCCCAGCGTCCGCAGCAGCCGGCGCCGACCGCGTCGCTGTTCCGCACCGGCGCCGGCGCCTTCTTTCGCGACCAGCGGGCCAACAAGACCGGCGACATCCTGACGATCCGGATCAACATCGCCGACAAGGCCGATATCGGCAACGCCACGTCGCGCACGCGCGGCGGATCGGAGACCGGCGGGGTCGGGGCGCTGCTGGGCATCAGTCCCGTCGCCAAGGCGCTGGGTGCCGACGCCTCGAAGGTGTTCGACACCAATTCGGGCTCGAAATATAATGGTGGCGGCACCACCAACCGCTCCGAGACGATCAACATGACGATGGCGGCGATCGTCACCCAGGTGCTGCCCAACGGCAATCTGATGATCCGCGGCCGCCAGGAAGTGCGCGTCAATTTCGAGATGCGCGAGCTGATCGTCACCGGCATGATCCGTCCCGAGGACATCGCCCGCGACAATTCGATCCAGCACAGCCAGATCGCCGAGGCGCGCGTGATCTATGGCGGCAAGGGCCAGCTCACCGAAGCGCAGCAGGCGCGCTGGGGCCAGCAGATCTACGACGCGCTCTTTCCGTTCTGAATTCAGCGACTTCGGGGCCTT
>CBIHNZ010000014.1:0-99667 GCA_966211615.1 uncultured Sphingomonas sp.
CGCCGAGCGGATCGGCATGTACGAGTTCATGAAGGAGATGCAGACGCTCGCCTTCAAGGAGCTCGAGCCCGAAGCCTATGAATCGATCACCCGCCGGCTCGACGCGCTCAAGATCGAGGGCGAGGACCGCATCGCCAAGATCGCCTCGGGCCTGAAGCTGCTGCTCGGCCGCAACGGCGTCGAGGCCGAGGTCAGCGGGCGCGAGAAGCACCCCTATTCGATCTGGAAGAAGATGTCCGAGCGCCATGTGTCGCTCGAACAGCTCTCGGACGTCATGGCCTTCCGCGCGATCGTGAAGAGCGAGGAGGAGTGCTACCGCACCTTGGGCGTGATCCATCGCCGCTGGCCGATGGTGCCCGGCCGCTTCAAGGATTACATCTCCACCCCCAAGCGCAACGGCTATCGCTCGCTCCACACCTCGATCATCCATGCCGAAAACATGCGCGTCGAGATCCAGATCCGCACCGACGACATGCATGCCCAGGCCGAGTTCGGTCTCGCCGCGCACTGGGCGTACAAGCATGACGCGGTGCGGCCCGATACCCAGGTCAGCTGGATCCGCGACCTGATCGAGATCCTCGACCATGCCGAGAGCCCCGAGGAGCTGCTCGAGCATACCCGTATGGCGATGTACCAGGACCGGATCTTCGCCTTCACCCCCAAGGGCGAGCTGATCCAGCTTCCCAAGGGCGCGACCCCGGTCGACTTCGCCTATGCGGTGCACTCGAACCTGGGCGACCAGGCGGTGGGCGCCAAGGTAAACGGCCGCGTCGTGCCGCTGCGCACCGAGATCGAGCAGGGCGACCAGGTCTCGATCCTGCGCTCCAAGGCGCAGGAGCCCCAGGCCAACTGGCTCAACTTCGCGATCACCGGCAAGGCACGCGCCGCGATCCGCCGCCACATCCGCCACAAGGAGCGCGACGAGACGGTCAAGCTCGGTCGCAAACTCTATGACGAGATCGTCCACCGCCTGCCCACCCCGGCCGGATCCGAGGCGCTGGGCGATGCCCTCAAGCGGCTGAAGCTGCCCGACGAGGAGGCGCTGATGGAGGCGATCGCGATGCGCAAGCTGACCGACGCGCAGGTGATGGAAGCGGTGATGCCCGGCTCGACCGACGGCGAGGATCACGCGATGCCGACACAGAGCGCGGCGATCGACATCAAGGGGCTGACCCCCGGCGTCGCGTTCCACCTGTCCGAGGATTGCCGCCCCGTGCCCGGCGACCGCATCGTCGGCCTGCGCCGCCCCGGCCAGCCGATCGAGGTCCATGCAATCGACTGCGTCAGCCTCGCCGATACCGATGACGAGGACTGGGTCGACCTGACCTGGGGCGACAAGGCCGAGGGCGGCGTCGCCCGGATCAACGTCACGCTCAAGAACGAGCCCGGCGCGCTCGGCGCGATCGCGACGCTGATCGGCCAGCACAAGGCCAACATCCTCGGCATGCGGATGGACAACCGTGATACCACGTTCCACACCAACACGATGGACCTGGAGGTGCGCAACGCCGCGCACCTGATGCGGCTGCTCGCGGCACTCCGGGCAGCAGACGCGGTGAGCTCGGCGGAGCGGGCCTAGCGCTCGGCGTGCGCGCCCGGAACGAGCGGGATTGATGCCGGATTCAATCGCAGCCTTTGACCAAGCCAAGACGAATCAGGCTTTCGGCGCTCGCGACGATCGCCTCTTCGCGGGGGCGCGGCGACCAACCTAGCAGGCGCTGCGCCTTGTCTCCGCTGGCGTCCAGATCGGCGCCGAGGAGTGGCACGAGCCCTTTCATGGTCGGATTGGTGATTGCCATCGAACGGATGAGCAGGTTGGGAAGCGTTCGCGTCGAAACCCGTCCGGCGGACGCGCCCATCCGCGCCTTCAGCAGCTTCGCGATCTCGGCCAGCCACAAGCTCTTGCCCGATGTCGCAAGGAAGCGTTCGCCCTTCGCAGCAGGATCGATCATGGCGCGGAGATGGAGATCGGCCACGTCGCGAACATCGACGACACAGGTCTTGATCTTCGGATAGCCCGGCTGGCCCTCGAGCATCTCCTTGATCGTCCGGATCGAGTGCGAATAGTCGGGCCCGAGCGCCGGCCCGAGCACCATGGTCGGGTTAATCGCCGCAAGTTCCAGCCCGCCGCCTTCGCGCGCAACGAAGTCCCATGCAGCGCGCTCGGCTAGCGTCTTCGACTTCTGATAAGGTGCGACATTGCCGGTCAGGTCACTCCAGTCCGTCTCGACAAAGGGACGGGCGAGCGCCCTGTGGCCGGCGCCGATAGCCCCGAAGGCCGAGGTGAGCACGACACGCTTCGCGCCCGTATCGCGCGCCGCGCGCAGGACCCGAAGGTTGCCGTCGACCGCGGGTCTCACCCAATCCTCCTCGCGCACCTGATTGCCGGAAGGCGTAGGCGAGGCACCATGAAGGACATAGGCGCAGCCGGCTGCCGCTTCCGCCCAGCCATTGTCGGAGCCGAGATCGGCGGCAACCAAGGACAGCCGATCGCCCGGCTCGGCGCCGCCGGCTTTGAGATTGGCGCGCACTTCGGCCTCGCGCGTGAGCGAACGCACGGTGGTCTTCACGCGATAACCAGCGTCGAGAAGCGCCAGAATGCAGTGCTGCGCGATAAAGCCGGTTCCGCCCGTTACGAGCACACTCTCATTCATACGATATCTCCAGAACGAACCTTGATTGCAGATTCGGTATACCGTCGTATACTGAATTTCAAGATTGAGTCTACAGGTGTATTATGAAATCTGAGCCATCCGCTAACAGTCGTGCTGCAAAAGCCGATGCGACGCGCGCCGCGATCCTCGCTTCCGCGCGAAAGGCGTTCGCCGAACATGGCTATGACGGTGCGGGCCTGCGCGGCATCGCAGAGGCGGCAGGTGTCACTGCGATGATGGTCGGTCGCTATTTCGGATCGAAGGAGGGATTGTTCGGCGAGGTGGTGACCGACACCATGCGCGATCCGACCATCCTGTCGCGGGGCAATCTCGACCGGGCAGACCTACCGCGCGCTTTTGCGGAGGCGCTCGTCGGGGTGACGACCCAGGGGCAAACACCGCTCGATGGATTTCTTATAGCGTTCCGTTCGGCCGGGAGTGCGACGGCCGCCCGCATTGCGCGCGAGCGCATCGCCCAGGTCCATCATGCAACCGCGACCGCGGCGATTTCCGGTGATCACGCCTCGGAGCGGGCGGCTCTGTTCCTCGCGTTCGTCGCCGGTGTTCAGATGATGCGGCAGATGCTGGAGCTCGAACCCCTGACAAAGGCGGAGCCCGCTTTGCTTGCGGATCTGCTCACGCCCGTCATCGCGAGTCTGATCGAATCCGACAAATCGGGCACCGTCGAATAGGCCCCAGTCGATCGAACGCCTGGTGGCCGCATGCGCCAAGGCAGAATCGTCGAACCGCCCCAGGACCTTGCAATGTAGGATTTCGAAGCCGATCGATGGACCGGTTCTTTCTCATCGTCGACGCAACGGAAACGCACGGCACGGTGCCGCGCCCAGACTCCTCATGTCGATCAACTTCGTCAACCGATAGGTTGAATGGACGACAACGCCTCCTCCATCGTCACCCCGGACTTGTTCCGGGTCCGCCGCGCAGCGCACGATGGACTGGAAGCTCTATCGCCTTGCGAAGCGGCCGGGTGGGTGGCCCACGGAACAAGTCCGGGGTGACGATAGGGTAGGGTGGTTCGTGCCCCGCGCGCGAAGAACCCGCGACGTTTGCGACTTTAGGGTAACCGGCTACCGCTCACGTCCGGCGCCGACCCGCCCGATCGCCCCAAGGATTTTTCGACATGGCGGGTGTCAGCCGTGTCAACCTCGACCGGCCGATTGTCCCGCTCAGCCCCCCGCCGCCTTGGTCGCCTGGTCCATCAGCGCCTTGGCCGTGGCGATCGCGTCCTTCTCGCTGGTCTTGCCGGCCTGGATGTCGTCGGCGATCTCGAGCAGGCGGCCGCTGATCACCGTGCCGTGATCGGCTTCCTCGGTGATGCGGATGCCGTTCTTGGCGCTGCCGATCCGGTCCCATTCGGCGCGGATCGCCGCCCAATAGCCCTTGGTCGCCGCCCAATAGTCCTCGGCCGCCTTGACCGGGAAATCGCCGAACCTGGCATAGCTGTTGAGCACATATTCCTGGACGATCGGCGAGAGCTTGCCGTCCACCTCGCCCATTTTGAGATTGTCCTGCCAGTGGATCCAGCCGGCCGGCGCGATCGCGTGGCGGTTGACCCCCAGATAGCGGTCATAGACCGGCCCGCGGATCGCGTCGCGGCGGGCGAGCGGACGCCAGCTCAGGTTGGACTGCCAGCGGCGGACGCCGCCGACCTCGCTCCAGCGGCCCCAGCCGCCGTATCGGGGAGAATCGTCGACCTGGTACACCGTCTGCGACCAGCTGCCCTTGCGCTCGGCCTCGGACAGCGCCTGCCAGGTCCAGCTGTCCGGCCCCGAATAGGCCAGCACCCGGGCCGGCTCATATTCCCAGTCCTGGCGCCAATGCTTGATCACCATCGGTTTGCCGTCGCCGGCATCGACGACGAGCAGATGTTGGAGCCGGATGATCCTGCCCGTGTCCTCGATCACCCGGACGACCTCGTTGCCGCCCGAGATCTTGGCCGGGATCGGCATATAGTCGGCACGCCAGGAAGTCGCTTCCTGCATGTCGAACCTGACCTTGTAGTTGCCCGCCATCGCCAGGATGTCGGCACGGTCGGCCTCGAACGGCGACTTGGCGGCGGCCGCGGGCGCGCCCGCCTGAGCGAAGGCCGGCATCGGCGCGAGGACCAAGGCGGCGGCGAAGATCAGCTTGTTCATCGTCATTCCCCTCAGAAACGATAGCTCAGCGAGACGCTGCCGTTGCGGCCCGGCTGGGTATAGGAATCCTTGACCGTGGAACTGTCGGCCAGTCCGCGCACATCGTTCCACCAGGCGTATTTCTTGTCGAAGATGTTGAACACGCCGGCGCGCAGCGTCAGCCCGTCGGTCACCCGGAAGAAAGCGGTCGCGTCGAGGATCGTGAACGGACCGGGCCGGTAGCAGCGGCCGCTGCAGACGCCGGTGGTGGCGTCCAGCGCCTTTTGCGCGCCGTGCGTCGCGATCAGCTGTCCGCCGAAGCGGCCATCCGGGGCGCGATAGCCTGCGCCGAACACCAGCTTGACCGGGTCGACCGTCGAGAGCGGCAGCCGCGCGCCGGTCGGCTCGATCACGTCGCCCTCGGCATAGGAGAAGGCGAACGAGCCGGTGAAGCCGCCCGCTCGCCCCTCGATCCGCGCTTCGGCCCCCTTCACTTCGATGCGGTCGAGATTGATGAACTGGTAGATGGCGGGGTCGGCGGGGGTGAAGCCGCCGCTCACCACTTCCTGCGAGATGAAGTCGTCATAATCGGCGTGGAACGCGGTCAGGTTGACGCTCACCGCCTGGCTGTCGAAGCGCAGGCCGCCCTCGAAGCTCTCGCTGGTCTCGGGCTTGAGATTGGGGTTGGGCCGCGAGGTGTAACCGAAGGCGAGATTCTCGAAGAACTGGTTCACCTGGCTCGGCTCGGGTGCCTTGAAGCCCTGGGCATAGTTGCCGAACAGCCGGAAGCTAGGCCCGAGCCTGAGCACCGCGCCCAGCTTGGGAGAGAAGCGCGAGTCGGACTGGGCGGCGCCGCGGAAAGTGGGGAGCAGCGGGTCCTCCTTGGGCGACAGGTCATAGGCGTCGAAGCGGATCGCCGGGTAGAGTGTCAGCGGCCCGAACGCGATCTCGTCGGCGAGGAAGGCGCCCGCAAGCGTATAGTCGGTCTCGGGAAAGGCGCGGGTCGGGAAGACCTCGCCCGCCGGCGGCACCTTGCCGTCGCGCAGTCCCTCCTGGTGCGTGCGGCTGATGTCGCCGCCGAAGATCAGCCGGTGGGTGATCCCGCCGGTCTCGAACCCGCCGCGCACCTCGGCGGAGGCGCCATAGACGGTGTTCTCGAAGGTGTTGAGCCGCTCGCGGTCCGCGGCGGGCGTGCGGTCCTCGTCGGTGAACTGGCGGTCGTCGGCATCCTGCCAATATGCGCTGACCCGGACATAATCGAACGTCCCCTCGCCCTGCCAGGTCCAGTCGCCGGCGACGCGGCCGCGCTTGCCGCTGTCGCGGGCCTTGAGCAGGTCGACCGTGGCGCTGAGGCCGGTCAGCACATCGGTGTCGACATGCGTGTCGAGATACTCGCCGGTCAGGCGGAACTTGTGGCCGTTGCCGGGCTCGTAGACCAGCCGGCCGAGGATCGCGTTCGAGCGCCCGTCCTGCGGATTGGGCTCGGTGCGCGTCGCGCCGGTGCCGCCCTTCGTCCCCTTGTTGTCGAGCTCCTGGAAATCGCGGCGGGTGTAAGCGAGCATTGCCGACCAGTCGCCCATCCGGCCCGCAATGATCGCGGTCTCGGCGAACTCGTTGTCCGACGAGCTATAGGCCGCGCGCGCCAGCCCGCCGATCGCCTTGCCGTCCTGGAGAAAGTCCGAAGGGTCGCTGGTCACGAAGCTGACCGCACCCGACAGCCCGTCGCTGCCATAGAGCGCCGAGGCCGGTCCGCGCAGGATCTCGACCGACTTGACCAGGCCGAGATCGACATAGTCGCCGCGTCCCGCCGCCTGCGCGCCGAAGGTGAAGCCGTCGGGCACGCGGACGCCGTCGACCTGGATCAGCACGCGGTTGCCGCCGATGCCGCGGACGACGAAGCCCTCATTGCCCGCGCGGCCAGTAACGCCGAGCGCCGCCCCGAAGCGGGTGGGCTGGCGCGGCACGCTGATCCCGGGCTCGAAGCGGACCAGGTCCTTGATGTCGGTCGCCAGCTCGTCGGCGATGCGCTTGTCGTCGATCACCGTCACGGTTGCCGGCGCGTCCTGAACCTTCACCGGCTGGCGCGTGGCGGTGACCGTGATCACCGCGTTGTCCTCGACCTCGGCTGCCCCCCGCGTCGAGTCCTGCGCCATAGCGGGCATAGCATAGGCAATCATCGCCAACAGGCTCACCCCTATCGCAGCCCGTGCCCCGTTGCTCATTTCAGCCCCTTTTCGATAATGCGAATGACTCGCGTTAGCGACGCAGCTACGGATCCGGGCTTGGCGCGTCAACCCCGTAACGAAAGACGATTGACTCACTCTGCATCACAGAGTAGTTAACTCTGCAATACAGAGTATTCGGAGAAATCGTGATGAGAATGTTGCTCGCGGCCGCCCTGGCGGTGGCCGTACCCTTCGCTGCGCCCGCCTTGGCCCAGACAGCGTCCGCGGCGGTTCCGGCCGGGATTTCCGTTCGTGAGAATGGCCTGGTCGCCACCTGGTATCCGCCGGCAAGCGGCAAGCGCGGGCCGGTGATCCTGGTTCTCGGCGGGTCCGAGGGCGGCGAGAATGGCGGCAAGCGACTGGGCGCCGCCTTCGCTGCACACGGCTATGGCGTGCTCGCGCTCGCCTATTTCAAGGCGGAAGGCCTGCCGCCGCAGCTCCAGGAAATTCCGCTCGAATATTTCGCCAAGGCCGTGACCTGGCTCAAGGCGCAGCCGCTCGCCGATGCCGGCCATATCGGCCTCTACGGCATCTCGAAAGGCGGCGAGGCGGCGCTGCTGGTGGCGTCGCGCCAGAGCGAGATCAAGGCGGTCGTCGCCGCGGTGCCGAGCTCGGTCGTGTGGCAGGGCATCAACTTCGCCAATTATCAGGACGTGAAGTCGACGTTCAGCCTGGATGGACAGCCGGTCGCCTATCTTCCCTATGATATCAGCGCCCCGTTCAGCGGTGTGCTCGATCTCTATGTCCGCAGCCTCAAATTCGCCGATGCGCATCCCGATGCGGCGATCCCTGTCGAACGGATCAACGGCCCGGTGCTGCTGCTTTCGGCGAAGGGTGACTCGCTCTGGCCGTCCTCGGCGATGTCCGATCGGGTGATCCAGCGGCTCGACGCGCATCATTTCCACTTCGAGCATCGCCATATCGCCTATGCCGATGCCGGCCATGGCGGCCTCTCGCCGCCCGACGGACGCGCGCGCAATTCCGGCTATGACAATCTCGGCGGCACCGAGGCGGGCAATGCGGACGCGCGCGCGGATGCCTGGACACAGACCTTCGCCTTCTTCGATAAGGCGCTGGGAGGCCCGGCACGATGACCATTGCAGGCGAGGATGCGGCCAGCGCGCTCCGCGACGTCGAGCGTACGCGGCGCCGCGCGGTGGAGCTCAGCGGCTATGCCCATGCCGGTGACAGCCTGATCGGCTGGGGGCTGGTGTGGCTGATCTGCAATCTGGTCACGCAGCTGGCACCCGCCTGGGGCAACAACAGCTGGCTGATCGGTATCCCCGCCGCGGTAGCATGGTCGATGACCCGCAAGCCGAGGGGCGGCGCCCGTGGTGGCGGCTGGCGCACGGTGGCTACCGCGCTCACGGCATTCGGCTTCTTCGCCGCGCTGATGCTCGTCGCCGGGATCCGCGATCCGCTCCAGGCCAATGCCCTGGTATCACTGTGCGTCGCCACGGCCTATGTCGTGCTCGGCATCTGGGCGGGCGCACGCTTCGCCTGGATCGGGCTCGCGCTCGCCGCGCTCGTGCTGGCCGGCTGGTTCTTCGACCGATCGCACCTCTATCTGTGGCTGGCATTCGGCGGCGGCGGCGCGTTGCTCCTCAGCGGCCTGTGGTTGAGGCGCGCATGAACGAGGGACCGGACGAAGTCGTCCACCAGTCGACCAGGCTGCGCATCCTCGCCGCGCTCGATGCCGAGCCCGATCAGGCGTCGCTCGATTTCTCGCGGCTCAAATCGGTGCTCGGCACGACCGACGGCAATCTGGGCGCGCATCTCGCGACGCTCGAAAAGGCCGGCTATGTCTCGGTCGACAAGCAGCCGGTGGGCAAGCGCACGCGCACGCTCGTCGCGATCACGGCAACCGGGCGGAGCGCGTTTCTCGGCCATCTCGCCTTCCTGAAGAGCATCGTCGACCAGTCGCGGATTGGCGGGCGCTAGACCGTCGCGCCGGACTGCTTGCAATGTAGGATTTCGCCTGCTTGGCTCCTGGGGCTGCGCCCGGTCGCCGCCGCTCTTTGAATCGCCGCCCGAATAGGTGGCAAAGTGCACGAATACCCCTCGACTCCGTGCACTTTGCCCCATGGGCTGGTCTCGGCTCGTATCGACAGGCTCGCGCTTTTCCGTGTGACGTAGCCGCGACACCGCGCTAGACACGCCGCCCATGAAACGGCCCGCGCTTTCCGTCGTCATCCCCTGCTACAATGAAGAGGCTTGCCTCGAGATGCTGCACGCGCGCGTCTCGGCCGCCGCAAAGGCCGCTGTTGGCGAGGATTACGAGATCGTCCTGATCAACGACGGTTCGCGCGACGCGAGCTGGCAGGTGATGCAGCGGCTCTCGGCGGGCGATCCCCACCTCGTGGCGATCAACCTGTCGCGCAACCATGGCCATCAGCTGGCGCTGACCGCCGGGCTTGACCTGTGCGCAGGCGACCAGATCCTGATCATCGACGCCGATCTGCAGGATCCGCCCGAGCTGCTGGCCGACATGCGCGCGACGCTTGTGACCGAAGGTGCCGATGTCGTCTATGCCGTGCGGCGCAAGCGCGAAGGCGAGAGCATCTTCAAGAAGGCGACCGCGGCGGTCTTCTACCGCGCGCTCGACCGGATCACCGACACGCCGATCCCGCTCGACACCGGCGACTTCCGCCTGATGACCCGGCGCGCGCTCGACGCCTTCCTGTCGCTGCCCGAGCAGGCGCGCTTCATCCGCGGCATGGTGGCGTGGATCGGCTTCCGCCAGGTGCCCTTCGTCTATGACCGGCACGAGCGCCACGCCGGCACCAGCAAATATCCGCTGGGCAAGATGATCCGCTTCGCGCTCGATGCGATCACCGGCTTCTCGACCGCGCCGCTGCGCTTCG
This sequence comes from uncultured Sphingomonas sp., assembly GCA_966211615.1. GTDB lineage: Bacteria > Pseudomonadota > Alphaproteobacteria > Sphingomonadales > Sphingomonadaceae > Sphingomonas. The sequence goes on from CBIHNZ010000014.1 coordinate 9,879, forward strand.
CCAGCCATGTCGGCCTGCTGCTCACCGCGGCCTCGGCGCTGCTGGTGCTCTACATCCTGATCGGGTGGCTGATGGGAAGCGCGATCCCCGGCTGGACCTCGCTGATGCTGGTCGTCGTCGTGCTCGGCGCGGTGCAGATGTTCGTGCTCGGCATGATCGGCGAGTATCTGGGCCGGCTCTATGTCGAATCGAAGCGGCGGCCGCTCTACATTGTCGCCGATGTCGCCGGCCCGGTGCAGGGCCATGCCTCGCTCGGCTATCGCTTCGAGGATTCGGGCGAGGTGAACGTCGCGCCCAAGGCAGTGCGGAGCGAAGCGGCGGAATAGGCTGTCTTGCAATGTAGGATTTCAGAGGCGATCCGAGGGTCGCTCTTTCTCATCGTCGAGACCCCGAAAAACGCCTTTTGACGGGGAAGAAGAAATTTCGACAATGTGGGTGTCAACCGTGTCAACCGGTCACGTGCGAAGCCCCTGAAAAGCCACCACTTCTACAATTCGCCTTTTATTCGCCGGTTGAGGCGAATCGATAGTCGGGCGGACCGGGCTATTTCGGCGACGCCAGCACGATGATCGAGAGGCCTGGCGGCATCGGCACGCGGCCGAGCAAATGGCGCTCCAGCCCGAACACACCTTCGAACAGCGTATTGAGCGGCTTGGGCGGCGGCGAATCGTCGCTATCGTCCTTGCCCATCAGCTTGCCGGCGAAGCGCGCCGCGACCGCGACCGGGAAGAGCAGCGAGTTGAACCAGTGCAGCTTGCGCCACTTGAGCCCGGCGTTTTCGAGAGCCGCGGTGAGCGTGCCCTTGGAATAGCGGCGCTTGTGGTGGTTCACCACGTCGTGCGCGCTCCACATCCATTGATGCGCGGGCACGGTGATCAGGATCTTGCCGCCGGGCTTGAGCGCGGTCGCGATCGCCTTCAGCGCGGCGACATCGTCCTCGACATGCTCGACCACGTCGAGCACCGCGACCAGGTCGTAGCTGCCGGGTTGCACGCCTTCCAATTCGGGCAGCGGCGAGGAGCCGACCTTCTTGCCCAGGCGCTCGCTGGCCTGCGCGGCGGCCGTCTCGTCGATCTCGATCGCGTCGATCTCGCCGAACTGGGCGAGCATCGGCAGGTTGTGGCCGGTGCCGCAACCGATCTCGAGAATGCGCGCGCCCTTGGGCAGGTCGCCGAAGCGGGTCAGATAATCGGACAGGATCTCGCGGCGGGCGCGGTACCACCAATGCGTGGTGTCGTGCGCGGCCATGCGCTCGTAGACGATGCGATCCATATCAGCCGAACACCCACAGACGATTGAGCGCGAAGGTGCAGATCGGTGTCACGAAGACGATCGGGACCAACGGCCACCACCACGGTCCGTTGAGCATCGAATCCTCGGTCAGCACCCAGACGAAGAAACTGTTCATCGCCAGGCTCACCAGGCTGACCACGAAGAAGCGGCTGCCGGTCTTGGCGAAATTGTCGCGCTCGCCGTGCCCGCGGAAGCTCCAGCGGCTATGGAGAAAATAGCCCGTGATCATCGCGGCCGCATATCCCGCCAGGTTGGCGATCGAGGGCGTGACGACCTGGTATTTGGCGAGCGGCGAATAGACGATGGCATAGACCAGCGTGGCGATGCCGCCGCTGATGCCGAAGCGCACGACCTGGCCGAGCACGCCCTGGCCCCACATCGCCTCAAATCGTTGAAAGATCGCCGTCACTCTCGCTTGCCCTTGCGCAAGGCGTCGCCCTAATGCGGTGCGCGAAGCGAGGGAAGCCATTTTGCAATTGAAGCGCCCGGGCGGTTTCCGCCTTCAAGACGAACTCGAGCAACGCTGGCTCGGCTGGACCCTCGTCTTCTGGGCGTGCGTCGTCGTCTGGTTCCTGGTCCAGCGCCAGGGCAACATCTATTGGCTCGCGCTCGGCGACACCGACGACAATATGCGGCTGATGCAGGTCCGCGCGCTGCTCGCCGGGCAAGGCTGGTACGACCTGCGCCAGTATCGGCTCGATCCCGCGCTGGGCGGCTTCGACATCCACTGGTCCCGGCTGGTCGACTTGCCGATCGCGGGGCTGATCCTGATCCTCAAGCCGTTCCTCGGGACCGCCGGCGCGGAGAAATGGGCGTGCGGGATCGCGCCGCTGTTGCCGCTTTCGCTGGCGATGATCGGCATCGCGCTGACGATTCGCCGGCTCGTCTCGCTCCATGCCTGGCCGATCGCCCTGATCGTGCTGATGGGCTGCACCTCGACGATGCTGATGTTCGCGCCGATGCGGATCGATCATCATGGCTGGCAGCTCGCCGCGCTGGCGATGACGGTCGCCGGGCTCGCCGATCCGCGCCGTGCGCGCGGCGGCGCCACGGTGGGTCTGTCGAGCGCCTTCTCGCTGACGATCGGGCTGGAGATGCTGCCCTATTGCGCGATGGCGGGGGCGATCATTGGATTGCGCTGGGTGTGGGAAGCGGCCGATGTGCGGCGGATGCAGGTCTATGGCCTGACGCTGGCGGGCGGATCGGCGCTCGGCTTCGCGCTGTTCGCGTCGAACGCCAACCAGGTCATGCGCTGCGACGCGCTGACCCCGGTGTGGCTGACGGTGATGATCGCAGCGGGGACGTTGCTCTTCGCGCTGTCGCTATGGAATCCCGAGCAGCGCTGGGTCCGATTGCTGCTGGCGGCGCTGGCGGGCGCGGCGATCGCGGGCGGTTTCGCACTGCTGTTCCCGCAATGCCTGGGGCGCCCCGAACAGGTTTCGGACGAGCTCTACACCACCTGGCTCAGCAATGTGCGCGAGGCGCGGCCGATCTATCGCCATGCGCTCAAGACCGCCTTCCCGATCGCGGCGCTGCCGATCATCGGGATCATCGGCGCCGGCATCGCGACCTGGCGCGCGCGCAAGAGCGAGGCATTTGTCGGCTGGGCAGCGGTTGCGCTGTTCACCGCCTTCGCCGGTTCGATGCTGCTCTGGCAGATCCGCGCGGGACCGGCCGCACAGATGCTGAGCGTGCCCGGCGCGACCGCCCTGGTCTGGATCCTTATCCCCTGGTTCCTGAGCCGCGGATCCCTGCTGGTGCGCGTGCTCGGATCGGTTGCGGCCTTCCTGATCGTGTCGGGCCTCTTCACCGGGCTGGTGCTGCCCTGGCTGCCGAGCGGCAAACCCGCCACCGGGCCCGATCTGGTCGGCAGGGCGAATGCCGCCTGCGCACGGGTGTCGCAACTCCGCGTGCTCGACCGGATTCCGGCGGCGACCTTCTTCACCCATGTCGACATGGGACCGCGGCTGATCACGGTCACCCACCACAATGGCGTCGCGGGCCCCTATCACCGCAATGGACAGGCGATCCTGGACGTCCACCACGCCTTTACCGGACCCGCCAGTGGCTTCCGGCCGATCGCCGCACGGCACAAGGCAAGCTATCTGCTGATCTGCCCCAACATGGCCGAGACCACGGTCTATCGCGCGCGCAACCCCAACGGCTTCTACGGCCAGCTTCATCGGGGTCTGGTGCCGAACTGGCTTGAACCCGTGACGCTGCCGAAGAACTCGGCGTTCCGGCTGTGGAGAATCCGCTACGACCTGCCGGACGTGCCCGAGCCGACGCCGCTCAAGCGCAAGGTCAATGCCCCGAAAGCGCCGGCGCCGCGACCAGCGAAGCCCTGATCCCGTCGATCACGAACTGCACGGCGAGCGCGGCGAGCAGCACGCCGAGCAGGCGCGAGATCACCGCTTCGATCTTGGCGCCGACGACGCGCATGATGGGGCCCGCGGCGAGCAGCGAAACGAGCGTCAGCAGCAGGATCGCCGCCATCGCGGCGAGCACGACGCCCGAGCGAGCGATCCCGTCGTTCTGCGACATCAGCAGCATCACCGACGCGATCGATCCGGGACCCGCGATCATCGGCATCGCCATCGGGAAGATCGAGATGTCCGGCGCCTCGGACGCCTTGACCTTTTCGGCGCGGTCCTCACGGCGCTCGGTGCGCTTCTCGAACACCATCTCGAGCGCGATCAGGAACAGCATGATGCCGCCGGCGATGCGGAAGGCATTGAGGCTTATGCCGAGCGCGCCGAGCAGGGCTTCGCCGAACAGCGCGAATCCGACCAGGATGATCGCCGCAACGAACACCGCGCGCACCGCCATCACGCGGCGATGCGCGGCGCTCGTCCCCGAGGTCAGTCCCGCGAAGATAGGCGCGCAGCCAGGCGGATCGATCACCACGAAGAAGGTGATGAAGGACGAGACAAACAACTCGATCATTTGGACGGCGCGGCCACTTCGTCGCGGATCACGGGCTCCCAGTACCGACCGTTCCAGAGAAAGGCCGCGAAGATTCGCCGCCCAGCCGGCCAGACCGTCCAGCGCCATTGCAGCGACTTGTCCGCCGAAGCACCGTTGGTCGAGGCGACCTTATCGAGCGAGGCCGCGTGACCGAGCGGTACTGGATCGCACGCCGCGCGCCGAACTCTGGGCTTTTCCGGCAGCGGGCGGGGCTGGGCCAGCACATCGCCATGATCCATCGCCCATTTCCACCCGCCGTCAGTTTGATGCAGCCAAACCGTCGTGAAATAGCCGCTCGACTTGGGCCGGACCCAAGGCCCGGTGTTCACCGCCGCACTGCCGTCGCACGAGACATAGCTCTCGGCCGGCCACCATTGCACGGCGATTGGCGGGTTCTTTTCCGGCAGGATTTCCGACGCCTTCACCGGCTGCGGATCGAACATGACGGCGTCAGGCGTCATGAACTCGCGAAACGCCGTCCACTGCCCCTTGGCCTGCGCCGCCGCATCGAAGGCGCGCTCGGCGTCGACCGCGGTCTGCGGCACCGCGGCCTGGAGGACCAGCGCGAGCAGCATCAGATCGCGCCCTTCTCCAGCGGCACGCCGGCATTGCGATGCGCCGCGACGAGCGTGTTGCGCAGCAGGACGGCGATCGTCATCGGCCCCACCCCGCCCGGCACCGGCGTGATCGCACCCGCCACCGCGGCGGCGCTAGCGAAGTCGACATCGCCGACCAGCCCCTCTTCGGTACGGTTGATTCCGACATCGATCACTGTCGCGCCCGGCTTGATCCAGTCGCCTTGCACGAAGTTCGGCCGCCCGACCGCCGCAACGACGATATCGGCATGATGGAGATAGTGCGGCAGGTTGCGCGTGCGCGAATGCGCGAGCGTGACGGTGCAGTTCCGCGCGGTCAGAAGTGCGGCCATCGGCTTGCCGACGATGTTCGAGCGGCCGATCACCACCACATCCAGGCCCGAGAGATCCCCCAGCCGGTCCTCGAGCAGCATCACGCAGCCGAGCGGCGTGCAGGGAACGAAACCGTGGAGACCGGTCGCGAGCCGCCCGGCATTGACCGGGTGAAAGCCGTCGACATCCTTGTCGGGACTGATCCGGGTGAGCACGACCTGCTCGTCGATATGCCGGGGCAGCGGCAGCTGGACGAGGATGCCGTCCACCGCCGGATCGGCATTGAGCCTGTCTACCAGCGCGACCAGTTCGTCCTGGCTCGTCTCGGCGGGCAACTTGTGCTCGAAGCTCTCCATGCCCGCCTCGCGGGTCATCTTGCCCTTGTTGCGGACATAGACCGAGGAGGCGGCATCCTCGCCGACCAGCACCACCGCAAGCCCGGGCACGCGCCCCGCCTTGTCCCGGAAGCCGGGTACGAATTCCGCTACCCGCGCACGGAGGCCCGCCGCGAATGCCTTGCCGTCGATGATTTCAGCCGTCATGCGCTCCGCCATAGAGGCTGGCAGCGATCTCTGCCAGCGCCTCTGGATTCCCCGTGATCGCCAATCGCTTGAGCCGCGCCGTATCGCCGGCGATCAGCGTCACCGCGCGCTTGGGAATGCCGAAGGCGTTGGCGACCAGCGGGATCAATGCCGCATTCGCCGCCCCCTCCACCGGAGGCGCGGCGAGCCGAGCCGTGAAATGCTCGGCGGTGCCCGGGAGAAGCGCGTCGCGGGCCGCGCGCGGCGTCACGCGCACGGCGATCTCGATGCCGTCCGCCCTGCTGCGCCAGGCAGGCAGCTCACATCCCCGAGAGAAGGACCTGCCGGATCAGCCCCGGCACGACGATGTTGTTGAGAATGTAGAGGATCAGCAGCACGATCAGCGGGGAGATGTCGAGCGCGCCGAAATCGGGGAGGATGCGCCGGATCGGGCGGTAGAAGGGTTCGGTGATCCGTCCGAGCCCCTGCCATAGCGAGCGGACAAACTCGTTGTGCGTGTTGATCACGTTGAAGGCGATCAGCCAGGAGAGAATCGCCTGGACGACGATGACCATCGTGGCGACCCAGAGCAGGAACCCGACGATCTGCAGGATCATGATGAGGAAGTTGGTCAATCTAGTCTCCGCAAGGTGTGTTGCGCCGGGAATACAGGAAAGCGCAGGCCTCCCACAAGCTCAGGCGTGAACCAGGGTGCCTGCACCCTGACGCGTGAAGATTTCGAGCAGCATCGCATGCGGGATGCGCCCGTCGAGAATGACTGCCGCGTCGACGCCGGCATTGACCGCGGCGACACAGGTTTCGACCTTGGGGATCATCCCGCCCGAGATCGTGCCGTCGGCCTTGAGGGCGGCGATGCCCGCTGGATCGAGATCGGTCATCAGCCCGCCCGACTTGTCCATCACCCCCGGCACGTCGGTCAGCAGGAAGAAGCGCGCCGCGCCGCAGGCGCCGGCGATCGCGCCCGCCATGGTATCCGCGTTGATGTTGTAGGTGTGGCCGTCCGCGCCCATCGCGATCGGCGCGACGACGGGGATGAAGCCCTGTGCGGCCAGCGACTTCAGGATCGCGGCATCGACCGCGACCGGCTCGCCGACAAAGCCCAGGTCGACATGCCGCTCGATGCCCTGGAGCGGGTCGGGCTCGCTGCGGCGGACCTTCTCGGCGGTGACCAGCCGGGCATCCTTGCCCGAGATGCCAACCGCCTTGCCGCCGGCCTGGCCGATCCAGCCGACGATTTCCTTGTTGATCGATCCGGCCAGGACCATTTCCGCGATCCGTGCGGTCTCGGCGTCGGTGACGCGCAAGCCCCCGACGAACTGCGATTCGACGCCCAGCCGCCTGAGCATCGCGCCGATCTGGGGGCCTCCGCCATGGACGACGATCGGATGGATGCCAACCGCCTGGAGCAGCACGACATCCTCGGCGAAGTCGCGCTGGAGCTCGGGATCGCCCATCGCATGGCCGCCATATTTCACGACAAAGGTCTTGCCCGCATATCGCTGGAGATAGGGCAGCGCCTCGGTGAGCGTTTCGGCCTTGGCGAGCATCGCCGGATCGGGAGCGTGATCGGTCATGCGCGGCCCTTTAGAGCCGCTCAGCCTCGCCGTCCATCGAGCGAACGGCCGAGGGCGACGAACAGGTAGATGAGCGGCGGCACCAGCACGATCGAGAGCACCACCTTGGTGAGCATCTGGCCGATCAGCAGCTCGCCGATCGGGAACACGCCGTAAAAGGCGACGGTGACGAAGATCAGCGTGTCGGTGATCTGGCTGAGCACGCTGGCGATCGCCGAGCGGAGCCAGAGCAGCCCGCCGCCACTGCGCTTCAGCGCGCTGAAAATCGTGACGTTGAGGATCTGCGAGATCCCGTAGGCCATGATACCGCCCAGCCAGATGCGCGGCGTGCCGGCCATCATCAGCTCGAACGCGTGCAGCCGATCGGGCGCCATGCTCGGCGAGGCCGGCAGCGACAGCACGAGCAGCGACAGCAGCACCGACATGATCAGCGGCACGAAGCCGAAGATCACCAGCCGCTTCGCCGTATCCGGCCCGTGCAGCTCGGCGACCGCGCTCGACACCGAGACGAGCAGCAGGAAGGCGAAGATCCCCGCCTCGACCGCGAGCGGGCCGACACCGACCAGGGTACCAATCTCGGAGATTGGCCCGAGCGAGACCTGCTTGTTGCCGAGCACGCCCGCGATGCAGACCATGCCGCCATAGAAGATCGAGAGGAAGAAGAGCGAGCGCGCGATCGCGGGTCGGAGATTGTCCATCACCCGGACGCTAGCGGCAAAGCGCGGGCGGTGGAAGATGGCGGGCGCCCTCTGGCAACGCGCCGAACACCGTGTATGCTCGGACGGTTTTGCCGGCCGATCGAGCCGGTGCTGGGGGCGCGACCAAAGCGGATGACTCATTTCCCGATCGGCATTTTCGGCGTGCTCGCGATCCTCGCGATCGCGTTCCTGCTTTCGTCCAACAAGCGCGGCATCCAGCTGCGCGTCGTCGGCGCGGCCTTCGCGCTCCAGGCCGGAATCGCGGTGCTGGTGCTCCGGACGAGCTGGGGACAATCGGCGCTCCACACGCTTTCGAACGGCGTATCGGCGCTGCTCGGCTATGCCGGCGCGGGCACCAGCTTCCTGTTCGGCCCGCTCGCCAAGCCCGAACTGGGCGGGCAGAGCTTCGCGATCGCGGCGCTGCCGGTGATCATCTTCTTCGCCGCGCTCGTCTCGATCCTCTACCATCTGGGGGTGATGCAGTTCGTGATCCGCTGGATCGGCGGCGGCATCGAGAAGGTCGTCGGCACCAGCAAGGTCGAATCGCTGTGCGCCGCGGCAAACATCTTCGTCGGCCAGAGCGAATCGCCGCTGGTGATCCGCCCCTATCTGGCGCGGCTGACCCCCTCGCAGCTCTTCGCGGTGATGACCGTCGGCATGTCGGGCGTCGCTGGCACGATCCTGGCGGCCTATGCCAGCCTGCTCGGCCCGGCCTCGCTCCCCTATCTGCTCGCCGCCTCGTTCATGGCGGCGCCGGGCGGGCTGCTCATGGCCAAGATCATCATGCCCGATCCGATCGCGGCCAAGGACGGCGAGCTGCCGCTGGGCGACGATCCCGAGGAAGAGATCATCCGGGTCGCCGAACAGGATCTGGAGGAGGAGCGCGCCGCCAACCTGATCATGGCGGCCTCGATGGGTGCCTCGACCGGCGTCAAGATCGCCGTCGCGGTGGGCGCGATGGTGCTGGCGTTCGTCGCGCTGGTCGCGCTCGCCAACGGCCTGCTGAGCGGCGTGGGCGGCTGGTTCGGCCATCCCGAGCTGAGCTTCCAGTCGATCATCGGCGCCGTCTTCGCGCCGGTGATGTATCTGCTGGGCATTCCCTGGCACGAGGCGCTCGAGGCCGGCGGCCTGTTCGGCACCAAGGTGGTGCTCAACGAGTTCGTCGCGTTCATCGACCTGGGCCACATGGCCGACCTGGCGCCGCGGACCAAGGCGATCGTCACCTTCTCGCTGTGCGGCTTCGCCAATTTCAGCTCGATCGCGATCCAGATGGCCGCGACCGGCAGCCTGGCGCCCAACCAGCGGCCGATGATCGCCAAGCTGGGAATCCGTGCGCTGATCGCGGGCAGCCTGGCCAATCTGATGTCAGCGGCACTCGCCGGGCTGCTGCTGCCCTAGCAACCAAGCATCACCCCCTGCAAAGTACACGGAGTCGGGGTTTATTCGTGCACTTTGCCACCTTCGCCGGCAGCATTTCAAAGAGCGGCCGCGCGAGACCACGGCCGTGAGAGCAAAGCAGGCGAAATCCTACATTGCAAGTGACCAGTTATCCTCCCTCGCCAGGGGGGAGGATAAGTAGGTTAGCGCGTCGGGACCGGCTCGGCGCCCGAATAGTCATAGAAGCCGCGCTTGGTCTTGCGGCCGTACCAGCCCGCTTCGACATATTTGACCAGCAGCGGCGCCGGGCGGAACTTGGGATCGCCGGTGCCTTCGAACAACACCCGGGTGATCTCCAGGCAGGTGTCGAGGCCGATGAAATCGGCGAGCGTGAACGGGCCCATCGGGTGGTTGAGGCCGAGCGTGATCGCCGCGTCGATATCGGGGATCGTCGCGACGCCCTCGCCCAGCGCGAAGCACGCCTCGTTGAGCATCGGCATCAGCACGCGGTTGACGATGAAGCCGGGCGCATCATTGGCGTGGACGATGCGCTTGCCCAGCGACTGGCCGAATGCCTCGACCGCGGCGACGGTGGCGTCCGAAGTGGCGAGGCCGCGGATCAGCTCGATCAGCCCCATCACCGGCACCGGATTGAAGAAGTGCACCCCCATGAAGCGCGCCGGATCGGGCGAGGCCTGGGCGAGGCGGGTGATCGGGATCGACGAGGTGTTGCTCGCCAGGATCGCGTCCGCGCCGAGCACCTTGCCCACCGTCTCGAAGATCTGGCGCTTGATCGCCTCGCGCTCGGTGGCGGCTTCGATCACCAGTTCGCACGGGCCCATCGCCGATACGTCGGCGACCGGCTGAATACGCGCCAGTGCGGCATCGGCATCGGCGGCGCTGATCTTCTCCTTCTCGACCGCGCGGGCGAGCTGCTTGGCGATGCCTGCCTTGCCGGCCTCGGCGCGCGCCTGATCGACGTCGGAGAGCAGCACGGCATAGCCCGCCTGCGCCGAAACCTGGGCGATGCCCGCCCCCATCTGCCCCGCACCGATAACGCCGACCGTCTTCATCGCATCCCTCCTTGTGTCGCAGCCGTCCTATCGACTCCTTTCGCGATCGGCTAGGATCGCTGCATGCTGCTCCTCGCCCTGCTCGCCACCGTCCCGGCCGATCCCGCGCCCGGACCGATCAAGACCTTTGGCGACTGGGCAGTGGCCTGCGACAATGTCCATGCCTGCGAGATGACCTCGCTGCTGCCCGGCGACGGCATGTCGGTCGAAGGCTCGGGCTATGACGAGATCTCGCTGTCGATCGCGCGCGGCCCGGGGCCTGCGGGCGCCTTCAGCGTCGAGGTCTCGATCAATGTCCAGGCCAAGAGCGCTACGGCGCTGCGGATCGACGGCCAGGTCGTGGCGAGCGGCACGCCCACCAACGACACGTTGCGCTTCGCCGGCGCGGATGCCGAGCGGATCGTCGCGGCGATCGGCAAGGGCAAGGAAGCGGCGCTGACCGGGCCTGGCGGCAACCGGATCGGACGCGTATCGCTGGCCGGCTCCTCGGCGGCGCTGCGCTTCATCGATGCCGATCAGGGGCGCGCGGGAACGGTCAGCGCCGCCATCGCCAAGGGCAGCAAGCCGGTCAACGCGGTGCCGCTGGTCCAGCCGGCCCCGGTGGTGCGCTATGTCCGTCCCTCGGGCACCGCGGCGCGGGTGACGCCCGCGCTCAAGACCGCGATGGTCACCGCTTCCGACTGCGGCGAGGAATATACGAGCGAGGTGCCCAAGATCGAGACCTATGCGCTGGGCGGCGGCAGGACGCTCGCGCTGCTGCCGTGCGGCGCGGGAGCGTACAACTACATGTCCGTCCCCTTCCTCCTCGGTGCCGGCAAGCCGGTGTTCGCCGGCTTCGATTCGCAGCCCGGGATGAGCGGGCCGGATTCGACCATGCCGATGCTCGTCAATGCCGGCTGGGACCCCAAGACCGCGCGGCTCTCCAGCTATTCGAAGGGCCGCGGGCTCGGCGATTGCGGATCGGCCGAGGAATATGTGTGGGACGGCACGCGCTTCCGCCTGGTCGAGCAGCGGGTGATGGGCGAATGCCGCGGCTCGGTGAACTGGCTTATGGTATGGAAGGCCCAGGCGGTGGCGCGCTGAGGCGCGAACGCTTCACCCAGACGCCGGGCGGGCCCCGGCACAAGGCCGGGGTGACGATTTCGGACGCTAGACCGGCATCGAACCCTAAGGCGCCATCCGGATCGGCTGGGCCTCGCACAGGATCAGCCCGAACCAGTCCTTCGGGTCGCTCCATTCGGCGATCGGGGTCCAGCCGCCGGCGCGGAGCAGCTGGCGGGCGCCGTTGGGGCCGTATTTGTGGCTGTTCTCGGTGTGGATCGTCTCGCCCGCCGCCATGCTGAACGGCCGGCCGTCGACCTGGAAGCTGACGTCGCGCACCGCCTCGAGATGCATCTCGATCCGTGCCGCATCGGCGTTCCAGATCGCGCGGTGGCGGAAGGCGTCGAGCGGGATCGTCCCACCCAGCTCGCGGTTGATCCGCTCGAGCAGGTTGAGGTTGAACTCGGCGGTGACGCCATGCTCGTCGTCATAGGCGGGGATCAGGATGTCGGGCGACTTGACCCGGTCCATGCCGATCAGCAGCCGCGCGCCCTCGCCCAGCCATTCGCGCATCGCGCGGAGCAGGTCGACCGCGTGCCAGGCGTTCATGTTGCCGATCGTCGACCCCGGGAAGAAGCCGAGCTTGGGCATCCCCTTCACCTGCGGCGGCAGCGGCACCGGGCGGAGGAAATCGGCCTCGACCGGATAGACCGGCAGCCCCGGAAACGCCTGGGACAGTTCGTCGGCCGACTGGCGCAGGAAATCGCCCGAAATGTCGATCGGGACATAGGCGGCCGGGTCGATCGCGCGGAGCAGGATCGGCGTCTTGGTCGACGAGCCCGAACCGAACTCGACCACCGCCGCGCCGCGCGCCGCGAGCGCGCCGAGCTCGGGCCCGGTCTGGCGGAGCAACGCGGTCTCGGTGCGGGTGGGGTAATATTCAGGAAGGTCGGTGATCGCCTCGAACAGCTCCGAGCCGCGGCGGTCATAGAACCAGCGCGCGGGAATCGCGCGCGGGCTCGCGGCCAGGCCGCTCAGCACATCGCGACGGAAATTGGGATCGGCGAGGCCGAACTGGCCGTCCTCGAGCTCCTGCTTGAGCATTGTTAAGCACCTCTTTTCTGTTCGTCATCCCGGCGGAGACCGGGATCCAGAGTTACAAGCCGCATCGCCTTCGACCCTGGATCCCGGCCTTCGCCGGGATGACGAGGAAGGTTGATCGGCATCAGAGATCCCTCGCCAAACGGACGCCGGTGAACTGCCAGCGCTGATGGGGATAGAAGAAGTTGCGATAGGCGGCGCGCAGATGCCCGCGCGGCGTCGCGCACGAACCGCCGCGCAGCACGAACTGCCCGCTCATGAACTTGCCGTTATATTCGCCGACGGCGCCCTCCGCCGCCCGGAAGCCGGGATAGGGGCGATACGCGCTGCCGGTCCATTCCCAGACATCGCCGAAGAATGCGGGACCGCCGGGCGAAGGCCGCGGCTCGACCGGGCCTGCCGCATCGAGCTGGTTGCCGCCGAGCGGATCGTCCCCGGCGGCCGCGGCCTCCCACTCGAACTCGGTGGGCAGGCGCGCGCCGGCCCAGCTGGCATAGGCATCCGCCTCGAAGAAGCTGACATGGGTGACGGGCGCGGCGGGATCGATGGGCCGCCGGCCATCGAGGCCGAAGCGCGTCCAGACGCCGCCGTCCCGGCGCCAGTAGAGCGGCGCCTCGACCCCCTCGGCCTGGACCCAGGACCAGCCGTCCGACAGCCAGTGGCGCGGATCGCGATAGCCGCCATCGGCGATGAACGCCGCCCATTCGCCATTGGTGACCGTGCGATCGGCGATGGCGTGCGGATGGAGCAGTGCGGCGTGGCGTGGCGTTTCGGAATCGAACGCGAAAGTTTGCGAAGTTGGCGAAGGGGCGCCGACTTCAACGACGCCGGCCTGCCCCTCGATCCAACCGATCGGACCGGGCATCGCCACCGGCACCTTGGGCGCGCCGGGCCAAATGGCTGATTTCAGGGGATTCACGGAGAAATGGTGGAGGATGTCGGTGAGCAGCAGCTCCTGATGCTGCTGTTCATGATTGCACCCAAGATCTACCAAAGCTTGCACCTGCGGCGGCAGATCGGCCAGCGCGGCGAGCAGGGCCTGATCTACCGCACTGCGATAGTTCAGGATTTCGGCGAGCGAGGGGCGCGACAACATTCCCCTATACTTTCGCGCATGGCGCGAACCCTCGGCTTCGTAATAGCTGTTGAACAGGAACGGGAAGCGATCGTCGAACAGCCGATAGCCCGGGACATGATCGCGCAGGATGAAGGTCTCGAAGAACCAGGTCGTGTGCGCGAGATGCCATTTGGCTGGCGACGCGTCGTCCATCGACTGGATCGTGGCATCGGCATCGGAGAGCGGTGCTACAAGTGCCGTACTCAGCGCCCGGACCCGCATGAAGCGGCTGCCGAGCGCACGAGAAGCTGGGGCCGGACCAGTTTCCGTTCGCATTTTGTTCTCCTAGCAGGCCGAATCCTGCCGGTCAATTGCCGTTCGCTCAGGTCAGCGTGATGCTCCCGGAACCCAGAGAACGTCGCCGCCGCCATTTTGGTTCACCGCCCGCGCGGCGACGAAGAGGAGATCGGAAAGGCGATTGAGATACGCAAGGGCCGGCGGCGACAGATCGACCGCCTGCCCCGCGGCGACGGCGGTGCGTTCGGCGCGGCGGACGACCGCGCGCGCCAGATGGAGCGCGGCGGCGGAGGCCTCGCCGGCGGGCAGGATGAAGCTGGTCAGCGGCGCCAGCGCGGCGTTGAGATGGTCGATCCGCTCCTCGAGCCAGGTCACCTGGGCGGGGACGATGCGCAGCGCGCCCTCGAGCGCGATCGGCGTGGCGATATCGGCGCCGAGGTCGAACAGGTCGTTCTGGATGCGGGCGAGCATCTCGCTCAGGCTGCCGGGACCGAGCGCGGCGCGGGCGACACCGATCGCGCTGTTCGCCTCGTCGACATCGCCGATCGCGGCCATGCGCGGATCCGCCTTGGACACGCGCGAGCCGTCGACCAGGCCGGTGGTGCCGGCATCGCCGGTGCGCGTGTAGATCTTGTTGAGCTTGACCATCGGCGCCGTGCTTACGCCGGGCAGGATCGTCGCGGAAGGGGCGGCGACCCGCGCCTGCACCTTTCAGGGGACGCGATAGGTGATGCGATACTGCGTCACCAGGCGGTCGCCGATGCGGCATTCGCCCGCTTTGTCGACCGAGATCACATTGATGCTGGGCATCGTCCAGCGCTGCGCTCCGCAATCATTCTCGCGGCCGGATCCGATGCTGAGCGTCACCATGCCGCCGGCATCCAGCACCGCTGCGCCATAGATGACGGTGATCGCTCCCTGCCGCACCGGCGAACGCGAATCCCCGCTGCCCAGTGCCAGGGGCGATGTCGTGCGCTGGACGTCCTGCGCGGGAGCACCCGATGCGAACAGAAGCAAGGTGGAGGCCAGTATCGCGCGGATCATCAGAAGTATCCCTTCGGACAGGCTGTTCGCCGTACTGAAGGATCATTTTACGATAATGCCGGCTCTTTTCCCAGACTGGCCTTTTGTCCCGGGGCTTAGTGGCTCGCCGACGCGAAAAGCAGGATCAGCGCGATGATGCCGATCGCGATTCCCTGGAACATGATGCGCTTCTGCATCAGCTTGTTGGACTTGAGCGCGCGCTCGCTGGGGCCGGGGCCTTCGAAGTCCTGGCTGGTGGTGCCGGCCATGTTGACCAGCCCCCGGATGAGGAAGAACAGCGTCGCGAGCATCGCGGCAATGAGCAGGATGGCTAGGAAGAGCATCCCCCGTCCCTACTCCTGTGCGGCGGCGATTCCAACCGGCAGCGATCCGGCGCGCAACCGGTCCGCAAGCGCCCGGCCGTCCTCGCCGGCGAGGCGCATCGCCTCGAGAGTCGGCGCGCCGTGCCGCTTGGCGAGCCGGGTGCCGTCGGGACCGAGCAGCAGGTCGTGGTGCCGATATTCGGGCGTGGGCAGGCCGAGCAGCGCCTGGAGCAGACGGTGGACATGGGTGGCGGAGAACAGGTCCTTGCCGCGGATAATATGGGTGATGTCCTGCGCGGCATCGTCGACGGTGACGGCGAGGTGATAGCTGGCCGGCGCGTCCTTGCGCGCGAGGACGACATCGCCGTGCGCGCGGGGATTTGCGGCGATCGGGCCGGCACGGGCATCGTGCCAGGTCCGGCCGCCCACCTGCGCACGCGCCTTCTCCATGTCCCGGCGCCCGGTGTGGGGCTGGGCGGCGCGCCGCGCCGCGTCCTCGGGCAGGCCGCGGCAGGTTCCCGGATAGAGCGCGCCCTCCGGCCCGTGCGGGGCGCTGAGGCTCGCGGCGATGTCGGCCCGGGTGCAGAAACAGGGATAGAGCAGGCCCATCGCCTTCAACCGGTCGAGCGCCGCCTGATAAAGATCGAGCCGCTGCGACTGGAAAGTGGCTTCGCCGTCCCAGGCAAGGCCCAGCCATTCGAGATCCCGGAAAATCGCGTCGACATGCTCGGGGCGCGAGCGGGTGCCGTCGATGTCCTCGATGCGCAGGCTGAAGCGGCCCCCGGCGGCCCGCGCGAAGTCGTGCGCCTGGATCGCCGACCAGGCATGACCGAGATGGAGTCGGCCCGTCGGACTCGGCGCAAATCTCGTGTGGATAATCATGAAACCGGCCCTTGACCGCGAGTCGCGGCATATGCTGTCATGATGGCGTCACGCTGTCGCGCAAGAGAGCATGGCACCACAAGGGGCGAGGGAGCGCATGTATCATCCCGATTTGATCCGCCATCCGGACGGTTGCCCGGCACTCGTACTGAACGCCGATTATACGCCGCTCAGCTATTACCCCCTGAGCGTATGGCCCTGGCAGACGGCGATCAAGGCGCTGTTCCTCGACCGGATAGACGTCGTCTCCTATTATGAGCGCGAGGTTCGAAGTCCCAGCGCGAGGCTGAAGCTTCCTTCGGTCATCGCGCTCAAACAATATGTGAAACCTTCGAATTTCCCTGCCTTTACCCGGTTCAATCTCTTCCTTCGCGACAAGTTCGCCTGCCAATATTGCGGCGCCACGCGAGACCTCACCTTCGATCACGTAGTCCCGAGAGCCCAGGGCGGTCGCACCACCTGGGAGAATGTCGCGACGGCCTGCGCGCCGTGCAACCTGCGCAAGGGCGGGCGGACGCCGAAACAGGCCGCGATGCCGCTCCACATCACCCCGATCCGCCCGACCAGCTGGCAGCTCCAGGAACATGGCCGGCGCTTCCCGCCGAACCATCTGCACGAGACCTGGCACGACTGGCTCTATTGGGACGTCGAACTGGAGGCTTGATCTCTATCCGTCGCCCCGGAACAAGTCCGGGGTGACGATGAAGTTCGACCCCTATGGCGGAGCCGACTTTCGCTCGCTAGCATCGTCGCAAAGCCCCGGGGGAGGATATTGAAATGAGCGGATTCCAAACGACGCGCCGTCAGGCGCTCGCGCTGTCGCTGGGGAGCGCCGCGGCGCTGACCATCCCGAGCTGGGCGCGCGCCGCCGATCTCGACGAGGCCGCGATCGACGCGATCGTCAAGCCGTTCATGGCGGCGTTCGAGACGCCGGGGATCGCCGTCGCGATCGTGCGCCAGGGCAAGCCGGCCTTTGTGAAGGGCTATGGCGTGCGAACGCTGGGCAAGCCCGGCGCGGTCGACGTGCATACCCGGTTCGGCATCGCGTCGCACTCCAAGGCGTTTACCGCGGCGGCGCTGGCGCTGCTGGTCGATGCCGGCAAGCTGGGCTGGGAAGACCCGGTCGTGAAGCATCTGCCCGAGTTCAGGATGTACGATTCGGCGGTCACCCAGATGATGACGGTGCGCGACCTGCTGGTGCACCGCAGCGGCCTGCCGCTGGGTGCGGGCGACCTGATGTTCTTCCCGCAATCGAGCCATGTCGCCGAGGACGTGCTCAAGGCGCTGCCGTACCTCAAGCCGGTGCGCGGGTTCCGCGCCGGATATGATTACGACAATATCCTGTACCTCGTCGCGGGCGTGCTGATCGAGCGGGTCTCGGGCCAGCCCTGGGACGCCTTCGTCCAGGCGCGGCTGCTGACCCCGCTCGGCATGACCGATGCGGCGCCGGCGCGGCGGCTGCTCAAGACCGAGAATATCGCCGGGCGCCATGCGCGGCTCGGGCCGCCGGTGCGCGGGATCGGCAAGCTCGAGGTCGTCCAGCCCGACGAGGGCCCGATGGTCGACGCCGCGGGCGGGATCAACGCGAGCGTGAGCGACATGGCCAAATGGCTGCAGGTGCAGCTCGACCAGGGCAAGCTGCCCGGCGGCGGCACGCTCTGGTCGCCGGAACAGGCCAAGGAGATGTGGGCGCCGCAGACGATCGTCTCGTCGAGCGACGGGCCGACCGCCGAGAATCCGGTGCGGGCGATCCTCTCGACCTATGCGCTGGGCTGGTTCGTGCAGGATTATCGCGGGCTGCGGATGATCCAGCACAGCGGCGGGCTTTCGGGCCAGGTGACCTATTCGGGGCTGCTGCCGTCGCGCGGGATCGGCGTGTCGGTGTTCAGCAATGTCGAGGAAGGCGTGTCGTCGGCGATCCGCAACGCGATCCTCGACCGGTTGATCGACGCGCCCGCGTTCGACTGGGTCGCCGCCTATGGCGCTCGCATCAAGAAGGGCCAGGAAGAGGCGCTGGCGACCGTCTCCGGCGGTATCGACAAGGCACCGGCGGGCGGCGCGTCGCTGCCGCTCAAATCCTATGCCGGGCGCTACCGCGATCCCTGGTACGGCGATGTCGTGGTGAGCGAGAAGGGCGGCAAGCTCGCGATCGACTTCACCCCGACGCCGGTGTTCAAGAGCACGCTCGAGCCCTGGGGCCCGGACAGCTTCCGCACCCGCTTCGCCAAGGATGCCGGCGAGGATGCGGTGGTGACCTTCGTCGTGAAGGACGGCAAGGTGACCGGAATGACGATGAAGGCGCTCTCGCCGCTCGCCGATTTCAGCTATGATTTCCATCATCTGGCTTTCGTACCGGTTCCGTGACAACTGTGTTATTGTAATAACACAGTTCGTTCGCTAGATTCGGCCCATGACGGGTAAGGAGCGCGTACGCGGATAATGGCGAAGGACGAGGATCCCTTCGAACGGCGCTTTCCGCTGCGGCGCTCCGCCGAGGACGCCATCGCGCCGCCCGAACCCCGGGCGCGCGAGCGTGTCGGCATCTGGCGGCCCCGCGCGGTGGAGGCGCCCGCGGTCGAGCTGGCTGGCGCGCTGCCGCCGGTCGACGCGCCGCGCCGTGCGACGACGGTGCCGCCGCCCGCGCCGCCCCCCTCCCCGCCGCCGCCCCTGCCCCCGGTGGGAGAGGCGGCGCCCGACGACGAGTATTCGACCAATGTTCCGGTCGTCCCGCCCGCACGCCGCCGCCGCAACTGGCTGAAATGGGCGACGCGCGGGGTGGCCGCGCTGATCGTGCTGTTCATCGTCGCGGTCGGCTGGCTCGCGCTGACCGCACCGCTCTCCAAGTCGCTGCGGCCGCCGGCGCCGCCGTCGATCACCCTGCTCGCCGAGGACGGCACCCCGATCGCGCGGCGCGGCGCGGTGATCGGCGCGCCGGTCGATGCCTCGAAGCTGCCCAAGCATGTCCGCGACGCGTTCGTCGCAATCGAGGACCGACGCTTCTACGGCCATTGGGGCGTCGATCCGCGCGGCATCCTGCGGGCCTTCGTCCACAATGTGACGAGCTCGGGCGGGTCGCAGGGCGGCAGCACGATCACCCAGCAGCTCGCCAAGAACGCCTTCCTCACCTCGAAGCGGACCTTCGGGCGCAAGGCGCAGGAGGTGATGATCGCCTTCTGGCTGGAAGCCTGGCTGTCGAAGGACGAGATCCTCTCGCGCTATCTGTCGAACGTCTATTTCGGCGACAATGTGTATGGCTTGCGCGCCGCCGCGCAGCATTATTTCAGCACCACGCCCGAGGACCTGACCTTGAGCCAGGCGACATTGCTCGCCGGGCTGGTGCAGGCGCCGAGCCGGCTCGCGCCGACCGGCAACCTCAAGGGCGCGCGCGACCGGCAACGCCTGGTGATCGGCGCGATGGTCGATGCCGGATTGCTGGAAAAGGGCGAAGCCGAGGAGGTCCGCCCGGCAGTGCTGCGCGTCAGCAAGACCAAGGAACTGCCCAACGGCACCTATTTCGCCGACTGGGTGCTGCCCCAGGCACGCGACCGCGCCGGCGGCGTCGCGACCGAGCAGACCGTTCGCACCACGCTCGATTCGCGCCTGCAGCAGATCGCCGAGCGGGTCGTGCGGAGCTCGGGCCTGCGGCAATCCCAGATTGCGCTGGTGGCGATGCATCCCGACGGGCGCGTCGTCGCGATGGTCGGCGGCAAGAGCTATGCCGACAGCCCGTTCAACCGCGCCACCCAGGCGCGGCGCCAGCCGGGATCGACCTTCAAGCTGTTCGTCTATCTCGCGGCGCTGCGATCCGGGATGACCCCCGACAGCATGATCGACGACGAGCCGGTCACGATCGGCGACTGGAAGCCCGAGAACAGCGACGGCCGCTATGCCGGTCGGATCACGCTGCGCCAGGCCTTCGCCAAATCGAGCAACGTCGCCGCGGCGCGGCTGACGCACCAGCTCGGCGTGGGCCGGGTGACCAAGGCGGCGCGCGACCTTGGCATCTCGACCCCGATCGGCAGCGACGCCTCGATCGCGCTGGGCACCTCGACCGTGTCGCTGCTCGAGCTGACCGCCGCCTATGCCGCGATCTCCAACGGCACCTATCCGGTGCGCCCAACCGGGCTCGACAATGAAGAGAATGCCGATGACTGGCTGGCGCGGCGGCTGGGCGGCGCGGCCCAGTTCCGCGGGAACGAGCTGGAGGACATGCGCTCGCTGCTGGCGACGGTGGTCGAATCGGGCACCGGGCGCGGCGCGGCGCTGCCGATCCCGACCTTCGGCAAGACCGGCACGACGCAGGACAGCCGCGACGCGCTGTTCATCGGCTATGCCGGCGACCTGGTGGTTGGCGTCTGGCTGGGCAATGACGACAATACCGCCAATCCGGGGCTTGCCGGCGGCGGGCTGCCCGCGCGGATCTGGCGCGACTTCATGGTCCGGTCGATGAACCTGACGCTGCCGCCGCCCCCGCCGGTGGAGGACGAGCAGATCGACAATTCGATCGACCTGGAGGGCGTGCTGAACGGCGTGGGCGTGCGGCTGGACGAGGAAGGCGTGCAGATCGATGCCGACCGCCTGCGCGACGGCATCCGCGACGCGATCACCGGCGGCGACGAGGGTGCCAGCGGCGGCAGGGACAGCGTTCCGCCGCCGCGCGACCGGCAGCGCCGCCCCGGCCCGGACGGCGATTCGCGCCGCGCGGCGCCGGACGACAGCGAGCAGCATTGACGCCCGCGCCCGGGGTGCCGCAAGGGCGAACCATGCGCTTCTTCTCCGACAACGCCGCCCCGGTCTGCCAGCAGGTCCTGCAGGCACTCGCCGACGTGAACCAGCTCGACACCGCCTATGACGGCGACCAATGGTCGAAGTCGCTCGACGGGCGCTTCTCGGACCTGTTCGGGACCCAGGTACGCGCGCTCTGGGTGCCGTCGGGCACCTCGGCCAATGCGCTGGCGCTGGCGGCGCTCTGCCCGCCGCACGGCGGCGTGGTCTGCCACCGCGACGCGCATGTCCAGAACGACGAATGCGGTGCGCCCGAATTCTACACCCACGGCGCCAAGCTGATGATCGGCGAGGGCACGGGCGCGAAGCTGACGCCGGAGAGCATCCTCGCGGTGATCGACCTGATCGCCAACGACGTCCACCGCGTCCAGCCGCACGCGATCTCGATCACCAACGCCACTGAATATGGGCTGGTCTACACCCCCGCCGAAGTGGCCGCGATCGGCGCGCTGGCGCGCGAGCGGAAGCTGGGGCTGCACATGGACGGCGCGCGCTTCGCCAATGCCATCGCCCATCTCGGCTGCGATCCCGCCGAAGTGACGTGGAAGGCGGGGGTCGACATATTGAGCTTCGGCTTCGTCAAGAACGGCGCGATGAGCGCCGAGGCGCTGATCTTCTTCAAGCCCGAGCTGGCCGACGTCACCCTCTATCGCCGCAAGCGCGCCGGGCTACTGCTCTCCAAGGGGCGCTATCTGGCGGCGCAGATCCTGGCGATGCTCAAGGACGATCTGTGGATCGCCAACGCACGCGCGGCGAATGCCGGCGCGCGGCTGCTGGCCGAGGCGGCGGGCGACCGGCTGGTCCATCCGGTCGAGGCGAACGAAGTGTTCCTCAAGGCGACGCCGGAAGAGGCCGCGGGCCTGCGCGCGCTGGGCTTCGACTTCTACGACTGGGCCCCGAACGAGGTCCGGCTGGTGACGTCATGGGACCAGAGCGAGGATGCGATCCGGCCGCTGGCCGAGGCGATCGGGAGGCTGTGATCGAAGGGTCGCCACCCCGCTCGACACGCCTCTCGGTGCTGGTCCCGTTCGCGGTGGTCACGCTGATCTGGGGCTCGACCTGGCTGGTGATCAAGGACCAGCTCGCGGTAGTGCCGCCGAGCTGGTCGGTCTGCTACCGGTTCGCGGTGGCCGGCGTGGCGATGCTGACCTGGGCGGCGCTGCGGCGCGACCGGCTGCTGCTCGACGGACGCGGCTTCCTGTTCGCCGCCGCGCTGGGGCTCGCCCAGTTCGTGTTCAACTTCAACTTCGTCTACCGCGCCGAGCAGCACATCACCTCGGGCGTGGTCGCGGTGGTCTATGCGCTGCTGCTGGTGCCCAATGCGGTGCTGGCGCGGATCTTCCTCGGCCAGAGGATGGGGCGGCAGCTGCTGGCCGGATCGGCGGTGGCGATGGCGGGCGTGGCCCTGCTGTTCGTCCATGAGGCGCGGCTGAGCCCGGTAGGGCCGCACGAGGCGCTGATCGGGATCGGGCTGGCGCTGTTCGGCGTGCTCTCCGCCTCGATCGCCAATGTGATGCAGGCGACGCGGATTGCCAAGGATTACCCGATGTCGACGATGCTCGGCTGGGCGATGCTGATCGGCGCGGGGTTCGACGCGCTGTTCGCGCTCGCCACGGTCGGCGCGCCGGTGATCGAGACGCGCGGCTTCTATCTGCTGGGGCTCGCCTATTTGGGCGTGATCGGCTCGGCGATCACCTTCAGCATCTATTTCCAGCTGATCCGCACGATCGGGCCGGCCAAGGCAGCCTATACCAGCGTGCTGATCCCGGTGATCGCGATGCTGCTGTCGACGGTGTTCGAGGGCTATCGCTGGTCGCTGATCGCGGCGGCAGGCGCGGTGCTGGTGATCGCGGGACTGGTGATCGCACTCAAGGCGCGCAGGCCCAACCGATAGTCCGGATAAAGCGGGCGCCAGCCGAGCAGGCGCTTCGCCTTGCCGTTCGCGACACGGCGATTCTCCGCATAGAAGGCGCGGGCCTGGGGGCTGAGATCGGCGGATTCCAGCGAGACTTCGGGCGTCGGCTCGAGGCCGAGCAACTTGGCGGCATAGGCGAGGACATGGCTCTGCGGCGCGGGGCAATCGTCGGCGAGGTTATAGGCGCCGGGCGGGCCGTCGAATCCGGCGATCACGCCCGCGACGATATCGTCGACATGGACGCGGCTGAACACCTGTCCGGGAACCGCGACGCGGATCGCGTTGCCGGCGGCGACCCGGTCGAGCGCCGAGCGGCCGGGGCCGTAGATGCCGGGCAGGCGGAAGATGC
This sequence comes from uncultured Sphingomonas sp., assembly GCA_966211615.1. Taxonomy (GTDB): domain Bacteria; phylum Pseudomonadota; class Alphaproteobacteria; order Sphingomonadales; family Sphingomonadaceae; genus Sphingomonas. The sequence continues at coordinate 33,084 of CBIHNZ010000014.1, forward strand.
GGGCATTGGGGAGCTGGCCCCATGCAGCGTCGGCGGCAAGCCGCGGGCCGCGGCGCCCAGCGAGCGCCGCGGTCTCGTCCGCCCAGGCACCGCGCGTGTCGCCATAGACCCCGGTGGAGGAGAGATAGCCGAGCCAGGCGGAGGAAGCGGCGATCTCCGCGCCATAGGCGGCGAGGACGGGGTCCGCCGCGTCATCGGGGGGCACGCTGGAGAGGATGTGCGTGGCATGGGCGATCTCGAATGCGGTGCGGGCGCGGTCGGCGAAATCGTCGCGGGCGACAGTCGCAATCCGCCAACCGCGGGTCTCGAGCCGGGCGACGAGGCGCGAAGCGGTGTAGCCGGGGCCGAAGATCAGGAGGCGCACTAGCCCTCTCCCGCTTGCGGGAGAGGGTTGGGTGAGGGTGCGACATGGAAGGCGGGCAAAACCGCTAGTCGGGCAGCGATCGCCTGCAGCACGCCATCGAGATTCTCGACGACTTCGTTGTTCCAGAAGCGCTGCACCGCATAGCCATCCCGCTCCAGAAAGACGGTGCGACGGCGGTCGATTTCCTCATTGTGCTGGCTGCGGTCGAGTTCGACGACCAGCCGCTTCTCGGCGCACAGGAAATCGACGACATAGGGACCGATCGTCGCCTGGAAGCGGAATTTATTACCCCCCAGCTGACGATTACGCCGGCATGACCAAAGCTTTTGCTCGACCTCTGTCGCTTCGCGTCTGAGGCGCCGTGCATGAGGATTTGTGGGGCGTATCTTTGGCACCTTCACTTGCCTCCCCTGCTCACCCTCACCCAATCCTCTCCCGCAAGCGGGAGAGGGCAAAGAAGGCTACTCCGCCCCATATCCCCCGAACAGCACGCCGAAAAAGTCGCCCTTGTTCCAGCGCGGGCGCTCATCCCCGTTCGCCAGCGACAGTGCGGTCGCGAGGCCGACATGCTTGAACTTGGCGGCCGAGTTCCAGTCGAACGGCAGGTCGAGCTGGTCCGAGGGCTTGTGGTAGTTGTTGTCGAGGAACAGCTTCTGCGCCGCCGCGCCGGTGCCACCGGGGCCGGTGTCGATCGATACCGCCGGGATGCCCGACTGGACGAAGCTGTAATGGTCCGAGCGGACGAAGAACATTTCCTCCGGCGCGGGATCGGGGACGACCTTGAGGCCTTCGGCGGCGGCGGCAGCGGCGACCGCCGGGCCGATGCTCGACCGCTCGCCGCCGAGCACCACCAGGTCCTGGAGCGGATAGGTGAGGATCGGCATGTCGAGATTGACGTCGGCGACCAGCGATTCCCTGGGCACCGTGGGGTTGTGGCCGAAATAGTCCGAGCCGATCAGCCCCTTCTCCTCGGCGGTGAGCGCGATGATCAGGATCGAGCGGCGGGGCTTTTGCGGCATCGCCTGGATCGACCGCGCAACCTCGAGGATCATCGAGGTGCCGATCGCATTGTCCATCGCGCCGTTGTAGATGCGGTCGCCATTGACCGGCTCGCCGACGCCGACATGGTCGAGATGCGCGGAGAGCACGACATACTGGCTCTTGAGCTTGGGATCGGAGCCCTCGATCATGCCGACGACATTGTGGCTCTCGACCGAGCGGACACGGGTCTTGCTCGCGGTGGCGAGCGTGCCGAGCAGCGCGCCGGTGGGCATCTTGCCGCCCTTCTTCTCGGCGGCGAGGACATCGGTCCATTTGACCTTCGCGCCCTCGAACAATTTGGCGGCGCCGACCTGGCTGACATAGCCGACAACCGGCGCGCCGGGCGCGGGCACGTGCGCGACCCCGTCCGGCCCGGCCCAGGTGGTGCGCTGATAGTCGTAGAAGGGGACGATCGCCTCGAACGCATATTGCGCGCGCCGCTCGGCCGATTCGAGGATGATCACTGCCTTGGCGCCGCGCGCCTGGGCGAGCCGTGCCTTCTGGTCGTCATCGCCGAAATGCGCGTCGACCTCGTTCGGCAGGCCGGCGGGGGTGCCGGGGAGCAGCGCGACGATCTTCCCCTTGACGTCGAGCCCCTTGTAATCGTCGCGCTTGCCCTCGGGATAGACGATCCCATAGCCCGCGAAGACGATACCGCCCTCGGCCGCGAAGTCGGGGGTGCTCGGCACCGGTCCGTTGACGAAATCGACGCCGAACTGGAACGGCACCGGCGTCTTGCCGCGGGTCAGCGTCCATTTCGCCTTCTCGGCAGGACGGAAGGTGACCAGCTGGACCGGCTGGAACCAGCTGCCCTTGCCGCCCGCGGGCACCAGCCCCATCCCCGCCATCTGCGACGCGACATATTCGGCCGCGACGTCGAAGTCGCGCGTCCCAGCCTCGCGGCCCCGCAGCGCATCCGAGGCGAGGAACTGGACATGCGCCCTGAGCGCCGCCTGCTCGGGCGGAAGCGGCGCGGCAGGCGCGGTCTGGGCCTGGGCGAGCGGCGCTGCGAGCAGCGCGGCGGCGGCGAGAAGAAAGCGGCTTGGGGTCACTGCGCTATCGGTCCCTTGTAGAGCGTGCCGAAGAAGTCGCCCTTGTTCCACACCGGCTTGTCCTCCGCATCGGCGATCGCGCGGGCGATCGCATAATTGAGGCCGACAAAGCGCAGCCCCTGCTTCCAGTCGATCAGCTCCACCTGGTCAGAAGGCTGGTGGTAGTGCTTGTCGAGGAACTCCTTGGTCGCCGCCGCACCGGGGCCGCCGGGCCCCAGATCGAGCGAGACCGCGGGGATACCCGCCTTGACGAAGCTGTAGTGATCCGAGCGGACGAACGAGGCTTCCTCGGGCGTGGGATCGGGGACGAGCTTGACGCCCTCCGCCGCCGCGGCGGCCTCGACCATCTTGCCGACCGTGCTGCGATCCGCGCCATAGGCGACGAGATCGACGAAGTCGTAGGTGAGGATCGGCATGTCGAGATTGACGTCGGCGACGATCGAGCCCTTGGGCACGGTCGGGTTGGCCGCGAAATATTCGGAGCCGACCAGCCCCTTCTCCTCCGCCGTCACCGCGACGAACAGGATCGAGCGGCGCGGCGCCTTGCCCGAGGCCTGGAAGCGCCTGGCGACCTCGAGCATCGAGGCGGTGCCGACGGCATTGTCCATCGCCCCGTTGTAGATCGTGTCGCCCTTCGCATCGGGCTTGCCCACCCCGACATGATCGAGATGGGCGGAGATCACGACATATTCGCCCTTCTTGTCGGTCCCTTCGAGCATGCCGGCGACGTTGTTGCTGGTGAGCGCGCGGATCGCCGTGTTCGCGGTGCCGGTGGCGGTGACGCCGAGCCCGCCGGTGGGCAGCTTCTTGTCCGCCTTGTCGGCAGCGAGCACCGCGTCCCAACTGATCTTCGAACCGGCGAACAGCTTGGCCGCGCCGTCCATGCCGAGATAGGCGAAGGGCGGCGCGCCGGCGCCGGCGTCCGCCCCCTGCCAGGTCATCGATTCGCTTTCCGCGAAGCCGACGCTGGTGGCGAAGGGGAAGATCGCGTGGCGGGCATTGCCCTCGATCAGGATCACCCCGACGGCGCCGTGACGCGCCGCGACCGCCGCCTGCTGATCGGGCTGCGACGAATGGGCCCGGATGTCGCTGGGCAGGTCGTGCGGCGAATCGCGCAGCACGGCGACGATCGCGCCCTTGGTCTTGAGGCCCTTATACTCTTCCTCGCTGCCATAGCCGGCGAAGACGACCGGGCCCGACACCGCCACCTTGGGGTGCGACGGCACCGCGCGGGCGAGATAGTCCTTGCCCCAGGCGAGCGGCGTCTCGACGCCGCCGCGCACGAGCACCAGGCTGCCATGATCGGCCGACTTGTAGGCGATGAGCGGCACCGGCTGGAACCAGGTGCCGCCGGCGCCCGCGGGCCTGAGCCCGGCCGCGAGCATCTGCGCGGCGACATATTGCTCGGCGATGGTCAGCTCGGGCGAACCGGTGTCGCGCCCCTTCATCGCATCGGAGGCGAGGAACTGGACATGCGCCTTGAGCGCGGCTTCGTCCCGGCTGAGATCCTGGGCGAAGGCGGGTGCGGCGGCGAGCAGGGTCGCCGCGAGGAGAAGTGCGCGCATCCTGCTCACTTGGCGCCCGGGCCGTCATAGAGCAGGCCGAAGAAATCGCCCTTGTTCCAAAGCGGCCTCTGGTCGCCATCGGCGATCTCGCGGGCGATGCGATAATTGACGTCGACGAAGCGCACCCCCGATTCCCAATCGATGCCCGGCGACTGGCCGACCTCGTCGGACGGCTTGTGATAATGATCCTTCATGAAGGCATCGATCGCGGCGCGGCCGGGGCCGCCGGCGCCGGGCCACAGGAACACCGAGGGCACGCCCTGCTGGACGAAGCGGTAATGGTCCGAACGGACGAAGATGCCCTCGCCCGGCAGCGGATCGTCCGACAGGGTCACGCCGATCGCCTTGCCGGCGCGCTCGACGATCGGGCCCAGCGTCGAATGCTGCGCGCCGTACACGACCACATCCTGGAACTTGTAGGTGATGATCGGCATGTCGAGATTGACGTCGGCGACAATCGAGGCCTTGGGCACGGTCGGGTTGTGGGCGTAATAGTCGGAGCCGATCAGGCCCTTCTCTTCCGCCGTGACCGCGAGAAACAGGATCGAGCGGCGCGGCTTGGTATCCGCGGTCTTGAAGCGCTTGGCCTCCTCGATCAGCGAGGCGATGCCGACCGCGTCGTCAAGCGCGCCATTGTTGATCGTATCACCCGTCGCGTCGGGCTTGCCCACCCCGATATGATCGAGATGCGCGGAGAGGACGACGACTTCCTTGGCCAAGGCGGGATCGCTGCCCGGGATCAGCCCGGCGACGTTCGAGCTCATCACTATGGTCGACTGCGTCTTGGCCGAGAAGGTGAGCGTGCCGGGAAGCTGGACCGGCTTGAACTTGGCCCCGTCGACCTCGGCAGCCTTCTGGATCGTCGCCCAGGGCGTCTTCGCACCTTCGAACAGCTTGGCGGCGCCGACCATGCTGAGCATGCCGAGCCCCGGCGTCGCCGGGGTCGCGACATGGCCGGTGCCATCGGCCTCGGCCCCGGTGAAGCGCGGACGCGCGCCGGCGGCGGACATCGCGGCGAAGGGCCGCGTCTTGGCGGTGATCGGCGATTCGAGCGTGATCGTGGCCACCGCGCCGCGCTTGGTCGCGATCTCGGCCTTGGTGGCGGGGCTGGAGAAATGCGCGCGCTCCTCGCCCGGGAACGCTTCGGGTGCGCCGCCGAAATAGGCGACGATCTTGCCCTTCACATCGGCGCCCTTGTAGTCGTCGCGGCCCAGCCCGACGATGCCATAGCCGACGAACACCACCGGCGCGGTGATGGTATAGTTGGCCGCGGCCGGATTGGCGTTGGCGGTGAAATCCTCGCCCGCCACCAGGGCGCGCGGCGCGGCGCCCTGGCGCGTCACCACCATCGCGCCGGTGCCGTCGAGCTTGTAGCTGACCAGCGGTACCTTCTGCAGATAGGAGCCCTCGTCGCCCGCAGGCTTGAGCCCGGCGGCATAGAATTGCGCGGCGACATATTGCGCGGCGATATCGAATTCGTGGCTGCCCGCCTCGCGCCCGGCCATTGCGTCCGAGGCGAGGAACATGACATGGCTCTTCAGCGCCGCCTGATCGGCGGGGAGCTCCGCATTGATGACCGCGTTCTTCTCGGCTGCGGTCTGGGCCAGGGCCGGGCCGGCCAACACGACAGCGAGCGCCAACGGCGCGGTCAATCGAAGCATGAATACCCTCGCGAAATGAAACCGCCGCATCGGTAGCACTCCGCGTTTGGCGCGCAAGCGGACAGATTTGTTGCGGGGGTTTGTTGTCCGGGCGAGCGGGCTCCTATATCGCCCTGATGATGGCAGACGTTCGAACCGCAACCCAGGCGCCCCATGTCACGCGGCGCGAGGATTATCGCGAGCCCGACTGGCGGGTCCCGGAGATTTCGATCGATTTCGATCTCGATCCGGCGAGCACGCGCGTCGCCGCCACGCTCTCGGTCGAGCGGAACGGCACGCATGACCGGCCGCTGCGGCTGAACGGCGACGGGCTGACGCCGGTGTCGGTGCGCGTCGACGGCGTCGAGGCGACCGGCTGGCAGATGGATGGATCCGACCTGGTGGTTCCGCTCGCCGGCGGCGCGCACACGATCGAGACCGAAGTGGTGATCGCGCCCGAGCGCAACACCCAGCTCCAGGGGCTCTATGCCTCGGGCGGGATGCTGTGCACCCAGTGCGAGGCCGAGGGCTTCCGCCGCATCACCTTCTTCCCCGACCGGCCCGACGTGCTGACCCGCTACAAGGTCCGGATGACCGCCGACAAGGCGCGCTTCCCGGTGCTGCTGGCGAACGGCGATCCGATCGCCCAGGGCGATGCCGAAGGCGGCCGGCACTGGGCCGAGTGGCACGATCCCTTCCCCAAGCCGAGCTATCTGTTCGCGCTGGTGGCGGGCGACCTGGTCGCCAATCGCGGCACCTTCACGACGATGAGCGGCCGCGACGTGCAGCTCGGCATCTGGGTGCGCGAACCCGATCTCGCCAAGACCGATCATGCGCTGCATGCATTGAAGCTCGCCATGGCCTGGGACGAGAAGGTCTATGGCCGCGAGTACGACCTCGACGTGTTCAACATCGTCGCGGTCGACGACTTCAATTTCGGCGCGATGGAGAACAAGGGGCTCAACGTCTTCAACTCGCGCTACATCCTGGCCGATCCGGATACCGCGACCGATTACGACTATGACGCGATCGCCGCGGTGGTCGCGCACGAGTATTTCCACAACTGGTCGGGCAACCGCGTCACCTGCCGCGATTGGTTCCAGCTGAGCCTGAAGGAAGGCTTCACCGTCTTCCGCGACCAGAGCTTCTCGGCCGACCAGGGCAGCGCCGCGGTCAAGCGGATCGAGGATGTGCGCGGCCTGCGCGCCAGCCAGTTCCCCGAGGATGCCGGCCCGCTCGCGCATCCGGTGCGCCCCGACGAATATATCGAGATCTCGAACTTCTACACCGCGACGATCTACAACAAGGGCGCCGAAGTCATCCGGATGATGGCGACGATCCTGGGCAAGGACAAATTCCGCGCCGCGACCGACCTCTATTTCGACCGGTTCGACGGGACCGCGGCGACCTGCGAGGATTTCGTCAAGTCGATGGAGGATGGCGGCGGCGTCGATCTCGGCCAGTTCCGCCGCTGGTACAGCCAGGCGGGCACGCCGCGCGTGTCGGCGACGCTGGCGCGCGAGGGCGGCCGCGCGCGGCTGACCCTGCGCCAGACCGTGCCGCCCACCCCGGGCCAGCCCGACAAGCAGCCGATGGTGCTGCCGCTCAAGATCAAGCTGTTCGGCGAGCACACCGGCCGGGCGCTGTGCGACGAGCAGCTCGTGCTGCTGAAGGAACCGGCACAGGAAGTGGTGTTCGAGAACCTCACCGAAATGCCGGTGCTCTCGATCAACCGCGCTTTCTCAGCCCCGGTGATCGTCGACACCAACCGCACCGCGAAGGACCTCGCCTTCCTCTCGGCGCATGATGACGATCCGTTCGCGCGCTACGAGGCGATGCAGCAGCTGATGCTCGACACGCTCGTCGCGGCGGTGACCAACGGCAAGGGCGAGCATGCGGCGGTGATCGACGCGGTGCGGGGCACGCTGACCGATCCCAATCTCGACCGCGCCTTCATCGCCGAGGCGGTGCTGCTGCCCTCTGACAGCTTCATCGGCGACCAGATGGCGGTGGTCGAGCCCGAGGCGATCTTCCGCGCCCGCGAGGCGCTGCGCAGCGACCTGGGCAAGGCGCTGCAGGACGAATGGCGCGCGGCCTACGAGGCCGTTCGCGCCAACCGCTTCGAATATTCGCCCGCCGGCAAGGGCGCGCGGCGGCTCAAGACGGTGGCGCTCGGCTATATCGCCGCGACCGGCGCCGCGGATGCCGCGGACCTGGCGTTCGGCCAGTTCGAGGGCGCCGACAACATGACCGACCGCCAGGGCGCGCTGACCACGCTCGCCAACGGCACCTCACCCTTGCGCGAAACGGCGCTGGAGGCATTCTACCAGCGCTATGCCGGCAACGGGCTGGTGCTCGACAAATGGTTCCAGACCCAGGCGCTGTCGGCCCGGGACGATACCGCGGAGATGGTGGAGAAGCTGGTCCGCCACCGCGACTTCACGCTGGCCAATCCCAATCGCGCGCGGGCACTGATCGGCGCGTTCAGCGTCAACCAGCGCGCGTTCCACGATATTTCGGGCCGCGGCTACCGCTTCGTCGCCGACCAGCTGATCGCGCTCGACAAGCTCAACCCGCAGACCGCCGCCAAGCTGGTGCCGCCGCTCGGCCGCTGGAAACGCTTCGACGCGGCGCGCGCCGCCAAGATGCGCGCCGAGCTCGAACGGATCGTCGCGACGTCCGGGCTGAGCAAGGACATGTTCGAACAGGCGAGCAAGTCGCTGGACTGAGCCGCGATTGGCCCCTCCTCTTCAGAGGAGGGGCTTTTACGACTAGGCCATCACGTTCCGGCCGCGCGTCACCGTCGCGCTGTGCCCCACGCTCGCCTTGAGCGAGCGCTGGGTGATCGTGTCCATGAACACCCAGTCGTTGCGCGCGCGATCCGGCGTGAGCGTCAGCGCCATATAGCCGCGGCGGCTGGTGTCGCACCATTTGAGCTCGGGATTGGTCGCGACGAGCCCGGCGGCGATCACCTTGGGATCGGTGCTGCTGCCATTCTCATAGCCCGGCGAGGTGACGCTGTGCCCGGCGAACTCGACGCCGGCGGGCTTGCCGTCCTGCCCCAGGTCGAACGCCCAGGCATTGTGGCTGTCGCCGCAGATGACCAGCAGGTCCGAACCCGCCGCCTGCGCCGATTTGAGGAAGCGCGCGCGGGCCGCGGGGAAGCCGCCCCAATTGTCGAGATCCGCGGGCAGGCCGAGCTTCGAGGCGATGACGCCCGCCTGGACATAGGCCTTGGTGCCCGCCGGCGCATCGGGACTGATCCAGTCCATCGCATTCTCGGGAATGCGGTTCTTGCCCATGATCGTGCCGAAGCCGACGACCTGCCATTTCTGGCCGGTGCGCACCGACTTCTTCAGCGCATGGCCGAGCCAGATCTCCTGCTCGGTGCCGAGCATCGTGCGCGCCGGATCCTGGAGCGGGCCGTCGCGGAACGCGGCGAGCGCCTTGGCGGGATCGGCGGCGCGGAACAGCGGCGCGACCTCGGGTTCGTCGCTGCGCGCGATCAGGCGGCTCTCGGTGCGGTACAGGGTCGCGAGCGCGCCGATATCGTAGCTGCCCCAGGGCGTTTCCGAGACCGGCATCCATTCCTTGAACGCCTGGAGCGCCATCGCCTTGCGGATGCTCCAGTCGCCTTCGTCGGCCTGGTGGTTCTGCGCGCCCATCTCGCGGCTGTTATTGGCCGATTCATGGTCGTCCATCTGGATGATCATCGGCTTGACCCGGTGCAGCTCCTGCAGGTCCGGGTCGCTGCGATAGCTGGCATAGCGCAGGCGATAATCGGCGAGCTGGACCATCTCGGTCGCGGGCTCGGGCCAGCGATTGGCGACCGCGCCGCCGGCGGGGCCGTAGCCGCCCTGCTTATACTCGTAGAGATAGTCGCCGAGATGCACCCACAGGTCGATGTCGGCGCGCGCCGCGGCATGGCCATAGGCGTTGAAGAAGCCGAACGGCATGTTCGAGCATGAGAAGATCGCGATGCCGAAGCGGCCGACATTGCCGGCGGGCAGCGTCCTGGTGCGCCCGACGGGCGAGAAGCTGCCATCGGGCGCGACGAAGCGGTAGAAATAGCTGGTGCCGGGCTCGAGGCCGTCGACGGTGATCTTGGCGGTATGATCGCGCCACGGACCGGTGATCTGCTCGCCGCCCGAGACGATCTTCGCGAAATCCTCGGTCTTCGAAATCTCGGCCTTGAGCTTCACCGCGCCGCGGTCGGCGGGGACGTAGCGCGTCCAGAGCAGCATCGTATCGGGCCCCGGTTCGCCCGAGGCGACCGAATGGGTGAAGCCCTGCACCGCCGCCTGCGCCAGCGCGAAGCCGGGGATGGCGAGCGCGCCGATGCCCAGCGTGCCGGTGATGAGGAGCGAGCGGCGATCGATGCGAAGCGTCATTGGAACCCTCCCTAAGTCGCCGGCTGCTTGCGCCCACTAGATGGCGGGTTCGTGACAGCGCCGGAATGTCCGGCTAAGGCATTCGCAGGTCGCCCGCAACGCAGTCGGAAAAACGATGCGCAATCCTTCCCCGTCCAGCCTCCTGGCGCATGCCGCACGAACCCTGGCGTGCCGTTTCCGGATCGACCGTGCCAAAATGGGGGCGGGGCAAGCTGCACCGCAGCATGCGCGGCTCGCACTGCGGAAAAGCGGCGGCTATTACGTCTTCGAGGCATTCGACCGCCGGACACCGCCGGCCGACCATGCGGAGCGCGTAATCTCGATCATGACTGCCTTTTCCACGGGCTTCCGCCCAATCTGCTTCGATCGCATCTGATGGCCACCAAGATCGCCGCGCTGGACGTCTCGCCCGCGCGCCTGCCTTCGCCTCTCGCGGCACTCGCCGAGCTGCCGCGCTGGTCGATAGTGTTGTTCGCCGCGATCTGCGTACGCGCGCTGACCTTCGGCAACCCGGTCGTCCATGTCGACGAGGAATTCTATTTCGTCACCGCGCACCGGATGCTGGAAGGCGCGATCCCCTATGTCGACGTGTGGGACCGCAAGCCGATCGGGCTGTTCCTGATCTATGTCCCGCCGGCGATGTTCGGCGTGCCGCTGGGCATCTGGGTCTATCAGATGATGGCGCTGGCGAGCGTGGTGGGCACCGCGCTGCTGATCGCCAGGCTGGCCGAACGCGCCGGCTGGGGCCGCGGCGCGCTGTTCTCCGCCTTGCTCTATATCTTCATGCTCGGCTTCGGCGACGGCCAGGGCGGGCAGGCGCCGGTCTTCTACAATCTGCTGATGGCATGGGCGATCCTGCTGGTGGTGCCGCGTCCCGAGGACACCAGCAGCGACCGCAAGCGGATCCACCGCGCGATGCTGGCGATGGGGCTGGTCGGCATCTCGATGCAGATCAAATATTCGGTGATATTCGAGGGCATGTTCCTCGGCCTGTGGCTGATGTGGCGCGAATGGAAGCTGGGGACCGCGCTCCCGCATCTCCTGCGCCGCGGCGCGGTGCTCGTCGCCGCCGCCTGGGTGCCGACGCTGATCGCGGGGATCGTCTATTTCGCGATCGGCCATGGCGACGCCTGGGCCTATGCCAATTTCGGATCGATCCTAGAGCGCCAGAGCGATCCCAGCACCGTACTGCTGCGCGCGTTCGCGAAGGTCGCGCTGATCCTGGCGATGCCGTTGATCGTCAGCGGGCTGTCGCGGCACGTGCCGGTGAACCGGGAGAGCGAGCATCCGGTGCGCGCGCTGTACTTCGGCTGGCTGATCGCCGCGGTGGTCGGGCTGCTCCTCTTCGGGACCTGGTTCAACCATTATGCGCTGCCGGTGATGGTGCCGGCATGCCTGTGCTGCGCAGGGTTCGTCGGCAGCACCCGGATCGGCCGCAGGGTCTTCATGCCGGTGATGCTGCTCGCGGCGGCGGGCGGCGGCGAATACACCGCCTGGAGCGCGATGTGGCACCGCGGCAATGCCGAGGAGCTCGACAATCTGGCGAGCGGCATCGGCCGGGGCCAGGGCTGCCTCTACGTCCATTCGGGCAACGCCATCCTCTACAGCTATACCGATCGCTGCTCGGTGACGCGGTGGATGTTCCCCAGCCATTTGTCGCGCGAGCGCGAGAATGGCGCGCTGGGTATCGACCAGCTCGCCGAGGTGCGGCGGATCTTCACGCAGAAGCCCGAAGTGGTGGTGATGCGGCCCGAATATCTGGGCGAGCGGCTGCTGGTGCGGCAGGTTGCGCTGAAGGAGATGCGGTCGCTCGGATACCAGCTGACCGGCCGCTATCCGCTCGGCGACGTCCTGATCGACGTCTACAAGCTGCCGATCGCGCGCAGCACCGGCGTGCCGCGCCTGGCGTCCAGAAGACCCTGATAATAGGCCATCAGCTCGACCGTGTGGTCATAGTCGCTGCGCACCTTGCCCGCGGCGACGCGCGCGGCGTTACGCAGGATGCTCGGCTCGCGCGCGAACATGCGGCGGATCGCATCGGCGGCCGAATAGGCATCGCGCGCGGCATAGGTCTCGGCGAACAGCGGATCGGCGATCTCGGCGAAGCCGCCCTCGTCGGGCCCGATCAGCGGCAGGCCTGAGGCGAGCGCCTCGGACGCGACCAGCCCGAACGGCTCGGCGTCCGATCCGTGAATCAGCGCGTCGCAGCTCGCCATGATCCGCGACAGGCGGACACGGTCATAGACCGGGCGGAAGATGCGGATGTGCGGGCTGCCCGCGATCCGCGCCTCGAGATGGCGGCGCTCGACGCCGTCGCCGATCAGGACGAGCCCGACGGGCAGGTCGTTCGCCGCCGCCTCCACCGCGTCGATCACCAGCGGCCAGCGCTTTTCCTTGTGATGACGGCCAAGCCCGAGCAGCAGGTGCCCCTCGGGCGGCAGGCCGCACTGGGCGAGCAGCGCCGCGCGCAGATTCTCGTCGCGCAGGTCGGGGGAGAACCAGCTCCGTTCGATGCCGAGCGGCATCGACGCATCGACACGTTGACCGCGGCGGCGGAAACGCTTTGCGAGCGCCGGGCCATTCGTGACGTGCGCGTCATAATGGGCAAGGAACCGGTTCATGTATTGGGTGTACCAGTCGAACGCCTTCTCGACCTGAACCGGCGTGGAGACGCTGTCCAGCCAGCGTTGCGGATAGGCGCCGATCTGATCGCCATGCGCGAAGAACACCTTGAGCGCGTCGCCCTTCCACTTGCCCACCGTCCAGGCCGGGCGCCAGGGCGAGCTGGTCTCGACGACATCGGGCTTGAGCGCATCGAGCAGGTCCCAGATCGGCTGGTCCCAGACGAAGATGCCGTAATTCTTGTCGACGATCAGCGATGGCGCCTTCATCCAGATGATGCGGCCGCCGCCCGGGCGCTCCTCGACCGAATCCTCAAGCGCGGGCGCGACGACGATCAGCTCGTGACCGAGATCAGCCATGATCCCCATCTTGCGATCGAGATAGGTGCGCACGCCGCCGCCCTTGGGCGCGTAATATTCGTTGACGTCGACGATGCGCATGGCTGCTGCTCCTCAGTCGTCGAGCGGGCCGAAGCCGCCCAGGCCGCGCAGATACTGCGCGCGCACGGTGACGCCGCCGCCACCGGCCGGAATGTTGACGCGGGCCTGATTGACCTTGGGCCGGCTGCGGCCGAGCCGCTGGCTGCTGGTGAAGCCGGCGCCGTCCTGCCAGAAATTGAACTTGTTCTTGCCGTCGCGGTCATGGGTGAAGAGCAAGGCCCATTGGCCGGCGCTGGGCGCGCGGATGCAGAGCGTGACCGTGCCCGATTGCGGCGTGGGCGCCCAGATGCGGCGGAAGGGCTTGCCTTCCTTCTTGAGGTCGCGATCGTCCCGGAGGAAATCGGTCTCGTTCGCCGGATAGAGTTCGAGCTTCAGACGGCCGGTGCGGTCCTTCAGACCCACCACCGTGACATAGAGCTTCGGCCCCGAGCCGATCGCGCACGACCCGTCGACCGGATCCTGCTGGGCCAGTGCCGGCACGGCAGGCAATGCCGACCCTGCCAGCGCCAATGCCGCAAGAACCTTGAGACCCGTCATGCTTGTTTCCTCGTCAGCAATGCGTGGATGCTGAAGCCCGCGATCAGCGCCACGTGCACGCACAGGGTGAGCGCGGCGATCAGCGCCATCAGTTCCGAAAGCGCCTGGCCCTGGCCGATCACCAGAATCGCGAAATTGGCGAACAGCAGCTCCTTGTTCGGCACCAGCGGCAGGCGCCAGGCGAGCAGGCGCGCCGCGGAGAGCAGCAGCCAGATACCCATCGAGATCTGCGGCATCGCCAGATGCCAGGCGAGCGCGATCATCACCGATCCGAAGACGATGCGGAGGCAATGGATGCCGAATACCCACCAGAGCTCGCCGCGGGGCAGCGAGAAGACGCGCTTGGAGAAGATCAGGAACGGCAGCGACATCGCGAAGATCACTGCGATCGAGCCCAGCAGGATGTTGAACTGATCGGGCTTCATCAGGTTGATGCCGAACGGCAGCGCGAGCGCGACGACCATCAGCGTCACCGCGTTGCCGGCGATCGCCGACAGGATCATCACGTCCTTGACCGCGCCGAACGGCGCCGCAACCATCTGGGTGCGCTGGCGCGCCCAGGCGTAGAAATAGGCCTCGCCCGAATAGCCGAACAGCACTTCGTTCGAGATGCGCTTCTTGTGGAGCGCCGCCATGCCAGCGAGCGGAATCTGCCAGAGGCGGCGGAAGATGACATAGTCGAAGGTCGGCGGGCCGAGATAATAGATCGCGAAGACCAGGTAGAAGAGCGGGTTGGTCGGCACCGCGCGCGACAGGCCCGCGAGCCCCGAACCGAACAGCTCGCGGCCCAGGCCGATGATCATCAGCAGCGTCAGCGCGCCGCCGAGCAGCACCGGCCAGCGGCGCTTGATCTTTTCGACCGGTTCCAGGCCCGCGAGATCGGGCGCGACCGGGATTGCGGTTTCGACAGCGCTGGTATTCACCGAAGCTTCCCGCCCCTTACTGTTCACTGCTTTGATTCCGCTACCGACACGTTCAACAAATTTCTTTTGTTTTCCGCGTCTTGCCTTTTCCACGCTTGTAGGCGCGAGTACGGATTAGGCCGAGTGACAGCGAAATGCGGTTTATTGCGGGGGCGATTTGGGCTTTAGAAAGGCAATCTACAAGTCCATGTTGCACCGCACACATCTCAATGAGACCCGGCATATACTGACATATGCCCAGACGCTGCACCGCGGCGGGGTCGAACGCGCCATGGTCAGGATGGTCGAGGGCTGGCTGCGCGAGGGGTGTCGCGTGACGCTGGTGCTGGCCAGCGCGGAGCGCCTAAAAAGCGACGAACTGCCCCAGGGAGTCACGCTGGTCGACCTGGGACAAGACAGCTACGCCACCTTGTTCGGCATGGCGCGCGCGGTGCGCGCGGCGCAGCCGGACCTGATCTTCTGCCCGGGCAATTATTACAGCGGCGCGGCCGCGATTGCCTGGCTCCGGCTGGGCCGCGCCTGCCCGCCGATCGTGGGAAAACTCTCCAACGCGCTGGTGCGGCCGGACATGGGCGCGGCGCTCGCATGGGCCTATCGCGGCTGGCTGCGGCTGCATCCGCGCTTTCTCGCGCATCTTGTCGCGATGACCCCGGCGATGGCGGCAGAAGCGGCCGCCGAGATGCGGATGCCGGCCGCGCGGATCAGCGTGATCGCCAATCCGCCGGCCCTGCCGGCCGCCGATGCCGCGCCGGTACCGCTGCCCGAAGGACGCTATATCGTCGGAGTCGGGCGGCTGGAGCCGCAGAAGCGCTGGGACCGGCTGATCGCCGCCCTGCCGAAAATCGCCGATCGCGACGTCGCGCTGGTGCTGGTCGGGGAAGGCAGCGAACGCGCGGCGCTCGAGGCGCAGGTCGCGGCGCTGGGGCTGCAAGACCGGGTGACGCTGCCCGGCCATGCCGCCGATCCGCTGCCGGCGATGGCCGGCGCTGCGGTTGCAGTGCTGACATCGGACTATGAAGGCGTGCCCGGCGTGCTGCGCGAAGCCCTGTCGCAGGGGACGCCGGTGGTCGCGACCGAATCGAGCGTGGCGGTGCGCGAGATCGTGACCGGGCCAGAGCTGGGCAGCGTGGTGCCGCGCGAGGATGCGGGGAAACTGGTCGCCGCGCTCGACCATTGGCTGGCACCGGGACGCGCGCGGCCCGAACCCGTCACCGCCGGTGGCGATCCGATCGCGGAATATCTCGCCCTGTTCGACCGGCTGGTCGCTCAGCGCAGCCGGTAGCGGAAGCCGAACCAGAGCGTGCGCGGCGTCGCGCGCTCGACCACGCCGGGGCCGCTGATCCCCGCCTCTACGCGCTGGTCGAACAGGTTCACGCCGCGCGCCTCGGCGATCAGGCCGCCCGCGACGGGAAGCGCAACGGTGCCGTCGAGCGTGAAGGCGCCCGCCAGCATGCGCGTGTTCTGGTCGTCGTCGAACTGCGGGCCGGCATAGCGCGCGGTGAGCGAGACGCCCGCATCGCCCCGGCGCCAGGCGGCGGTGGCCGAGCCGTTGTGGCGCGCGGTCTGGGCAGGGCGGAGGCCGTCGAGTGGCGCCGAGATGCCCGACGCGTCCACCTGCGCATCGATATAGGCATAGGAGGCGGTCAGGCTGAGCGAGCCGTGGCTCCAGCGGCCGTCGAGCTCGATGCCCCTCGCCACGACCGCATCGAGATTCTGGCGGACACGGTAGACGCCCGCCGCCGAGACGAAGCCGACGCCCGGAAAGGTGCCCGGGCCGTTGGCGATGGTGACGTTGGCGATCGCGCCGTCGAGCCGGTTCCAATAGCCGGTGGCGCGCAACACGATGTCGGGGAGCGGACGCAGATCGAGGCCCAGCTCGGCGCCCAACATCCGCTCGGGATCAAGCGATGCATTGGCGGCGGTGGCATCGGCACCGACGCGAAAGGGACGGTAGAGCTCGTTGAGCGTCGGCAGACGCCAGCCGCGATAGGCGGCGGCGCGCAGGGTGGCCGGCCCCACGTCATAGGCCGCGCCCAGGCGCCCGGTGGCCTCGGTACCGCCGCGATTCGGGAAATGGCTGTCGGTGAGCACGGCGCCCCCTGCAAGCGGTCGCTCGACCAGGCTGCCGTTCGAGATCGTCCAGCGATCGATCCGGCCACCGGCGCTGAGGGTGAGGCCGCCCGATTCGAGGCTGGCATCGGCGAACCCGCCGAAGGTCAGGCTCTCGCCGCCCGCGACGCGCTGCCGCGTCGGCTGACCGGCGACGAAGGTGTAGAGTTCCTGGGTGCGGCCCGAGACGCGGCGGATATCGCTCCCCAGGTGCAGCGTGACGCCGCCGCCGATGGGCGGGGCGATCTCGATCCGGCCGCCGATGCCGGTGGCGGGGACATTGTACTGATCGAGCGTCGGCGTGCCCGTGTCGCGCGCGTCGCTGATGCTGGCGAATCCGGAGGCGAATTGCCGCGTCTGGAGATAGGCGAGCGCCGACCAGCCCCAGCCGCCGCGCTTGACCAGGCGCACACTTGCATCGGCGCCGTCGCTCTTCACCTGGGTGAAATCGACCCCGCGGTCGCGCCGGTCGGTGAAGGCCGAGACATTGGTCTGGAGCTCCGCGCCACCGCCCAGATCGATGACGCCGCGCAGCGCCAGGCTCGCCTGCTTGTAGGGCGCGGGGCGATCGACCGGGCCGCGATCCTCCGCGACCGTCGGGGTGAAGCCGTCGCCCCGGCCATATTGCGCGGCGAGCGTGACGAAGCCGGTGCCGAGCGTGGCGGAACCGACCGCGGTCGCGTCGACGCTGTCGCGGCTGCCATAGGCGGCGGCGAACTGGAGCGGGCCGAGATCGGACGGGCCGCCGCTGGTCAGCTCGATCGTGCCGGCGAGCGCGCCGGGGCCGGCATAGCCGCTGCCGCCGCCGCGGATGATCCGCGCCGAGGCCAGCCGTTCGGGCAGATAGGCGGGAAACGGTACCCAGCCTCCGAACGGATCGGTCTGCGGCACCCCGTCGAGCAGCAGCAGCGCGCGGCTGGAGGCGTTGCCGCCCAGCCCCCTGAGCGAGATACCCTGGCTGGTCGGGTGCGCCGAGCTCGAATCGGAGCGGCGGAACTGGGCGAGGCCGGCGGCATCGCGCAGCACGTCCTCCAGTCGGTTGCTGGCGCTGTCGGCGAGCCGGTCGCGATCGATCGTGACGACGTCATACGCCGCCTCGCCCGGGGGCGCATCGAGCCCGCGGCCGGTCACGACGATCTCTTCGGAGCCGGCGGGGGTTTCCTGCGCGAAGGCGGGCAGAGGAGTGAGCGCCATCAGCAGCCATAAGCCCCTCCCCCTCGGGGGGGAGGGGCTTGAAGAACAGGATGTCACTTGGGCGCGACTCGATCGGGATGCGCGGCGGCGAAGGCTTCGATCTCGGCGGCGGCGCATTCGGCGCGGCGCAGCTTGGGATAGGGCATCAGCGGCACGTCGAACCGGCGGGCGTTGAAGAATTGCGGGACCAGGAACACGTCCGAGATGTCCGGCGCGGCGCCGCCGAGGAACGGCCCCTCGTTCCCGTCGGCACCGGCCATAGCCTCGAGCGCCGCGAAGCCGTGCTCGATCCAGTGGCGGGTCCAGGCGTTGCGGTGGAACTCGTCGACATGCAGGTCGTGCGCGAGATAGCGCATCACGCGCAGATTGTTGATCGGGTGGATGTCCGCGCCGATCACCAGCGCGCGGGCCAGCGCGGCGGCACGCGCATCGGGATCGGCGGGGATCAGCCGCGGCTCGGGATGGCGCGCATCGAGCCAGTCGATGATCGCCAGGCTCTGGGTGAGGATCTTGCCGTCGGCCTCCAGCACCGGGACGAAACCCTGCGGATGGCGCGCGAGATGCTCGGGCGTGCGCTGCTGATTCTCGAGCAGCATCACGTCGCGCTGCTCATAGGGAATGCCCTTGAGGTTGAGCGCGATCCGCACCCGGTAGGAGGCGGACGAGCGGAAATAATCATAGAGCAGCATGGCGCGTCTCCATTCCCTCAAGAAGTCGGATCGCCACCCGGCGGTTCCGTGAATTCGGCGCGGGGGGCGTGGTTGCCGCCCTGGCGGACGCGCCAGCGGAACGGACGATGGTTGTTCGCCTCATCGGCCTTGGCGGCGCGCTCGGCCTCGCTTTCCAGCGCCACCTTGATCATCGCGACGATCGGATCGGCGAGCGCCAGGCCGAGCACGCCGAACAAGGTGCTCGCCAGGATCTGCGAGGAAAGGGTGAGCGCCGGCGGCATGTCGACGGTGCGCCGCGCGACCATCGGGATGACGACATAGCCGTCGAAATTCTGGACGCCGAAATAGATGATGATCGCCCAGATGCCGGTTTCCTGGCCGGCGCTGAAGCCGACCGTGACCATCATCACGCCCGAGATGAACGCGCCGATATTGGGGATAAAGGCGAGCACGCCGGTGATGATGCCGAGCAGCAAGGCCATCGGCACGCCGGCGATCGACAGGAAGATCCAGATAAGGATGCCCTCGATCAGCATGCCGAGCAGCCGCCCGGCGAGCAGCCGGCGCATCGTCGTCGCCATCCGGCTGATCGTCAGCGCGAAGCTGTCGCGCGTGTCGGAGGGCACCATCCATTGCAGCCCGCGCTCGTAGATGCGCGGCTCCAGCGCCACGAACAGCCCGAGCACGACGATCATCAACAGGCTGGCGACCCCGCCGATCGCCGAGCCGACCGCCGAGGTGAGCCGCCCGACCGAACCCAGCGCCTGCTGGAGGAGCCCGGTCAGGTCCGAGCGGCCGGGCATCAGCCCGAGATCGGAAATCCAGTGCGCGACGCGGTTCGCCTGGAACTCGAGCGTGGCGCGCAACTGCTCGGCCTGCTGGGCGATCTGGACGCCGGTCATGTAGAAGATGCCGCCGAAGAACGCGATCACCAGCAACACGACGATGACGATGCGCAGCGTGCGCGGAATCGGCAGGATCCGCCCGAGCAGCCGCGCGCCGCCATCGAGCATCGAGGCGAAGACGAGCCCGCCGAAGATGATCAGCAGCGGCTGGATCAGCAGCACGATCAGCGCGACGCCGATGGCGAGGCCGAACCAGACCGATGCGCGCTTGAGCTCCGCGCGTACGAGCGGATCGCGCAATTCGTTGGGCCCCGGCTCCTGGACGATCCGAACGGTGTCCGATGCGAGCGGGTCGTCGCTCATTTCGTATCCCGGCTCGGGTGGAGCGAGGTGCCTGCGCGGCCCGGGCGGAACGAGGAGGGCCAGGTCAGCGGGTTCCAGGTCGCGCTGCCGTCCAGCGAGAAGGTGATGAATTCGGCGCGGCCGCCGATATTCTCCCAGGGCACCGGGCCGCCCAGCCCGTTCTGGCTGGTCGGGAAGCGGCTGTCGGCACTGTTGTCGCGATTGTCGCCCATCAGGAAGACATGATCCTTCGGCACCCGGGTCTCGGCGAAATTGTCGCCGGGGCTCCAGCCCAGATCGATCGTATCATAGGAACGGCCGTTGGGCAGCGTCTCGCGGAAGATCGGCAGGCGGCAATGCGCGTTGCCGGCGGCGTCCTTGACCAGCCGGTCGCGATAGCTGCCATCGTCGCAGCGGCTGTTGGCATCCACGGGCAGGTCGCGCTCGCCCATCGCGCGGCGCGGGATCGCGACGCCGTTCAGATAGACCACGCCGTTGCGGACCGCGATGCGATCGCCCGGCAGCCCGATCACGCGCTTAATATAGTCGGTCTCCGAGCCCGGCGGCGTCACGATCACCACGTCGCCGCGCTCGGGCAGCCGGCCGAACAGCCGGCCATGAATGAACGGCAGCAGATGGAAGGTCGGCGTGACGAAGCTGTAGCCATAGGGATATTTGGTCACGACCAGCCGGTCGCCCTTGAGCAGCCCCGGCATCATCGATTCGGACGGGATGTAGAAGGGCTTGGCGACCAGGCTGTGGAAACCGAGCACCGCCAGGACCAGCCAGAAGATGCCGCGCGCCTCCGCCCACCAGTCGGTGCCCGGACGCGCCTCGCGCTTCTCTTCCTGTTCGATGGGCTCTTCCGTCAACGCAAACTCGTCCGCGGCCATGGGTACTCAATCCTTGCCCGTCGCCACCGCTTCGATGATCACCATGGCAAACGCCCAGGGATGATCGTCGGTCAACGTCAGATGCACTCGGGCGACGTGGCCCTCGGGGGTGATGGCGTCAAGCCTCGCCTTGGCACCGCCGGTGAGCGCCAGGGTCGGCGCGCCGGACGGCGCATTGACGACACCGATGTCCTTCATGAACACGCCGGCCTTGAAGCCGGTGCCGACCGCCTTGGAAAACGCCTCCTTGGCGGCGAAGCGCTTGGCGAGCGTCGCGGCGTAGTTGTGCGGGCGCCGCTTCGCCTTGGCGATCTCCAGCTCGGTAAAGCTGCGATTCTCGAAACGCGTGCCGAACCGGTCGAGCGAATTCTGGATCCGCTCGATGTTGCAGAGGTCGGATCCGGTGCCGAGGATCATGATCCGAACACCATGAGCGCGGCGGCGGCGGCCAAAAGCGCGGTGCCCGGCCCCCAGGCGAGCGCCGCGGAAGACCGAACCGCGCGCGCCGCGCGGACGAAGACGAAGCTGGCGAATAGCGCCGGCGCCAAACCGCCAAGCGCCAGCATCAACCAGGACTGGAGCGGGTGGAACCAGCCCATCATAGCAATCGCCAGCAGGTCTATCAGTACAACAACCCAGCAGCCCAGGGTCGCGGCCGCACCGAACATTAGGAGCGCCCCCTCGGCCGCCAGGGGACGTGCCGCGTTCACCGCGCCGAATCCATCAGCGCGCGCATGCGGAGCACCACGGGCACCAGCCCGTCGAAGATCGCCTCGCCGATCAGGAAATGGCCGATGTTGAGCTCCATCACCTGCGGGATCGCGGCGATGGGGACCACGTTGTCAAATGTGAGGCCATGGCCGGCATGCGGCTCGAGCCCCGCCTTGGCGGCGAGTGCTGCGGCGTCCGCGATTCGCTTCAGCTCTTCGGCACGCGCGCTCTCGGCGAGCTCGCAATAGCGGCCGGTATGCAGTTCCACGACCGGCGCGCCCAGGCGGAGCGCCGCATCGATCTGGCGCTCGTCGGGCTCGATGAACAAGGACACGCGGCAACCGGCATCGCGCAGCTTGGCCACCATCGGCGCGAGATGATTGTGCTGGCCGGCCGCATCGAGCCCGCCCTCGGTGGTGCGCTCCTCGCGCTTCTCGGGAACGATGCACACCGCATGCGGACGGTGGCGCAGCGCGATCGCGAGCATCTCCTCGGTCGCCGCCATTTCGAGGTTGAGTGGGATCGTCAGCTCGGCGGAGAGCCGGGCGATATCGTCGTCGGTGATGTGGCGGCGATCCTCGCGCAGATGCGCGGTGATGCCGTCGGCGCCGGCTTCGGCCGCGAGCAAAGCGGCGCGGACCGGATCGGGGTATCCGCTCCCGCGCGCGTTGCGCACAGTCGCGACATGGTCGATGTTGAGGCCGAGGCGGAGCTTGCCGCTCATACCAGCGCGCGGCTGCCCGGCTTGGTCGCGGGGATCGCAGCGAGCTCGGGCGGCAGTTGGTCGGCGGGATAGGCGGGAACGTCGAGTCGGGTCAGCGCTACCAGAGGCGTGCCGATATCGGCCTTGCCGTTCGAGCGATCGACGATGCACGCCGCGCCGACGAGCTCGCCGGGGTGCTTGCGGATCGCGGCGATGCATTCGCGCGACGAGAGGCCGGTGGTCACGATGTCCTCGACCATCACCACGCGGGCGCCGGCGGGAATCTCGAATCCGCGGCGGAGCTGGAACTCGCCGTCCTCGCGCTCGACGAACACCGCAAGGCAGCCGAGCGCGCGCGCGGTCTCATATCCCGGGATGATCCCGCCGATCGCGGGCGAGACGACCATGTCGACAGGGCCGAACGATTCGCGGATGAGCGCACCGAGCGCGCCGCACACGCGCGCGGTGCGCACGGGATCCTCGAAGATCCGCATCTTCTGGAGAAACACGGGAGAGCGCAGGCCCGAGGAGAGGATGAAATGTCCTTCCAGCAGCGCGCCGGCGTCTCGAAACTCGTCCAGAATTGCGTCGCCGGTCAAAGCCTAACTCCTGTGTGCCGGGGGTGGGCGCACTCTTAGGCACCGGCACTCGCGACCGCAACCGCGCGCAAAAAGCTTGAGATCGGGCTTGAGCCGCGTATAGGCCGCTGCCATTGGGGTATTTCCACAAAGCCCCGCCTACGGCGCTCTCGCGAACAGGGTGAATATAGACGATGCGCAAGCTTGGGTTGACTTCGATTGTCCTGGCCGCGGGGCTTGCCCTCGCCATGCCCGGGCACGCCCAGAACACCACCGCGCCGGCAGCGCCGGCTCCGACAGCGGCCGCACCGGCGGGTGCACCGGCGGCCACGCCGGCTGCAGCTGCAGCCAAGCCGGCCGATCCGACGCTGGACGCGGCAGGCAGGCCGCTGACCCATGCCGTTCCCGGCATCGGCCAGCCGACCAATGAGGCGATCACGCTGCAGCCGCAGGTGACCCCGACCGGCGAGGAGGCGCACTGGTTCCACAACGTGGTGCTGGTGCCGCTGATCACGGTGATCTCGGTCTTCGTGCTGCTGCTGCTGCTCTACGTGATCGTCCGCTATCGCCGCGCCGCCAACCCGACGCCGTCGCGCACCAGCCACAATGTCGCGATCGAGATCGCCTGGACGCTGATCCCGGTGCTGATCCTGATCGCGATCGCCGTGCCCTCGATCCGGCTGCTCGCCGCGCAGTTCAAGCCCGCGCCCAAGGACGCGATCACGCTGAAGGCGATCGGCAACCAGTGGTTCTGGTCGTACGAATATCCGGACAATGGCGGCATCCAGATCACCGCCAACATGCTCAAGGAAGCCAACCAGGTCGGCAAGGGCGAGCGCTACCGCACCGATGCCGACGGCCCCCGCCTGCTGGCGACCGACGCGCGCGTCGTGCTGCCCTACGGCGTGCCGATCCGCCTGATCACCACAGCGACCGACGTGATCCACAGCTGGGCGATGCCCGCTTTCTGGATCAAGCTCGACGCGGTTCCGGGCAAGCTCAACGAGACGAGCTTCATCATCGACAAGAAGCCGGGCGTCTATTTCGGCCAGTGCTCCGAGCTTTGCGGCGCGCGCCACGCCTATATGCCGATCGCGGTCGAGGTCGTTTCGCCTGAGGTGTTCGCACGCTGGGTCGCGTCGAAGGGCGGCACGATGCCGTCGGCGAAGCCGGCCGCCGCTGCTGCGCCGGCACCCGGCAACGAGGCGACCGCTGCCGCGACCACCAACGCCGCCGAGCCGGCAGTGACCAACGAGGCCGCGGCGGACAACGCCGCCGCCGGCAACACGACGGGCAATTGAGATGACCGATACCGCCATCCAGTACGCCGCGCATGCCGATCATGCGCACGACCATCATGACGCGGACCACAAGCCGGGCTTCTTCGCCCGGTGGTTCATGTCGACCAACCACAAGGATATCGGCACGCTGTATCTGATCTTCGCGATCTTCGCGGGGATCATCGGCGGCGGCATCTCGGGCCTGATGCGCGCCGAGCTGTATGAGCCGGGCATCCAGTATCTGCCGACCTGGCTGGCGGCGCTGCATGGCCCCGGCCATTCGTTTGACGATGCGATGCACTTCTGGAACGTGCTCGTCACCGCGCACGGCCTGATCATGGTGTTCTTCATGGTCATGCCGGCGATGATCGGCGGCTTCGGCAACTGGTTCGTCCCGATCATGATCGGGGCGCCGGACATGGCCTTCCCGCGGATGAACAACATCTCGTTCTGGCTGCTGATCCCGGCCTTCCTGCTCCTCCTCGCCTCGCCGTTCGTCGGCGCGGGCGCGGGCACGGGCTGGACGGTCTATGCCCCGCTCTCGACCTATGGCGAGCCCGGGCCTTCGGTGGACATGGCGATCCTGTCGCTCCACCTTGCGGGCGCCAGCTCGATCCTGGGCGCGATCAACTTCATCACCACCATCTTCAACATGCGCGCGCCGGGCATGACCCTGCACAAGATGCCGCTGTTCGTGTGGTCGGTGCTGATCACCGCCTTCCTGCTGCTGCTGGCGCTGCCGGTGCTCGCCGCGGCGATCACGATGCTGCTGACCGACCGCAACTTCGGCACCGCATTCTATGACCCGCAGTACGGCGGCGACCCGATCCTGTACCAGCACCTGTTCTGGTTCTTCGGCCACCCCGAGGTGTACATCATGATCCTGCCGGGCTTCGGCATGGTCAGCCACATCGTCGCCACCTTCAGCCGCAAGCCGGTGTTCGGCTATCTCGGCATGGCATATGCGATGGTCGCGATCGGCCTGGTCGGCTTCGTCGTGTGGGCGCACCACATGTTCACCACCGGCCTGAGCGTGAACGTGAAGATGTACTTCACCGCCGCGACCATGGTCATCGCGGTGCCGACCGGCGTGAAGATCTTCTCATGGATCGCCACGATGTGGGGCGGCTCGATCACCTTCAAGACCCCGATGCTGTGGTCGATCGGCTTCATCTTCATGTTCACCGTCGGCGGCGTGACCGGCGTGGTGCTCGCGAACGGTGGCGTCGACGATTACATGCAGGACACCTATTACGTGGTGGCGCACTTCCACTACGTGCTGTCGCTCGGCGCGGTGTTCTCGCTGTTCGCCGGCTTCTACTACTGGTTCCCGAAGATGTCGGGCCGCATGTACAACGAGCTGCTCGGCCAGATCCATTTCTGGGTCTTCTTCGCCGGCGTGAACATCATGTTCTTCCCGATGCACTTCCTGGGCCTGCAGGGCATGCCGAGGCGCTATCCGGACTATCCCGACGCCTTTGCCTATTGGAACCACATCGCGACGATCGGCTACATGATCATGGCAGCCAGCATGGCGGTGTTCTTCGTGAACCTGATCTGGTCGCTGCTCGCGGGCCGCAAGGCCGAGGGCAATCCCTGGGGCGAAGGCGCGACGACGCTCGAATGGACGCTCTCGAGCCCGCCGCCATTCCACCAGTTCGAGACGCTGCCGGTGATCGACAGCGACTCGCACCACTAAGATCCGGCCAGGCCGGAAACCGAAACGCCCCGGGGAGACCCGGGGCGTTTTCTTTTTGGGAAGCCCTTGCATGCGATGCCCCCGACGGCGCACCTGGATCGTTGAGCGGGTTCGAGTCCGGCAACCGTGGATCAAGGGGCGACAATGTACAAATGGCCATATGAGGACTGGGCCAGTGCCGGCATGGATGCCTGGGCGCTGAGCATCGAGGCCTCCGCCGTGATCGGGCTGCGCGTCGCCAAGATGGCCGCGGGCGGGCCGGCCGCCAGCGGCGAAGCCTATCTAATGCTGTCGGAAAAGATGCAGTCGGCGTTCGAGCTGCAATCGGCGCTGGTGACCGGACGGCTGGGCGCCAGCCCGCTGACCGGCACCCGCAAGGTGCTCAAACATTATCGCCGCAAGGTGAAGGCCAACCGCAAGCGGCTCGGCTGAGCGCCACTCAGACGCCCTATCGGCGATGCCATCGCATCGCGCCCTTTTCCCGCCACGGACTCGGGCCTATAGCGCCCGCAACATGTCCTCCGCGTCCGCCCTTTCCCCCGCCCTGCCCGCCGACTGGCGCGACTTCCTTGCGCTCACCAAGCCGCGGGTGATGACGCTCGTCGTGTTCACCGGGCTGTGCGGGATGCTGGCCGCGCCGGTGCCGATCCATCCGGTGCTCGGCTTCACCGCGATCCTGTGCATCGCGCTGGGCGCAGGCGCCGCGGGTGCGCTCAACCAATGGTACGAATCGGATCTCGACGCCAAGATGAAGCGGACGCAGCGGCGGCCGCTGCCCGCCGGGCGAATGGATCGCCAATCGGCTCTGCATTTCGGCGTGGGGCTCGCCGTCTTCAGCCTCGTGCTGATGTATTTCGCGATCAACCTGACGGCGACGGTCATCCTCGCCGCGTCGATCCTGTTCTACGTCTTCGTCTACACGATCTGGCTCAAGCGCCGCACCCCGCAGAACATCGTCATCGGCGGCGCGGCCGGCGCCTTTCCACCGCTGATCGGCTGGGCAGCGGCGACCGGGGACGTCGCGACGCTGCCGATCCTGTTGTTCCTGCTGATCTTCCTGTGGACGCCGCCGCATTTCTGGGCGCTCGCGCTGTTCGTGAAGACCGATTACGCCAATGCCGGCGTGCCGATGCTGCCGGTCGTCTCGGGCGAGCGTACCACGCGGCACCAGATCGGACTCTATACGATCCCGATGGCCGCGGCGGCGATCGCGCCCTGGCCGCTGGGGCTGACCGGCGCGGTCTATGGCGCAGTCGCCAGCGTCACCACGGCGATCTTCCTGGCGCTGGCGACCAGGGTCGCGCTGCGCACGACCCAGCCCGACGACAAGATGGCGCCCGAGAAGACGCTGTTCAAATATTCGATTCTCTATCTCTTCGTGGTGTTCGGCGCGCTCGTCGTCGACAGGTGGGTATTATGACCGACAAGAATGACATTGCCGGGCCGTCCGTCGAGGCGATCCGGGCCCGCCAGCGTTCGCGCGCACGAATCATGGCGGTGCTGCTGGGCGTGTTCGTCGTGCTCGTCTTCGCGATCTCGATCGTGAAGATCCAGATCGCCCATTCGGGATGATCAGCCGCAACCTGCGGGTGGCGATCCTCGCGGGGATCGGAGTCTGCTCGATGGGCGGGCTCGGCTTCGCGGCGGTGCCGCTCTACCGCATGTTCTGCGAGGCGACCGGCCTGAACGGTACCACCCAGCGCGGGCTCCAGGCCCCCGGTGCGGTCGGCAACCGCAAGGTCGTCGTGGCGTTCGACACGAATGTCGGCAAGGGCATCCCCTGGAAGTTCCAGCCCGAGCGCCGCAGCGACACGATCGACATCGGCGGGCGCGACATGGCCTTCTTCACGGCCACCAACACCTCGGACCACGAGACCAGCGGCACCGCGACCTTCAACGTCACACCGGTGTTCATCGGCAAATATTTCACCAAGATCCAATGCTTCTGCTTCACCCAGCAGACGCTGAAGCCCGGCGAGACGGTGCGGATGCCGGTGATCTTCTACGTCGATCCCAAGATCCTCGACGATCCGGACGCGAAGGACGTGCAGGAGATCACCCTGTCCTACACCTTCTACCCCAGCGAATCGCCGCAGGTGAAGCAGGCGGCGGCGGCCGCGGCGCAGAAGGCGCACTGAGCCCGCACGCATGTGCACGAGGGTTGTTGCGGGAAGCGGATTCGGGCCCTAAAGCGGCCGCAAAACACCAAACAGGGACCGACCATGGCCGGAGCCAAGAACCACCAATACCACATCCTGCCGCCGAGCATCTGGCCGTTGTTCGGCGCGTTCGCGGCGCTCGTGCTCGCTTCGGGCGGCATCATGTGGATGCACAAGGTATCCAGTGCCAACCTGGTGTTCTTCACCGGCGTGGCGCTGGTGGCGATCACGATGTTCGGCTGGTGGTCGAAGGTGATCCAGGAGGCGCATGCCGGCGATCACACCCCGATCGTGCAGCTCCACCTGCGCTATGGCATGATCCTGTTCATCGCCTCCGAAGTGATGTTCTTCGTCGGCTGGTTCTGGGCCTGGTTCGACTTCTCGCTCTTCCCCTCGACGGTGGAAGCCGTTGGCGGCGTCTGGCCGCCAAAGGGCATGGAAGTGCTCAACGCCTGGCAGTTCCCGCTGCTCAACACGCTGATCCTGCTCTGCTCGGGCTGCACCGTGACCTGGGCGCACCACGCGCTGCTGCACGGCGACCGCGAGGGCCTGAAGAAGGGCCTGTGGCTGACGATCATCCTGGGCATCTCGTTCAGCTGCTTCCAGGCCTATGAGTACATGGAGGCTCCGTTCCCGTTCAAGGCGGCGAGCGAGGGCGGCAGCAGCTATGGCGGCGCCTTCTTCATGGCGACCGGCTTCCACGGCTTCCACGTCATCGTCGGCACGATCTTCCTGATCGTGAACCTGGTTCGCGCCTATCGCGGCGACTTCACCCCCAAGCAGCATTTCGGCTTCGAGGCGGCTGCCTGGTACTGGCACTTCGTCGACGTCGTCTGGCTGTTCCTGTTCGCGTCGATCTATGTCTGGGGTGGCTGGGGCGCTCCCGTCCACGCCTGATGCGCGAGGACGAACAACCGAGCAATCAAGTCGGGGGAGGTGGCGCCACGCCGCCTCCCCCGATCGATTCTGGGCTGAAGGGCAGTTGCCCGTGCTGCGGCGCGCGCACGCTTTTCGCGGGCTATATCCGCTTCGCCGACAAATGTTCGAGCTGCGGGCTCGATTTCACCCAGTTCAATGTCGGCGACGGCCCGGTCGTCTTCCTGACGCTGGGGATCGGCGCGCTGGTCACCATGATGGCGCTGTGGGTCGAGTTCACCTTTCAGCCCGGGCTGCTCGTCCATATCTTGCTCTGGGTGCCGATCACCCTGGGGCTCACCGTGGTGATGCTGCGTTTCTCCAAGGGCCTGCTGCTCGCGCTCGAATATCGGCACAAGGCGAGCGAGGGCCGGATCAAGGACGTCTGAGATGCCGCGCTTTCCCCTGATCGCGACGATCGTCGTCGGCCTGGCCATCGCGGCGATGATCGCGCTGGGCGTGTGGCAGCTCGACCGCCGCGCCGAGAAGCAGGCCGCGCTCGCCCATTATGCCGCCAACATGGGCAAGCCGGTGATGGCGTTCCCGCGCCTGGCGGTCGGCGACGAATATCTGTTCCGCCGCGCGACCGCCTTCTGCCTGTCGCCGGTCGGCTGGCAGAGCCAGGGCGGCCGGGACGTCAAGGGCGGCAATGGCTATCGGCAGATCGCCCAGTGCCGCACCGGCATCGAGGGACCGGCGCTGCTCGTCGATGTCGGCGTGGCGCCCGATCCGAAGTTCAAGCCGGTGTGGAAGGGCGGCGCGGTGACCGGCACGATCACCCATGCGCCCGATCATCTGCCGATCTTCGTGTCGATGTTCGGCGACCATCCCAAGTCGCTGATGCTGATCGCCGACCAGGCCGCGCCCGGGCTGGAGCCGACCGCAAGGCCCGAGCTTTCGAGCGTGCCCAACAACCATCTCGCCTATGCCGTGCAATGGTTCCTGTTCGCGACCGTCGCCGCGATCATCTATGTGCTGGCGCTGCGGCTGCGCCAGCGGGGCAAGGCGCCCAAACCCTAGGCCGGCCCTTCGGCCGGTGTGACGAGTCGGATAAAGATCGGCTTTCTTGCCCCCCACCCCTTCGCCCGCTAACCCGCCAGCGATGCGCTACCAATCCACAAGAGGCGCCGCGCCCCTGCTCGGCTTCCGTGACGTGACGCTTGCCGGGCTGGCGAGCGATGGCGGGCTATATGTGCCCGAGGCCTGGCCGAGCTTCACGCGCGAGCAGATCGCCGAACTGGCCGGGCTCTCCTATGTCGAGACGGCGGTGCGGGTGATGCTCCCGTTCGTCGCCGGCGACCTGAGCGAGGACGAGCTCCGCGCGCTGTGCACCCAGGCCTATGGCCGGTTCTCGCATGCCGCGGTGACGCCGCTGGTGCAGCTCGACCAGCGCAACTGGCTGCTCGAGCTGTTCCATGGGCCGACCCTGGCGTTCAAGGACGTGGCGCTCCAGCTGCTCGGGCTGCTGTTCGAGAAGTTCCTCTCCGGGAGCGAGACCCATCTGACGATCGTCGGCGCGACGTCGGGCGACACCGGCAGCGCGGCGATCGACGCGGTCGCCGGGCGGCACGGCGTCGACATCTTCATGCTCCATCCCAAGGGGCGCGTATCCGACGTGCAGCGCCGCCAGATGACGACGGTGCTCGCCCCCAACGTCCACAACATCGCGATCGAGGGCAGCTTCGACGACGCCCAGGCGCTGGTGAAGGCGATGTTCAACGACGCCGGGTTCGCCGGGCGCTTCCAGCTGAGCGCGGTCAATTCGATCAACTGGGCGCGGCTGATGGCGCAGGTGGTCTATTATTTCTACGCCGCCGTCCGGCTCGGCGCGCCCGGGAACAAGGTAGCGTTCGCGGTGCCGACCGGCAATTTCGGCGACGTCTTCGCCGGCTATGTCGCGAGCAGGATGGGGCTGCCGATCGAGCGGCTGATCGTCGCGACCAACGTCAACGACATCCTCCACCGTGCGCTTTCGGCGGGCGACTATTCGGCGGGGACGGTGACGCCCACCGCGGCGCCTTCGATGGACATCCAGGTCAGCTCGAACTTCGAGCGGCTGCTCTACGACCTGTCGGGCGCGCCGGTGGCCGAGCAGATGCGCTGGTTCGAGGCGAGCCGCGCGATGCAGCTGACCAATGCGCAGCGCGAAGGCGCCGCCAAGCTGTTCGTCAGCGACCGGATCGAGCCCGACGAGATGAACGAGGCGATGCGCTGGGCGGCCGCCGAGGCGAACCAGATCATCGACCCGCACACGGCGATCGGTCTCGCGGCGGCGCGGCGTGCCGAACTGCCCGTCGAGACCCCGGTGGTCACGCTGGCGACCGCGCATCCGGCGAAGTTCCGCGACGCGGTCGAGCGCGCGACGGGTTCGCGCCCGCAAATGCCCTCGCGGATCGGCGACCTGTTCGAGCGGCAGGAGCGCTATGACGTGCTGCCCGCCGAGTTCGGCGCGATCACGGCCTATATCGCCGAGCGCGCCCGCGCCCGGACATGAAGCTCTCGATCCTCACCGGCGAGCCCTGGGCCGATTACGGGCTGGTCGACAGCGGGCATGGCCGCAAGCTCGAGCGCTACGGGCCCTATCGTTTCATCCGCCCCGAACCCCAGGCGATGTGGGCGCCGGCCGCCGAAGACTGGGATGCGCATGGCGAGTTCGTCCCCGCGCCCGACGACGAGGGCGGCGGGCGCTGGGTGTTCCACAAGCCGGTGCCCCGCGAAGGCTGGCCGCTCGCCTGGCGCGAGGCGAAATTCACCGCCCAGACCACCCCCTTCCGCCATCTCGGCTTCTTCCCGGACATGGCACCGGTATGGGACTGGATGCGCGAGCGGATCGACGGCGTCGCGGAACCCGAATGCATGAACTTGTTCGGCTATACCGGCGTCGGCACGCTCGCACTGGCCGCCAAGGGCGCGCGGATGACGCATGTCGACGCGTCGAAGAAATCGGTTGCCGAGGGCAAGGCCAATGCCGCGCTTTCGGGGATGGAGGACAAGCCGATCCGCTGGATGATCGACGACGCCGCCAAGTTCACCGCGCGCGAGGTGCGGCGCGGGCGGCGCTATGACGGGATCATCCTCGATCCGCCCAAATGGGGCCGCGGGCCGACCGGCGAGGTGTGGAAGCTGGAGGAAGGGCTGCCCGGGCTGATCGCCGACGCGGCCAGGCTGCTCGACGCCCAGTCGCGCTTCCTGTTCCTCACCGTCTATGCGGTGCGCATGTCCTCGGTCGCGCTGGGCGAGCTGCTGAACCAGGAGCTCAAGGGCCTGGGCGGGACGATCGATTGCGGCGAGCTCTGCGTGCGCGAGGAAGCACGCGGACTGCTGCTTCCCACCGCCATTTTCGGGCGCTGGCGCGGCGACTAACCCTAATTCGCCTTTATTCGCGATTGGCGATGGCCAACGAATCGTTTACCCAATGTGTCCGAACGATTTCCATATCGGTATCTGAGGGGATTCACCGTGAAGCTTTCGCATCTCGCCTGCTGTGCAGTCGCAGCGCTTACCGTCACCGCACCGGCCGTTGCGCAGACCTTCGTGGTCGATGCGATGGCGAACAGCTCGTCGGGCGGCACCGGCCTCGCCTCGGTCGCGCTGAGCGCCGGGCAGACCTTCACGATTTCGTCGAGCACCGACGACCTGTGGAGCGCGGGCGCGCTGCCCCGCTATTCGGACGCCAACGGCCTGACCGGCGACCGCTTCGCCACCGCCACCGACGATTCGGGCCAGGCGGTCGGCACGCAGATCGGCACCAATTTCGGCCTGTGGTCGCAGAACTCGCTCTCGGCCGCCTATGGCTCGCTCGTCGGTGAGCTGAACGGCGTCTACATGCTGCTCGGCGCCAATGGCAGCTTCGTCGCCAGCAGCAGCGGCACGCTCAATCTCTATTACTGGGATTCGAACAACGGCGACAATTTCGGCACGATCGCCTTCAACATCACCGCGGTTCCCGAGACGGCCGCCTGGGCCATGATGATCGGCGGCTTCGGCCTGGCAGGTGCGGCAGTGCGCCGCCGCAAGCCGGTCGCCGCGCTCGCCTGAGCGCCAGATGGGATAGTGAGGGGAAAGGGCGGCAGGCGACTGTCGCCCTTGTCCGTTTCAGTCTCGACCCATCCGGATCGCCGCGCCCGCCACGATCGGTGCGCCCGCCAGATAGATCAGGCTGACGGCAGCGAGCAGCTTGAGCGCGCCGGGCTGGTCACCGGTCGAGCCCGCACCGAAGATGAGCAGCGGCACCGCGAAGGGCAGCATGACCAGCCCCGCGAGCGCGCCCGCCCCGCGCAGTCCCGCGACGAGCGCGGCGGTGACGACCCCGAGCGCGGCGAGGCCCGGCGTGCCGATCGCGAGGCACAACAGGATCTGGGCAAGCGCAGGTCCCGGCACATGGAGCAGCGCCGCAGCGATCACCGTGGCGGCCAGCAGCGGCGGCGCGAAGCCGAGCCAATGGCCCACCATCTTGGCGGCGGCGACCATCCCGTCGCCCAGGCCCCGCGCCGCGAACTGATCGAGGACGCCGCTTTCGGCATCGGGCGCGACCAGCCGCTCGACCGGCAGCAGTGCCGCGAGCAGGGCGGCCGCCCAGATCGCTCCGCCGCCGATCCGTGCGAGCAGCTTGCCATCGGGGCCGATCGCGAAGGGGAAGAGGATCGCGACGAGCAGGAAGAAGGCGACCGGCATCAGCAGCCCGCCGGTGCTCCAGGCGCGCCGCAGCTCGCGCCAGACGATCGCGGCGAAAACGCTCACAGCGCTACCTCGACCGAGTCCGGCAGGGCGATCGGCAGATGCGTCGCCACCATAGCGATGCCGCCCCGCATCCGATGCGCAGCGACCAGAGCCTCGAGCTGCGCGACCGAGGCCGTGTCCAGGCCGTTTGCCGGCTCGTCGAGCAGCCAGACCGGCGCGCGACTCGCGACGACGCGCGCGAGCCCGGCACGTCGCCGCTGGCCGGTGGAAAGGAAGCGCACCGGCACATTGGCAATCTCGAACAGGCCAACCGCTTCCAGCGCCTGCGTCACCGCGTCGCGGCACCCGTCGATCCCCGCCCAGAAGCCGAGCGCGGCGGCAAGAGTCAGCTCGGGATCGAGCGCAGAAGCCTCGCTGAGGAGCGCGCGCGCGCCCTCGCCTTCGACGCGGCCCGATACGGGCGCGAGCAGCCCGGCGGCCAGACGAATCAGGCTCGACTTGCCCGCGCCATTGGGTCCGGTGACGAGCGCCGCATCGCCCGGCGTGAGCGCAAAGTTCAGTCCCTCGAACAGCAATCGTCCGCCGCGCAGGCAGGCCACGTCGCGAAAGGCCAGGCTCGCGCTCAATCCGCGCCGTCCTCCAGCGCATGCATGTCATCGTCGGACAGGCCGAAATGATGGCCGACCTCATGGACGACGATGTGATTGACCAGCGTCGCCAGCGGCACGCCGGTATGGATCCATTCGTCGAGGATCGGACGGCGATAGAGATGGATGCGATCGGGCAGTGCACCCGAATCGAACGCGGATTTATCGCCG
Organism: uncultured Sphingomonas sp.; assembly: GCA_966211615.1. GTDB lineage: Bacteria > Pseudomonadota > Alphaproteobacteria > Sphingomonadales > Sphingomonadaceae > Sphingomonas. The sequence continues at coordinate 67,256 of CBIHNZ010000014.1, forward strand.
ACCGGGCGGCCGTGATAGACACCGCTCAGGTCGAACGGATCCTCGATCCCGAGGCTGTCGAGCGTCTCGTCATCGGCAAATTCCTCGACGATCAGGACGACGTCCGAAAGATAGCCCTGGAACGGCTCGGGGATGCGGGCGAGCGCGTCGCGCGCCATCCGCTCGATCACCGCCGCATCCGGCGCGTGGAATGGTGCTTGCCCGCTCATCTGCAAGTCCATAGGCGGTGGGGCGAAGCGGCGGCAAGGAGGGGATGATGGTTACGCGGTTGAGCGACAGCCTGAGGGCCGAGGAATTGGCGTCCTTGCCCGACTGGTCGTACGATCCGGAGCGCGACGCGATCACGCGGCGCTTCACCTTCAAGGATTTCAACCAGGCCTTCGGGTTCATGACCCGCGTCGCGCTGCTCGCCGACAAGGCCGATCATCACCCCGAATGGTCGAACGTGTGGAACCGCGTCGACATATTGCTCACCACCCATGACGTGGACGGGCTCTCGACGCGCGATATCCAGATGGCGCAGGCGATCGACGGCCTACTTCGTTAGCGCGCGATCGATACGCTTGCCGGTGGTTTTGCGGATCTGGCCCGGCATCCAGCGCGCAGCGAACCAGAGCTTCTTCGCGGTCTTGCCTACTTGCGTGTGGACGCGGTCACCATGCACGGCGGTCCAGGCGGCTTCGGCGACTTCGGAGACGGGCGTGATCTCCAGTCCCGATGCCGTGACCGATTCGCGGACATTGCGGTTCGACCCCTGCACCGCCTGATCGAGCAGGGGCGTATCGATGAAGCTCGGCATCAGCGAACGCGCCTTGATGTTCGCAGGGCGCCACTCGCCGTCGAGCGCCTCCACCAGGCCGCGCACCGCGAACTTGGTCGCCGAATAGATCGCGACGCCCGAGGCGCCGTAGATGCCGGCAGCCGAGCTGGTGACCAGCATCGTCGATCCGGGCGTCCTGGCGAGGAACGGGAAGCCGGCATGCGCGCCCAGGACCACCCCCATCAGGTTGATGTCGACGCAGCGCTGCAACTCGGACAAGGGCGTCGCCGCGAATTCGCCGCCCACCGCGACCCCGGCATTGTTGAACAGCACGTCGATCCGCCCGCCGCTCGCTTCGGTGAACGCGGTCAGCGCCGCGACCCATTGCGCGTGATCGCGCACGTCCATGACATGGGTGGTCGCCATGCCGGCGGGGAGCATCGCCTGGGTCGCCGCCAGCCCGTCCGCGTTGACGTCGGCCAGGCCGACGCGCCAGCCCTTGGCGGCGAAATATCGCGCCACGGCCTGGCCGATTCCCGATGCGCCACCGGTGATGAAGATCGCCTGTTCGCCCGCCATGCGCCGCCCCTTCTTTTTGACCTTTGCCACTTCATCCCGCACAACCCGGCCCGATGCCAGAGCAATTGCGCAGCGTTACCTTCAAAAATGTCAGTAAGCGCTATTCCGGCGTTCCCGCCGTGACGGATGTCACGCTCGAGATCGCCGGCGGCAGCTTTGTCGCATTGGTCGGCGCATCGGGCTCGGGCAAGTCGACCCTGCTCAAGATGGTCAACCGGCTGATCGAGCCGAGCGAAGGCGAAGTGCGGATCGACGGCGAGCCGGTGCATGACGGCCCTGCCCATCTGCTGCGGCGGCGAATCGGCTATGTCTTCCAGAATATCGGGCTCTTCCCGCACATGACCGTCGGCGAGAATGTCGCGATCGGACTCAGGCTGGCCGGCGAACGCGATACCGGCGCGCGTGTCGCGGAGCTGCTGCGGCTGGTCGAGCTGCCCGAAGAGATGGCGAAGCGGATGCCCGACGCGCTCTCGGGCGGGCAGCGCCAGCGCATCGGCGTGGCGCGGGCGCTGGCCGTGAGTCCCAAGCTGATGCTGATGGACGAGGCGTTCGGCGCGCTCGATCCGGTGACACGCGACGGGCTGGGCAAGGCGATCCGCGCGCTGCACGACAGGATGGGTCTGACGACGATCCTGGTCACCCACGACATGGCCGAGGCGCTGCTGCTCGCCGATCGCGTGCTGGTGATGGAGGCGGGCCGGATCGTCGGCGATGCGACCCCGCGCGAGCTGCTCGCCGGCAAGGGCGGCGCGGCGGCGGACGCGCTGGTCGCGGTGCCGCGCGAGCAGGCGCATCGGCTGGCGGAGCTCGAGAAGTGACCGCCGCCTTCTCGCGGGTGCCCGAGCTGCTCGCCCAGCATCTGCTGCTGGCGTTCGCGGCGCTGCTGCTCGGGCTGGTGGTGAGCCTGCCGCTGGCGGTGTTCTCGGCGCGCAACAGGACGGTGGGGCGGATCGCCTTGGGCTTTGCCAGCCTGGTCCAGACGATCCCGAGCCTCGCGCTGCTCGCGCTCTTCTACCCGATCCTGTTGTCGCTCTCGGCCCTGGTCGGCGGCGGGATACCGGCCTTGGGTTTCCTGCCCTCGCTGCTCGCGCTCAGCCTCTACGCGCTGCTGCCGATCCTCCGGAACGGCGTGACCGGCCTGACCAATATCGATCCCGCGGTAATCGAGGCCGCCGACGGCATGGGCATGACCAGGATGCAGAAATTGCGGCTGGTCGAGGCGCCTTTGGTCGCGCCGGTGCTGATGGCCGGCATCCGCACCGCGGCGGTATGGACGATCGGCGCGGCGACGCTGTCCACCACCGTGGGCCAGCCGAGCCTGGGCGACCTGATCTTCGCGGGGCTGCAGACGCAGAACTGGACCCTGGTGCTCGCCGGCTGCGTCGCCGCGGCGGGCCTCGCGCTCGCGGTCGATGCGCTGCTCGGGCTGGCCGAATACGGCATCGCCAGGCGGAGGCGCGGGCTGGTCTGGGCGAGCCTGGGCGTGCTGCTGGTCGGCGTGCTGGTCGCGCTGGCGCCGGCCTGGCCCGCCGCGCGCGGCACGGTGACGATCGGCGCCAAGGGCTTTTCCGAGCAATATATCCTCGCCCGCGTGATCGGGCACCGGCTGGAGGCTGCCGGATACACGGTGCGGTACCGCGAAGGCCTGGGCTCGGCGGTGGCGTTCAGCGCGCTCGCCGGCGGCGATGTCGACGTCTATGTCGATTATTCGGGCACGATCTGGACCAACCAGATGAAGCGCAGCGACGTGCCCCCGCGCCAGACGATCGTTGCGGGCGTCGCCGAATGGGCGAAGCAGGCGCATGGCGTGACCCTGCTCGGCTCGCTCGGGTTCGAGAATGCCTATGCCTTCGCGATGCGCGGCGACGATGCGAAGCGGCGGGGGATACGCAGCATCGCCGATCTGGCGCCGGTCGCACCGACGCTGAACCTCGCCACCGATGTCGAGTTCCTCGAGCGCTCCGAATGGGCGGCGGTGAAGCGCGCCTATGGCCTCAGCTTCAAGTCGGCCCATCCCTATCAGCCGACCTTCATGTACCGCGCGCTGGCGAGCGGCGAGGCGGACGTGATCCCCGCCTTCTCTTCCGACGGGCGGATCGCGGCGGACCGTCTCGCGGTGCTGAGCGATCCCAAGGGCGCGATCCCCGGCTATGACGCGATCCTGCTGCTCGCTCCCGGTCGTGCCGGCGACGCGCGCTTCCAGGCGGCGCTGCGCCCGCTGATCGGCGCGATCCCGGTCGAGAAGATGCGCGAGGCCAATTATCTGGTCGACCGCGACAAGGACAAGGCGAGCCCCGACGAAGCCGCGCGCTGGCTTGAGCGTGGACTTGCCCGCTGAACTTCGGTTATCGCTAACATAGAAGAATATGGGAGAGAGATGATGCGCGCTGGCCTGGGGCTGTTGCTTACCACGACGATCTTTGCCGCCGTGCCGGCATGGGCGCAGCAGGCGCCGACAACGCTGTCTGCAGCAAGCACCGCGCATCCCGACAAATGGCCGGCCGCTGCGAGCCAGGGCCTGGTCGATCCCGCGACCGAGAAATTCGTGACCGACCTCATGGCGAAGATGACGCTGGAGGAGAAGGTCGGCCAGATGATCCAGGCCGACATCACCAGTATGAAGCCCGAGGAGCTGCGCAGATATCCGGTCGGATCGATCCTGGCGGGCGGCAACTCGCCGCCGCTTTCGGGCAATGACCGCTCGCCCCAGGCCGATTGGGTGGCGACCGCGCGTGCGTTCCGCGCCGTCGCGATGGAGCCGCGCGCCAACCACGCCCCGATCCCGCTGATCTTCGGCATCGACGCGGTGCACGGCAACAACAATGTGATCGGCGCGACCGTCTTCCCGCACAATATCGGGCTGGGCGCGGCCAACGATCCCGCGCTGATCCGCCGCATCGGCGAGGTCACCGCCGCCGAGACCGCGGCCACCGGACCCGACTGGGCGTTCGGTCCCACGCTGGCGGTGCCGCAGGACGATCGCTGGGGCCGCAGCTATGAGGGCTATTCCGAGGATCCGGCGATCGTGCGCAGCTATGCCGGCGAGATGGTCTTGGGACTCCAGGGACCGCCCGGCACGACCGATCGCATCCAGAAGGGGCATGTCGCGGCCTCGATCAAGCATTTCCTCGGCGATGGCGGCACCTCGGGCGGCACCGACCAGGGCGACACCCGCGTATCCGAGGACGAGCTGATCGCGATCCACGGCGCGGGCTATGTGCCGGCGATCGACGCGGGCGCGATGACGGTGATGGCCAGCTATTCGAGCTGGAACGGCCAGAAGATGCACGGCAACAAGTCGCTGCTCACCGACGTGCTCAAGGGCCGGATGGGCTTCCAGGGCTTCGTCGTCGGCGACTGGAACGGCCATGGCCAGGTGCCCGGCTGCACCACCACCGATTGCCCGCAGACCTTCAACGCCGGGCTCGACATGGTGATGGCGCCCGACAGCTGGAAGGGCATGTTCGATTCGACGATCGCGCATGTCCGCGACGGCAGCTTGCCCATGGGCCGGATCGACGATGCGGTGCGCCGCATCCTGCGCGTGAAGGCCAAGCTCGGGCTGTTCGATCCGGCGCGGCCGATCGAAGGCAAGGCGGGCGTGCTCGGCGCGCCCGCGCATCGCGCGGTGGCGCGCGAGGCGGTCGAGAAGTCGCTGGTGCTGCTCAAGAACCAGGGCGTGCTGCCGGTGAAGGCGAGCGCGAAGATACTCGTCGCCGGCCCGGGTGCGGACTCGATGGGGATGCAGACCGGCGGCTGGACCCTGAGCTGGCAGGGCGACGGCAACGGCAACGAGCTGTTCCCCAATGGCGAGACGATCTTCTCCGGCATCAAGAAGGCGGTCGAGGCCGGCGGCGGCACCGCGACCCTGTCTGTGGACGGCAGCTTCGCCGCCAAGCCCGACGTGGCGATCGTCGTGTTCGGCGAGCAGCCTTATGCCGAGATGCGCGGCGACATCCGCACGCTCGAGTTCCAGCCCGGCGACAAGCAGGCGCTGGCGCTGCTGAAGAAGCTCAAGGCCGCGGGCGTGCCGGTCGTGTCGGTGTTCCTGTCCGGCCGGCCGCTCTGGGTGAATCCCGAGCTCAACGCGTCGGACGCGTTCGTCGCCGCCTGGCTGCCGGGCACCGAGGGCGCCGGCGTGGCGGACGTGCTGATCGGCGACAAGGCGGGCAAGCCGCGCGAGGACTTCAAGGGAAGGCTGTCGTTCAGCTGGCCCAAGACCGCGGGCCAGTTCACGCTCAACAAGGGCAAGCCCGGCTATGACCCGCTATTCGCGCTGGGCTATGGCCTGTCCTACGCCAAGGGCGGCAGCGTGGCCAAGCTGAGCGAGGAAGCCGGCGTCGACGCGTCGCTGGCGAACACCAGCGTCTTCTTCGCCAAGGGGACGGTGCAGGCGCCCTTCTCGTTCGCGACCGACAGCCATATCGCGCGCAAGACGGTGGAGGGTCCGGCGACGCAGGAAGGCGCACAGCAATTCACCTGGCCCGCCGGCCCGGCGACGCTGCGCATCGGCGGCACCGAGCTCGACCTGATGCGCGAGGCCAATGCCGATCTGTCGCTCCAGATCAGCTACCGCGTCGACGCCGCGCCGACGAGCCCGGTCAAGCTGCTGATGGAAGGCGGAACCAACACCGGCGCGATCGACGCGAGCAGCCTGTTCACCGGACCGACGGGCAGCTGGCGCACCGCCAGGATCCTGCTCAAATGCTATCAGCAATATGGCGTCGACCTGAGCAAGGTCAGCGCGCCGTTCGTCCTCCAGGCATCGGGGCCGTTCAGCGTCGCGATCGCCGATGTGCGGATCCTGTCGGACCCGAATAACTCGGTGTGCCCCGGCAAATGAGCTGGCTGGTCGAAGGCGGCAGCCTCGAAACGATCGAGATCGCGCGCGGACCGTACCGCGCACAGCTGCTCAATCTCGGTGCGGCGCTGCGCATCCTCGAAGTGCCCGATCGCGACGGCGCGAGCGCAAACGTCGTGCTCGGCTATCGCGACCTGGAGGAATATCGCGGTCACCCCCGCTTCTACGGCGCGATCGCGGGGCGCTATGCCAATCGCATCGGCGGCGCACGCTTCAGCCTGGACGGCGTCGAGCATCGCATCGCCGCGAACAACGGCGCGAACAGCCTGCATTCGGGGCCGCTCGGCTTCGACCAGCAGTTCTGGACGATCGAACGGCACGATGCCGCATCGGTGACCTTCGGGCTGCTGAGCCCGGACGGGTTCAACGGCTTTCCCGGCAATCTGCACGTCCAGCTACGCTATGCGCTGGAAGAGGACGGCCTAGCCATCGCCTTCACCGCCACCACCGATCGCCCGACGGTCGTCAACCTCACCCATCATGCCTATTTCAACCTGGCCGGCGAGGCGAGCGGTCGATCGATCCTCGATCATATGCTGCAATTGCCGGCGAGCCGGATGACCCCGGTCGATGCCACGCTGATCCCGACCGGCACCTATCGCGACGTCGCCGGCACACCGTTCGACTTCCGCACGCCGCACGCCATCGGCCGCGACATCGGCGCCGAGGACGAGCAGCTCCACCTCGGCCATGGTTATGATCATAATTTCGCGATCGACGGCGATTTCGGGAAGCGGCGCCGGGTAGCCACCCTGTTCGATCCGCAATCGGGCCGGGTGCTGGACCTCGAATCGACCGAGCCCGGCCTCCAGCTCTACACCGGCAACCATCTGGCGAACGGTGCGCCCGGCACCGGCGGACGCGTCTATGCCGCGCGCGACGGCCTGTGCCTCGAACCGCAGAAATTCCCCGACAGCCCGAACAAGCCCGGCTTCCCCTCGGCCCGGCTCGATCCCGGCCAGACCTATCGCCACGACATGGCCTTCCGCTTCCGCACTGCCAACGACGCGAAGCAGGCGTTCGGTTAAGCCGTTTCGTGCCCCCCGGCCTGGTTCGGGGGGCCCGGGGCGCCCCCCCAGGGCCGGGGTTACATCCCGGATTGGGGGGCCCGGGGGTGGGCCCCCCACATGTGTTTTGCCAACCGCCTCGCCCTATGGTGCCTTGCGCTCGGCGTTGAAGATCTTGTTGACGATCCGCCACTCGCCATCGGCCTTCACCAGCGAGAGATAGTCGGTGAAGCGCACCGCTGGATAGTCGAGCACCACCTTGGCCATCGCGGCATTGCCGGTGACGTCGAGCGTCTCGATCCGGCGACGGCGCTGCGCCTCGTCGGCGGCGGGCTTGCCCGGGGCGCCGGCGATATAGTCGGCGCTGGTCCGCTCGGCGAACTTGCCGTCGCGATTCCAGTAGAGCATCGCCTTGGGGTGGAAGGCGGCGGTGAACTCGGCGGCGCTGCCGGTCGCATGGCCGGCGAGATAATGCTCGACCGCGGCGCGGGCACCGGCCTCGTCCTTTTCCTGTGCGGCGGCGGGAACGGCGAAGACGAGAGCGGCGAACAGCAAAAGGGTGCGCATATCCTGATCCTCCCTGGGAGAGGCATCAGGCTAGCGCACCCATTTGCCATCGCAATGGCAGCCGGGCCGAACGTCCCATCGGCGGGACGAACGGCGGGATCGGCTTAGAGCGTCGGCTTGCCGTCGATACGACGCGGAATGCCCGCATCGCCGTCGCGCAGCTCTACCGGCAGCAGCGCGGCAGGCAGGTCCTGATAGCTCACCGGCCGCAGGAAGCGGTCGATCGCCAGCGTACCGACCGACGTGCTGCGCCCGTCCGCCGTCGACGGATAGGGTCCGCCATGCACCATCGCATCGGTCACCTCGACGCCCGTCGGCCAGCCATTGGCGAGGATGCGCCCGACCAGCCGCTCGAGGATCGGGACCAGCTTCTGCGCGAGTTCGGTGTCGGCTTCATCGAGGTGCAGCGTCGCGGTCAGCTGGCCTTCGAGCAAAGCGACGACCTTGAGCATCTCGTCGAGATCGGCGCAGCGCACGAGCAGCGAGGTGGCGCCGAACACTTCCTCGGCATGGCTCGGATCGGCGATGAAGTCCGCGCCGGTCATCGTGAACAGCGCGCCCTGGCCGCTGGTCGGGCCAGTCGGCTCCTGGCCCTCGGCGAGCAGCTTGATCGCCGGCGCCGAGGCCCAGCGCGCGACGCCGCTCTGATAGGCCTTGTGGATGCCGGGGGTCAGCATCGTCTGCGGCGCGGCGCAGGTCATCGCGTCGGACGCGGCGGTGACGAACCGGTCGAGCGCCGGGCTTTGCAGCGCCAGCACCAGGCCGGGATTGGTGCAGAACTGGCCGGCGCCCATCGTGACCGATGCGACATAGGCCGTGCCCAGCGCCTCGGCACGCGCTTCGAGCGCGGCGGGGAGCAGGAACACCGGGTTGATGCTGCTCATCTCGGCATAGACGGGAATCGGCACCGGGCGGTTCGCGGCCAGCTTCATCAGCGCCGTGCCGCCGCCGCGCGAACCGGTGAAGCCCACCGCCTTGATACGCGGATCGGTGACCAGAGCCGAGCCGACCGAATTGCCCGCGCCGTTGATCAGCGAGAACACGCCCTTGGGCATGCCGGTCTTCTCCGCGGCGCGGGTGATCGCGCCGGCGACGAGCTCGGAGGTGCCGGGATGCGCCGAATGGCCCTTCACGATCACCGGGCAGCCCGCGGCGAGCGCCGAGGCGGTGTCGCCACCGGCAACCGAGAAGGCCAGCGGGAAGTTGCTGGCGCCGAACACCGTCACCGGGCCGAGCGGGATCATGCGCAGCCGCAGATCGGGCTTGGGCGCCGGCTGGCGATCGGGGATCGCATGATCGACACGCGCGCGCAGATACTCGCCGAGGCGGATTTCCTTGGCGAACAGGCGAAGCTGGTTGGCGGTGCGGCCGCGCTCGCCGGTCAGGCGTGCCTGGGGCAGGCCGCTCTCCTGCATCGCGCGCTCGACCAGCGTATCGCCCAGCGCCTCGATCTCCTCGGCGATCGCCTCGAGGAACCTGGCGCGATCTTCGCGCGGCAGGTTGGAATAGATCGGAAAGGCGGCCTCGGCAGCGGCACAGGCCGCTTCGACATCCTCGGGCGTCGCGATGCTGAACGCGGGCTCGATTTCGGCCCCCGTCGCGGCCGCAACGGCCCTGAAGCCTTCGCCATCGCGCTTCACGCGCGTCGATGCGATGAACAATTCCCCGGTCAGCGCCACGCCTGCTCTCCCATTCAAATTAAAGTTAGCGGTAACATAGAGGCGGATTTAGGGGCGCAGGGCCTCCGGTTCAATCCTCAACAGCACACGCTGATCGGTCCGCGCTGACCAGCGGGGTCGCGCGCCTCCATCGTATCGGTCAGCCCGCGATCGACCAGCTTGGCCATCGCGTCGTGCGCGCCCTGCGCGTCCTGCGCGGCGATCGCCTCGAACACGGCGAGGTGGACCGGCAGCGCGTCGTGCGGCGCGGGCAGGCGATGCTGCTTGAAGGCGGTGGTGATCGCGATCGCCGCGGCGACGCCGCTGGTCAGCGAGACGATGAAATCATTGCCCGATGCCTCGAGCAGCGCCGAGTGGAAGGATTCGTCGCAGCGCCGGCCCACTTCGGTCGCGAAGCCGTGCTGCGCGACGCCGTCCAGCCCCGCCTTCATCCGCGCGAGCTGCTCGTCGGTGCGCCGCATCGCCGCCAGCCGCGCCGCGTCCGGCTCGACGATGCGGCGAAGCTCGAACAGGCTCGCGATCAGCGTCTCATCGGGTTCGTTGGTGAAGATCCAGCCGAGCACATCGGGGTCGAGCAGATGCCATTCGCGCCGTGGCGAGACCTGGGTGCCGATCTTGGGCCGCGAATGGACCAGCCCCTTGGCAGCCAGGATACGGATCGCCTCGCGATAGGCGGTACGCGACACGTTGAACTGGATGCTCGCGGCAATCTCGCCTTCCAGGATCTCGCCGGGCTTGAGCACGCCGGACACGATACGGATGCCGAGATCGCGCGCCACCGTGCCGTGCAGGCGGAGCGACCGCGGGCGCGGCGTGCGATGGCGCGGCTTCCTGGCGGTGGCTGCTTGAGGCTGAGCGGTGGTCATCCGGCTCCTCGTTAGCCCGGCGGCGGTGGCGGAGACGGAGGGATTCGAACCCTCGGTACGAGTAATCCCCGTACGGCGGTTTAGCAAACCGCTGGTTTCAGCCACTCACCCACGTCTCCGGAAAAGGGCCCGAAGCGCTGCCCTATAGCGACGGTCCCTGATGGGATCAACGGGAAGAACCGCTTGAACGTGAAATCGACTCGGGTCGTCGTCCGTTCATTGCGGAGACAGGGGTCAAAGCCTAGCGTCAGAGGGGTATTATTGGGTGTGGGGAAGACTGTCTGATGCGTGTCGGGGTTTGGATGCAGTGGGCCGCGGCCGCGGCGCTCGGGGTCAGCGCGCTGCCCGCTTCCGCGCAGATGACGACGATCGACCCCAACAGCGCGATCGATTCGGACCTGAAGACACCGCCTCCGGTCGAGAATCCCAGCGTCCCCGCCGATCAGGGGCCCTATCGCGACGCGCCGCCTGCGGAGACCCCGCCGCCCGCCGTCAGCACGCAAGCAGCGCCCGCCCCGGTTCCCGCAGTGGACACCCGCACCCGGGCGACCGATACCTTTCAGCATGACGATGTCATCGCCGCGGCGGAGGGCGTGTTCGGCAAGGGCGCCTCGGGCCTCGCGGGCATCATCGAGGACATCCTGAAGGACCAGGGCCAGCCCAACGCCTATATCGCCGGCAGCGAAGGCTCGGGCGCGGTCGGCGTGGGCCTGCGCTACGGCAAGGGCGAGATGTTCCACAAGGTGGAGGGCGAGCGGACGGTCTACTGGACCGGCCCTTCGATCGGCTTCGATCTGGGCGGCGACGCCAACAAGGTCTTCGTGCTGGTCTACAATCTCTACGACAGCCAGGAGCTCTACAAGCGCTTCCCGCAGGGCGAGGGCCATGTCTATTTCGTCGGCGGCTTCTCGGCGAGCTATCTGCGCCGCGGCGACGTGGTGCTGATCCCGGTCCGGCTCGGCGTCGGCTGGCGGCTCGGGGTCAATGCGGGCTATATGAAGTTCAGCGAGAAGCGTCGCATCGTCCCGTTCTGATACGGATCTCGAGCCTTCTCCACAGCTTGCCCGGAACTTGATCTCGGGCTGACCGTTCTCTCCGGTTGAAACCGGGAGCCGCGACGCGGTTGTGGGGAATGGATGACGCCTGAAATCAGCAAAGACGAGGTGGCGCAGCCGCGCATCGATCTGCTCGTTCAGAGCGTCACGGACTACGCCATCTACATGCTCGATCCCACGGGGGTGGTGATCAGCTGGAACGCGGGCGCCCGTCGTTTCAAGGGCTATACCGAGACCGAGATCGTCGGCCAGCATTTCTCCCGCTTCTATACCGACGAGGATCGCGAAGCCGGCATTCCGGTCATCGCACTCGAGACCGCGCGGACAGAAGGGCGCTTCGAGGCCGAGGGGTGGCGCGTCCGCAAGGACGGCACGCGATTCTGGGCGAACGTCGTCATCGATCCCGTCCGCGAGGCCGATGGCACGCTGGTGGGCTTTGCCAAGGTCACCCGCGATCTGACCGAAAAGCATGCCGCCGAGGAAGCCCTCCGCCGCAGCGAGGAACGTTTCCGGCTGCTCGTCCAGAGCGTCACCGATTATGCGATCTACATGCTCGATCCGGGCGGTCATGTGGCCAGCTGGAATGCAGGTGCGGAACGCTTCAAGGGCTATCGCACCGACGAGATACTCGGCGCCCATTTCTCCCGCTTCTATACCGACGCGGATCGCGAAGCCGGCCTTCCGGCCAGGGCGCTGGAGATCGCGCGGACAGAAGGGCGCTACGAAGCCGAAGGATTGCGTGTCCGCAAGGACGGCACCCACTTCTGGGCCAGCGTCGTCATCGACACGGTGCACGATAGCAGCGGCGCGCTGATCGGCTTCGCCAAGATCACGCGTGACCTGACCGAGCGCCGTCAGTCGCAGCTCGCGCTCGAACAGGCGCAGGAGGCGTTCTTCCAGTCGCAGAAGATGGAATCGATCGGCAAGCTCACCGGCGGTGTCGCGCATGATTTCAACAATCTGCTCGCGGTGATCATCGGCAGCCTCGATCTCGCGCGGCGGCGGATGGCATGCGGTGCCGACATCACGCGCTTTATCGACAATGCCATGGAGGCCGCCGAACGCGGCGCCACCCTCACCCAGCGCATGCTCGCCTTCGCGCGCAAGCAGGAGCTCCAGCTCGAGACCGTCGATTCCATGGCCCTGGTCCGCGGCATGGCCGAGCTGCTCCAGCGCACGATCGGCGCCGGCGTGACGATCGACACGCGCTTCCCGCTGATGCTGAAATCGGTCCATGCCGATCCGGCCCAGCTCGAGCTTGTTCTGCTCAACCTTGCGGTCAATGCACGCGACGCAATGCCCGGCGGCGGGCGGATCGTCATTGCCGCACGCGAAGAGCAGGTCGGACGGCACGGTGAACTCGCGCCCGGGAGCTATGTCTGCCTGTCCGTCGCTGACAGCGGCGAAGGCATGGACGACGCGACGCTGGCACGCGCGATGGAACCCTTTTTCACCACCAAGGGCGTGGGAAGCGGAACCGGGCTGGGCCTGTCGATGGCGCACGGCTTTGCCGAGCAATGCGGCGGCCGGCTCCATCTGAAGAGCCGGGTCGGCGAAGGCACCACCGCCGAACTGTGGCTGCCGGTCTCGCATGGTGACGTCATTCCCGCGACGGATCGAGGCGAGCGCGGAGCCGCCGGCGCAGCGGAGAGGCTGACGATCCTCGCAGTCGATGACGACCGGCTGGTGCTCAACAACACCGCAGCCATGCTCGAGGATGGCGGGCACCGGGTGCTGCAGGCGATATCGGGCCGGCAGGCGCTGCAGATACTGGCCAAAGAGAAGGTGGACCTGCTGGTCACCGACTATGCGATGCCAGAGGTGACCGGCGCACAGCTGGCCGATGCCGTACGAAAGGGATGGCCCGGGCTGCCGGTGCTGATGGTCTCGGGCTATGCCGAGCTGCCCGACGGCGCCGCCATCGGCGTCCCGCGCCTGGCCAAGCCATTCCGCGAGGATCAGCTGGCGCGCGCGGTTCAGGATACCGTCGGAACCGGGCGGCCAAGCGGCCGGATCCTCGCCTTCCGAGCGCGTTAGTACGGACCTTAAGTCTCGAAGCGCCGCGCGAGCTGCTCCAGGCTCAGCCGCGCGGCTCGAACGCCGCGGTCATCGTCATCTCGCCGTGGATTTGCGGGTCGTCGCTCGCGAACCGGATCGCCTCGACGATGCGCGCGGGCGGCGTCAGCTCGACGAACGCGCCGTGCAGCGCTTCGCGGCTGGCCCGGATCACGCGCGCATTCCGCGTCATGCTCATCCGAACTCGACGGCCTCGAAGCGCACCGGCCGGCCGGTCGCCGCATTGGCGAGGCCGCCGTCCCACATCACGCGGCTGCCGCGCACGATCGTGCCGACCGGCTGGCCGGTCAACACCATGCCGGTAAAGGGCGACCAGCCGCACCGCGACGCCAGCCAGCTCTCCTCGACGGTCCAGCGCGCCTTCAGGTCGACCACGCTGAAATCGGCATCATAGCCGATCGCGATCCGGCCCTTGCCGACGATCCCGAATATCCGCTGCGGGCCCGCGCTGGTCATGTCGATCAGCCGCTGCAGCGTGAGCCGGCCTTCGGCGACATGGTTGAGCATCAGCGGCAGCAGCGTCTGGACGCCGGGCATGCCGCTCGGGCTGGCGGGATATTCCTGCGCCTTCTCCTCGCGGGTATGCGGCGCATGGTCCGATCCGATGACGTCGGGCACGCCCTGGCGCAGCCAGTCCCATAGCCCGTCGCGATGCGCGCCGGAGCGGATCGGCGGGTTCATCTGCGCAAAGGTGCCGAGCCGGGGATAGGCATCCTCGCCGGCCAGCGTCAGGTGCTGCGGCGTCACCTCGCAAGTCGCGATATCCTTGTTCCGCCCCAGCAACTCGAGCTCGGCGGGCGTGGTGACGTGGAGCACATGGATCCGCCGCCGGGCCTCGCGCGCCAGCCGCAGGATGCGCTGCGTCGCCAGCATCGCGCTCTCGTCGTCGCGCCACACCGGGTGCGACGCGGGATCGCCCGCCACACGCTCGCCGAGCCGCGCCTGCATGCGGCTCTCATCCTCGGCGTGGATCGCGACGCGGCGCTTGCCCGAAGCCAGCACGCGCGCGAGATTGTCGTCGTCCGACACGAGCAGGTCGCCGGTCGACGCCCCCATGAAGATCTTGACGCCCGCGGTGCCCGGCATGCGCTCGAGCTCGGCCAGGCTCTCGGCATTATGATTGGTCGCGCCGACATAGAAGGCGTGGTCGCACCACATCCGGTCCCTGGCGCGCGCCAGCTTGTCGTTCACTGCATCGGCGCTGTCGGTATTGGGCTTGGTGTTCGGCATTTCGAACACGGCGGTCACCCCGCCCAGCACGGCCGCGCGGCTGCCGCTCTCCAGGTCTTCCTTGGCCTCGAGGCCCGGCTCGCGGAAATGGACCTGCGTGTCGATCACGCCGGGCAGGATATCGAGCCCGGTGCAGTCGATCGTCTCGCCAGCATCGCCGACATCGCCGATCGCGACGATGCGCCCGCCCGAGACGCCGACCGCCACTTCCGCCGGTCCGCCCGGCAGATGTACCCGGCCGCCCGTCAGCTTGAGATCGACGCTCGTCATATCCGCCTCTTCCGTCTGGTGCCTCCGCCTCCTACCTGTTCGCCATGACCGATACCACCCCTGGCACCTGGCTTGCCGACCGCGCGCTGCTCCGTCTCTCGGGCGAGGATGTCCGCGGTTTTCTCCAGGGCCTCGTCACGCAGGACCTCGATCTCGTGACCACGGACGCACCGCAATGGGCCGGACTGCTCACCCCGCAGGGCAAGGCGCTGTTCGATTTCATCCTATGGGCGGACGGCGATGCGATCCTGGTCGATTGCGAGGCCG
Source organism: uncultured Sphingomonas sp. (assembly GCA_966211615.1). Lineage (GTDB taxonomy): Bacteria > Pseudomonadota > Alphaproteobacteria > Sphingomonadales > Sphingomonadaceae > Sphingomonas. Next base: position 82,473 of record CBIHNZ010000014.1, read on the forward strand.
ATCAGCGCGAGGCACTGGCCCGCCGTCTCGCTCTCTACCGCCTGCGCCGGCAGATCGCGATCGAGCCGGTCGATGGCGGAGTCCATTGGTCGCGCGACGGCGCGAAAGGCACGCCCGATCCGCGCCTCGCCGCGCTCGGATATCGCTGGCTGGGAGCGCCGGCGGGGGAGCCTGCCTCTGATTGGCTGGCCCATCGCCTTGCGCTTGGCGTCACCGAAGGCGTCGCCGAGCTCGGCCAGGACAAGACCCTGTGGCTCGAATGCAACGCCGGCGAGCTGGGCGGGGTCAGCTTCGGCAAGGGATGCTATGTCGGGCAGGAGAATACCGCCCGCATGCACTACCGGGCGAAGGTCAATCGCCGGCTGGTCGTCGCACCGCTCGGCGAAGCGGGCGAGCGCACCCGCGCCGTCTATCCCGATCTCGGCCGGATGATCGAGCTTCGCCGAGTCGAGGCGCTCGGCGATGCGCTCGTCCCCGAATGGCTCGGCACCGCGCTGAAGACGGAAGTCGCGGCCGACTAAAGGGCGCCCGTCAGACGGTCGCTCCGCCAAGATCCCGAGACAAAGAAAAAGGGAGGCCGGTTGCCCGGCCTCCCCAATTTCTCAGTCGTGTCCGACTGGCAGGGCTTAGTTGCCCGAGCCAGGTCCGTACATGACTTCCACGCGGCGGTTCTGCAGCTCGCGCACACCGTCGGCGGTGTCGACGCGCGGGCGGCTTTCGCCGAACGCTTCGGTCGAGATCACCGAGTCAGGAACGCTGCGCGAGGTGAAGTAGGCCTTCACCGAGTCCGCACGGCGCTGCGAGAGACCGACGTTGTAGCTCGCCGAACCCGAACGGTCGGCGTGGCCCGCCAGCATCACCTTTGCGTTGCCGCAATTCTGGTAGTTGCTGATGGCGTTGTCGAGGATGCTCGCGGCCTCCGGCGTGATGTCCGACTTATCCCAGTCGAAGAACACGATGTACGGTCCGGGGGTGCACTGCACGACTTCCGGCGCAGGCGCGGGGGCCGGCTCCGGCGTATAGACCGGGGCGGGCTCGGGCGCAGGGGCCGGAGCGGGCTCGGGAGCCGGCGCCGGCGGTTCGCCGAAGTTGAACGTCAGGCCGCCCATGATGCTGTGCGAACGGAAACGCTCGTGAACGCTGCGACCCAGCGTATCGCGCAGCTCGACGCCCGGGGCGTTGAAGAAGCGATACTTGAGCGAAACGTCGATCTTGTCGTTGATCGGAGCGCGGATGCCCGCGATCGCCTGCCAGGCGACGACGGTGTCCGAGTCATCGAGGAAGTTCCCCGCGGTGCTCAGGCCAACCCGCTCCTTGACGCGCGCAACGCCGAGGCCCGGGCCGACAAAGCCCTGGACGCCGTCATCATCGCCGAAGTCCCAGAGGCCATTGACCATGAAGCTCAGAGCCGACGAGGTGCCGCCAGCGTAACCGAAGCTGCCCGGACCCACGATGGCGGTGCCAGCCGGCGTGCTCGTGGTCGAGGTGTACTTCGATACGTTCGCCTTGCGATAGCCGACTTCGGCCTCGAGACGGAAAATGCCGAGATCATAGCCGACGACGCCATCGACGTCCCAGCCAGCCTTGTGATCGACGCTTCCTGCTTCGACGAGCGGGCCGATATCGAACTTGATGTCTTCGACGAGCATCGCGCCACCTTCGACGCCAACATACCACGCGTCGTCGCGGGCGAAGGCAGGCGTGCTCAGCGCGGTCGTTGCGAGTGCCAGAGTTACGGCAAGCTTCCGCATCATAATCCCCTTTCTTGGTTGTCCATACGGACAGCGCAAACTCAGTACCGAAACGAAAGTTTCCACGCAAGCGCACAAATCGGGGAACTGTTGCATGAACGTCACAGTTTCAGGCGGTATCGATCAGCCCATGCGAACGTAACGCTTCCAGCACCGCGGTGATCGCCGCTCGCGCCTGGCCATCAACCATCGGACCACCCGTAGGTTCCGCTATCGCGGCGGTGCGGGGCCCGACCAGCTGCAGCCCGTCGACGAAGAGCCGTCCATAGCTTCGACCGAACGCCCATTCTCCGCCCGAAAACAATGCGAAGCCCCTGTCCGCGGCGATCCAGAGCCGCATCCCCTCGCAGGGTTCGACGAACCGCCATCCCGCCTGCGTCCAGCCGGCAATCTGATTCGCATGCCCCGACCATGGCCCTTCCGGCGCCTCGCCCAGGATCCAGCAATCGCCCGGCGCCGGGTCGGCGGGCGGCGTGTTCGCACCCGCAGCGACCGCGGCACCTTGCACTGCAATATCGAGCCGGGCGAGCGCCTTCCGTGCAACAGGATTTGGGCCGCCACCGTCTCGGTCAGCGCCTGCCCGCCCGATCGCGCCGACACCAGCGCCACCAGCTTCGGATCGCCGGCCAGCGACGCCCCACCCACGCCCTCCGCCACCAGCTTGACCGCGCGCTGCGCCACCGGATTCTGGCAATAGCCCTCGCGCACCTGCGCCTCATAGGAGCGCGGCCATTCGCCGAACCCGGCCAGGGTCCCGGCGCGCGACAAGGGCAGCCGCGCGGCATCCCGCGCGGACTTTCGTCCGAACCATTTCATTGGAGTCTCCTGTTTTCGCCGGCGGACGATCCCGCGCCGTCACCCCGGACTTGTCCGGGGCCCATCGTGCAGCGGGCCGTGCCTCTAAGATCTTTGCGGTGCGGCTTCTGCTTCGACCATTGACCGCATCACCTGGCGCGCAGTGGGCCCCGGAACAGGTCCGGGGTGACGAGCAGCGACTTTACCCCTAGCGCCGCGTCGCGAACCAGATCACGTGCCGCGGCCCCTTGCCGTTCTGCCGCGCGCGCACCGCCACTTCCTCGACGAAGAAGTCCGCCTCGCGCAGCCGCCGCGCGAACGCATTGTCGGGCGCCGCGGACCACACTGCCAATATCCCGCCCGGCTTCAGCGCCGCGCGCGCCGTTTCCAGCCCGCGCATCGAATAGAGCCCGTCATTGCCCGGCCGGGTGAGCCCGTCGGGCCCGTTGTCGACATCGAGCAGGATCGCGTCATACTGGCCCGGCGCATAGTGAATCACGCGGCCGACATCGTCCACGATCACGCTTACCCGTGGATCGTCCAGGCATCCCGCCGCCAGCTCGGCCATCGGGCCCCTCGCCCAGGCGATGATCTTGGGCACCAGCTCGGCCACCGTCACCCGCGCATCGCTGCCGAGCAGCGGCAGCGCCGCACGCAGGGTGAAGCCCATGCCGTAGCCGCCGATCAGCAGATGCGGCTGCTTCCGGCCGAGCCGCTCCAGCGTCATCACCGCCAGCGCCTCTTCCGAGCCGCTCATCCGGCTGTTCATCAGCTCGTTGCGCTCGAGCACGATCATGAAGTCGCCGCCCCGGCGGAACAGCCGCAGCGGCTCGCCGCCCGGCACCTCGGCCGTATCGATCAGTTCGCGAGGTGTCATGCGCTACTCCTTGGCCGACCCCGTTGCGGTTCCGCGCGAGACAATGCAACTGGGGCCAACACGGAATCCCGCGATCGGAAAGGCCTCCCTTGGAATATATCGACCAGAAGTTCGAAGACGTCGTCCTCTCGCTCGACGGCAATACCTATCGCCGCTGCATCTTCAACAACGTCGTCTTCCAATATGCCGGCGGCCCGCTCGAGATGTCCGACTGTGCGATGGATCGCATCCGCTTCCAGTTCGGCGGCGATCTCGCCCAGGGGCTGCACACGCTCTACCAGCTCTTCGGCACCGAAGGCATGCTCACCATCCTGCGCGGCTTCACCGAGCCCAGGCCCGGCGACACCCCTATTCCGCCACGCTGAGCCAAGCGGCGCTCACAGCCCGCGCACCCCGGCCTTGCCGCGCCGCCCGAGCAGGATCGCGCTCATCGCCCAGACGAGCGCATCCGCCCGGTCGGGCGAGCGCCCGGGCCCTTCATAGCCGCCGCCCGCCTGCAGCCCGCACAATTCGTCCTCCAGCTCGGGCCAGGCGCCGACATGCCAGGCCTTGCCCGCCTCGTAGAGCAGCGCCACCGGCTCGGCCCGCGCGCTCTTGCCCCTGCTGGCATGGACCAGGCTGAGCGGCAGCCCGGCATCAGCCGCGCGCAGCACGCTCGCCACCATCTCGCCGCCCTGGTTCTTCTCCGCCACCACGCGCTCGGCGTCGTGCCGCGCCGCACAGGCCGCCACCGCCCGGGCCCAGCCCTCGGGCGACGCGCCCTGCACGCTCGCATCCTCGAGCACATAGCCATGCCCGTCGCGCCCCAGGCCGACCGCGACGATCCCGCAGGCATCGCCCCCGGCGCTCGCCGGCGGATCGACCCCCACCACCACGCGCACCAGCTCGGGCGCCGCGCGCACCCGCCGCTGCTCGATCAGGGCCCGCGTCCACAGCGCGCCGGCGACATCGTCGATCAGCTCGCCGTCCAGCTCCTGCCGCCCCAGCCGCGTCCCCGCATAGTCCGCCAGCATCGCCTCGACGAAGCTCTTCGGCAGATGCGGATTGTCGCGCGTCCGCCCCACCGTCTCACGGCAATCGGGCAGCGCCATCACCCGCCGCATCAGCTTCACCGGCCGCGGCGTCGTCGTCACCACCACGCGCGGATCGTCGCTGCCGCGCATCCCCATCAGCAGATTGTCCCAGGCGGCGTCGCCCTTTTCCGCGCGCCACTTGCCCAGTTCGTCGCACCAGGCCACCTCATGCTCGGGTCCGCGCAATTTCTCCGGCGCGGCCGCCGAGAAGACATAGGCGCGCGCGCCCTTCGGGAAATGGAGCTCGCCGGCATAGGCATTCCACCGCATCTTCTCATCCTCGCGCGCCACCGCCAGCAGGCCGCTGGCACCCTCGATCATCACGCGGCGCACGTCCTCGATCGTGGCGCCCACCAGCGCGATCCGCGCATTGGGCCGCGCACGGGCAATCGCGTGCACCCATTCGGCGCCTGCCCGAGTCTTGCCGAAGCCGCGCCCCGCGCGGATCAGCCATACGCGCCAATCGCCCGCCGGCGCCCGCTGCCCGGCATGCGCCCAGCGCCACCAGCGTCCCTCCAGCTCGCGCCGCTGCGCGCCGTTCAGCGACTGCAGCGTGCGCAGCTGGTGGAGCGCCGGCAGCAGCGCCAGCCGCTCGATCGGATCGAGCGGCGTCTTCTTCCCGGTCATGTCCGTTCCCTGACCTGCCTTTCGAGCACCGCCAGCTTCTTGAGCAATGCCGCATTGGTCTCTTCCTCGGTCGCGATGCGGCGCTGCACGTCGCGGCGGTTCGGCCGCATGCCGCCCTCCACCGTGGCACGGCGATGCGCGAGCACCTGCAGGATCATCCGGATGTCCATCTTCTCGACCGCGGCATTGGCGGCTTCGGCCACGTCCTCGCCGCCATCGCCCGGCGCGATCGCGTTCACCGATTGCAGCGCGCGCTGGAGCAGCTCGGTCTCCAGGCGTTCATATCCGGCGACCAGCGCCTCGCGCCAAAGCTCCGCGAATTCCGGATCCATGCGCCGCAGCCGATAGGCATTGGCCGTCGACATGCCCGCCTCGCGCACCGCCAGCGTCACGTTGCAGCTCAGCGCGAGCGTATCGAGGAAGCGCGCACGCCTGGTCTTGGTCCAGCCGCCCTTGCGCACCCGTTTCACCTGCACCGGCCGCCGATTGCCGCTTCCGATCTGCACTTCGTCCATCTGCCCGTCTCCCAACGCAAACGGGCCGGCGCACCCTGGTGCCCGACCCGTCCAGAAGCCCGAAGGCCCCGACTCGCAATTCTTCATCGTTCCTGACATGTGCCATATCAGCGTTACGATGTCAAGTGATTTTATCCCATTTGGTTCGCACTCGCCGAGCTCACGCCGCAGCATCATCAGTGTCGCGCACCCGCAATCCACTCGCTTTGCACCAGCCGTAAGCCCGCCCGGCGCATGACGTGCATTTCATCGAACGAGGGAGTAGGCTGCACGCCATGAGCCGCAGCCCCGTCACCCCCGCTCCGCTTCCCTCCACGCTCGTTTCGCGCCGCCACACGCTGGTGATGCTGTCGTCGACCGCCATGCTCGCCGCGTGCAGCAGCAGCGGCGGCGGGTCACCCGCGCCGACGCCGTCCCCGACGCCTACGCCGACACCCACGCCGACCCCGGTGCCCACCCCGACGCCCACGCCGGTGACGGGCCCCGCCTGGTTCGGCTATGGCCGCGATCCGCAACATACGGCGGTGAGCGCGATCGCGTCGCAGGACCTGGTGCGTATCGCCTGGACGTCCGCGGTCGACCTCGCCCCGCAATATACGCCGAGCGGCGCGCTGCTCACCCATTATGGCTCGCCGGTGGTGACGACGCACAACACCGTGGTGATCCCGGTGAAGACCACGGCCACCGGCGGCTATCGCGTCGAGGGCCGCGACGGGGCGACCGGCGCGCTGCTGTGGTCGGCCGCCACCGACTATGCCATGCCCCCGCGCAACTGGCTGCCGCCCTATAATCTGATCCTCACCCAGCAGGGCCGGCTCTATGCGCCGGGTGCCGGCGGCAAGCTGCTGATGCGCGCCGATGCAGATGCGGCCAATGGCAGCTTCGCGGCGCAGATCTTCTACGGCGCGGCGGTGTACAACGCCAATCCCGCCGCGTTCGACGGCACCGTGTTCATCAACACGCCGGTCACCGCCGATGCGCAGGGCAACCTCTTCTTCGGCTTCCAGGTGACCGGCGCGAACCCGGCGGGGCTGGTCAGCGGCATCGCCCGGGTCGCGCCCGACGGCACCGGCATCTGGGTCGGCGCCGCCACCGCGGCCGTCGATCCCTCGGTCCAGAAGCCGGTGATGAACTGCGCGCCGGCGCTCTCGATCGATGGCGGCACGGTCTATATCGCGGTCAACCGGGGCTCGACCAATGCGACCCAGACGGGCTTCCTGCTCGCACTCGACAGCACCACGCTCGCGACCCGCGCCCGGGTCGCGCTGATCGATCCGAACCAGCTCACCCCCGCGCGCCTCAGCGACGACGGCACCGCCTCGCCGGTGGTCGGCCCCGACGGGCGCGTCTTCTACGGCGTGCTGGAAACGCAGTTCCCGACGCACAATGCGCGGGGCTGGCTGCTCCAGTTCGATGCGCTGCTCAACCCGGTGGGCGTGCCGGGCAGCTTCGGGTGGGACGTGTCGCCCAGCGTGATCCCTGCGTCGATGGTGCCGTCCTATACGGGTACCTCGACCTATCTGCTCGCGCAGAAGTACAATAATTACAACGGGGTAGGCACCGGCACCGGGCTCAACCGGCTCGCGGTGCTCGACCCGAAGACGAGCCAGGCCGACACGATCGTGCCCAGCGTGCAGGTGATGCGCGAGGTGCTGACGATCCTCGGGCCCACGCTCGACGCCGGCTCGGCCACGGCGCGGCGCGAATGGTGCATCAACACCATGGCCGCCGATCCGCTGCGCAAGTCGATCCTCGCCAACAACGAGGACGGCATATTGTACCGCTGGGACCTCGTGACGAACACGCTGTCGCAGGGCCTGCGGCTCAACGCCGGCCTCGGCCAGGCCTATACGCCGACCTTGGTCGGCGCCGATGGCGCAGTCTACGCGATCAGCAACGCGACCCTGTATTCGATCCGCGCCTAGGGCTCACCGGCGAAACGGGTCGCTGAAGCGCGCATCCTTGGTGAGGACCGGGTCGCTCAGCGTCATCAGGAAGGCGACCAGCGCCGCCCGATCCGCCGCGCTGAGGTTCAGCCGCCGCGGTCCGCGGCCCTGCTTCAGCCGATCGTCGAGCGCCGGCCCCGCCTGGATGCCGTGATCGTAGAACTCGATAACCTCCGCCAGCATCGCGAAGCGCCCGTCGTGCATATACGGCCCCGTCAGTCCGACATTGCGCAGCGACGGCGCCTTGAACAGGCGCGTCTCGCCGGCGTCCAGGCCGTTGCTGCGCGCATCAGCCGCCAGAGCGAAGGTCGGCGGAAGGTGGCAGGAGGAACAGCCGGCGCCGCCCCGCCCGGCACCCGTCATGAACAAATGCCGGCCGCGATTTTCCTCTGGGGTGAAGTTCGGCAGGTCGACGTCCAGCGCGCGGTCCGGCGCGCCGGGCGCGAAGACCTGCGCATAGCCGCTGTCCCACCGGCTCGCGCTCGAGACCATCGCGCGCACGAACTGGGCGAGCGCCTGCTGGATGCGCGCCTCGGTGATCGTGGCGCTGCCGAACGCCCAGGCGAACAGGTCCGGATAATAGGGCGTCGCGCCCATCTTCCGGGTCAGCGCGTCGAAGCCGCCCGCCGCCCCGCCCCAGCCCATTTCGACCAGGCTGTGGATCGGCTGGCTCGCCTGCGCCTCCACGCTCGGCGCGCGCCGGTCCCAGAAGGTCGAGCCGGGCTGCCAGTAGCGCAGATTGCCGAGCCGCATCGCATGGAAGTCGGTGGTGGCCGCGTTGCTGATCCCGTTGCTGAACCGCATCGAGTCGGTAAAGCCGAAGACCTGCTGATGGCAGGAGGCGCACGAAGCCTTGTCGTTGGTGCTCAGCCGCAGATCGTAGAACAGCACCCGTCCGAGCGTCGCCACCCGATTGTTGACGGCATTGGACGCCGGGCTGTGGTCCAGCGCCTTCACCGTCCGGTCGAAATAGGCGGGAAGCGCCGACGCGGAATAATCGTCGACCTTTGCGAAGTCGATGGTGGTGAACTTCGCGACGCCTGTGGGGGTGGCGGACGGCTGCGCCTTCTCCCCGCCGCACGCCGCCAGCGCCAGCATCAAAGCGCCCGCAACCAGCCGACCCATGCTCCCCAAGCGCATCGCATCCCTTTTGTCTGCTGCGTACCGTAACGCCGCTTTCGTGCGGGGGCGACGGCTTTCCCAGCCACACGCCCATGGACGGCGCTCAAGGTTTGGACCATATCGGAGGTGACTCAAACTGTCCCCATCCGATGCCCTGCGATACCTTGTCTCGAAACGGGGATCGTTCCGGGCGGATCGAAGCTCGACCGTCCCGCCTTATCCGCTGTAGTCATGGGCATCCGTGCCGCACGCCGGCACGAGCACAGCCTGGAAGGATATGAATGCGAGGTTCCGACGACCAGCTCCGACTGATGCACGCCCTGCAGGACGCACTGGACCTAACCGACCAGCTTGGCCTCCCCATGGTCGGGTGTCATATCGATCACGCGCTCGCGACACTCGAAAGGCAGTGCGCGCTTATCCGGCCGGCCGCGCCCGCCAAGACGCAATCGCCGACATAGGATTCCATCTGCCGATAGGCGGATTCTTCCAGGCACAGCCAGGTCCTGCGCCGATCGCGGGCATCGGGCTCGCGCGAGACGACGCCTTGCTCCTCCAGCAGCATGATCCAGCGCAGCGCCGTCGTTGACGGCACATTGGCGGCGATCGCGGCGCTCGTGACCGAAACCCGCCTTCCCTCGCGGCGCGCGATGAACAGGTCGAGCATCAGGTCCCAGGCCGGCTCGCTGAACGCCTCGGCAAGCGCGCCGAAATAATGCTCGCGCTGGCGCCGGGCGCGATACAATGCCTTCGCGGTCTCGGTCAGGCCAAGGTCGAGCTGCTGCTGGCGTATCCCCACCGGCATGTCGGGCGTGTCCACCTTGGCGGCGCGATCCCGCAGAAGCGCGAGCGCGGTTTCCAGTTGGCGAGCGAGATCGGCTTCGGTCTCGCAGAGGAACGGCATGCTCATTCGAGATCTCCCCGCGCGCGCAGGCTGGTGCAACGGCTTCCCGCGACGATCAGATGGTCATGGACGGCGATCCCCAGATGCCTGCCGATCTCGGCCATCTTGCGCGTGAATGCCACATCCTGGGGGCTTGGCTGCGCGTTCCCGCCAGGATGGTTGTGGACGAAAATCAGGGCCGATGCCTCGAGCTCCAGCGCGCGGTTGACGATGGCCCGCGTCGAGGCGGCGACCTTGCCGCTGCTGCCTTCGCTGATCATCTCGTCGCTGATCAGGCGGTTGCCGCGGTCCAGGTAGAGCGCGCGGAGCCGCTCGGTCGGGCAGTCGGCCAGGGTTGCGACGAGATAGCGCTCGAGCGCCCCGCCGCTCATGGTGATCGGCATGTCCAGCAGCCGGTCCCGCAGGCTGTGCTCGAGCAGCGCCCGATGCGCATCGGCCAGTTCGGCGATGCCTTCGCCGGCCGCGCGCGCGAGCCTCGATTTATCCAGCCCCAGCACCGCGCCGAGCGATCCGAAGCGGGCGATCAGCGTTTCGGCGCGCCGCTGCGCATCCGGGCCTAGGGGTGCGAGAACGCGCTCCAGGATCTGCGCGTCGCGCCGTCGGCGATGAGACGCTGGTGCGTCCGCGTCGCCACGATCAGGCCGATCAGGATTCCGTAGGACCAGATCGCCTGCATCGCGCCATAGATCACCGGATGGATCGCGAGATCCATCGCCTTGGCGAGGTGCGCCGCCAGCGCGAGCAGCTGAAAGGCGCTCAGCCATATCGGCCAGTACCGGTTGGCGCGCACGGCAACCGCAGCGAGCCCGGCGAACCGTGCCACGTCGATGATGACATGGGTCGGGTCGACCGCGCGGAACCGCGGCTGCAGCAGGAGGTGCAGCAACGGATCGGCAATAACGGTCGCGAGGATGATCCAGGCGACGATGCGCTCGGGTGCGCCGCCGCAGCGGATCGCATAGGCGCACGCGCCCGCCGCGAGCCCCGCATAAAAGGCGCTGCGCAGGATGGCGGCATAGACATAGGCTTCACCATAAATCTGTGCCTTGCCTGCCGTGGTCGCGGTGAAGATGCCGGCCGCGGCAAGGAAACAGAGGATTCCGATCGTGAGGGCGAAGCGCATCCTCCGACAGGGCCACTGCCGGAGGACGCGGTCAAGAGGAACCTAGCCGACGAGACGCACCGGCTGGACGGCCGGGCGCCGGGACCGCGCATGTCCCAGCACGGCCTCTTCCGACAGCGGATGGAGATCGTCGCTCGCGAGCGTGCGATACTGGTCCTCGAGCTTGCCATGGACTCGCAGCATCGTGCTGCCGCCCTCGATCGTCTGCGTGAGCGCGCGATGCAGGAGCAGCACGGTCGGCTGCGCCGCCGCCGGCATGATGCCCGCCTCGCGACGCCTGGCGACGGCGCCTGCCATCAGGTTGGCGAGCGCGACGACTGCGTCCTCCATTGCCATCTCGGCGGCGTGGACCAGCGGCGAGACTTCCGCGGCCAGTTCGTGAATATGCTCGGACATGCGTTCCCCTTCCGCGGCGCGAAGGGGCGCCGCGATTATCTTGAGTTTTGGTAGGCGGGAAGGACCTTGCTGGCCCACTGGCTTGCCTGCTCTCCGACCGTCAGCAGCGTGAACACGATCGCAAGGATCAGGAACGCGGCGGCGGGTATCAGCCATGCACGTGTCAATGGACTCAGGTCATCCGGTCTTCCCCATGAACGCCGGGTGATCCGTTCGGCCAGGTCGCTCGAGGGCGGCGCGTAGACGGAGCGCTGCTCCGCTATCTCGACCTCGTCCTGACGCACCGGATCGTCCGGCGAGACCGTCTGTGGGTCCAAACCGACCACCGGGGCAACGGGTGGTGATCCATATATCAATTGTTCATATGGTCCCGGCGAATGCCGCATGACGAGCTCGGCGGCTTCGATCCGCGTACCGACGCCGAGCCGCTGTTTGGCACGCTCGATCTGGGCGTCGATGGCATAGGGCGTCACCCCGGCCAGCTTGGCGATTTCCTTCGATGTCTGGTGCAGATAGGTGAGCCTGAGGCTGGTCAGCTGCTTCTCGGAAAGGCTCGCGACACGCTCGGCATCGCCGTGCTGGGGCGCTCTCATGGCAGCGCGAGCGTGCTGACGCGCGCGCACGGCGCGACTATCGGGCGACCCGCGTCGCTACGCTCCTGGAGCAGTTGGGGCGCGCGGCCCCAGATCTGGCGATCCTCGATCATGCACGACAAAGGCTAGTCCGCCGGCAAGGCGCTGCCCAGTCATTTCGGTGCCGACGCACCGCGCCGCACCAAAGTTCGCGTGTAGGAACATTGGACCCGCCGATATCTGGAGGGCCGAAACACCAATGCGGGCACCTCGGAGCCGTCACGCCGGGCTCGACCCGGGATCCCGCTTCTCCTGCGTCGGACGCATTGGTCGTAGAGATCGCGCCCATCCGGATTGCCGCGTTCGATCAGCGCGAACTTCCATTCGCGGCGCCGGCCGAATGTCCGCCGTCCACCAGTTGCGGACATGGCCGGCGACGGGCAAGCTGCGCGCAGGATGGAACCCGGCCATCCTGACCGCGGTCGCCGACCGCGCCGGTCGGACCTGTCGAAACGCCAGCATCGGAGTGGCCATGAGACTCTATATTCTCCCCATGTTGGCGCTGCTCGGCGCCGCCCCCGCGCCCGAGGCCAAGTGGCAGCGCATCTTCGACGGCAGGACGCTTTCTGGCTGGACGCCCAAGATCACCGGCCGCGCGGCGGGCGAGGATCCGCTGCACATGTTCACCGTGCAGAACGGCGCGATCCGCGTCTCGCACGCCAACTACAAGACCTTCACCGGCGAGTTCGGCCATCTCTTCTGGAAGACGCCGCTCAAATCCTATCGCGTCCGCTTCGACTATCGGTTCTTCGGTGAATCGCTGCCGGGCATCAAGGTCTGGCAGGCCAGCAATTCCGGGCTGATGCTCCATTCGCAGTCGCCGGAATCGATGCGCCGCGATCAGGATTGGCCGGTGAGCCTCGAGATGCAGCTGCTCGCGGTGCCGCGCCCGTCGCGTGAGCCGACCGGCAATGTCTGCACGCCTGGCACCACCGTCGAGTTCGAGGGCAAGCGCGATCCGCGCCACTGCATCCTGTCCTCCTCGCCTTTGCTGCCGATCGGCCAATGGGTGCATGCCGAGGCGGAGGTGCTGCCCAATGGTGAGATCACCCATTATATCGACGGCAAGGCGGTGCTCCATTATGCCGCGCCCGAGCTCGATCCCAACGACAAGGACGCGCAGCCGCTGATCGCCGCGGCGGGGGGCAAGCTGGAACTGCGCCAGGGCTATATCGCGCTGCAGAGCGAGGGCCATCAGATCGAGTTCCGCAACATCGAGGTCAAACGGCTCGATTGAGCGCGCTGGTGGTTGGTCGCCTCGACGGTAGCCATGCCGGCCGTTACGCAATAGTTACGAAAAAGCAAAGGCTTGCGTCACAGGCGCGCAACAACTTTGAACTACTTGAGCCAATATGGTTATGTTGCGGTGCAGCGTATTGCTTTTCGGGGCCGATGGCGTTAACCACAATATAGCCACGGGGCATCCCAACAATAACATCCTGAATTTGAAGGTCCGGCTTTGCGGGGGCATTGCCGTTCGATCGACTCGCAGGATCGGGATCTCCTCGTCTTGACCCGCCGGACGGCTGCAGGGGGCGCCGTTCACCCGCTTTCCGCCAAGCGCAAGCAACCGCGGCACGCCGGAGATATCGAAGTGAATGCGCGTGACGCGTTACGTAACCGAGAGCTGTTGCCGAATTTCTTGAAGGCCAGGGGGAATGAAATGGAAGGGGCGGAGCGGCGCGGGCCGGGCCGCGACCGGGCGCGTTTCGACTTCCTGACCGCATGGGCGCGGCGCAATGCGCGCGACGCGGACAGCGCGGCGACGGCCGGCGGACCGCCGCCGGGCTTCCACTATCCGACGCGCAATCCGGTGCTGCGCTCGATCCGGCCGGTGATCGTGCTGATCTGCGTCGGCAGCGTGCTGCTCGCGGCGCTGCTCTGGGTGGCGACGCTGCACACGATCGCCACCGAGGAGAGCCGCGCAATCGCGTCGGCGATCCGCGCGAACCGCAACCGCGCGATCGCCTATGAGCAGTTCGTCGCGCGCACGCTGGATGCGGCGAACCTCGCCGCGGTCGCGCTCGCCGAGCGCTTCCGCGATCTCGAGGCCGTAGCGCCCGGCGGCACGCCCGGCACGATTCGCGACGCGGTCGCCACCAACCCGCTGTTCGCCTCGGTCGTGGTGGTCGATGCCAATGGCAATGTCCGCTGGTCGACGCTGGACAGCCTGCCGCCGATGAACCTCGCGGCCGAGCCCGCGTTCAAGGCCTTCCGCGCCGGCAAGGCGCCGCGCGACGTCTGGATCAGCACGCCGCAGATGTCGCGGTTCCTCCACCGTCCGCTGATGTCGATCTCGCGCGCGATCCACCGCGACGACGGCAGCTTCGGCGGCGGCATCATCGTCCGCATTCCGGTCGAGCGTCTGACCGATTTCAACGAGGGCGCGGCGATCCGTCCGCTCGACCTGATCTCGGTCATCCGCCTCGACGGGATGACACTGGCGCGGCGCGAGGGGCTGCGCGTCAGCTATGGCCAGGATCTGCGCGGGCGACTGGTGATGCAGCGCCAGCGGAACCAGCCCAACGGCACCTATCTCGGACCGAGTTCGATCGACGGCGTCTGGCGCTATTTCAGCCATCGCCGGCTCGAGCGCTACGGCATCTTCGCGACGGTCGGCGTGGGCCAAGCCGATGTGCTCGCCGACGTCCAGGCGCGGGCGCACCAGTCCCGCCTGGCGATGGGGGCGCTGACCCTGGCGATCTTCGCCTTCGCCGCCTTCGCCATTTTCGGGATCCTCCGCCGCGAGCGCGCCGCGCGCGACCTTGCCGGCGCCAATGCGCGGCTGCGCGAGGCGCAGCGGATCGGCCGGATCGGCGACTGGGAATATGATCTGCGCAGCGACCGGGTGATCCTGTCCGACCAGCTCTGCGAGATGTACGGGCGCGCGCCGGGCGACGATCTGGTCGGGCCGGGCGAGGCGCTCGCGCATCTCGACGAGCCCAATCGCGAGATCCTCGAGGCGGCGTTCCGCGTCGCGATCGAGGGCAGGCGTCCCGAGAGCTGCGAGATCGTCACCCATATGCCCGCCGGCGCGATCTCCTATCGCCGCATCCGCATCGTGCCTTTGCTCGGCCCCGACGGCACCGTCCACACGCTGATGGGCACCGAACAGGACATCACCGCCGAAAAGGTCCACCAGCAGCTCCGCGACGAAGTCGCCCACATGTCCCGCGTCGAAGCGATGAACGTGATGGCCGCAACCATAGCCCACGAACTATCTCAACCACTTACAGCCGCTTCCAACTATGTTGCAGCGGTCCGGATCGCCGCACGCCAGCGCCCCGATGCCGATCCGGCGATGAT
This sequence comes from uncultured Sphingomonas sp., assembly GCA_966211615.1. Lineage (GTDB taxonomy): Bacteria > Pseudomonadota > Alphaproteobacteria > Sphingomonadales > Sphingomonadaceae > Sphingomonas. Next base: position 97,540 of record CBIHNZ010000014.1, read on the forward strand.
CGCCCTGCTGGTCAAGGCGGGCGAGCAGATAGCCCTGACCAGCAAGATCATGGAACGCGCCCGCGACATGGTCGCCAACGGAACCGCGGGGGAGCACAGCGCGGTCCTTGCCGAGATCGTCGACGACGCGATCGCGCTGGTGAAGATCGCCAATCGCGATTGGGCCGCCGCACTGTCCGAGCAGCTCGACCCCGAGGTCCGCCTCGTCGCCGCGGACAAGGTGCAGATCCAGCAGGTGTTGCTCAACCTGCTGCGCAACGCCTGCGAAGCGGCCTCGACGCAGGAGGCGCCGCGCGTCGTTGTGTCGAGCCGGCGCGAGGCGGGCGGGATGGTGCTGATCTGCGTGGAGGATAACGGCCCCGGCATTTCCCGCGCCCTGGGCGACGTCTTCTCGCCCTTCTCCTCCACCAAGGAGGGCGGGCTGGGCCTCGGCCTGTCGATCTGCCGCGCCATCGTCGATTCCTATGGCGGCCGCATCTGGAGCGAACCGGGCCGCGCGGTCGGAGCGGCGGTGTGCTTCACGCTGCCCTCGCTGGACTGACCTGGCCGCCTTCGTGGCGGTCTGCACCGTTTCTGCACGCGAACGACGTGAAAGCGCCGCAGCGCGCACGTTCGCGATGGATGCGCCGCCGCCAATAGCAACCTCTCATCACGGGAGGTGCCCCAATGTCCCAGGTTCGCCGCGTCGCCGCATCAATCGCGCCACGCCACAGTTTCGCGATCAAGCTGCTCGCGGCGGCCGTGCTGGTCGCGGCCGGCGACATCCTGTTCTACTTCCACGGCGTAGGCGCGACGCTCGGCGCATTCGCGCTGCTCTGGACCGCGGCTCTGGCACTCGCGGTGGGCCGTGTTCGCCAGTCGCGCCAGGCCCTGCTCGCCGCGGCGCTAGCGACCCTCTATGCCCTGGTCCTGATCGAGGCGCCGTCGCTGCTCGGATGGACCTTGTTCTGGACCGCTCTGTCCAGCGCCGCGCTGCTGACCCGGCGCCGCTTCGACAATGCCGGCGAGTGGGTGCTCCGGCTCACGGGATATGTCCTGCTCGGTATCGCCCGACCCGTCGCCGATCTGGTCCGCGTCTCCCGCCTGCACGGCAAGACCGGCGCGCGGCTCGGCAGCATTGCGGCGGCAGCCGCGCTCCCCGCTATCGGCGGCGCGCTGTTCATTGCCCTGTTTGCCGGAGCCAACCCGATCATCGGCAACGCCTTCGCATCTATCCGGCCGCCCTATCTTTCCGACGTCCTGCTCCACCTACTGTTCTGGACATTCGTCGCGCATGCAGTCTGGCCGAGCCTGCGCCCTTCTCCCGCCGTGACCAGGTTGGCACCGCTGCCGTTCGACACGCCGACGATCCGCGGAGTCCCGCTGGGCTCGATCGCGCTCTCGCTTTTCGTCTTCAACGCCATCTTCCTGGTCCAGAACCTGCTCGACATCGCGTTCCTGTGGAGCGGCGCGCCGCTGCCGGGCTCGATCACCCTGGCCGACTATGCCCATCGCGGCGCCTATCTGCTCATCGTCACCGCGCTGCTCGCCGGCCTGTTCGTGCTGCTGTTCCTGCATCCGGGCAGCGAGGCCGCGCGCAGGCCGGTGATCCGGCGGCTGGTGGTGCTGTGGATCGCGCAGAACCTCCTGCTGGTGCTGTCCAGCATCCTGCGCACCTGGGACTATGTCGAAGCCTATTCGCTGACGGTGTTCCGGATTTCCGCGCTGGCATGGATGGCACTGGTCGGTACCGGCCTTTTCCTGATCTGCTGGCGGCTGATCGCCGGGCGTTCGGCGCGCTGGCTGCTCAACGCGAACGCCATCGCCGCCGCGCTCGTCCTCAGCGCGGCGAGCGTCGCCGATCTCGGTGCGGCCGCCGCCTGGTGGAACGTGCGGCACGGCGACAAGGTCGGGCAGAGCGGCAATGCGATCGACCTTTGCTATCTGCGCTGGCTCGGCAGTTCGGCGCTGCTCCCGGTCATCGATCTGGAGAAGCGCGCGCAGGGACCGGTCCTGCGCGACAGCGTCGCCGCGATCCGCGCCGATCTGTTCCGCGATCTCGCGGAAAGACAGGCCGACTGGCATCGCTGGAGCTGGCGCGGCGCCCGCCAGCTCGTCGACGGCCCCCGCGCCGCCAACCACACCAGCC
>CBIHNZ010000015.1:0-99110 GCA_966211615.1 uncultured Sphingomonas sp.
GCTGCACATCCATCCCCGCCCCGGGGGGGTGGTCGCCGTGATCTACGGCGCCTTCTATTGACCCGAGCGGTTCCGCGCCGCCCCGGGGGCGTGCAACGGTCCGCTTTTCGCTTTCCTCGTAGGTCTTGTTCTGCTTATGTACCGGGATGGCTTTACTGTCCCTTTTTCCGGCCGATTTCCGCGCGGAGACCGGGCAATCGAACGAGACAATCTCCCCCTGTTCCGAGTCAACTTCGTCACCCGATCGTTCAACCGAACGGTTGAATCCCGCAGCCGGTAACGCACCCCGATGATCGCGCATCTCAAGGGCCAACTCGCCGCGATGGGCGCGGACCATGCCGTGGTCGACGTGAACGGCGTCGGCTATCTGTTCGGCGCCTCGGCCCGCACGCTCACCGCGCTCGGCATCACCGGCGACTTCGTCACCGTGCATACCGAGATGCTGGTCAGCGAGGATTCGATCCGCCTGATGGGCTTCGCCTCGGCCGAGGAGCGCGACTGGTTCCGCCTGCTCACCAGCGTCCAGGGCGTCGGCGCCAAGGTCGCGCTGGCGATCCTCTCGATCCTCTCGCCTGAGGAAGTGCAGACCGCCGTCGCCCGCGCCGACGCCGCGATGATCGCCCGGGCCAACGGGGTAGGGCCCAAGCTCGCCCAGCGCATCGTCAACGAACTGAAGGACAAGGCCGGCGGCATCGCCCTAGGCGGCGCCGGCGCCGCCGCGGCTCCGGCAGGCGGCGCCGCTGCGGACGCGGTCTCGGCGCTGCTCAACCTCGGCTTCAAGCCCGCCGAGGCATCGGGCGCGGTGAGCGCGGCGAACGACGAACTCGGCCCCGGCGCGACTCTCGACGCGCTGGTGCGACTGGCGCTCAGGAAGGCGGCGAAGTAGCCATGGAAATCGAAGTCAGCGCCGAGGCCAAGGACAAGTCGCTCAACCGCAACGTGGCGATCACCGTCGTCATATTGTCGGTGTTCATGGGCCTGTGCGGGATCAAGGACGGCAATATCGTCCAGGCGATGCAGGCGGCGCAGTCCGCCTCGGTGGACGACTGGAACGAATATCAGGCGACCCGCACCAAGCTGCACATCGCCGAGACCAGCCGCGTCCAGATCGCCGCGCTCGCCGCCGATCCGGCCAGGGCAGCCCCGGTGCTTGCGGGCATCGACCGTGACATTGCCAAATACCGGTCCGAGGCCCCGAAGCTCGCCGCTGCGGCCAAGGCCCAGTCGGATCAGTATGACGCACTCAACGTCCATGATGACCAGTTCGACGCCAGCGACGCGGCGATCTCCACGGCCATCTCGATCGCGGCGGTCTCGGCGCTGGTCGAGAGCGGCTGGCTGCTCGGCGCGGCCTGGGCGTTCGGCGCCTTCGGCCTGTTCATGGGGCTATGCGGGTTCCTGGGCTGGGGCTTCCACCCGGCGCTGCTGAGCGGGCTGCTCGGATGAGCGACGCTGGCAGCCAAAAGCTCTTTGCTGAAACGTTCTTGTCAGAGGACAAGATGCTTCCGGATCGGATCGAGCATGGGTGCGACATCATCGTCGCCGGGGACGGTGAGCTGGAGCAATATTACAACTACATTGTCTATCATTTTAGTGGCGTGGGACACGGCCTCTGGGCGCGCGCCTATTTGGATGACATTCGCACCGTGACGCTTCATGGTTTTGCGGAGGAGGGCGGTCGTCAACTGATCTCCGAAGCTGCGTTCGATACGCCAAAAGGCGGTGAAATACTTCGCTATCTGCATCGGCGATATGCGAATGTCCGGTTGGGCTCGACCGGTTCGGTAACTATGGCCTGTCCGGAATGACTGACGCTGATCGCATCCTCGCGCCCGCGCGCAAGCCCGAGGATATCGACGCCGCGCTGCGACCCAAGTCGCTCGACGAGTTTGTCGGCCAGAAGGCGGCGCGCGAGAATTTGCGCGTGTTCATCCAAGCCGCCAAGGCGCGCGGCGAGGCGCTCGATCACGTCCTTTTCTTCGGGCCGCCGGGCCTCGGCAAGACCACGCTCGCCCAGATCGTCGCGCGCGAGATGGGCGTGGGGTTCCGCGCCACCTCGGGGCCGGTCATCGCCAAGTCGGGCGATCTCGCGGCCCTGCTCACCAATCTCGAGGACGGCGACGTCCTGTTCATCGACGAGATCCACCGCCTCGCGCCCGCGGTCGAGGAAGTCCTCTACCCGGCGATGGAGGATCGCGCGCTCGACCTGATGATCGGGGAGGGGCCGTCCGCCCGCTCGGTGCGGATCGATCTGCCGCGCTTCACTTTGGTCGGCGCGACGACGCGCCAGGGGCTGCTCACCACGCCGCTCCGCGATCGCTTCGGCATTCCGATCCGGCTGCAATTCTACACGGTCGAGGAACTGACCAAGGTCGTCACCCGTGCCGCGAGCCTGCTCGATCTGCATGTGGCGCAGGACGGTGCGCACGAGATTGCCCGCCGCTCGCGCGGCACCCCGCGCATCGCCGGGCGGCTGCTGCGGCGGGTGCGCGACTTCGCCAATGTGTTGGGCGAGGAGACGGTGCACGCCAAGGTGGCGGATTCGGCGCTCACCCGGCTGGAAGTCGATGCGCTCGGCCTCGACGCGATGGACCGGCGCTACCTCATGATGATCGCCGATATCTACAAGGGCGGCCCGGTGGGGGTGGAGACGCTCGCCGCAGGCCTGTCCGAGCCACGTGACACGATCGAGGAGGTGATCGAACCCTATCTGATCCAGATCGGCATGATCGCCCGCACCGCGCGGGGCCGATGCCTGAATGCCGCCGGGTGGAAGCATCTCGGGCTCAACCCGCCCGCCTCCACCCAGGACGGGCTGTTCGACTAGCTCTCGATCCAGAAGATCTGCTCGACCGGCTTGCCCAGCGCCGCGGCGAGCTTGAGGGCGAGGAGCGTGGAGGGGACGAACACGCCGTTCTCCACCGTGTTGATCGTCTTGCGGCTGACTCCGATCCGCTCGGCCAGGTCCGCCTGGGTGAGCCCCAGCCGGGTGCGTTCGTCCTTCAGTCCATTGGCGAGCCGCTCAGCCATTGGCCGCGCGCAGCTCTAGCGTGGCGAAGCAGATCAGGCCGGTCGACAGGCAGGCCGTCAGGATCAGCCGCGCGGCCTGCGATCCGTTGAGCGCAAGCGCGCCGCCTGCGACGGTCAGTGCCATTCCGGCCAGCGCCGCCGCCCAGAAGCCGGCCACCAGACTGGTCCGCCGATGGGCCCGCGTCGTCTCGTCATTGAGCAGCCGGGTCACCGCACCGGGCTGGAGCCATCCGCCGAACGGCGTCAGATTGGCCGCGACCAGCGCCGCGAGCACCAGCCATACGCCCAGCCTCTCGGCCGTCTCGATCCGGTGCAGCCCCAGCAAGGTGCTGGCGACGAACGCCGCGGCGAGCAGGTAGAACAGGATGCTGCGGGCCCGGCCCAGCCGCTCGGCCTTGGCGACTGGATCGGCGATCATGCCGCCTCTCCCTTCAGCGCCCGCCGCTCCAGCGTGCCGAAGCGCAGCAGCGCCAGCGCGATCGAGAGGGTGATCACCAGCCGCACGCCCTCGCGCGCCGTGATCGGTTCGTAGAAGCTGGCGACGAAGACGAGGAACGCCGTGCCGAGCGCGCCCCAGAAGCCTACCACCATCGCCCGGCGCCGATGGTCGAGCGTGGTCTCGTCGTTGAGCACCGCGCGCATCTTCGCCCCGCGTAGGAGCCCGCCACCCCATACCAGGAAGAAGAGCAGGGCAGCCGCCCACACGATCCAGGCCGAAAGTTGCAGCGTCTGGGGCCGGTTGAGCGGCAGGTCGTCGTGAAAACTGCCCGCTTGGGCCACGACGAACACCATCGCCATCACCGTGGCGGCGCGGGCCCGCCCCCATGCCGCACGCTCGACAATGTCCGCATTTCCAGTCGTCATCGGGTTCTCCTGTGGTAACTCATAGGTTACATGTAACCCATACGTTACATGGATGCAATACCCCCTTGCAGGGGTTCCTCTGGGGGAGTCGCTGGGTTAGGAGCCCGCCATGGACCGCGCCGACCATGCACCCGCCGGCCGCTTCGACGGGCTCGAGCATCGCTTCGCGCTGCGCATCTATTTCGAGGACACCGATCTGACCGGCGTTGTCTATCACGCCAATTATCTGCGCTACATGGAGCGTGCCCGCTCGGACATGCTGGAGTGCGCCGGGATCGACCAGCGCGCCGTGTTCGAGGCGGGCGAGGGCGCCTATGCGATCCGCGACATGCATATCCGCTATCACGCGCCCGCGCGGCTGGGTGAGGAACTGATCGTCCTCAGTCGTCTTACCCACATGCGCGCCGCGTCCGTTCATATTCAGCAACGAGTCATGCGCGGGGAAACCATATTGGCCGAAGCGGAGGTCGAGGCGGCGTTCGTCTCCCCGTCCGGGCGGCCGCGGCGTCAGCCCCCGGCCTGGGTGGTGGCGTTCGAACCTCTGATCTGGAAGGAGAGCTGAGCGCTCATGGAATTCATCAGTACCGACGCCACCACGATGTCGCCGATCGGCCTGTTCCTGCAGGCGGATATCGTCGTGAAGGTCGTCATGCTCGGCTTGCTTCTTGCCAGCCTGTGGACCTGGACGATCATCCTGAGCTTCGGCTTTCGCGCGAGCAGCGTGCGCAGCGCGATCGACACGTTCGAGCGCGAATATCGCGAGGCCGACGATATCGACGAGTTCCACCGCCGCACCGCGGGGCGCGACCAGCCGATCGCGCGCGTCTTCGGCGCGGGGGTCACCGAATGGCGCCGCTCGACCTCGGGCAAGTCGATCGACCGCGAGGGCACGCGCGAGCGCCTCGCGACCGCGATGGGCGCCACGGTCGCGCAGGAGATCGATCGCCTCGCCGATCGGCTCAACTTCCTCGCCACCGTCGGCTCGGTCGCGCCGTTCGTCGGCCTGTTCGGCACGGTCTGGGGCATCATGCGCAGCTTCACCGGCATCGCCGCGGCCAAGAGTTCGTCGCTCGCCGTGGTCGCGCCGGGCATCGCCGAGGCGCTGTTCGCCACCGCCATCGGCCTGTTCGCCGCCATCCCTGCGGTGATCGCGTACAACCGCTACAGCCATGCCGTGAACCGCGTCGAGCAGCGCCTCAACCGTTTCGCCGACGGTTTCCATGCCACGCTCAGCCGCCGGCTGGAGATGGAGGCCTAGAACATGGCCATGCACCTTCCCTCCAAGCGCGGCCACGGCCGGCGCCAGCCGATGGCGGAGATCAACGTGACGCCGCTGGTCGACGTCATGCTGGTGCTCCTGATCATCTTCATGGTCACCGCGCCCCTGCTCACCGCGGGCGTGCCGGTGAACCTGCCGGAGAGCCGCGCCAAGGCGCTCGACCAGGAGCAGAAGCCCGTCCAGATCTCGATCGACGACAAGGGCCAGGTGTTCATCGACAACGAGCAGGTCGCGGATGCCGCGCTGCCCGCGAAGCTGGAAGGCATCGCCGCCAAGCTTGGCCCCGACGGCAAGCCCGCGGCGATCTATCTCCGCGGTGATCAGGGCCTGGGCTATGGCAAGATCATGCGCGTGATGGGCGAGCTCAACCGCGCCGGGCTCAACCGCGTCTCGCTGCTCACCGATCCGGGGAGCAATCCGTGATCGATCGTTCCGAGGGGGCCGGGCTGACGGTGGCGCTGGCAGGACATGTCGTCCTGTTCGGCCTGTTGTCGGTCGGCTTCCTCGCCACGCCCAATCCGCTCAAGCTGAAGAGCGTGCCGATCGAGGTGTCGCTGTCCGATGATATCGGCATGGAGACCAGCGCACCGGTGATCAGCCATGAGGAGCTGGCCGCGAAGAAGTCGCCGGTCGAAGCGCCGGTCGAACCCGACGTCGCGCCGCCCGAGCCTGCGGTCGAGCCTCAGCCCATCGCCAAGCCGCAGCCGACCCCGCCCAAGCCGGTCCCCGCGCCCAATGCCAAGCCGGCCCCCCCGGCCAAGCCGGTGACCGCCGCCCCGGCCAAGACGCCTGCCAAACCGACCAACAAGCCGGTAAGGCCGACGGGCAATCTCGACGGGCTCGATATCGGCAAGTCGAACAACAAGACCAACAGCACCGCGATCACGCCGCCGGCGAGCAGCGCCTCCGCAACGGAAGTCGCCAGCTTCCGCGCCCTGATCGCGCGTCAGATCCAGCCCTGCGCCAATCGTCAGGTGACGCCGGGACCCGGCGCGGAAAACATCAAGATTCTGCTGACGGTGAACTTCAACCGTGACGGATCGCTCGCGGGAAATCCGGTTATCACGGGTGTGCAGGGCAATGACGGCGGCAACAGCCGCTATGTCGAACGCGTCAAGGATCTGGCGATCGCGACTTTCAGGGGATGTTCGCCTGTGCACGGTCTTCCCGATGCGCTCTACGACGTCCCCAGGGGATGGAAGAGCCTGCCCTTTAGCTACAAATTGCCTGGATAAGGATGGGGATGATGAAATTTGGATATCTGGCGCTAGCCGCCATCTGCATCGCGGGCGTCGCGCACGCGCAGGACGCGCCGCAGCCCGCAGCGCCCCCGGCCGGCGCGCAGGCCACGCCTCCCGCCGGACAGGACGAGCCCGTCATTGACATCGTCGGCGGCATTTCGGCGCCGATGCCGATCGCCATCCCGGTGATGCCGACCAATGCCGTCGCCAGCACCGCTGCCGGCGCGACCGACGTGATGGGGCAGAAGCTGTCCGAGATCATTACCAACGATCTGCGCAATTCGGGGCTGTTCACGCCGCTCTCGGCCGATCGCCTGTTTCCGGTCGCGTACAATGAAGTCACCGCGCCGGCCTATGACCGCTGGGGCGGTACCGGCGCGCAGGCGCTGGTCCAGGGCTATGTCCGCGCCAACGGGAATGGCTCGCTCACCGTCGGCTGCTATCTCTATGATGTCGCCTCGCGCACCGAGCTGATCCGCCAGGGCTTCGTCGTCTCGCCCGGCGACTGGCGCCGCGCCGCGCACAAATGCGCCGATGCGATCTACACCCGTCTCACCGGCGAGGGTCCCTATTTCGACAGCCAGGTCGTCTATATCGCCGAGCAGGGCCCGAAGAACCGCCGCCGCAAGCAGCTCGCGATCATGGATCAGGACGGCGCCAATCACCGTTTCCTCACCAACGGCCAGTCGATCGTGCTGACACCGCGGCTCTCGCCCCGGCAGAACGCGATCCTCTACATGAGCTATGAGAAAAATCGCCCGTCGATCCACATCTATGATCTCGGTTCGCGCAGCGATCGGGTGCTCGTCTCCAATGTCAGCCTGAACTTCGCGCCGCACTGGTCGCCCGATGCGCGCTCGGTGATCTTCTCGATGGCGCAGGCCGGTAACACCGACATCTACCGCGTGGCATCGAGCGGCGGCGATCCGCAGCGGCTCACCACCTCACCCGGTATCGACACCGGCGGCAGCTATTCGCCCGACGGGTCGAAGATCGTGTTCGAGAGCGATCGCGGCGGCAGCCAACAGCTCTATGTGATGGATGCGAACGGCGGCAACCAGCGCCGCATCAGCTTCGGTGGCGGGCGCTACGCCACGCCGGTATGGAGCCCGCGCGGCGACCAGATCGCGTTCACCCGCATCGGCGGCGGCGCGTTCCGCATCGGCGTGATGAACCCCAGCGGCGGCGGTGAGCATCTGCTCACCAACAGCTGGGGCGACGAAGGGCCGACCTGGTCGCCCAACGGTCGCGTGCTGATGTTTTTCCGCGCGGCGCAAGGTTCGGGGCGACCCGACCTGTGGACGGTCGATCTCACCGGCTCGGCCACCCGAAAGGTGCCGACGCCGCTCGATGGCTCGGATCCGAACTGGGGGCCGATCCGGCCCTGAAACCAAAGTTGAAACCTGCGCGTAATACGCAGGTGAAACGAATTTATCCAAACAAGAAGGAGGAACAGAGATGGCCAAGATGACGACCAGCCTGCTGATGGCTACGGCGCTCATGGCGACCGCGGGTTGCGCCAAGAAGCCGCCGAAGGTGCTGCCGCCGGCACCGACCGAGCAGCCGCCGGCCCAGCCCGACGGCAATTACGGCAACAACGAAGGCCAGACGATGAGCTCGCTCGCCGAGCAGTTCCGGCGCGAAGTGACCAGCGACACGGTCCATTTCTCGCTGGACCAGTATGATATCGACGCTGAGGCGCAGGGCATCCTCAACAGCCAGGCGACCTGGCTCGCCGCGCATCCCGATGTGCGCATCACGATCGAGGGCCATTGCGACGAGCGCGGCACGCGCGAGTACAACCTCGCGCTCGGCGATCGCCGTGCCAACTCGGCGAAGAACTATCTCGCCGCACGCGGCGTCGCGGCCTCGCGGATCACGACGATCAGCTATGGCAAGGAACGCCCGATCGCGCTGGGATCGGACGAGCAGAGCTGGGCGCAGAACCGCCGCGCGGTGACGATCGTCCTGAACTGATTACGCCAATACTGCACGAATGGGCTGCCGGAGTTCGCTCCGGCGGCCTTTTTCGTGCCCGCCGCAAAATTACCGTCACCCCGGACTTGTTCCGGGGCCCGCCAGGCGGCTGGGGCAGATGGTCGAGCTTTGGAAGCCGTGCACTCGATGACAGGGACTCCGGCACAAGCCTGTCCTGAGCGCCTGCCTTGCGGGCAATCGAAGGGGTCGGGATGACGAAGAATGGAGGCAGCTGCCCCGCGGCTCTCCGCCGAAATCATCCCCGCCGATTCCGCTTGCGACTCACCTGTAGGCGATATAAATACGATATCATATTTACAGGAGGGTTTGATGACGGACGTTCGGGTTCAGGCATCGGCGTTGCGACAAAGCAGCGAGACGTCGGCCAGCACGATGAGCGGCTATGGCATGCTGCTCGTGCTGCTGATCGCATTCGTCGCCGGGATCGCCTCGATCACCCAGATCGATCGCATGGCGGACATCATCGTGGTGAGCTGGCTGCTCGCCTCGATCCTGGTCTTCATCTTCGTGCTGGCGGGGTTCTACCTGCTCCAGCCCAACCAGGCGGTCGTGATCACCTTGTTCGGCGACTATAAGGGCACCGATCGCAATACCGGACTGCGTTGGGCAGCGCTGTGGCTGGGCAAGAAGAAGCTGTCGGTGCGCGCCAACAACATGATCTCGGAGCGGATCAAGGTGAACGATCTGCGCGGTAATCCGATCGAGATGGCGGCGCAGGTGGTGTGGCGCGTAACCGATACGGCGCAGGCGCTGTTCGACGTCGACGACTACAAGGCGTTCGTCATGGTTCAGATCGAGGCAGCGGTGCGCACGATCGGTTCGCGCTATCCCTATGACGATTTCGAGCATCAGGAGATTACGCTGCGTGGCAATCACGATCAGGTCGGCGCCGAGCTGCGCCAGGAGCTGATCGCGCGGCTCACCGTCGCCGGCATCACCGTCGACGAATGCGGCTTTACCCATCTCGCCTATGCGCAGGAGATCGCCGGGGCGATGCTGCGGCGCCAGCAGGCGCAGGCGGTGGTCGCGGCGCGCACGACGTTGGTCGAGGGTGCGGTCGGCATGGTCGAGATGGCGCTCGCGCAGCTCTCGGCGAAGAACGTGGTTGAGCTCGACGACGAGCGGCGCGCGGCAATGGTCTCGAACCTGATGGTCGTGCTGTGCGGCGAACGCGACACCCAGCCGATCGTCAATGCGGGCTCGCTCTATCAATAGGCGTTGAGACGTGTCGGTCCCCCCGCAGAAAAAGGCGTTCCCGCTGCGCCTCGATCCCGCGCTCTACGCGGCGATCGAACGCTCGGCGGCGAGCGACCTCAGGAGCGTCAACGCCCAGGTCGAATGCCTGCTGCGCGAGGCGCTGGGCAGGCGCGGCGTCAAGCTGGCCGATCCGGTGCGGGCGAAGCGGGGACGTCCGCCCAGGCAGAAGGATGAAACCGAGTGAGCGAGCCTCGTTTGCCCGGCGGCGGCAAGCCCTGGTTCGTGCGGGTGCGTCGCGCACCCGCTACAAGATCAATCCTTGCTCGCCTGAGGGCTGGTGGGTGGTGATCGGCTATTGCCTGTTCGTCGGCATCGTCCCCGGCCTGGCCCTGCTTACGGGTCGGCAGCCGCCCTCGGTGCCTCGCTGGATCACCTTCGCGATTTTGCTCGTCGCATCGACCGCGGTCTTCATCGCCGTCCTGTTCCGCATGTCGCTTCCGGCCGAAAATAAGGAGAAAGGCAAATGATCGCTATCTTTACCTCGCCCGCGCGGCGCCCGTGGGCGCTGGTGGCGGTCGCGATCCTGCTCACGATCGGTATCGGAGTGTCGCTGTCATGAAGCCCAGTCCGGTCCGCGATTATTTTCGCATCCGTCCCGGCTATTGGTTCAAGCCGAAGAAGTTCGGTTTGGGCGCGGTGCCGGTGACATGGCAGGCTTGGCTCGCCACCGCGCTGATGGTCGCCGGGGCCGCGATGCTCGCCAATCTCGCCGAACATGGCCGCCCGGCATTTCTCATCTTGCTGGCCCCGCTGGTGCTCGGCTTCCTGTGGCTCTGCTGGGCCAAGACCGATGGCGGCTGGCGCTGGCGCTGGGGCGATCCGGACTGAAGGCTGACGGCCGGCTTGCAATGTAGGATTTCGCCTGCTTGTCTCGGCAGGTTCTTTCTCATCGCGAATATACTGCACTGGTTCTCGCGCCCGCGCGCGCAGGCGCGCGTGCGCGTTGAACAGCTAATCTTCGTCAACTTGGGGTAACCGGCTACCGCTTTCCACGGCGACTCGGCGCTTCAGCCCAGCGCCTCGTTCAGCAGCTTGGCGAGCCGCAGCCCGCCGCGTTCGACCTGGAGCCGCGCCGCGGGAACCAGCGACGCGATCGTCGCCTCGTCGAGCTTGGCGCGTCCCTCCGGGCCGACGCACGGATCATGGCCGAGGGCGCTCTGGTAGACCACGTCGTGCGCGACCTTCCAGCTCTCGCGACTCCAGTCTTCGACCGTGCCGGCCTGGATCGGCCGGCGCTCGGCGGCGCTATAGGTGCGCACCAGCGAAGGCGAGGTCGAGATCGCGCGTTCGGCCAGCAGCCCGTCCCAGATCGAGTGGAGGTTGAGCCGCTCGGTCGAATAGATGCCGTAGCTCGCCTTCAGCTTGTTGCCGCCCTGGTCGTCCATCTCGCCGGCATGGAGCGGCTGGTGCAGGTCGCCGACGAAGTGGATCAGGAAGACCAGTGCCTGGACCCGGTCGCGGAGCGGCAGGCTCTTGTCCCGCAGCATCTTCACGTCGCGCTCGATCTGCGCCGAAACGCAATTGCCGTCCTTGCAAGGCGTCTTCAGGTCGAACGGGCGGCAGATGTTCACGTCCTGGAAGTGCCAGGCATAGGCATAGCGGAACCGGTCGCCGAGCTTCTTGACGCAGTCCGCCCACACGCTCGCCTGTTCGATCGTTCCGGTCGGGCATTGGGGCGTATCGAGCAGCGGCCCCGATTCGGCGAGCATCCGGCGGATCGCGGCGCGCACCTGCGGGGTCACGTTCTTGTAGGCGATCGCGGCCACGGTTTGATGGCCATATTCCCAATAGGCCTGCGCCGGGCTGGCGAAGCCGATCAGCGCGGCGAGAAGGACGAGGATGCGCTTCACTGGTCGTCTCCATAGAGCGCGACGATGCGTTCGCCGCCGGAAGATGCTTTGCCGCGATACATGCCGGGCGTGTTGAAGCTCCAGGCCATCTCGCCATTCGGGCTGGCGACGATCACCCCGCCGGTGCCGCCCAGTGCCTTTGTGTCGGACATCACCGTGTCCGCCGCCTGCTGCAGGTTTTCGCCCAGGAAGCGCACCCGTGCGCAGATCTCGTGGGCCACGCCTTCGCGGATGAAGAACTCGCCGGCGCCGGTCGCCGAGACGGCGCAGGCGCGGTCGTCGGCATAGGTGCCGGCGCCGATGATCGGGGAGTCGCCGATCCGCCCCCAGCGCTTGCCGGTCAGCCCGCCGGTGGAGGTGGCGGCGGCGACATGGCCGTGCGCGTCCATCGCTACCGCGCCGACCGTGCCATATTTCAGGTCGACATCGAACCAGTCGCCCGCGTCATTGGCCTTCATCTTGTCGAGCTGCCCGCGGCGCTCGACGGTGCCGAACCAGCTGTTGTCGACCTGCTCCAGGTCCTGCTCCCGCGCGAACTGGTCGGCGCCGGCGCCCGAGAGCATGACGTGCGGGCTGTTCGCCATCACCGCGCGTGCAGCGGCGATCGGGTGGCGCGTCGTGGTCGTGCTCGACACTGCGCCGGCGTCGCGGGTGCTGCCGTCCATGATCGCCGCGTCGAGCTCGTTGCGGCCTTCCCAGGTGAACACCGCGCCGCGCCCGGCGTTGAAGTGCGGATCGTCCTCGAGCACCTCGACCGCCGCCTGTACCGCATCGAGCGCCGTCCCGCCGTCCGCCAGAACCTTCGATCCGGCGTCGAGCGCCGCATCGAGTCCGGCCCTGGCGCCTGCTTCCTGCTCGGGGGTGACCCTGCCTCTCTCGATGATGCCGGCGCCGCCATGGATCACCAGGGTCCAGCCGGGCTGGTCTTCGGCAGTGGCGGCACTCGACATCGGCGGGCTCCGGGCAGGAACAGGTAAGGCGCCTCACGGCATTTCGAGAGCGGGCGCCGCCTCCCTAGCAGATCGGTTGCGCGCCGCCAGCCGTGGCCGCAGCCCGATCAGCGGCCGCAACCACGAAATCTCGCGGCCCGCCAGATAGAACAGCCAGCATCCTGCGACGGTTGCGGCGACCAGGATCGCGAACTCGACTACCGGATGCAGGCCATAGGGCAGCAGCGCATATTGGACGAGCACGATCATCGTCTGGTGGATCATGTAGAAGGGGAACACCGCCTCGGTCAGCGTCGCCCGCCAGCTGGTGTCACGGTTGAGATAGCGCTCGGCGAGCCCGATCAGCGCGGCGATGCTGGCCCAGGTCTGCACCTCGCGCGCCGTGCGGAACGCATAGCCTGCCCAGCGCGGTCCGACGGTGTCGCCGGGCCAGCGGATCTCGACCCCCGCGACGATTGCATAGCCGGCGAGTGCCAGTGTCGCCGCCAGCGGCCATCCGCGGGCCAGCGCCGCCATGGTCCGCCGCGAACCGGCAAGGCCGAAGCCGAACAGGAAGGCGGGGAAATAGGCGAGGTGCGCTACGCCGTCGCGCACTAGGTCGTGCGTCTCCTCGCCGCGGCGGAAAAGAAGGACCTGGAACAGCAGCAGATAAGCGAGCGGGATCCAGAGCGCTCCGGCACCGCCGAAGGCGCGGTCGAACCAGGCCTGGAGCCGCTCCGGACGCGGCAGCATCAGCAACACGCCGAGCACGAGCGTATAGGCCCAGAGATAGACCACGAACCACAGATGGTTCCAGGTCGGCAGGATGATCCCGTCGAGCGCGGCGAAGCGGAAATAATCGTGCACGAAGAACCAGCCGAGCCCGTGGGCATAGCCGTGCTGGGTGACCAGTTCGACCCAGCTCTGCGGCGGCACGATAACCGCCATGCCGAAGACGAGCGGGATCAGCAGCCGCGCGTTGCGGTTGCCGAGGAACCTGCCCACGCCAGGCGACTTGGCGAGCAGCGCGCGGCTCGCGAACCCCGAGACGAGGAAGAGCAGCATCAGCCGCCATGCATTCGTGAAGAGCATCGGCACCGCCACCCAGTCGGCGGGCGCGGCGGTCTTCACATGAAAGCCCCAGGGCACGAAGACCATGCCGACATGATAGAGGATCAGTAGCGCGAACGCGCCGATCCGAAGCCAGTCCATTCCGTAATGCCGTTCCATAGCGAACCTCCGTTTGACGGACGATGGCTAGCCGCGGGGGCAGGGGCCCGGTATCGGGAAGGGAGGAGCGGCGGGCGGCGAGGGATGACGGAAAAACCGGCAGGGACGAACGGTGGGTGGAGTGGGACGAGCGGTGCATGCCGGAATCGCGTCGCACTGCTCGTGCTCGTCTTCGTCGCCTTCACCAGCCTCCAGGTTTATGTGAACACCGCGACCTCGCTGGCCGATTTCGCCAGTGCCGGGCGCCCGCAGACGACGCTCCATGTCCTTATCTGGGAACTGACCAGCGTGGTCTTGTGGATCGCGTTGCTGCCGGTGATCGGCTGGATTGTTGCCCGCGCGCGGCCGCCGCGGCTGGACTGGCCCTGGGCGGTCGCCGTGCATGCCGCTGCGACGGTGCCGCTGTCGGTCATCCATGTCCTGGGGATGATCACGCTGCGTGTCGGCATCTATCGCGCAATGGGCGAGGAATATGGCTCTGGCGAGATCGGCGAGCGGCTGCTCTACGAGTATCGCAAGGATGCCGCGACCTATGTCCTGCTGGCGGCCTTCCTCGTCTTCGCGTTCTGGTGGCTGTCGCGCGCGGAACCGATAAAGGCGCCGGATGACGTCATCCTCGTCCCCGACGGGAATGTGACCCATCATGTGCCGGTCGATGCGATCGATTGGGCGGCATCGGCGGGCAATTATGTCGAGATTGCCTGGGGTTCGCGCATCCTGCTCCACCGTTCGACGCTCGCGGCCCTGACCGAGACGCTGGGGTCGCGGTTCGTGCGGATTCATCGGGGGCGTATTGTTCGTCGTACCGCTATCGAGAGGATCGAGACCGAGCGGAGCGGCGACTTTGCCGTGTTTCTAGCCGACGGGACGACACTCCGCGGCAGCCGGCGCTTTCGTGGCGGGCTTGGGTGACAGCCCGATCAGCGGCCTGAGCCAGCCGATCCGCCGTCCGACCAGATAGGTGGCGAGGCAGGTCGCCACGGTGCCGCCCAGCAGCAGCGCGAACTGTATGCCGGGCGCGAGACTCAGCGGCATCGTGTACCAGGCGATCAGCACGATCGCCGGATGGTGGACGATGTAGAAGGGGAAGACCGCCTCGGCGAGCGTCTTGCGCCAGGGATGGTCATGGTTCCACCAGGTCTCGGCGACGTGGAACAGCGCGAGGATCATCGCCCAGGCCATCGCCGCGCGCGCGGCGCGGTCGAGCGCCATCACCTCGTGCGACGGCACGGCCGCGCCGGGATAGTTGATCTCGACCACGAGCACCGGCACCGCGGCGAGCGCCGCCACCGCGAGCGCGGGCTTCCGGGCGCGGGCCAGCGCCGGCCAGAGCTGCGGCGCCCCTGCCAGCATGAATCCGAACAGGAATTCGGGCAGATATTGCGAATGCCCGCCCCAGTCGCTCACCAGCCCCTGATGCTCGGGCGCGACGAACAGCAGCGAGAGGCGCGCGA
Organism: uncultured Sphingomonas sp.; assembly: GCA_966211615.1. Taxonomy (GTDB): domain Bacteria; phylum Pseudomonadota; class Alphaproteobacteria; order Sphingomonadales; family Sphingomonadaceae; genus Sphingomonas. The sequence goes on from CBIHNZ010000015.1 coordinate 15,133, forward strand.
TGGCGAGCACCACGATCGGCACCCAGAGCAGGCGCCGCTCCTGGGCCAGCCAGTTCGCCAGCCGGTCCAGCCCGGCAAGCACCCGCGGCCCGCGCCAGGCGAGCACCGCGGTCAGCAGGAAAGTGTAGGTGGCGAGATAGGCGAGGAACCAGAGATGCTCCCAGCTCGGAAAGGCGATGCCGTTCAGGCTGTCGATCCGCCAATAGTCGAGCGCCCAGAAATGGAGATAGCCATGCGCATAGCCATGCTCGGCCACGCGCACCCACATCTCCAGCGGCACGATCACCGCCATGCCGAAGGCGAGCGGGATCAGCAGCCGCGAGGCACGCGAACGGGCGAATGCGGGCGCGCCGCCCGAACGGTCGAACAGCTTGCGCGAGGCGTAGCCCGAAACGGCGAACAGCAAGGGCAGCCGCCACGGCGTCAGCAGCGCCATCGGCGGGATCAGCGCGGGATAGCTGTGCGCGGTCTTGATCACCCAGGGCCAGGGCGCGAACACCATCGCGATATGATAGAAGATCAGCAGTGCGAACGCGGCAATGCGCAGCCAGTCCATCCCGTAATGGCGTTGGCTGCGGGCCCTTTCGAAACTGCTGGCCGATTCGATCTTCAAAAGGCTGGGTCCCCGCCTCGAGGCGCTGCGCACAAATCGGCGCAGGCTCTTTTAGGCGGGAACGGTAAGCGAAGGGTTAGCGATAGGCTTGACCGCCGTCCGGCGCTTGCGCCGCACCGCTCCGCCTGCGGCGAACATCCCGCCGATCAGCGTCACCCAGATCTGGGGTTCGGGCACATCGCCAGACATGCTGCCGGCCACCGTGAAGTTGAGATAGCCGCCAAGATCTCCACCCGCCGTTCCGCCACCATTGTAGAAGAAATGGTAACTGCCGGTCCCGGTAACCAGACCGTGTGGATTATCGATCGGCGGTATATTGAGGGCAAGCGAGAAAATCGCCCAACTGCCGGTGCTCGTCAGATCGGGGTTTATCGTCAGCGTTTCGACATTTCCGATATGCGTAAAAGTAGCGAAATCGAATGGATTGGAATCGTCGTTCGCACCGGATCCGGTAAAAACGAAATTCGGACCAACAATTCCGGCGCCGTAAGATCCAAAAACATATCCTCCGCCACCATACATCACGATGTCGGAGACCATTGGTATCCCATCAAAATTGTACGTGGACGATGTACCAGAGTCGCTGATCTGTGACGAAGTTATGGTTCCGCCAAGGCCGAAGTAGAATGCCTGCGCTGCGGCGGGGATAGGAAGCGAAAGCAAAGCCGCGCAGATCATCTTCGCCAGAATCTTCATGATCCACCCCCGTATTTCGCGCACTATACCCCGCCAGCCCGTGCTTTCGCCAGCAATGTGCGGTCAGGCAACGCGGATTTTCGCCTGTTGCCTTGTTCTCCGCATCATCCCGCCGGCCGCGAACATCCCCCCGATCAGCATCGCCCAGGCCGCGGGTTCGGGCACTACCCCCACCAGCGTGCCGCCCGTCACCGCGAAATTGATAAAGCCGTCCAGGTCGCCGCCGGTCGATCCGCCCTGATTATAGTAGAAATTGTACGTGCCGCTTCCGATCAGCGGGATCAGCGGATTGTTCAGCGCGGCCAGGTTGAAGTCGATGGTGAACGAGGCCGAGCTGTCGATCCCGATCAGATTGGGATCGACGCGGAGCGACCCGATCCCTCCGAGCGCCGAGAAGCTGGCCCAGTCGAAACTGTCATCATCCGAATCACTGCCCAGACCGCCGAAGCCGAAGCTGGGCAGAGCGCTGCTATAGCTACCGTTGGTGAAACCGCCGGATAGATCGACAGTGAAGGTCCCGGTGATCGTCTGGCCGTTGAAGTCGTAGACGATGTCGGGGCTGACGAAGGGATGGTCGACTATTTGTGAGGTGGTGACCACCCCGGTGAAAGTCCCCGAATAGGTCTGGGCCTGGGCTACTGAGCCCGCAAACACCGCGATCATCAAAGAAGCCGCCAACTTCATCAAACGATGCATAAATCCGCTCCCTCGGCTGCGTGGTTAACGGCCTTTACATCAAAGGCGCGCCGACCGGAACGGATTCCTGCGCAATGATGCAGATTCATGGGTGATTCGGCCGATTTTGCCGCTCGGCCTAGTCGTAGCGGATCGCAATCCCTATAAGCGGCACATGTCCGTAAGACCCTGGCGCGATATCGTCCGGCGGCCCAGCCGCCAGATCATGGTGGGGAACGTCCCCGTAGGCGGCGATGCGCCCGTCACCGTGCAGACGATGACCAACACCGCAACCTCCGACGCCAAGGCGACGATCGATCAGATCCGCCGCTGCGAGGAGGCCGGCGCCGACATCATTCGCGTGTCGTGCCCCGACGTGGAATCGACCGCGGCGCTCAAGCAGATCGTCCGCGCCGCGCGCGTGCCGATCGTCGCCGACATCCATTTCCACTACAAGCGTGCATTGGAAGCCGCGGATGCCGGCGCGGCCTGCCTGCGCATCAATCCCGGCAATATCGGTTCGGCCGAGCGGGTGAACGAAGTCGTGAACGCCGCCAAGGCCAATGGTTGCGCGATCCGCATCGGCGTCAACGCGGGCAGTCTCGAGAAGGACCTGCTCGAGAAATATGGCGAGCCCTGTCCCGAGGCGCTGGTCGAATCCGCGCTCGACCATATCAAGCTGCTCCAGGACCGCGATTTCCACGAATTCAAGGTCGCAGTGAAAGCCAGCGACCTGTTCCTTGCGGTCGCTGCCTATCAGCAGCTCGCCGACCAGGTCGATTGCCCGCTGCACCTCGGCATCACCGAGGCAGGCGGGTTCGTCGGCGGCACGGTCAAGTCGTCGATCGGTATCGGATCGCTGCTCTGGTTCGGCATCGGCGACACGATCCGCGTCTCGCTTTCGGCCGAGCCCGAGGAAGAGGTCCGCGTCGGCTTCGAGATCCTCAAGGCGCTCGGTATCCGCAACCGCGGCGTGCGCGTCGTCTCGTGCCCGAGCTGCGCGCGTCAGGGGTTCGACGTGATCCGCACCGTCCAGGCGCTCGAGGAACGGCTCCAGCATATCCGCACGCCGATGTCGCTTTCGGTGCTCGGCTGCGTCGTCAACGGCCCCGGCGAAGCGCGCGAGACCGATATCGGCATCACCGGCGGCGGCGCCGGCAAGCACATGGTCTATCTCTCGGGCGTGACCGACCATCATGTCCAGGATGCGGACATGGTCGAGCATATCGTCAAGCTGGTCGAGGCCAAGGCGGCGGAGATCGAGGCCGCCGAGAGCGCGTCCGCCCAAGCCGCGGAGTGACGCCCGCGCCACAGCCGATCGCGGTTCTGGGCGACACGGTGATGCTCGCCGCGATCCTGTTTGGCGGTCGCTACCTGATCCTGAGCGCGCTGGGCGCGTCGGGCTGGGCCGGCTGGACTGCGCGATGGCTGCGGCGGCTGGCATTGGTGTCGGTACTGCTGCTCGGGCTGCGGCTCTTCACCATCGCCGCCTATCGTCCGGACATCGCCGGGATCGTCTCGGCGATCGCGGCCGCAATCCTGTTGGCGGGCGTGCTGCTGATGGTTGCCGATCACTGGATCGTCCGCTTCCTGCCCATGACGCGGCGGCGCGGCCGATGAAGCGCTCGCCCGCCTTCGCCTTCGCCATCGGGGCGCTCGGCATCGCGCTCTATTCGGCGATGGACGCCGTGATGAAGCTGCTGACGCTGCAGCTCGGCACCTATAACGCCCTGTTCTGGCGCATCTTCGTGACGCTGATCCTGGCGGGCATGATCTATGCCGCGCTCCGCCCCGCACGGCCCAGCCGGGCGGCGATGCGCCTCCACGCGGTGCGCGGCGTCGTGTCGGCGGTAATGGCGGTCCTGTTCTTCTGGGGGCTGGCGCGGGTGCCGATGGCTCAGGCGATCGCGCTCACCTATATCGCGCCGCTGCTTGCCCAATTCCTCGCCGCGGTGCTGCTCAAGGAGCAGCTGTCGCGCGCCGCGATTGGCGCGTCGCTGGTTGCGAGCCTGGGCGTCGGCGTGATCCTGCTCGGCCAGGCGCAGGCGGAGCTGGGGGAGGAGGCGCTGCTCGGCGCCATCGCGATCCTCTGCTCTGCGGTCTGCTATGCCTGGAACATCATCCTGATGCGTCAGCAGTCGCTGGTCGCAAAGCCCGCCGAAGTCGCCTTCTACCAGAGCATATTTGTCGTCGCGTCGCTCGCGCTCGCCGCACCCTGGCTTGCCACGGTGCCGCCGGCTGCTCAGGTGCCGCCGGTTCTGCTGGCGGCGTCGCTGGGAGGCGTGTCGCTTGCCCTGCTTTCCTGGGCCTATGCCCGCGCACCGGCGAGCTATCTGGCGCCCACCGAATATACCTCGTTCCTATGGGCGGCGTTGTTCGGCTGGCTGATATTCGACGAGGGACTGTCGCTCTATACGCTGGCAGGCGCGGCGCTGATCGTCGGCGGCTGCATCGCGGCGGCGCGCCGCAAGCCCGAAACCATGGCCCATGAAGCGGAGGTCGCACTGCCTTGATCCAAATTCGTCCCGCAACGCCTACCGACGTGCCGCTGATCCTGCAGCTGGTGCGCGAGCTTGCCGAATATGAGCGCGAGCCCGATGCCGTGATCGCAACCGAGGCGATGCTGCACGAAGCCCTGTTCGAGCGCGGCGTCGCCGAGAGCGTGATCGCCGAACTCGACGGCAAACCCGTGGGCTTCGCGCTGTTCTTCCACAATTTCTCGACCTGGACCGGCAAGCCCGGCATCTATCTGGAGGATCTGTACGTCACGCCCGATGCGCGAGGCGCAGGTGCCGGCAAGGCCCTGCTTCAGCATCTCGCCGGTATCGCGCTCGATCGCGGCTGCGGCCGGTTCGAATGGGCGGTGCTCGACTGGAACACGCCCGCGATCGACTTTTATCGGGCGATGGGCGCGCAGGCGATGGACGAATGGACCGTGCAGCGCGTTTCGGGCGATGCACTGACCGCGCTCGCGGGGCGTAGCTGATGGCCTGGGCGCTGCTGATCCTGGGCGGCTTCTTCGAGGTGGGCTTCACCACCTGCCTTCGCTTCGTCGAAGGATTTCGCAATATTCCATGGACGCTGGGTTTCCTTGCCTCGGTCACGCTGTCGATGGGACTGCTGGAGGTGGCGGCGCGCAGCATCCCCATGGGCACCGCCTATGCCGTGTGGGGCGGGATCGGCGCGCTCGGCACCGTGATCGTCGGGATGATCTGGTTCGGCGAGCCGTTCACGGTGATCCGCTCGCTGCTGATCTTGGGCGTGGTGGCCTGCATCGCCGGGCTCAAGATCACGGCGCACTGATGGCGTTCGATACGGGCCTCGTCGAATGGGTGCAGGAAGCGCTGGAGCCGCTCGGCAGCATGACGATGCGGCGGATGATGGGCGGCGCGACGCTCTATCTCGACGGCACGATCTTCGCGATCGTCGTCGAGGACGAGATCTGGTTCAAGGCGGACGCCGAGAGCAACGCACTGTGGGACGAGGCCGGTCATACCGAGCGCTTCACCGTGACGTTCAAGGATGGCACGGTCGACATGATGAACTATCGCCGCGCGCCGACTGATGTTTATGACGATGTCGATGCGATGCGCGAATGGGCGACGCTCGGCATCGCCGCGGGCCAGCGCGCGCCGAAGAAGAAGCCTAGGACGAAGAGCCGCCCAGCACGTTGATCGTGAAGGCGATCACGCCGAGGTTGAACACGAACGCCGCCAGGCATTGCAGCGTCACGACCTTGCGGATGCGCCCGTTGGTGACGCTCACGTCGCTGGTCTGGAAGGTCATCCCCAGGCAGAAGCCGAAATAGACGAAATCCCAATAATCGGGCTCGGAGGTCCCGGGAAATTCGAGCCCGCCCTTGTCGCCCCCGGTCTTGGGGTTGCTCGAATAGAAGAGGTGCGCATAGTGCACCGAATAGATCCAGTTGCTGAAGATCCAGCTCAGCGCGAGCGTCCCGATGATCAGGATCAATGTCGGCAGATGCGGTGCGGCGCTCTGCATCAATTCGCTCGCAATCGCGGCGAGTACCGCCAGGCTCACCGCGGTGCTCAGCAGCAGAAGCATCACCCGATTGGCGTCGTTGCGGCGCGCGGAGTCGCGCATCTGGCTCGACTCATTGCCCAGCATCGGCAGGCAGGCGAGGAGGAACAGCACCGCGCCGAGATCGAAGGCGACCATGGTTCCGAAGCGCCACCCGAACGCGGGTATGGCGAACCAGGCGGTGACGACGGCAACGCTGAGGAAGAACAGGAAGCGCGGCGGGGCGATGACGTTGCCGATGCCGCGCTTGTGTGGCTTGCCCATGCCCCAGCCTAGCGCGGGCCGGTGCGCGCGACCAGTGCCGGCCGGAACGATGCGACCAGCGCGGCCAGCAGCAGCGCCATCCAGGCATAGCTGTGCGCCTTCATCATCGTCGGGCTGTGCGGATCGACGAAGAGGAAGCCGATCGACACCAGCCCGCCCGCGAGCAGCGGACCCGCGGCGACCTTGCCAAGCAGCGGGCCGTGCCACAGCATCAGCGCGAGCAGCATCTCGCCGAATCCGAGCAGCGCGAATTTGGGTCGGACGGTCCAGAACAGCGCCTGAAGCAGTTCGGGCGTGCCGGGCAGGGCGGCGAGGATTCGGAACATCACCAAGCCTTCGATCTGGTCGAGCAGGCCGGCGAGCAGGATGATGGCGATCGTTACAAGGGCCAGGCGTGAGGCCTGGGGGCGCAGCGCCAGTGCGCCAAGCGCGAGAAATGCCGAATAGGCCGGGATGAATCCCAGCAGGTCGAGCCAGAGCCCGTCGCGTTGCGCCCGGGCGAATATGCTCAGGCACGGCTCGGCGCCGAACAGCGCCCGCACCGTCTCCGGCATGCGGGCGAGTTCGAACGCGATGATCGGTCCCGCGCCGCCGGTCGGGCCGCACGCGGTCAGTCCCGCAATCCAGCCGAACGCGGTGGAGGCAACCAAGGTCGCCAGCCCGGCGAGCGCGCAGGCGCGCCAGGCCAGCGTCCCGGTCAGGCGGCCTTGGCCTTCTCGGCCGCGGCGATCGCCTCGAGCACGATCTTGCGCGCTTCCTCGGCATCGCCCCACTGGCCGATGCGCACCCACTTCTCGGACTCGAGGTCCTTATAGTGCTTGAAGAAATGCTCGATCTGCTGGAGCACGATCGACGGAAGGTCGCCGCGCTCGCCCACGTCCGAATAATAAGGGAAGGTGGTGTCGACGGGGACGCAGATCAGCTTCTCGTCGCCGCCGGCCTCGTCCTCGAGCTTGAGCACGCCGATCGGACGCGCGCGGACGACACAGCCCGGCACGAACGGCGAGCGCGCGATCACCAGCGCGTCGAGCGGATCGCCGTCGGGCGAAAGCGTGTGTGGCACGAAGCCGTAATTCGCCGGGTAGCGCATCGGCGTGTGCAGGATGCGATCGACGAACAGCGCGCCGCTGGCCTTGTCGAACTCATATTTCACCGGCTCGCCCCCGGTGGGGACTTCGATGATCACGTTCAGGCTGTGCGGCGGATCGTCGCCGACAGGAATCAAATCGATACGCATTCTTCTAACCCGTTGGTTGGCGTCCGGCCCCGTCTCAGCGGGGCTCGAGCAGCTTGTCTAGGCCAGCCTCTCCTTCGACCGTCTTGACGAGGTGCGGATAGCGCAGCCCTTCGTGATAGTCGATGGCGACTTCGCGGTAGCGATCGCCGCTCTTGAGCAGAAGCTTGATCGGGTCCTTGCTGCCCTTGGCGGCCTTCACCGCGTCCTTCAGCCGGTCACCGGTATAGCCGCGGCCGTTCACCGCGACGATCTCGTCGCCCAGATCCATGCCGGCGTTGAACGCCGGGCTGTCCCAGGTGACGTTGGTGATGCCCTTCGGCCCGATCGTCAGGCCGAGCGAATAGGTGAAGTCCGCCGCGTCCTTGGCGCCGCGCCCGGCCTTGTTGGGCACGTCGGTATAGACGAGCTTGTAGCCGTTCTTCTCGAAGCCCTTGAGCGGGGCGCGCTCGGTGACCGCGTTCAAGCGCTCGTTGAGGAAGGCCTTCCAGTCCCAGGGCACGACCGTGTTGAGCGTGCTCGCGACATCGTCGAGCGTGTAGGTCACCTCGCCGAAATCGCCGTCGCGATAGCCAAAGAAGCTGCGGGCGAAATCGTCGATCGACTTGGTGCCGCCACTCTTCTCGCGGAGGATCGAATCGACTTCCATCCAGACGAGCAGGCCCTCGTTGTAATAGTCCTCCGAGCGCTGCTGGCTCACCCAGCCCTTGGGGCGGCGGGCGGTGATGACCGGATCGTTGGTGGTGTCGACCAGCGGACGCCATTCGCGCGCCGGGCGATTGTCGAGGCTCGCCATGATCGCGGCATAGGCCTCGAGCGTATCGGCCTTGTTCACCAGGCCCGAGCGCGCCTGGAAGACATAGCCCCAGAACTGGGTCTGGCCCTCATAGACCCACAGCAGCGAGCCGCGCATCGGCGTACGATAGTCGGGCGTCCAGAGATCGGCGCCGCGGCGGAACTTGCCGTCCCAGCTATGGCTGTACTCGTGCGGCAGCAGGTTGCGGCTGCCGGTATTCTCGTCCCACTTGGTGAAATAGCCGGGGCGGGTGCCGTCTTCCGAGCTGCGGTGATGCTCGAGCCCGATTCCGCCCAGTTCCTCGCTGATCGAGAGCAGGAAATGGTAATGGTCGTAATGCTGCGTGCCGAAGGTCTTCACGGCCTGTTCGACCAGCCGCTTATGCGCCTCGATCTGCTCGGGCTTGGCGTCGAGCTCCTCGGGCGAATCGGCGAAGACGTCGAGCGTCACGCGCGGGCTCAGCTCGATCGGGCGGTAATAGCGCCCGGCGAGCACCGGCGAATCGACCAGGATCTCATAGGTCGCCTTGTCATAGGTATAGGTGGAGCCGGTCGCCTTGGAGGGCAGGCCCGATGCCGCAGACCAGCCCGTCGGATATTTCACCGTGGCCTGGACCGGGATACGACGGGTGAAATAGCCCGCCGGATACAGGCTCATCGAGTTCCACTGCAGGCTCATCATGGCGGGCGTCATCACGATGCGCCCCTGATCGGCGACGGTCGCCGAGATGAACTGGAATTCGAGGTCGAGCTTCTTCGCGCCCGCCGGCACGTCGATATGGAAGGCGTAGACGTCGACGGGATCGCGCGTCCAGGCGACGCGCTTGCCGTTCGCGCGGATCTGCAGCCCGGCCAGCTTCTCGATCTCGCCGCGCGGGCCATGATTGCCCGGCAGCCATTTCGGGAAGAGCAGCACCATATGGCCGCTCTTGGCGACGGGGATCACTTCCTTGACGTTGAAGATGCCCTGCTGGGTATTGGTCGCGTCGATGTCGAGCTGCAACGTGCCGGGATAGGCGATGTCGCGCGCATCGGGGATCGTGTTGACCGGCAACACCGGCTGCGGGGCCGAATTCTGCGCCAGCGCGGGCGCGGTGGTGGCGAGCAGCAGGGCGGCGAGCGGCAACATTGGCTTCATCAAGGACAACCTTTTCGGGTCTGGAGCGACGGGCGGTCATAGGACGCGGGCAGGAACGCGGTAAAGAGCACATCCTTCACCGCTCCCTAACCATTCCGGCCTAAGGTTTCGGGGATGTTTCACGATCCCGCACTGGCGAATTTGGCCAAGGCCGACCCGCGTCCGCGCTCGGCGGTCAGCGCCGGCGTCGGATTCGCCGGATTGGCGGGAATGACCGGCTGGATCGTCGCCGCGCACCTGCTCCGGCTCGACGGCCCCTATGCGGCACTGGTCAACGTATTCGCCTGCGCACTGCCGATGGTGCTGTGGTCGCTGTTCGTCGACAAGGTCCATCGCAACCCCTCGACCGGGATCGACTGGCAGGTGGCGCGGCCCTGGCGCGAGACGCGCGACATCTCGGTCACCAAGCTCGCCGGGCTCTGGCTGACCTGGGGCGGGATCGCCGCAATCTACGCGCTCGGCCGCTTCTGGTGGGAAACCCGCTACGCCAATTTCCCGTTCGCGATGTGGTGCTTCAGCGTCGTCGCGCCGGCGCTGTTCCTCCTGTCGATCCCCTATGTCCTGTGGCTCGACCGGCGGCTGGTGCAGCCGCGCGACGGCGCCTGGCATCTCGGCGCCTGGCTGATGGGATCGAGCGAGGCGATCGACAAGGATGCGATCTGGAACCATCTGCGCAGCTGGACGGTGAAGGGCTTCTTCCTCGCCTTCATGCTCTCGATCGTCCCGCCCGGCTTCGGCGAATTCGTCTCCGCGGACTATAGCCAGGTGTGGCGCGATCCGGTGGCGCTGGCCAACACCTGCATCACCTTCATGTTCCTGGTCGACGTCGCCTTCGCGACCGCCGGCTACATCCTCACCTTCCGCCCGCTCGATTCGCACATCCGCACGGCGAATCCCTATGCCGGGGCCTGGGCGGCGGCTTTGATCTGCTATCCGCCCTTCGTGCTGATGGCCGATGGCGGGCCGCTCGACTATCACCAGGGCTCGGCCGACTGGACCTATTGGTATGCCGGCCATCCCTGGGTGCTCGGCGCGGTCGGCGTGGTGCTGGTGGGACTCACCGCCATCTATGCCTGGGCGACCGTGGCGTTCGGCATGCGCTTCTCCAACCTCACGCATCGCGGCGTGCTGACGCATGGGCCGTACGCGTGGAGCCGCCATCCGGCCTATCTCTCGAAGAACCTGTTCTGGTGGCTCTCGACCCTGCCGTTCCTGGCGACCACCGGCTGGGCCGACGGCATCCGCAACGGCGCGGTGATGGCCTGCGTCAGCGGTGTCTATTACTGGCGCGCACGGACCGAGGAAAAGCATCTCGGCGCCGATCCGGCCTATCGCGACTATAGCGACTGGATGGAGCGCAACGGCGCGGTGCCGCGATTCTTCGCCTGGATGCTGCGCAGACGATAGATCCAATCGCGGGATCCAGTTCACCTGCGCATAGACCTAGGGGACGAACACCTCGCTGGTGTCCATGCGCACGTTGCGGACGGCGCGACAAGCGTCCTGGGCGGCCCGATCACGCTCCGGGGTGAAGCTCAGCAGGAGCGAGCGCCGCCGCGCACCGGAGCGATTGCGGGTCGCCCCATGCAGCAGGTCGGCATCGAACACCAATATGTCTCCCGCCTCACCCGCCAGGACCAGGGACAGGGTCTCGTCGGGCTCGCCCTGGTCGAGACGACGCGGCACCACCCGGGTGGCACCATTGTCGGGCCCATAGGCATCGACGAAGATCAGGGCGGCGGCGGCATTCAGGCCCACGCCGTCGCGATGCAGGGGTTGTGCGCCACCGTCGAGCAGCGGCTCGCGACCCTCGACCTGGGATAGAAAGAAAGCGCCGCCGATCAGCTGTCCCGCTGCCGCCAGCAGGGACGGCAAGCGGCAGGTCCGCTGCACCAGTGGATCGAGATCGACCAGGGAATGGCGCCATCCGACGCCCCGGGGGGCGGCCCATTGGTCTTCGCTGCCCACGCCTGCGTCGAAGACGGCGCGCAGGTCGTCGCGCCAGGCCTCGGGCACCGCACCCCGGAGCAGGATATAGCCGTCGCGATTCAGTGCCGCGGCCTGCGTCGTCTCCAGCGCGCCGCTGGATGTCGCGCCCTCAATCATTCCGCCCATTCCGCCGATCCTCGTGAGGCTGGAAACGGCCGCTCCTTCACGCGTTCTCGTCCTAGAACTTCGCTTCTTCGTACACCCGGCTGATGTCGCCGCCCCACTCGCCGTTGAAGCGATCGAGCAGCACCTGCGCCGGCACCTTGCCGGTGCGGACGATCTCGCGCAGCGGATCGAGGAAGCCGCTCTCATTGTCGCCCGACGCATTGAACCGGGCGCGGGCGTTCAGTCCGGAGGCCGCGATGTCGAGCACCTCGCCGGCGATGTCCTTCAGCTTGCCGCCGCCCGGGATCGGTGCGTCGAGCGCGAGCTTGGGCACCGCGTTGCGGAGCGCGAGGCGCTCTTCCATCGTCCAGTCATGGACCAGGTTCCACGCCGCATCGAGCGCGGCATCGTCATAGAGCAGCCCGACCCAGAGCGCCGGCAGCGCGCAGATCCGGCCCCAGCGGCCGCCATCGGCGCCTCGCATCTCGAGGAACTGCTTCATCCGCACTTCGGGGAAGGCGGTGGAGAGGTGGTCCGCCCAATCGTCGATCGTCGGCTTGTGGCCAGGATAGGCGGGGAGCTTTCCTTCCAGGAAGTCGCGGAAGCTCTGCCCGGCGGCGTCGATATATTTCCCGTCGCGATAGACGAAGTACATCGGCACATCGAGCGCGTACTCGGCATAGCGCTCATAGCCGAAGCCGTCCTCGAAGACGAACGGCAGCATGCCGGTGCGCGCCGGATCGGTGTCCGACCAGATATGGCTGCGATAGGTGAGATAGCCGTTGGGCTTGCCCTCGAGGAACGGCGAATTGGCGAACAGCGCGGTCGCCAGCGGCTGGAGCGCGAGCCCGACGCGGAACTTCTTCGCCATGTCGGCTTCGGACGCATAGTCCAGGTTCACCTGGATCGTGCAGGTCCGGAGCATCATGTCGAGGCCGAGATTACCGACGCGCGGCATGTGCCGCAGCATGATCTCGTAGCGGCCCTTGGGCATGATCGGCAGCTCGGCGCGGGTCTTGTCGTGCCACATGCCGAGACCCAGGAAACCGATGCCGAGCTTGTCGCCCACCGCCTTGACCTGCTGCAGATGGCGCCCGGTCTCGGCGCAGGTCTGGTGGAGATTCTCAAGCGGCGCGCCCGAAAGCTCGAACTGGCCCGCGGGCTCGAGGCTGACCGCGCCGTCGGGACCCGAGAGCGCGATGATGTTGCCGCCCTCATAGACCGGCTTCCAGCCGAACTCGGTGAGGCCGATCAGCAGCGCGTGGATGCCGCCCGGCTCCTCATAGCTGGGGGCGCGGTGATCGGGCGTCTTCCAATAGACGAACTTCTCGTGCTCGGTGCCGATGCGCCAGCGTTCGCGGGGTTTTTCGCCGCGTGCGAAATACTCGACCAGCTGCGAACGGTCCTCGATGACCGGTGCGTTGTTATCCGAAACGGTCTTCGTGCTCATGGCGCGCATGTAGCTGCGAGTACGCGCATGCGCCAGAGCCTATCTGTACCGTTCGGTCACCAATCACCAACCGTGCCCATCCAAAGGCTTACCGCCGCCGCGGCCGCGGTTTCGGCGCGGAGGATGCGGGGACCGAGCGCGATTCCGACCGCCTGGGGCAGGGCGCGAATCGCTTCGCGCTCGGCATCGTCGAAGCCGCCCTCGGGCCCGATCAGGATCGCGGCGGGGCCGGGGCGGGCGCGCATCGCCTCGGCAGCGGGCAGGCCACCGGTTTCGTCGGCGAAGAACAGCGCGCGCTCCTGGGGCCAGTCGCGGAGCAGCGCCGCGAGCTTCACCGGTTCGACCAGCTCGGGCAGGGCGGTGCGCCCGCATTGCTCGGCCGCCTCGATCATATGGGTGCGCAGCCGTTCCAGGTTGAGCCGATCGATCACCGTGCGCCGGGTCAGTACGGGCACCAGCCGGTCGACGCCGAGCTCGCAGGCCTTCTCGGCCACCCAGTCGATCCGGCCCTTCTTGATCGGCGCTGCGCACAACCACAGGTCGGGCACGGCCTCGCGCTCGCGCAGCCGGTCGGTGATGTCGAGGATCAGGTCGCGCCTGCCGGCGGAACGAACCACGCCCAGCCATTCGCCGGTCGCGTCGTCGAACAGCTTCACCGCCGCACCCGGCTTCATCCGCATCACCGAGATCAGGTAATGCGCCTGGGGGCCGTCGATGCGGATCTCGCCGGGCGCGAGCCTGGTCTCGACGAACAGGCGCGGGGCGGATTGGGGCGGCCAGGCGGGCGTTGCGGGCATGCGTTATCCACTAGCCGCCGCCGGCCGCCGCCGTCACCCCCGGACGATCAATATCCGTCGCCGCCCGAACTCATGCCGCCGGAGCCCATGCCGCCCTGGCCCATGCCGCCGCCGCGTCCCATTCCGCCGCCATGATGGCCACCGCCGCCGCCGCCGCGCCGTCCGCCGCGTCCGCCGCCGCCGCGGCCCGGCGCGGGTCCGGCGACGATCTTGGGCAGCTCGTCATGCTGGATCTTGCCGTCATTATTCTTGTCGAGCATCGCGAAGCGGTCCTCGGCGGCCTTGGCGAATTCGGCCGGATCGACGCCGCGATTGAAGTTGCGGTCCGCCACCACCACCGGTTCGGGATAGTCGAAATAGCTGAACCGCGCGGCGCCCTGGCGGACGCGATTGGCGCTGGCGTCGCGCCGGGTGGTTTCCTCGCCGCCGTCGAATTCGCTCGAGGCGCTGCGCTGCATGCCGCTGAAGTCGCTCACGCGGATCTCGGGGAGCATGACGGTCTCATAATATTCGATGTCGTCGGGATCGATCTCGCCGTCGTGCCGGCGATCGAGCAGCGCGAAAAAACGCCTCGCGTCGGCCTGAAATTCGGCGAGGCTCAGGGCCCCGTCATGATCGGTGTCCGCGGCGTTGAACCACAGGTCCTGCGGCGCGGTGCCACCCGGCTCGGAACGGAAGGGCTCGCCCAGCGGGCTGACAAATAATTGCCCGTGCGGCTCGGCACGGGCGACGCCGCCCATGGCGGTCAGGATCAGGCCGGAGAAGAGAAGGATACGCATCGCTCGCCCTTGGAAATGAGAGTCCCCATTGGGCCCCGCTAGGCCCGAATTGTCGCAAGAATGTGCCCGAGCGCGACAAAATCCTGTTGCTAGGCCCCAGGGCTGTGGCAGCAGGGCCGGCATGACCTCGCCCGCGCCCGAAATCGTTCCGGATACCGAGCATCGCGGGCTGGTCGGCCGGCTGCCCGCCGCGGCGCGACCCTATGCGCTGCTCGCGCGGTTCGACCGGCCGATCGGCTGGTGGCTGCTGTTCTGGCCGGGCGCCTGGGCGATCGCGCTGTCGGGGCAGGCGGTGGCGCGCTGGGACCTGATCCTGTGGTTCCTGCTCGGCAGCATCGCGATGCGAGGGGCGGGTTGCGTCTATAACGACATCGTCGACCGCGATCTCGACCGGCAGGTGGCGCGCACGCGCAGCCGTCCGCTGGCGAGCGGCGCGGTGTCGCTCAAGGCGGCGTGGACCTGGCTGGTGGCGCTCTGCCTGGTCGGGCTGGTCGTGCTCGTCCAGCTTCGTCTGTTCGCGGTGTGGGTCGCGCTGGCGAGCCTGGCGCTGGTCGCCGCCTATCCTTTCATGAAGCGGATCACCTGGTGGCCCCAGGCCTGGCTCGGGCTCGTCTTCTCCTGGGCGGCGATGGTCGGCTGGGCCGAGGCGCAGGACATGCACTTCACGCCCGGGCTGCTGCTCTATGCCGGCTCGGTTTTCTGGGTGATCGGGTATGACACGATCTATGCGCTGCAGGACGTCGAGGACGATGCGCTGGTCGGCGTGCGCTCGTCGGCGCGCCGGCTGGGAAGCCGGGTGCGGCCGGGCGTCGCGCTGTTCTATGCGGCCGCGCTGGCGCTGTGGGGTGCCGCCTTTTGGCAACTCCGCGCCGATCCGCTCGCGCTGCTCGCCTTGCTGCCGATCGCGCTCCATTTCGCCTGGCAGGTGCTGACTTTAGTGCCCGCGGACGGCGTCAACGCGCTCGCCCGCTTCCGCTCGAACCGCAATGCGGGGCTGCTGATGTTCGCGGCGTGCCTCGTCGTCGGCCAGACTCTTTGACCCAGAAGCTTTGACGATGCGCTCTCGCGTACCTAAGTGCCTGCGATGCTGAATAGGGAACAAGCCTGCGAACGCGTCCGGGACCTGGTCGATCGGGCGCGGAATGCGGGCGCCGATGCCGCCGATGCCGTGTTCGCCGCCGATCGCTCGCTCTCGGTATCGGTGCGGATGGCCGCGCTGGAGGATGTCGAGCGCTCCGAGAGCGAGGAGCTGGGCCTGCGCGTGTTCGTCGGCCGCCGCTCGGCGAGCGTCTCGACCTCCGATCTCAGCTCGCAGGCGATGGACGTGCTGGTCGATCGCGTGCTCGCGATGGCGCGCGAGGCGCCCGAGGACAAATGGGCCGGGCTCGCCCCCGAGGCACGACTGATGCACGGCGCGCCGCCGCTTCTCGATCTCGACGACGGCGCGCAGGCTGAACCGGCCGCGCTCAAGGAAAGGGCGCTCGCCGCCGAGGATGCGGCGCGCGCCGTGGAGGGCGTCACCAACAGCGAGGGCGCCAGCGCGGGCGCCTCGCGATCGGTGATCGCGATCGCCACCAGCCATGGCTTCACCGGCGCCTATGCCCAGACCAGCCACGGCCTGTCGGCGAGCGTGCTCGCCGGCACCGGCAGCGGCATGGAGCGCGACTATGCGCACCACTCGGCGCGCCACGCCGCGATGCTGGAGGCGCCGGCGATCATCGGCCGCCGCGCCGGCGAGCGCGCGGTGGCGCGGCTCAATCCCGCCAAGATCGCCAGCGGCGCGATGCCGGTGGTGTTCGACCGTCGTGTCTCGGCGGGCCTGCTCGGCCATCTGCTCGGCGCGATCAGCGGCTCGGCGATCACCCGCAAGACCAGCTTCCTCCAGGACGCGCTGGGCAGCCAGGTGTTCGCGCGCAGTGTCACCATCTGCGACGATCCGCACCGCCCGCGCGGCCTGCGCTCGCGCCCGTTCGACGGCGAGGGACTGCCCGTTCTGCCGATGAAGCTGGTCGACGCCGGCATGCTCGAGACCTGGCTGCTCGACAGCGCCTCGGCCCGCCAGCTCGGGCTGGAGCCGACCGGCCATGCCTCGCGCGGGATCGCCGGCGCCCCGGGCGTTGCGCCGAGCAACCTCTATATGCAGCCCGGCAACATCCCGCCCGAAACCCTGGTCGGCGAGATCAGCCGCGGCCTGCTCGTCACCGAACTGATCGGCCAGGGCGTCAACGGCGTCACCGGTGATTACAGCCGCGGGGCGGCGGGCTTCCTGATCGAGAATGGCGAGATCACCACGCCGGTCTCCGAAGTCACGATCGCGAGCAACCTGAAGGACATGTTCCTGGCGCTCACCCCGGCCAACGATCTCGAGTTCCGCTTCGGGATCAACGCGCCGACGATCCGCATCGACGGGATGACCATTGCAGGGGAATGAACCGGCACCGGCGAGCGATCTCGCCCAGCAGATCGCGGCGATCGCCGCCGATGCCGGCCGGCTGGCGATGGACCGGTGGAAGACCGATTTCGCGCGCTGGGAGAAGTCGCCCGGCAATCCGGTCTGCGCGATCGATCTCGAAGTCGATGCGATGCTCCGCGTCCGGTTGAACGATCTGCTGCCCGATGCTGGCTGGCTCTCCGAAGAGACGATCGACAATGCGGCGCGGCTCAAAGCGGACCGCATCTGGGTGGTCGATCCGATCGACGGCACGCGCGACTATCTGCGTGGCCGGCCCGGCTGGGCGGTGTCGATCGCGCTGGTCGAGCATGGCCAACCCGTGATCGGCGTGCTCGACTCGCCCGCGCGCGGCGAGGTCTGGACGGCGGAGGCCGGGAAGGGCGCCTGGCGCAACGGCCGGCGCCTCCACACCGCCGAACGCAGCGAACTGGCCGGTGCGCGCGTGCCCGCCGATCAACTGCCCAAGGTCGACCAGGACCTGGCGATGGTCGCCAAACCCAATTCGATCGCGCTCCGCATCGCGATGGTCGCCGCCGGCGAGGCCGATCTGGTCGCGACGCTGCGCTGGGGCCATGAATGGGACATCGCCGCCGCGGTGCTGCTGGCGCGCGAGGCCGGCACGGCGGTGACCGATGCGCTGGGCGGAGCGCTCCATTTCAACACGCCGGCGGGCGAGGCGTTCGGCGTGCTGGCGACTGCGCCGGGGATCCACACCGCGGCGGTGGACCGGCTGGCCGAGCGCGCTGCGGCCAGCATCAAGCGATAGATATCGCCATGGACCAGCCCGGCATCGTCCTGATCAACGTCTTCACGGTCGAACCCGAGAACCAGCAGCGCCTCGTCGATCTGCTCGCGCGCGCGACCGAGGATTTCGTCGCCAGCGCACCAGGGTTTCTGTCCTCGACGCTGCATCGGAGCCTGGATGGCACCAAGGTGACGATGGTCGCGCAGTGGCGCAGCATCGAGGCGTATGAGGCGATGCGCGCCGATCCCGGGCCGCGGCCGTTCCTGGAAGAAGCGCTGACGATCGCCCGCTTCGATCCCGGCATGTACGAGGTCGCGCGGACGTTCCGCCCGGCAGAGTCCTGAGCCGGAGCCGCCGGCTCCCACCCATTCATCTCAATGCGCGCCGGGTCGAGCGGCCGGTTGCTCGTAGCCCTTCACTACCAGCGCCGCGCGCGGTGAGGCGTTGGAATTTCGCGGCGAAGTCTAGGGTGAGTCGAAAGTCGATACATCGACATCGGGTCAAATCGTGCTGATCGCGTTTGTGGCTTATCCCGGAAAATGGTAATGTAAACCTGTCAGAGTCGCTCAGATAAAAATCAAAACTATTCAACGAGGTCGCCAGACTGTCGTCAGAGATACTGTCTCTGACGCCGCAGAATTATTGCACTTTCTTCGACAACATAATCGATGGAGAGAAATATGGCTGGTGATATCGGAATCAGAGAGCAAATAATCATTCTGCCCAAGGCAGGCGGCGCGGAATCACTGCTGCGCAGCCCCAGGGCATTGGCGGCTTCGCTCGGGCAGAGCGGCGGGCGGATCATGCATCGCTATGGCGATCGTGTTCTTCTAGCCGAAGTGCCGCCCGGCGCCGAAACCCGGCTGTCGCTGGATGGTCGTGCGCCGGAGTTCGCGCCTGCCGAAGCCGCGGCTCCGGACGATCTCACCGAAACGGAGAAACTGGGCGTCGAGGCATTCGCGCTCCGCCAGTCCCCGAAATACGCCAAGGCCAAGGCGTCGCGGCCGCATCAGGGCGCCTCGTGGGAAGGGCCCGGGGACGTCCATCCGCTCACCTGCATGGACGTGGGGCGCGATCCCGGTGCGCTCGGCCATGTCGAGGGCGCACTCGCATCCGAGGCCGGAGCGCCGCCGCTCAGCGCCAGGCTGACCGGCAAGGTCGCGGTGGCGATCATCATCATCGACGGGCCGACCGCGGCGCTGAAATTCTCGGCAGCGGAGCGGACCAAGGTCGTCGCTGAGGTCCAGAACGGCCTGGGCTGGCTGGGCGCGCAGAATGCCGCCGGCGCGGTGAGCTTCTTCTACGAGATCCACACGCCGTCGATCACCGCGACGCCGCTGACCGGCAGCCCCTCGAGCGACGCGATGGAGAATCGCTTCCGTGATCCGGCGATGGCGACGCTCGGCTATGGCGCGGGCCTCGCCAACGTCACCAAATATGCCAACGACCTGCGCACCAAGCTCGGCACCGACTGGGCCTATGTCGGCTTCTTCACCAAATATCCGGTCGGGCATTTCGCCTATGCCTCGATCGGCGGTCCGCGCATCATCATGGACTATGCCAATGACGGCTGGGGACCGGACAATATCGACCGGGTGTTCGCGCACGAGACCGGCCATATCTTCGGCGCGCCGGACGAGTATGCCTCCAGCGGCTGCACCTGTGGCGGGTCCTGGGGCTATTACGGCAAGCCCAACAGCAATTGCGAGAATTGCGCGCCCGGCGGCGGCGTCAAATGCCTGATGAAGTCGAACGACTGGGAGATGTGCTCGGTCACGCCCTATCACCTGGGCTTCCCGCTTGCCGACCAGCGTTATTCGGGCGTGTTCCGCGCAGGCACCGGCAAATACGCGCTATGGCTCAACGCCAGCTACGACAGCTTCGTCGCGAAATGGCAGCTATGGGCGGGGCAGGGACTCAGGCTGGTCGATCTCGACATCGTCCAGGTCGGCAACGAGCGGCGCTACAACGGCGTGTGGATGGCCGGCAACGACGCCTATGGCTTGTGGCTCAACGCCGACTGGAACGCCTTCACCGCGAAGTGGCAGCAATGGTCGGCGCAGGGACTGCGGCTGGTCTGCATGGAGGTGGTGCGCGTCGGCAACCAGAACCTCTATTCGGGCGTGTTCCGCGCCGGCACCGACGGCTATGGCCTGTGGGGCAACGCCACCTGGGCGAGCTTCACCGCGAAGTGGCAGGAATGGTCGAAGCAGAACCTGCGCCTGGTCGATCTCACCATCACCAATTTCGGCAATGACCGGCGCTATTCGGGTGTGTTCCGCGCGGGTACCGATGCCTATGGCTTGTGGGTCAATACCGACTGGGCGTCGTTCGAGGCCAAGTGGAAGGAATGGTCGAAGCAGAATCTGCGGCTGGTCGACCTCGAAGTCACCAGCTTCGGCGGCGAGCGCCGCTATTCGGGGGTCTTCCGCGGCGGCACCCACGGCTACGGCCTGTGGGTCAATGCCAATTATCCCAGCTTCAAGGCGAAATGGGAGGAATGGAGCGCGCAGAATCTGCGGCTCGTCGATGTCGAGGTCACCGACCCGGCCAACACCGCCAATGCCCTGGTCAAGGCAGGTGCCGGCGCGCTGGCGCTCGGGCTGGAGGCCGATGAGAATGGCGGCGACGGCTATGGCGGCATCTTCGGAACCGATGCGACGGCCGATTCGGGCGGCGATGTCGATACCGGATCGATGTTCGCCGGCGAGCCCGTAGCCGCGGCGGCAGCACCCGGGAACGGCGAGAACGGCTTTGGCGGCATGTCCGAGGGCGGCGCGCCGCGCGCGGCATCCTATGCGCCGGAGCCGATCGCGTCGACGCCGGTCGGCGCCAGCGCGGACGAAGGCTTTGGCGGGTTCGGTGGCCTTGGTGGGGCCGCGGCATCCGCCGGCGCCGAGAACGGCCTGGCCGCGGCGGACAGCTCGGATGGGCTGGGCGGCCTCGGCGAAGGCGGAGCGGCTGATCTCGACACCGGCGGAACCGGCGCTATGGGTTGAACCATGGGCGAGATGCTGATCATCCTGGCCAAGGGCCGGACCGCTGCCGAGCTGGAAGGCCTGGCCACGGTCCGGCAGCGCTACGGCGACCGCGTGTTCGTGGTCGCCGCCACCGAGCCCGCGGCGCTGGAGGCGCTTGGCGCGGTTTTCCCGGCCGACAGCAAGGCGCCCGAATCCGACGAGAGCCTGTCGGTCACCGAGCAGCTTGGGATCTCCGCCTGGAACGCGCGCGGCGACCTGGCAAGCAAGCAGCGCCCGGGCGAGGGGCTCGACTGGGACAGCGAAGGGTTCGAGGCGCCCTGATCGGGGCTCGTCGTCAGCGCTCCGCCACGGCGATCAGCGCGGTGGAGGGGATCGGCAGAACCGCGCGACCGGCCGCCAGGTGCCGCACCTCGGCGAGCACCGCCGCCCTTTCCGCGTCGTTCAGGCTGGTCCAGTCGGGGGACATGCCGAACAGCGTGTCGGGCTCGTCGAGCGCGGCGACCTCGAGGTCGTAGTCGCAGGTGACGCTTTCGATCCGCGGGTCGCGATAGCCTGCGGCGATCAGTTCGCGGGCGAAGCTCGCCGGATCGCTCAGCGCCCGTACCGCCTCCGGCATCGTCATCCCGTCGCGCTCGGGGAAGAGCTTCCGCCGGATCTGCCCGAGCAGCAGGAAGGTCGCCGCGCCGCGGTCCTGCCAGGTCGAGACCACGCCGTGCCCGCCCGGCCGCGTCACCCGTGCCATCTCCGCCAGGCCCTTGCGCCAGTCGGGGAACATGATCACGCCGAAGATCGAGAAGACCGCGTCGAAGTCCGCATCGGGCAGGTCGAGCGCCTGGCCGTCCATCACCTGCGCCTCGACATTGACCAGCCCCGCCGCCGCGACGCGCGCCACCATGCCGGGCGAGAAATCGGTCGCGAGCACCTGCGCGCCGGTCCGCGCCGCCGCCAGCGCCAGCGCGCCGGTACCGGCCGCGACGTCGAGCACGCGGCTCCCGGGCGCCAGTGCGACGCGCGCCAGCGCCGCCTCCGCGAAGCGCGCGGTGAAGGGGTGGGCGGTCTTCTCGTAATGGCTGGCGGCTGTGTCCCAGTGATCGGGGTTCTCGAATTCACGCATTCCATCGGCTCCACGAATCATGTAACATGATAAGTATCATGATGGCATGCGCTTGCCAATCGCGGCGGGGATGCGAAGGATCGCGCCATGCGCAATGACAGTCGGCTTTCCCGCATGCTCCACGTGCTGCTCCACATGGCGCGGCACGACGGGCCGATGACCTCGGAGCGGATTGCGGCGATGCTCGGCACCAATCCGGTCGTCGTCCGGCGCACGATGGCCGGGCTGCGCGACGCGGGCTATGTCCGCTCGGTAAAGGGGCATGGCGGGGGCTGGGGGCTCGCGTGCGACCTGGAGCGCGTGTCGCTGCTCGACGTCCACCGCGCGGTCGGCGGACCGAGGATATTCGCGATCGGCAACGAGCATGCGAACCCGGATTGCGCGGTCGAGCAGGTCGTCAACACGGCAGTGGCGGACGCGCTGTGCGAGGCGGAGGCGCTGCTGGTCGCGCGACTGGGCGCGGTCAGCCTGGCCGAGCTGGCGCGGGGGTTCGATGCGCGGTGTGCCGAGGCGCCCTAGGCGCCCGGGCCGTCCTCGTCGCGATACTTGATCTGGAGGTAGCGGCCGCGCGTGGCGAGCAGGTCGAGATCGCCCTGGGCGAGCTGCGCCGACATCTGGCCGATCTCCTCGTCGATCACCTGCAGGCCCTGGGCGAGCTGCTGGTCGGGGGTCAGGCCGTTGCGCTCGACCCGGCGCAGCGGCTCGGGCACGCGGCCATAGCCCTTGACCAGCTCGGGCAATTGCTCGCCCAGCAGCTTGCGCACTTCGCCGGCCGCCGGCGAGGCATCGTCCAGCCGCGCGAGCTGCGGCGCCAGCGTCTCGAGCTTCACGCCGATCGAATCGACCAGGGTCCGTACCGGCGCCGGCAATGCCGGCCGCTGCGATTCGAGCCAGCGCTCGGTGGTGAGCGGCAGCGCCTTGAGCGGCGTCTGGGCGAGCTGCTCGACATCGGGCGCCGCGGTGAGCGGGAAGACCGTGAAGAAGATCGTGGCGAGGATCAGCAGCAGCATCACGCCCAGCGCGCCGAACATGCCGATGCCGTTGGGCAGGATCAGCCCCGCGACGATCGCGGCGATCACGATCGCGGTATCGGCAACGACCACCCGGCCCACGCGGCGCGCCACCTCGGCATTGCGCCGTTGCGCGCTGCGCTTCGACACGGACGAATACCGCTCGCGGGTGCGGTCGAGGAGTTCGCCCGCGCGCGCGAGCTGATGGTCGACGTCGGTCGGCATGGGCGGTTACATGGCCTCCAGCTTGAAATTGTCGGAGGTGGCGCCGCCCTGGTTCTGCGCCGCGCCCTCCGCCCGGGCGATATAGCCCTTCGACTTCTCGACCTCGCTCGAAAGCGTGTTGACCGTGGTCTTCATGCTGTCGAGCGCCTTGAGCTTGAACGTGTCGATCGCGTCCATCGTGTCGTAGATGTTCTGGAACGCGCGCTGCAGCGTCTCGACCGGGATCGTCGAGTTGACCGCCTGTTCGTGGATCGCGGCCGACTGGCTCTTGAGCAGCTGGCTGGTCGAATCGATCAGCCCTGCGGTGGTGGTGTTGAGCGCGGTGATCTGGTCGAGCACCAGCTTCTGGTTGGTCAGCGCCTGGGCGACGGTGACCGCGGTGCGCAGCGCCGAGACGGTGGTGGTCGAGGCGCGGTCGACGCCCTTCACCAGTTCGACATTGTTCTTCTTGACCAGATCGAGCGCGAGATAGCCCTGCACCGTCACCGCCATCTGGGTGAGCAGGTCCTGGGTGCGCTGGCGGACATAGAAGAGCGCGGTTTCGCGTAGCGCCTTGGCCTTGGCCGGATCGGTGTGATCGAGCTCGTTGGCCTTGTCCTCGATCTTCGTGTCCATCGCCTTGGACAGATAGATCATCTGCTCGAGGCGCCCCATCGAGTTCCACAGATTGGCGCGCTCGGTATCGATCGCGGCATTGTCCATCAGCAGTTCGTCCTTGCCGTTGGACAGCGACTTGAGGATGCCGTTGATGTGGCTCTGCGAGGATTGATACTTGCGGAAATACTGCTTCAGCCCGCCGCCGCCGAACAGCTTGCTCAGAAAGCCGTCATTGCCGCCGACCAGCCGGCCGTTCTTGCTGGGATCGAGATCCTCGACGGTCTTGCGCAGCGCGAGCAGGTCGGCGCCGACGCCGGTATCGTTGCCGATCGCCTTGACCGGGCGATCGAGGAAGCGGTTCGACTGGCCGGCGGCGTCGCGGATCTCCTTCTGGCCCATCGCCGCGATCGCATCGACGCGCTTGCCGAATTCGGGCGAGTTGACGTCCTGCGCCACCAGATCGTCGATAAAGGTATCGACCCGCGCCTCGAGCTCGGTCTTCTTCTTGTCTTCCACCGGGACCAGGCCCGCCGCCTTTTCGGGCGCGACCACCTTCACCGGCTCGGGCGGAGTCAGTACCAGGTCCTGTTCGGCCGTCGCGGTTTCCGTCGCCATGCAATCCCTCCAAAAGCTGTTGCGCCCACCAATAGGGACATTCGAACAGCTATCCAAGTGTGTCAGTTAGATAGTACACTAAAGGTGTTTCGCCAAGGGCGCCGTGGCGGGGAGCGTCCGGGCGCCGGTTGAGGAAGTTGACCGGACAGGGGTGTCGGCTCCGCTCCCCCAGAGACGCGACGCTATCAAAGCACGCCAAGGCGACACAAGCGCGACAGGCATGCGACACCGGCGCATCGCCGAAGCGCCGCGAACGCGACACCGGCGGGCCGCCGACGCGCCACGAACGCGACACCTGCGCGCCGGCGACGCGACACCGACGCGCCCGAAGGCGCGGTGCGGGGACCGGCCATGCGGGCCCGATCGCCGGGGGAAGCTTACGTCGCAGCATCGCCATAGCGGAGCAGCGGGAATCCTACATTGCAAGCGCCGTTCTCTGCCCTCCGGCCGAGCGTGTCTGGCAGGTTGCTCCGATCCTTCCCTGTCATGTCTCCGCAACGGAAAAGTCGCGAGAATGGCATCGTCCAGGAGCAGAGGGCGGCGATGCGGCACTGCAGCAACGGCCGCGCCAAGGGGAACAATGTGATCCGATCTGCCTCCAGCCTGCTCGCGCTCGCCGGCGCGCTTCTCTACGCCAATGCCGCCTTCGCACAGACGGCCGAAGACGCTGGCGACAATGCGCCCGACGACGCCACGACGATCGTCGTCACCGCCAAGTCGACGCGCTCGGCGACCGCGATCCCGCAGAGCGAGATCCAGAAGATCCTGCCCGGCGTCTCGCCGCTAAAGGCGATCCAGACGCTGCCCGGCGTGCTCTACATCACCGCGGATCCCTGGGGCTATAACGAGCAGAACGCCCAGATCTTCATCCATGGTTTCGCGGGCAACCAGCTCGGCTACACGATGGACGGCATCCCGCTGGGCGACCAGAGCTACGGCAACTATAACGGCCTCTCCCCGCAGCGCGCGGTCATTTCGGAAAATGTCGGCCGCGTCGTCGTGGCGACGGGCGCCGGCGATCTCGCCACCGCATCGAACAGCAATCTCGGCGGCACCGTCGAGACCTTTTCCTCGAACCCGCTCGACAAGTTCGGCGTCCAGACCGCCCAGACCATCGGCAGCTACGATACCTCGCGCACCTTCGTCCGTATCGACAGCGGCGATTTCGGCGGTGGCGGCACGAATTCGGGCTATATCTCGGCGGCGCGTCAGCGCGCCCGCGCCTGGGACTTCAACGGCAAACAGGGCGGCTGGCAGGCCAATGCCAAGTTCGTGCACGACGACCAGGTCGGCAAGCTCACGCTCTTCTTCGACTATAACGACATGAAGCAGCCGAACGAGGACGCCACCGTCTTCTTCAAGCCGTCCGCGGGCGGCACGGCCACGCCGGTCCAGCTCTACACGCCCTATACGAAGCCCTTCTTCTATCCCGACTTCAACGGGTACCGGACCTCCTATCTGAACGCGCTGGGCAATTCGCCAGCATCGGTGGGCAGCAACTACCGCAACTATTATTCGGACGCGCAGCGGACCGACTATCTCGGCTATGCGCGCTACGACGCGCACATCGCGGACAATGTGACGCTGTCGAACACCGTCTATTTCCATCACAATGACGGCGCCGGCGTGGTTGCCGGTCCGCTCGGCCAGTCGATCACGACCGCGCAGCCCTATCTCGACCCCGCCTATGCGAGCCTGCCTGCCAATTGCCGGTTCGGCGGCAACGGCAACGGCGTGCGCCCGGCCGCGTGCACGGCGCTGACCGATGCCCAGGCGGCGGCGGCCGGCGCGGCGCTGGTCCAGGCCACCGGCGGCTCGGGCCTGATCACGCGCACCACCGAATATCGCATCGATCGCTTCGGCGCGATCTCGGCGCTCAACGTCGATCTCGGCAACCACAAGATCGAGCTCGGCGGGTGGTTCGAACACAACAGCACGACGCAGTGGCGCCGCTGGTATGGCGTTCCGGTGGGCAACCCGGCGCTGAGCACGCCGTATATCCGTCCGCTCGATGCCATGCAGCCGCTGTTTACCCAGTATCAGGGCGAGGCGCGGATCAACGAGCTTCAGCTTCATTTCCAGGACAGCTGGCAGATATTCGACAAACTGCTCGTCCAGGGCGGCATCAAGACCAGCGCCCAATGGGCGAATGGCTGGTTCCCGGTGCAGCCCAAGGCGGGCTCCCTGTCGGGACTCGCCGGCGGCCTGCCGCAAGGCAATATCAACACGCTGAAATGGCTCCTGCCGGCCATCGGCGCGACCTATGACTTCAACGGTCACGAAGAACTCTATTTCAACGTCCAGAAGAACCTGCGCCAGTATCAGGCCTATCTGGCCGGCGGCGGCGGTCCGTGGTTCACCGGCAGCCAGGCCGCGTTCGATGCCTTCGCCGACCAGGGCAAGCCGGAGAGCAGCTGGACCTATGAAGGCGGTCTGCGCACCCGCCGCAGCTTCGCGAACGACATCGGGATCGAGGCGCAGGTCAATTATTATCACGTCGTGTTCAAGGATCGCCTGCTGGCGATTTCGACCAATCCGGGCGGCATCGCGGGCAGCGGCATCACCGGCGGCACCTCGATTCTCGTCAATGTCGGCGACGTCCATACCGACGGCGTCGATGCCGCCTTCACGCTCCACCTCGGCCGCAACTTCACGCTGTACAACGCGGCCTCGTACAATCTGTCCAAATATCAGAGCGACTATTCGTCGGCCGCGACCGGTATCGGCGGGGCGACCGGAACCTGTATCGGCGGCTATCTCGTCACCGGCGGCGTCGTGCCGACCTGCGGCAAGCAGCTGCCCGGCACGCCGAAATGGATGAACAAGACCGTCGCGACGCTGTCGATCGGCCCGGTCGAGACCCAGCTGATCGGCGACTATGTCGGCCGCCGGTTCAGCACCTTCACCAACGACGCCAGCGTGCCGTCCTATTTCCTGACCTCGCTGCGCGTCGCGCTGCGGGTTCCGGACAATATCCTGCCGCTGCGCAAGGCGGAGGTGGCGTTCAACGTCACCAACCTGACCGACAAGAAGGGCTGGTCGAGCCTGTCGATCGGATCGCCGACCAACAGCTATTCAGCCTATCCGATCGCGCCGCGCCAATGGTTCCTGACCTTGTCGGCCGCCTATTGATGTCCGGACCAGGCGAGGTCTCGTTCATCGGGACCTCGCCTGACCCAGCCCGTCTTCAACCATGGGCGACAGGCACGCCAGCCGGCATCGGGCAGGATTGTTGCCAATTGGCAACGTAAACGGCGTGTTACACGGCGTCATTAATATGTCGCGACTCCGTAACGATATCGTCGCGAACCCGGCCTAGCGGCGCGGATGGGGCGGCCCTTCTGCCGCCGGTTGGGGAAATGATGATGACCGATTTTTCGCGCCGCCGGCTGCGCCACGGCCACGCTTACGCCTTTCTGATGGCTTCGGCCGCTCTGGTCGCGATCGCGCCCGCCGCGCATGCCCAGACGACGGACGGCACCGCGCCCGCCGTGGAGAGCAGCGACAGCAGCGAACCCGCGGACATCGTCGTCATCGGCAGTGGCCAGACCCGCTCGGTCTCGACCCTGTTGCCGTCGAACCTCGACGTGCTGCCGCCCGGCACCAGCGTGCAGAAGGCGCTGAACTTCCTGCCGGGCGTGAGCGCGCAGTCGATCGACGCGCTGGGCGTCAACGAGCAGTCGCTGTCGCTTCAGGTGCGCGGCTTCAGCACCACGCATCTCGGCTATTCGCTCGACGGCATGCCGCTCGGCGACGGGGCCTATAACAATTACAACGGCCTCACCGTCAGCCGCGCGCTGATCTCCGAGAATCTCGGCCGCGCCGATCTCGCGACCGGCATCGCCGGCCTCGCCATTCCCTCGACCAGCAATCTCGGCGGCGCGTTGACCTATATCAGCAGCGACCCGCGCAAGGAGCCGGCGCTCGCGTTCAGCCAGACCCTGGGCAGCGAGAACAGCACGCGTACCTTCATGCGTCTCGATACCGGCGAGCATGCCGGCTTCTCGGCCTATCTTTCCGGGCAGTACACCCAGCAGGACCTGTTCGTGAACCAGGGTGCCTATAAGCGGTCCACCGGCAAGCAGTTCAACGGCAAGCTCCAGTACCAGTTCGAGGGCGGCAAGATCACCGCCTTTGCGGATGTCTCGCGCACCAACCAGGCCGACGATCCCTATCTGTCGAAGGACATGCTGGGCCGCCTCGGCTGGGACTGGGCCGGCTATGCGCCGGACTGGCAGCGCTATCTCGGCGTCGCCGCCTGCACGGTGACCACGACGCCGACCAAGTGCGCCGCCGCGCCGTCGCCGCAGAAGAATGCCGACGTGACCTTCACCAACGGCCAGATCCTGCGCAACGACAATCTGTTCTACCTGGCGGGGGATTTCGAGCTCGCCAAGAACCTCAGCGTCCACACCCAGGTCTATCACCACAACGACAAGGGCGCGGGCAACAACTGGATCGCGGGCCTGTCCAACCAGGGCACGACCAGCACTGCGGACGACGTACCGGTCCAGATCCGCGACACGCGCTACACGATCGACCGCACCGGCGTGCTCGCCAGCCTGAGCTGGCATGTCGGCTTCAACGAGCTCCAGGCGGGCCTGTGGGTGGAGGACAATACCAGCAGCGCCGCGCGCTACATCTGGACCAATGTCACCGGGCCGTTCGACCTGGCGCAGTTCCTGAAGGGCCAGCCGGATACCGCCCAATGGGTCCAGCAGACCAAGTGGAAGACGCAGCAATTCTACGTCCAGGACACGGTACGGCTGTTCGATGACGCGCTGAGCGTCGATTTCGGCTTCAAGAGCACCTATTCGAAGTCGGATGCCGAGGCCATCCGCGGCATCGCCAAGGCGGCGCCGCCGGCCTCGACCCAGTTCGCCAGCGGCTCGCTCACCGCCAAGGACAATTTCCTGCCGGAAGTGGGCGTGCACTGGGCGGTTGCGCCCGGGCACGAGCTGTTCGCGAGCTATGCGGAGAACATGGCGATGTTCCAGGGCGGCTTCAAACTCGGGCCGCAATCGGTGTCGCAGGCGGTGTGGAACGCGCAGGGCAAGTATCTGAAGCCCGAGACGTCGAAGAGCGTCGAGGGCGGCTATCGCTATGTGAGCGGCCCGCTGCAGGTTTCGCTGGCCGGCTATTATGTGAAATTCGACAATCGCCTGCTGCAGTATAATCCCTGCCCGACGAACCAGCAGCAGAATCCGGGCTGCGGCAACTCGTTCCACAACGCCGGCAGCGTCACCAGCAAGGGCGCGGAGCTCGGCGTGCTGTGGAAGCCGCTGTCGTGGCTGAGCTGGTACAACTCGGCCTCGTACAACAAGTCCACCTATGACGACGACCTCAACTGGTGCACGACCAGCTGCGTGCTCTATGCCACGGCGGGCAAGCAGCAGGTGGACACGCCGAAGGAGATGATCGCCAGCGTGCTGACCGCGAAGCGGAACGGCTTCTCGGCGTCGCTGCAGGGCAAATATACCGGCCGGCGCTACTATACCTACACCAACGACCAGAGCTTCGCCGGCTACACCACCTTCGATCTCGGTTTCGGGTACGACTATGGCGACTTCGGCTGGGTGAAGGGCGTGAAGCTGTCGCTGAACGTCACCAACCTGACCGACAAGCGCTATGCGTCGAACTTCGACAACAGCGTGTTCGCGCCGAACGACCCCGCCGGGACCATCCTGGTGTTCCACTCGTCGGCACCGCGGCAGGTCTTCGGGACGCTCAGCATGGGCTTCTGAGCGCCTGCGCTTGCTGTGGCGCTTCCCCGCCTTTGCCGGCGGGGAAGCGCCCACCAGCCGGGTTCAGGCGACGCCGAGCCTTCCGCGCTCGCCCTCACGGGGCCTGGCGAGCTCCTCGGGGCTCACGAAGTCGGCCAGGTCCGCCGCCTCGTAGAACGGGCGGATCTGGATCTCGCTGCGGCCCGGCATGCAATTGGGGCTGCGCTTCGCCCAGGCCACGGCCTCGTCCATGTCCTTGACCTCCCAGATCGAGAAGCCGGCGACCATCTCGTGGCTCTCGGTGAAGGGGCCGTCGATGACCGTACGGCTCGGGCCTTCGCAGACGATGCGCTTGCCCTCGGCACTGGGCTTGAGACCGGCGCCGGCCACCATGATGCCGGCAGCGACCAGCTCCTCGGTGAATTTGTCCATCGCCGCGAACGCCTCGAGCATCTCGGGCGTGGGAGTCAAATCCGTCTGGCTGTTCTCGTTGGCCATCGCAAAAACCATAACGCGCATCGTCTGTCTCCTTGCTTGAGCCGGCCCTTTTTGGCGTCTC
This sequence comes from uncultured Sphingomonas sp., assembly GCA_966211615.1. GTDB lineage: Bacteria > Pseudomonadota > Alphaproteobacteria > Sphingomonadales > Sphingomonadaceae > Sphingomonas. Next base: position 45,730 of record CBIHNZ010000015.1, read on the forward strand.
ATCGGGACGACGAACGAGCTTGTCGGAAATCGACAGCATTCCGCAAATTTTTAGGGCGCTTCGAGATGCGCGGGCCGGGAAGCCGCCGAAGGCGCCTATCCCTCTCGCCCCGCCTTGAGCACGCGGCCCCACCAGGCGAGTTCGTCGAACACCCGGCCGAGCGCCTTGTCGTCGTGCTCGTCGCCCTCGAACCGGTCGTCGCGGCGCTTGCCGCCGGGGCGGACGAGATGGACCGCGTTGCTGAGCGGCGCCATCTCGAGCGACACCGCCGTCAGCCGCAGCTGTTCGACCGAGCGCGCCCCGCCGACCCCGCCATAGGCGACGAAGCTCACCGGCTTGCGGTTCCACTCGGCATAGACGGTGTCGAGCGCGTTCTTGAGCACGGCGCTCGGCGAATGATTATATTCGGGCGCCACCAGGATATAGCCGTCGGCCGCGGCGATCTTCCCGGCCCAGCGCTGCTGGAGCGGATCGGTATAGGTGCCCGCAGCCGGCGCGCGGGAATGCCAGTAGAAGGGCAGCTCCCATGCCTTCAGATCGACAAGATCGCAGGCCAGATCGTCGCGCGACGCCGCCTGCTCCATCACCCAATTGGCGATCGGCAGGGCCATCCGCCCCTCGCGCACGCTGCCGATGATGACCTGGATGTGGAGGGGTTCTGCCATAGGGAAACTTCCTAGCGGCACATCCCCTTCCCGCAACGCACAAATTCAGCTATGGGCGCCCGCGACCCGCGCTCCCGCGGCATCCAGGATAATGTATGAATCTTCGCAACGTGGCGATCATCGCCCACGTCGATCACGGCAAAACAACGCTAGTCGACCAACTTTTCCGCCAGTCGGGCACGTTCCGCGACAACCAGCGCATCGAAGAGCGTGCGATGGATTCGAACGATCTCGAAAAAGAGCGCGGCATCACGATTCTGGCCAAGTGCACCTCGGTCGACTGGGAAGGCACGCGCATCAACATCGTCGATACGCCCGGCCACGCCGATTTCGGCGGCGAGGTGGAGCGCATCCTGTCGATGGTCGACGGCGTGATCCTGCTGGTCGATTCGTCCGAAGGCGCGATGCCGCAGACCAAGTTCGTCACCGGCAAGGCGCTGGCGCTGGGCCTGCGCCCGATCGTCGTCGTCAACAAGATCGACCGCCCCGACGAGCGCATCCAGGAAGTGCTGGACGAGGTGTTCGACCTGTTCGTGAGCCTCGAGGCCACCGACGAGCAGCTCGACTTCCCGGTGCTCTATGCTTCGGGCCGCAACGGCTATGCCAATGAGGACCACAGCCTGCGCGAGGGCACGCTGGCGCCCCTGTTCAACAAGATCGTCGAGCATGTCCCCGCACCGTCGGCCGATCCGGACGGTCCGTTCAAGTTCCTGGTGACCCTGCTCGACCGCGACAATTTCCTCGGCCGCATCCTGACCGGCCTGGTCTTCTCGGGTTCGGTCAAGACCAACCAGCAGATCCACGCGCTCGACAATGACGGCAAGGTCGTCGAGACCGGCCGCGCGTCGAAGATCATGACCTTCCGCGGGCTCGAGCGCGTGCCGACCGAAGAGGCGCAGGCGGGCGACATCATCTCGCTGGCCGGCCTGACCACCGCGACGGTGTCGAACACGATCTGCGATCCCACGGTCAGCGAGCCGCTCCACGCCCAGCCGATCGATCCGCCGACGCTGTCGATGCGCTTCGCCGTCAACGACTCACCGATGGCGGGCCGCGAAGGCACCAAGGTGACCTCGCGCATGATCCGCGACCGTCTGTTCCGCGAAGCCGAATCGAACGTCGCGATCAAGGTCACCGAGGCTGACGACCGCGATTCGTACGAAGTCGCCGGCCGCGGCGAACTCCAGCTCGGCGTGCTGATCGAGACGATGCGCCGCGAGGGCTTCGAGCTCGGCATCAGCCGCCCGCGCGTGCTGTTCCGCGAGGAAGACGGCAAGAAGACCGAGCCGTACGAGACCGTCATCATCGACGTGGACGAGGAATATTCGGGCACGGTCGTCGAGAAGATGAACATCCGCAAGGCCGAGATGACCGACATGCGTCCCTCGGGCGGCGGCAAGACCCGCATCACCTTCTCGGCACCCAGCCGCGGCATGATCGGCTATCATGGCGAGTTCCTGTCGGACACGCGCGGCACCGGCATCATGAACCGGCTGTTCGAGAAGTACGGCCCCCACAAGGGCAATATCGAAGGCCGCAAGAACGGCGTGCTGATCTCGAACGGCGCCGGCGAAGCCAATTCCTACGCGCTGGGCCCGCTCGAAGAGCGCGGCGTCCTGTTCGTCGGCCATGGCGAGGCGCTCTACGAAGGCATGATCGTCGGCGAGAACGCCAAGCCGGATGACCTCGAGGTCAACCCGATGAAGGCGAAGCAGCTCACCAACTTCCGCGCATCGGGCGGCAAGGACGACGCCATCCGGCTGACCCCGCCGAAGAAGATGACGCTGGAGCAGGCGATCGCGTACATCGACGACGACGAGATGGTCGAAGTCACGCCGAAGTCGATCCGCCTGCGCAAGCGTCACCTCGATCCGCACGAGCGCAAGAAGGCGAGCCGGGCCAAGCAGGCGGCCTGATCGGCTTCAGCAAAACAAAACGGCCCGGTTCGGAGACCCCGAACCGGGCCGTTTTGTTTTGGCCCCTTTGCCCCCGCGACCAGGCGCCTTGGTTTTGCCCCAGGGCAGGGGTTAGCGTGCCGGTTCTTGGCTTGAGGAGTCGGCCGCATGCTCGCCGCGTTGTTGCTGATATTGGCGGGCACGCAGGATGTGCCGGCACCGCAACCGCAACAGGATGCCGACGGCACCCAGCGCTGGTCGATCCTGGCGGATCCCTGCGCCGCTGCGCGGGGCGGCCCGGACGAGATCGTGGTGTGCGGGCAGGGCGCGGCGGCCAATCCGCGCCTGCCGCTGCCCGGCGAGCGCGGCCCGCCCGATCATCCGAGCCCGAGCAATCCGAATCTCAGCGGCATAGGCGCGCTCAACGTGGCGTCCGCGCCCTGCGCGACGCGCTCGGAGGGGTGCACCACCGGCATCGACCTGTTCGGCGGCGGCACCTTCCTGGTCCGCGCGGCGGGCAAGCTGATCGATCCCGACAGCTGCTGCGACGAGCCGGGGGAGGCGACCAATCCGGTCGGTCTGGTCAACGATGTTGGTTCGGTCATCAAGCGGACCTTCCAGAAGAAGCCGGACAAGTCGAAGCGGGTGCCGATTCCGCTCGATGACTCCCCGCTGCCGTTGCCCGTGCCGGACCCCGGGGCAACCGCTCCGTCGCCCTGAGACCATTCCGCTACCCGTCCAAGGCTTGACGCGGGGGGTATGCGCACGCCAAAGGCGCCCATGCCCCACGCCCCCGAGAGCGATCCCCACAAATTCCGCCGCCGCGGCGTGCTCTTCGTGCTGTCCTCGCCTTCGGGTGCGGGCAAGTCGACCATCGCGCGCAAGCTGCTGAAGGCCGATCCCTATCTCGAAATGTCGGTGTCCTACACCACCCGGCCGATCCGGCCGGGCGAAGTGGACGGCGTCGACTATCATTTCGTCGATCTCGAGAAATTCCGCGAGATGGTCTCGAACCACGAGTTCCTCGAATGGGCGCATGTGTTCGATCATCGCTACGGCACGCCCAAGGCGCCGGTCGACAAGATCCTCGCCTCGGGCCGCGATGTGCTGTTCGACATCGACTGGCAGGGCGCGCAGCAGCTGTTCCAGCTCGCCGGCGGCGATGTCGTCCGCGTCTTCATCCTGCCGCCCTCGCTCACCGAGCTGCACGAGCGGCTGATCAAGCGCGCGACCGACAGCACCGAAGTGATCGACGCCCGCATGGCCCGCGCCACCAGCGAGGTCAGCCACTGGGACGGCTATGACTATGTGCTGGTCAATGACGACGCGCATCAATGCTATGAATCGGTCCACACGATCCTGAAGGCGGAGCGATTGAAGCGCTCGCGCCAGACGGGGCTGATCGGTTTCATCCGCGGGTTGAATAAGTAGCTTTCCGGTCAGCTGACGCTGACGACGGCACCACCCTCCGCAGCCTTTCCAACGATGCTACGCATCGTCGGAACCTTGGGCTGCTCCGCCCACTCCCCTTCCTAGCCCCCCATATGATACTGCCGTTGGGAGGCCGGGTGGGGGAGTGGGCTGGTGCGGCTCTCCGCCGGCGCAAACGGGAGGTTGCCATGACGAGATTGTTGCTTGGAGGCGTGCTCGGCGGGCTGGCGATGTGGTTCGTCGGCTTCATCTTCTGGGGGACGCCGCTCAGCCTGATCGCGCTCTCGCGTACCGATGATGCCGCGAGCGCGGCGATCCAGCAGGCGCTGTCCCAGCATCTGGGTGCGCTCGGTACCGGCGCCTATCCGATCCCCTGGCAGGGGACGCCCGCCGGCACCCAGCTCTACGGCCAGGGACCGACCGCGATGGTCTTCTTCAACACCCATGGCTTCGCGCTTCCCGATACCAGCGCGCTGGTCGGCGGGCTGGTGCTCGCGATCGTCTGCGCGCTGCTGATGGGGTTCGCGCTGCGGATGGTCGCGGGCGGGCTCGGCTTCGCACAGCGGCTGTGGCTGGTGGGACTCGCCGCGCTGGCCGTGACGGCCTATTCGGATATCGGCCAGCCGATCTTCAACCACATGCCCTGGGGCTATTTCGTCTATCTGTGGATCAGCGATGTCGCGTCATGGATCGCGGCAGGCGCGGTGATCGCCTGGGCGCTGCCCAAGCCGGTGGTGGTGCGGGTCTAGTATTTTCTTTCCTCTCCCTGCGGGCAGGGAGGCGAAGAGTTCAGAGCAAGGAGAGGAAGCGCGCGCCCGCGTCGAAATCGGCGCGGTGCGCTTCCCGGGCCTGGACGGCGAGCACGTCCTCGCCCCATTGTTCGGCCTGCCAGGCCTCGTCGATCTGCGCGGCGGTCCACACGGTATCGGCGTCGACGGCGCTCTCGAGCAGCGCCAGCGCCGCGACAAGCGATCCGCTGACCGTCACCAGCGGCGAGAGGCCGGCGAGGCGGAACGCGTCGAGCGCCGCGACGGCCTCGCCCAGCCGCGCGATCGTCGCCGGGGGCTGGGCACGGTGCATCACCCCGGCGACCGTCTCGAAGTGCACGTCGTAGCGGCCGCGCGCCCAGTCGAGCAGCGGATCCCATGCCATCTGCTGGCGCGCGACCAGCGGTTCGGGCATCTCGGCACGGTAATAGAGCAGGTCGCTCTCGCCATAGGCGGCCAGCCCGGCGGCGAAGGCCGCGGTATCCGGGGCGATCCGATCGATCGCGGCATTAGCCAGCCCGGTGAGCGGCATCGCGCGCGGATCGATCGTCTCGCCCACCGCGCGCCACTCCTCGGCGATCGCCTCGGCGAGCGCGTCCGTGGGCAGTGCGAGCGGCACGCGACCGGGGGTGCGCACCGGCTTGCCGTCGAGCCGGATCTCGCGCCCCTCGACGGTCACATCCTTCCAGAATCGCTTCACGGCTGGGGCGGCGTCCGCCAGCGGCGCGCGAGCCAGCGCGGCACCACCGCCATCATGTAGAGCGAGGCGAGGATCAGCGCCCCGCCGAGCAGGGTATATTCGGTCGTCACCGATCGTCCGGCGATCAGCAGTCCCAGCACGGCGCCGGCGGTCGCCGCCAGATTCGCTCCGGCGATGATGTAGTAACGGTTCCGCGCGAGGCGATCTTCCTCGGTCATAGGGCCTCCAGGTGCCCGGGCAGGGCACTCGCATGATCGGCGACGCGGGCCGCGCCCGCCGCGATCAAATCATGCGAGGTGTGGTAGCCCCATGCAACACCTAATGCATGCGCGCCGGCATTCACCGCCATCGCCATGTCGAAGCTGGTGTCGCCGATCATCACCGTCGTCTCGGGCGCGGCGCCCGCCTCGGCCATCGCGGTCTCGATCATCGAAGGATGCGGTTTGGAAGGGTGGCGATCGGCGGTCTGCAGCGTGACGAAGCGATGCCGCAGGCCATGCGCGTCGAGCACGCGGAGCAGCCCGCGATCCGACTTGCCGGTGGCGACGCCGAGCAGCCAGCCATTGGCGTCGAGGGTCTCGATCGCATCGGCAATGCCGTCGTACAGCGGCTCGTCCTCGATCCTGCCCTCGGTCCGGAGCATGAAATAGGAGCGCTTATAGTCCTCGGCCATCACGCGGTGGAACGCGTCGTCGGCCTCGGGATGCAGCTGCGCGACCGCCTCGACCAGGCTCAGCCCGACGATCCGCCGGATCGCTTCGCGGCTGGGGGGCTCGAGCTTCTGGCCGATGAAGCAATGCTCCATTGCCAGGCAGATGCTCGCCTGCGAATCGACGAGCGTCCCGTCGCAATCGAAAAGGGCGAGACGGTTCATTTGACGTGCCGCATCCAGTGCGCGAGGGCGCGGCGGCCCTGCGCGTCGAGCGCGTCGGCGGCGGACAGGCGCGCCGCGTCCGGCTTGTTCTGACCCAGCTTGCGGGTGCCGCGCCAGGCGGCGATCTCCAGGCGGAAGCCGATGATCGCGGTTGCCATTTTGGCGATCTTCGCCGGATCGGCCTTGGCGCGGGTCCATTCGGGCTTGGGCGCCAGGCGCACTTCCTGCTCGTGGCTCAGCCGGTCGAGCTGATCGAGCAGTCCGGAATCGTCCATCCGCGCCAGCCGGCCCTCGAGCTCGACCGTCACATAGTTCCAGGTCGGCACCTCGTCCGGGCCATTGGCGTACCAGTCGGGGCTGACATAGGCGTCAGGGCCCTGGGCGACGAACAGGCCGGTCGCGCCGTCCAGGTGCCGCGCGATGCCGTTGCCGCGCGCGACATGGAGGCCCAGCGTCGTATCGTCGAGCCAGACCACCGGCACATGCGCGATGCGCGGCCCGTCGGGAGTCGCGGCGAACAGCGCGCCGAAGCCGACCTCGCGCACGAAGTCGCGCAGCTCGTCGCGATCCTCCCAGCGGAAGGCCGGATTGGGATGCATCAGCCGCCCCGCCGGCGGCCACGTTCGCCGCGGCGCTCCTTGCGCACCGACTTGGCATGGGCGCGGCCCTGCGCCTTGATCTGCTCGCGGGTGAGCGGCGGGCGGTCGTCGATCAGGTTGGTGTTGCCCAGCGCCTCGTCGAAGCCGAGCGTCTTCATCGATTCGGCGAAGTGCGAGGGCAGCTCGGCGGTGACGTCGAGCTTGTCGCCATCGGGATGATCGATGCGGATGCGGCGCGAATGGAGATGGAGCTTGCGCGAGATGCCGCCGCTCAGAAACGCTTCCTGCAGCCCGTATTTGCCGTCGCCGACGATCGGGTGGCCGATCGCCGCCATGTGCACGCGCAGCTGGTGGGTGCGGCCGGTAAAGGGCTGGAGCTCGACCCAGGCGGTCTTGTTGCCGGCCTGCTCGATCACCCGGTAGCGGGTGCGGCTCGGCTGGCCCTCCTTCTCGTCGACATGCATCTTCTCGCCGCCGGTGCCGGGCTGCTTGGCGAGCGGCAGATCGATGATGCCGTCCTCGACCTCGGGCACGCCGATGACGAGCGCCCAGTAGATCTTCTTCGCGGTGCGCCCGGAAAAGGACTTGGAGAAGAAGGCGGCGGCGCGGGCGCTGCGCGCGATCAGCAGCGCGCCCGACGTGTCCTTGTCGAGACGATGGACGAGCTTGGGACGCCCCTCGGCCTCGAACTGGAGCGCGTCGAGCAGCCCGTCGACATGCTCGAAGGTCTTGGTGCCGCCCTGGGTGGCAAGCCCCGGCGGCTTGTTGAGCACGATCGCGCCGGCATCCTTGTGGATCACCATCTCGCGCATGAATATGGTCTGGTCATCGCTGAGCGGCGGGCGATCGCGTTTCGCCTTGACGGCCGCGGCGGGCTTGGGCGGCTCGGCCGGGGGAACGCGGATCGTCTGGCCCTCGGTCAGCCGGTCGCCAGGCTGGGCGCGCGCGCCGTCGACGCGCAACTGGCCGGTGCGCGCCCAGCGCGAGACAATGTTGAAGCTGACATCCTCCAGATGCCGCTTGAACCAGCGATCGAGCCGGATGCCGTCGTCATCGGCCGAGACGATGAACTGACGGACTTCGTTCTCGGCGCTCATGCCAGCGCTCGCGTCAGCTGCAGGCCGATCGCCAGCGCCGCGATCGAGCCGATCACCGAGACCAGCGCATAGCCCAGCATCGGGATCCAGTCGCCGCGCTCGATCATCGTCATCGCGTCGAGCGAGAAGGCGGAGAAGGTGGTGAAACCCCCGAGCACGCCGACGCCGATCAGCAGCCGCCATTGCTCGCCGCCCTGGCCGATCCTTGCGAGAACACCGACCAGCACGCCCATCAGGAAGCCGCCGATCAGGTTCACGGCGAGCGTACCCCAGGGATAGCCCGGCCCGAACCAGTCGAGCGTCGCCCGACCGGTCAGGTATCGCGCGCCGGAGCCGAAGGCGCCGCCGAGCATGACGAGAAGAAGATTTGGCATGAGGATGCCGGTAGCGCGGAAAGTCCGACTTGACCATTCCTCCCCGCTACTGCGGGGAAGCGGGGCTCAATTCCCGTTGTTCGCCACCAGGTCCACGTCGGTGCCGCCATCGCTGCGCGTGGTCATGAACAGCACATAGGCGCTGTCGTCCTTGTCGCGGGTGCCGCCCAGGATATGCTCCTGGCCGTCTATCTGGTGCTCGGCGGTGTACCCGCCGCGGATCGCCTTGGTGTAGTACCAGTCGATCATCACCTGCATCGGCTGCGCGGCGGAGAAGCTGACGACGCGGAGCTGGCACTTGCCGCCCTGGGTGCCGGCCGCCTCGGTCACGCGCGCCTGCGGATAGAGCGGCAGATCGGCGGGAAGCCGCTGCGCCCAGCTCGCGGAATAGGTGAGCTGCGACGCGCAGCCGCTGGTCCGGGGATTCTTCTGACGCTGGGCCAGGCCGCCCAGGGTGACCGCCTCGCGCGCGGCGGCGCACTGGGTGCAGTCCTTGGTCGCGACGACGGCGGCAGGAGCATGGAGCAGCTGGCCATTGTCGACCGCGTCGGTGTTCGCGGCGACGCCGTCCGCGGGCACGCCGCCCGAATAGGGCTGGCTCGGCGGGCGCACCGCGTCGCTGTTCGCCTGGCGGCCGAGCTGCGGGTCGACCATGATCTGGTCCTGGAGCGCGCTGGTCAGCGCCGGATCGGCCGCGTTGGCGCCGTTGTCCGCGCTGTTGTCGGGCGCAGGGCCGGCGCATCCGGCCAGCACCAGCGGCAGGATCACCATGGGTAGGAAAGCTCGGCTGCGGGCCATTCAACGCTCCTTTGGGGCGTGGAGGTGATGCCGCAGGAAGGTTAAATAAGCGTTTGGCGAACCTGCTGTACTATCTTGTCAACACACCCTGGAATCGCCATGTAGGGCGCATGTTCAACCTGATCTCGATCCTGATCGGCCTTGTCGGCCTGCTGATAGCAATCGTCGGCATCATCCCGATCATCTCGCTCGTGAACTGGATCGCCTTCCCGGTCGCGGTCGTCGGCCTGGCGTTCGGCCTGCTTTCGCGCGGGACGGCGGGGCGCAACCTCAACATCCTGGTGCTGATCATCAGCGGCCTGCGCCTCTTCCTCACCGGCGGTCTCCTCTAAGCGCCTTCCGCCCCTATCGCCTGCACGGGACCAGGGATGACGTTCGGCTTCTCGACCCTTGTCGATTTACTGAGCTGGACGGCGATGCTGCTCCTGGGCCTGAAGTTCGTCGCGACGGTCGTCCTGCTTCCGCGAGAAAGGGGCACCTGGTTCCAGGCGCGGTGGAGCGCCGCGCTCTGGTGGGCATCGAAGATCACCCCGGTCATCGCGGTCCCGTGCATCATCGCCGTCGGCGTGTTGCAAAGGGAAGCCGAGCTCGTCTGGATATTCGGCGCGATGATGGTGTTCGTCCTCATCGCAGTGCCGCTCAAGATATGGCTCAGATTCGGTCGCCGCCGCGGCAAGGGAACGCAGCCCGCCGGCTGACCTAAGTTGAAATCCATGCGCCGAACGGAAAAAAAAGGGCCCGGCGACAGACGCCGAGCCCTTCCTGCCTGCGTGGCAACTGGTGTTAGCGGCAGCGCACGTTGCCGCGGTCGACCGACTGGCCGATCGCCGCGCCCGCAGCCGCGCCGAGCAGCGTGCCGAGCGTCGCGTTGCGCCCGTTCGAGATCGCATTGCCGAACAATCCGCCGGCGACGCCGCCGACGATCAGGCCGGTCGTGCCGTCCGAGCGGCGGCAATAATAGCGACCGTCATTGCCGCGATAGATGCGGTCGTTACGGCTCAGGCGGCGCTCGCGATAATAGCGGCCGTCGCGATAATACTGGTCGGCATAGTAACCGCGCTCGCCAGGGGGCAGGCGGTTATAGTCGTAGTTGCGATAGCGGCGCCAATCGCGACGCCATTCGCGGCGATCGTCCTGGCGGGCGTCGCGGATATCGCGGCGGCAATCGCGGGCCTCGCGGCGATATTCGCCGCGGCTGTCCGAATTGCGCAAGTCGCGTGCACAGTCACGCTGCGCTTCGCGGGTATTGCGGTCGTAATTCTGCGCCGCGGCCGGTATTGCCGGCAGCGTCACCGCGGCCAGCGCCGCGATAAAGATCATACGCATCGTTCCACTCCTGCTGTTTCAGCTACCCTATCCAACGTATTGATGCGAGGCGAGGTTGCGTGAACCGCAAACTACCTTGCGTTCATCGCACGGCCATTTGTTCAGCTACGATGGGTTCCGGGATAGGCGAACAACAGGTCGCTGCCCATTTCTGCGTGCAATTCGGCCTCGCCTTCGAGCGTCAGGCAGTCACCGGCACGGAACGGCACACCGTCGGCGACGCCTTCGCCCTTCAGCGGCACCAGCCAGCCGGTGACCCCCTCGGGCAGCTTGACCTTGCGGCGGCCGCCTTCCCAGCGCTCGAGCACGAATTTGGGCCCTTCGACCAGGATCACGCGGTCGTCCGCCACCTTGCCCGGCATCGGATTGGGCACGTACGGCACCGGCTCGGACACCGCGATGCCCGCATCCAGGTGCAGCTCGCGCGGGCGGCCATAGTCGTAGAGGCGATAGGTGGTCTCGCTGTTCTGCTGGACCTCGACCAGCGTGATGCCCGCGCCGATCGCGTGGATCGTCCCGGAGCCCGAATAGAAGAAGTCCCCGGCCTTGACCGGCTTCCAGTCGAGCAGGCCCTCGATCGATCCGTCCAGCGCGGCGGCGCGCAGCGTCTCGCGGTCGACCGGCGCCTTGGTGCCCAGCGCGATCGTCGAATCGGGCTCGGCGTCGAGGATCACCCAGCATTCGTCCTTGCCGCGCGGCAGGCCCGCGGCATGCGCCTGCTCGTCGTTGGGATGGACCTGCACCGACAGCTTCTCGCTGGTGAACAGATATTTGATCAGCAGGTCGGGGGTGCTGTCGCCCGGCGTCTGGAACCAGATCTCGCCCACCGGACCGCTGTCGGCGGCGGGGTCGGCGAAGCCCGGCCACAGCGTGTGGCGGCCCCAGGGTTTTTCCACGCGGTGCGTGGCGAGAAGCGTCGCGGTCACTCGAATCCCTCTCAACAGGAAGTTCGCCCCACCTAACGCATTTTCGCGTCGATGCGATCCGCCCTAATCCCGCCGCGAAAAGGATTGTTTGCAGCCACCGGACCGGTCTAAGACCGCGTCCTATGCGTATCCCCCTGCCTCGCGCGCTTGCCTTCGCGCTCATTCCGGTGCTCGCCGTTTCCGTCGCCGGTTGCGCCAAGCGTGGTGCTAACAAAGACCTGCCCTATGTCGCGCGCGACGTCGGCACGCTCTATTCCGCGGCCAAGCAGCGGCTGGATCAGCACCAGTACAAGCTGGCTGCGGCGCTGTTCGACGAAGTCGAGCGCCAGCATCCCTATTCGGTCTGGGCGCGCCGCGCGCAGCTGATGGGCGCGTTCAGCTATTATCTGAACCAGGATTATGCCGAATCGATCGCCTCGTCGCAGCGTTTCCTGGCGGTCCATCCGGGCAACCGCGACGCGCCCTATGCCTATTATCTGATCGGGCTCAGCTATTACGAGCAGATCAGCGACGTGACGCGCGACCAGAAGATCACCCAGCAGGCGCTCGATTCGCTGGGCGAGCTCACCCGCCGCTATCCCAACACCAAGTACGCCTCCGATGCGCGGCTCAAGATGGATCTGGTCCGCGATCACCTCGGCGGCAAGGAAATGGAGATCGGCCGCTTCTACGAGACGCGCGGCCAGTGGCTCGCCGCGGTGATCCGCTTCCGTGCCGTGGTCGAGAACTACCAGATGACCACGCATGTGCCCGAGGCGCTGATGCGGCTGACCGAATGCTATCTCGCGCTCGGCGTGCCGTCCGAGGCCGAGAAATCGGCCGCCGTGCTGGGCGCCAACTATCCGGGCACCGACTGGTACCAGCACGCCTATGACCTCATTCAGAAGAATAAGGACAAGGTTCAGAAGGCGGCACCGGCAGCGCCCGCGGCGCACTGATCGCTTCTAGCCCCTCCTCTTGAGAGGAGGGGTTGGGGTGGAGGACTCCATCGCAAGGCGCCAGTCTTCATGGGATGTGTGCCCCATCCCAACCCCTCCCCTGAAGGGGAGGGGCTTATTGAATGCCGCACTTCCGTTCGTTCTCCGTTCCTGCGATAGGGTAGGCGCATGCTGACTGCGCTTGCCATCCGCGATGTCGTGCTGATCGAGGCGCTGGACCTGGAGTTCAGCGAAGGCCTGGGCGTGCTGACCGGCGAAACCGGTGCGGGCAAGTCGATCCTGCTCGATGCGCTGGGGCTGGCACTGGGTGCGCGCGGCGAGAGCGGGCTGGTGCGCCAGGGCGCGGGCCAGGCGGTGGTGACCGCGACGTTCGAGGCACCGGCCCACGACAGCGCGATCGCCAATCTCTTCGCGCAGAACGGGCTCGAGCTCGAGCCGGGCGAGCCGTTGCTCGTCCGCCGCATCGTCAAGTCCGACGGCGGCAGCCGCGCCTTTCTCAACGACCAGCCGGCGTCCGCGGGCCTTCTGCGCGAGCTGGCGCCGCATCTGGTCGAGATCCATGGCCAGCACGACGATCGCGGCCTGCTCAATCCGCGCGGACATCGCGCATTGCTCGACGCTTTTGGCCGCTGCGATATCGGACCGGTCGCGATCGCGCACCGCACGTGGCGCGAGGCCGAGGACCTGCTCGCCGTCGCCCGCGCCGAACAGGACACCGCTGAGCGCGACCGCGAATGGCTGGAGCATGCCGTCGCTGAGCTGCGCGCGCTGGCGCCGGAGGAAGGCGAGGAGGAGGCGCTGGCCGAGCGCCGCGCCATGATGCAGCGCGGCGAGCGGATCGCCGGCGAGCTCCAGGGTATCGCCGATCTGCTCGAAGGATCGGAAGGCGCGTTGACCCGGCTGCGCCAGGCGGCGCGCATCCTGGAGCGCATCGCCGACGATCACCCGGCGCTGGGCGAATCGCTCGCCGCGATAGACCGCGCGATCACCGAGGCCGGCGAGGCCCAGGACCGGGTGGATGCCGCGGCCGAGGCGCTCGCCTTCGATCCCGCCGCGCTCGAGGCCGACGAGACGCGGCTGTTCGAGCTGCGCGGCATCGCGCGCAAGCATCGCGTCCAGCCCGAGGAACTGCCGGCATTGCTGGAGGAATTGGGCAGCCGCCTGGAGCGATTGACCAGCGGCGGCGAAGGCATCGCCCGGCTCGAACTCGCGACCGAGGAGGCGCACCGCGTCTATCGCGAGGCAGCGCGCGCACTTTCCACGGCGCGTACCCAGGCCGCATCGCGGCTCGACATCGCCGTCGAGGCCGAGCTCAAGCCGCTCAAGCTCGATGCAGCGCGCTTCCGCACCATGATCGAGCCGCTCGACGAGGGGCAATGGTCACCCGCGGGCATGGACCGCATCGAATTCGAGGTCTCGACCAATCCCGGCGCAGCGTTCGCGCCGCTGATCAAGATCGCATCGGGCGGCGAGCTGTCGCGCTTCATCCTCGCGCTCAAGGTCGCGCTGGCCGAGGAAGGTGGGGCACGCACCTTGATCTTCGACGAGATCGATCGCGGCGTCGGCGGTGCGGTGGCCAGTGCGATCGGCGAGCGCCTCGCCCGGCTGGCGGACACCGCGCAGGTGCTGGTCGTCACGCACAGTCCGCAGGTCGCGGCGCGCGGCGCCCGCCACCTGCTGATCGCCAAGCGCCATGACGGGATCGTCACCCGCACCGGCGTGACGCCGCTCGACACGGCGCAGCGCCGCGAGGAAATCGCCCGCATGCTCTCGGGCGCGCAGATCACCGACGAGGCGCGTGCACAGGCGGAACGGCTGCTCGAGCCGGCCTGAGCGCCGCGCGTTAACCTTCCTGAACGAAGCTTTCGGACTTGCGACAAAGTGTCACACTAAAGCGCATTTGCCGTCACACCTTCGAGACACGCCCCTTCCATAAAGACATTCGACCGCAGGGACGGTCCGGTTTTGAAAGAGGAGTGTCACCATGAAGAAGTTTTCGCTGATGATCGCCGGCCTGGGCATCGCCGTCTCGGCCATTCCCGCTACCGCCTTCGCCGCTCCGGCTCCCGCGCCGCGCTATGGCATGATGCAGGGCGGTGCATGGCAGAACATCAACGCCCGCCAGGCGCGGATCGAAGCGCGGATCAACCAGGGCATCCGCTCGGGTGCGCTCAGCCGCCGCGAGGCGACCGCGCTCCGCGCCGAATTCCGCTCGCTGGAGCGCCTCGAGGCCCAGTATCGTCGCTCGCGTCCCGGCCTGACCATGGCCGAGCGCCGTGACCTCGACCGCCGCTTCGACGCGCTGTCGGCACGGGTGATGATCGAGAAGCATGACCGCAACGACCGCGGTGGCCATCGTCGCTAACCCTGGGCGACAGACCATCGAGGACGGGCTCCGCCGCAAGGCGGGGCCCGTTTTGGTTGGATCCTTCTCGTCACCCCGGACTTGTTCCGGGGCCTACCTAGCGTTTCCGCGAAGCGTCTGAGGGGCTTGTCCAGCCCGTGCGGCACTGTGGGCCCCGGAACAGGTCCGGGGTTACGAAAGAGGGAGTCAGCGCAGCGGCTTGCCGCTGTCCTTCCATCGGTCGAGGACCTGCGAGTCCGCCGTGACGGGCGCGGCATAGGCCCGGGTGGGCACGCCGCTATCGGCATAGGCCGGCTGGATCGCCGCGCGGGCGGTGGGCGTCACCGGTACCGGGGTGCTCGCCGCCATGGGCGAGACCGCGAGCGGCGTCGGGGTCGGGACGGGCAGGGGATCGAGGCTCGGATGCGGCTCGGGCAGCGGCTCGCCGCCGCGATAGACCTGGCTGAACGCCGCGGCGGTGCCCCACCAGCCCTTCCAGCGATGGAAGAAATGCGCGCCGAACACGCCGGTCATCACCAGGCTTCGGTTCCAGCTCGGGGTGACCGCGAAGGTGTGGTAGTGCGTCGCTTCGCCGACGGGCGCGAACACGCTGCCGTTCAGCGCCGCCGCGGCGATCTTCTGGGCGCGCAGCCAATAGGCCCGCGCCACGCCGCGCGTCATCGAGCCGTCGCAGGCGAAGCTGAACTGGCAGCCGCGCTTCTCCGATCCCTGGTACACGACGCCGCACACCGTGGCGGGGAAGGCGGGGTGCCGCACACGGTTGAGCACCACCTGGGCGACCGCGCGCTGGCCGTCGTCGGGCTCGCGCGCCGCCTCGTAATAGATCGCATCGGTCAGGCATTCGAGCGCGCGTGCCTTGTCGAGCTGGGTGCCCTTGAGCGCGAAGGGCCTGGCCGCCTGGATCGAGGCATCGACCACGGCGTTCTCGGGTACCGGCGTGGTCGGCAGCTCGATCGTGCCGGTCGTGCCGGACGTCACCGCCGCATCGTCGGCGATCGCGGTATAATTGGCGGCGCCGGGGAAATGGTCTTCGGCTTCATAGCCGGTCGGTGTCGGGACGGGCTCGGGTTTGGCCGGTGCGGGCGACAGCGCCTGGGCGGAGAAGCCGGCGCCGATCAGCGAGGCGAGCGCCGCCGCCGCGATCCCGCGCATCTGCATCTGCGTGAAATGCCGCCAGAACAAGAAACCGCCCACCCGCTATCGAGAGAAGGCATTCCATCTAGCCGATTCGGGTTACGATCGCGCCAACGGATTTCGCCCTGTCCCGGGGCGAAACAGTTGATGGTTAACGTAATTTTCGGTCATGCGCCGCCATGGTAGCGCGCCCGGAAATCATCGGCGAACGCGGTCAGCCGGCCCTCGCCGATCGCCGCGCGCAGGTCCGCCATCAGCTGCTGGTAGAACCAGAGATTATGCTCGGTCATCAGCATCGCGCCGAGGATTTCGCCCGCGCGGACCAGATGGTGAAGATAGGCGCGGCTCCAGGTGGTGCAGACCGGGCAGGGGCAGGTGGGATCGAGCGGGCCCTGGTCCTCCCCGAACTTGGCGTTGCGGATGTTGATCGGGCCCGAGCGGGTAAAGGCCTGGCCGGTGCGGCCGCTGCGGGTCGGCAGAACGCAATCGAACATGTCGATGCCGCGCTCGACCGCACCGACGATGTCGTCGGGCTTGCCCACGCCCATCAGGTAGCGCGGCTTCTCCGCGTCGAGCTGGCCCGGCGCATAGTCGAGCACGCCGAACATCGCCTCCTGGCCCTCGCCCACCGCGAGGCCGCCCACGGCATAGCCGTCGAAGCCGATATCCTTGAGCGCGTCGGCGGAGGATTTGCGCAGCCCCTCGTCGAGCGCGCCCTGCTGGATGCCGAACAGGGCGGCATTCTCGGCATGCTCTCCGCCCGAATCGAAGCCGTCGCGGCTGCGCCTCGCCCAGCGCATCGACCGCTCCATCGCCTTGGCCTGCACCTCGCGCGTCGAGGTGGTCGGCACCAGCTCGTCGAACGCCATGACGATGTCGGAGCCGAGCAGCCGCTGGATCTCCATCGATCGCTCGGGCGAGAGCAGGTGCTTCGATCCGTCGAGATGCGACTTGAACGCGACGCCCTCCTCGCTGCGCTTGGTCAGCTCGGACAGGCTCATCACCTGGTACCCGCCCGAATCGGTCAGGATCGGCCGGTCCCAGCCCATGAAGCCGTGCAGCCCACCCAGCCGGTGGACGCGCTCGGCGCCGGGGCGGAGCATCAGGTGATAGGTGTTGCCCAGGATGATGTCGGCGCCCGAAGCGCGGACATCGGCGGGCTTCATCGCCTTGACGGTGGCGGCGGTGCCGACCGGCATGAAGGCGGGCGTGCGGATCTCGCCGCGGCGCATCGCGACGCTGCCGAGCCGCGCCTTGCCGTCGGTGGCGTGTATGGTGAACTGGAAACGGGGCGTTGGCGTTTGCATGGGCGTTGCCCTTTGCCGATTTGAGGGCGCCAAGTCGAGGGGAGCACGAATGGGCAAGCAGGACGACCAGTTGCGCGAGATGGCCGCGCATCGCGGATTGAAGCTGGTCAAGTCGCGCCGCCGCAAGCCCGGTGGCGACTTCGGATGTTATGGTCTGAAGGATGCCAAGGGCGCGCCGGTGTTCGGGATCGGCAAGGATGCCCTCACCGCCACCGCCGCGGAGATCGAGGCGCATCTGCGCGGCGACACCCGCGAGACCTGGAGCAAGTCCGCCGGATCGGTGAAAGCGCGGCCCAGGCCGAAGCCGGCGCCCGTGCCGAAACCCAGGCCGAGGCCGCGCTTCAAGGTGAAGGTCGAGAATCTCCTCGCGAAGCTCCCCGCCGCCAGGCGCGCCGAAGCCTTTACCGGGCTGCTCGCCCGCCCCGGTATCCGGGTCGAGCGCATCGTCTCACGCGGCCAGGCGACACAAGAGGCCAAGCCGATGGTGCAGGACAGCGACGAATGGGTGCTCGTCCTGGAAGGTGCGGCCGGGCTGCGCATCGAGGATTCGGACGAGGTGCGCCTCGGCCCCGGTGACCATGTCTGGATCGCGGCGGGACAACGGCACTGGGTCACCTGGACCGCGAAGGACCGCGCTACCGTGTGGCTGGCGATCCATCTGGGGTGAGGGCGAGCTCCCAGGTCTCGCCCTGCACGGGATCGCCGAACTCGGAATGGGTTTCGGTCGAGACGATCTCGAAGCCTTCCGCCGCGTAGATCCGGCGTGCGCTGGCGAGGACGGTATGCGTCCACAGCACCACTTTGCGATATCCGGCGTCGCGCGCGAAGGCGAGGCAGGTGCGGACGAGCGCCGCGCCGATGCCGAGCCCGCGCGCCTCCGCCTCGACATAGAGCAGCCGCAGCCGCGCCACGCCGTCACCGCCATCGACCAGGAAGATCGATCCGAGCATCGCGCCGCAGCGCTCGGCGACCCAGCATTGCTCGCGCCCGGGCTGGAAGTCGCGCAGGAAGGCGGTGGTGACCTCTCCGAGCAGCACCTCCATCGGGCGGCCCCAGCCAAAGGCTTCGGCGTAGAGGGTCGCCTGGCGGCTCGCGATCACGCCCATGTCGCCGGTCCGGAAGGGGCGGATCGTCCAATCGGCCCTGCCTTGCTCGATCAGCGCCCGCGCGGCGTCGAGATGGCGGGCGAGCAGGGGACCGCCCGCGGGTCCGAGCGATTCCAGCCGGCGCGCGGTGTGCGAGCGCGTTTCCGCATCGAGCGATTCGAACGCGGCCCGGCCCGATGGCCTTAACGCGATCGGTCGCTGGCGGGCGTCGCCGTCACCGCGCTTCCGCTCGATCCAGCCGCGCTGCTCGAACCGCTTGAGGACGCGGCTCGCATAGCCCGCGTCGAGCCCGAGCACGTCCTGGAGTTCGGCAGCGAGCACCGGCTCGCGCTTGGCGACCTCGTAGAGCAGGCGCGCCTCGGCGACGCTCATCTCGGAGCCCATATAATGCGGCGCCAGCACGTCGGCGAAGCGGGTGTGGACGCGATTGAACGCGCGGAAACGATCGATGGCCTGTTCCATGGGCGCAGGAATGGGGCAGAATAGTTGACGGAGTCAAGTATTATCGCAAGCGAAGGCGACGAGTCGGGTCGGGCAGAAGTTTCGGGAGCCGCCTCAGCGATGTGCCGCGACGTAATCCAATATGTCCTGCGGCGTGCGGAACAATGCGTCGGGCTGGAGCGCGGTCAGCCCTTCCTCGCTGGCATAGCCCCACAGCACCGATCCGGCGCGCATCCCCGTCTCGCGCGCCGCGTCGATGTCACGGGTCTCGTCGCCGACCGACAGGGTGTGGGATGCCGGGATACCCATCTTCTTGAGCACCCGGCGGAACTTGGGCGCCTTGCCGAACAGCGAGGATCCACAGGCATAGCAATCGATGCGGGCGGCGTGCTGGGCGCCGAGGATCTTGCGGGCATTGGCCTCGGAATTGGAGGTCACCAGCGCGATCTTGATCCCCATCGCCGCGATCCGCTCGAGCAGGTCGGGCGTGCCGGGGAAGAGCTCGATCTGGTGCGCGTTGAGCCCCACCAGCCGGCGGACATGGCGCGCGATCAGCGGCAGCTTCCAGCGCGCGATCCCGAGATACTGGATCACCTCGCGCGAGCTCTTGTGGCGCAGCATCTCGACTTCGCCATGCTTGACCGTGCGGAACTTGAAACGCTCGGCGAGCTGGTCGACGACCGAGAGAAACCAGTCACCGCTGTCCGAAAGCGTGCCGTCGAAATCGAAGATCACCAGCCGGACCGGCGCAGCAGCGAGGGTGCGCGCCGCCTCAGCCATGCCCACCTCCATTGCCATGCATCCGGCACTCCGCCCCGTCGCCCAATTCGATCTGCACCGTCGTATGGTCGATCCGGAAGTCGTGCGCCAGCCGGTGCTGGAGGTCGCTGAGGAAGAGATCGCCGGGATGGCCGCCCGGCATCACCAGATGCGCGGTGAGCGCGGCCTCGGTCGTGCTCATCGGCCAGATATGGAGATCATGGACGCGCGTCACGCCCGGCAGCGCCGCCAGCGTGCGCTCGACGGCATCGGCATCGATCCGCTGCGGCACGGCGTGGAGCGCCATGGTGATCGATTCCTTGAGCAGCCCCCAGGTGCTCCACAGGATCACCGCGACCACGACAAGGCTGATCGCCGGATCGATCCAGGCGAGCCCGGTGAAATAGATCAGCGCGCCCGCCACCACCACCGCGGCGGAGACGCCGGCATCGGCGGCCATGTGGAGATAGGCGCCGCGGATGTTGATGTCGTGCTTGCGCCCGCTCGCGAAGAGCATCGCCGTCGCCAGATTGACCACGATGCCCACCGCCGCCACCACCATCACCGGCACCCCGGCCACGGGGTGCGGATCGGCGAGCCGCTGCGCCGCTTCGAGCGAGATCGCGCCCACCGCGACGAGCAGCAGCAGGGCATTGGCGAGCGCCGCGAGGATCGACGATCCGCGCAGGCCATAGGTGAAGCGCTTGCTGGTCGGCCGCTTGGCAAGTTCGGCGCCGCCCCAGGCGATCAGCAGCCCGAGCACGTCGGAGAGATTGTGCCCGGCATCGGCGAGCAGGGCGACCGAACCCGTCCACACACCCGCGCCGCCCTCGACCGCGACAAAGGCGAGGTTGAGCAGCGTGCCGATCGCAAAGGCGCGGCCGAAGTCCCTGGGCGCGTGCGAGTGCGCGTGGGAATGATGGTGGTGGTCGTGATGCGCGGCCATTCGTTCCGCTCTTAGCCGGGCTCGCGCATGAGATGCTAGGACATCAATTGCCGCGATTGTTGCGTCCGCGCTTTCCGCGTCCGCCCGGATTGAACGCCGGCGGCCGGATCGTCACCAGCTCGCTGCGGGTCAGCACGCCGTCCTTGTTCACATCGAAGCGGGTGAAGAGCAGGTCGAACCGCTCGGCCAGCTCGGCGAAGCTGATCCGGTTGTCGCCGTCGCGATCGACCTCGAACGGGCTGGGCAGGGTGTTGCGATCGCCGAGCCAGCGCTCCGACCAGTCGGAAAAGGCGATATAGCCGATCGACCCCTTCTTGTCGGTGTCGACGCTGTCGAAGCTGTGGCGCAGACCCGCGTCGAATTCGGCGCGCGTCACCCTGGCGTCGCCGTCGGTGTCGAACGCGGCGATCATCATCGCCACCGGCTCGACGATCACGGTGGCGGCGGGCTGGGCGCGAGTGCTCTGCCCGATCGGATTGGCGCCGTTGCCGCTACCTGCCGGAATGCCCACGCGATCCTGGGCAAGGGCGGGTGTCGCAACGAGCGTCGCGAGCAGCAGGAACAGGCGCATGGAAATCCTCTTGGACCAGACCGGAACGGCGGACGCCGCGATGCGGACTGAAGACCGGTTTTGTGTCCAATGCATGGCGGCGGCGATCGAAAGCGGCTCGGGCACCCGATTTGCCGAGCGGCGAGCGTCCCTGCCGCGAATGGCGGCGAAGCGCTCCTGCTGGTTCGGTTGGTCAGCGCAATCAGTTGAGTGCACTGTCACCACAATCCTGTCACCGTTATCCCTCTATTTCCGACCGGCCAGCAAAATTCTCGGAATAGAAACTTCCAAAATGGGTTGAAAGATCGCCAATTACATGGACACTTTTAACCGCGCTGCATGCTGGGGGAAGCGCAAGTGCGAGGGGCACCCGGGATGTGTCGGTCGTACCGGGCGAGATGTTTTCAAGGCAGCAACAGGCTTGCATCGCCGTAAGAGTAGAAGCGGTAGTCATTCCCGATGGCGTAGGCGTAAGCCGCCTGCATCCGCTCCAGTCCCATCAGCGCCGATACCAGCATGAACAGGGTCGAGCGCGGCAGATGGAAATTGGTGACCAGTCCGTCCACGCCCTTGAAGCGATAGCCCGGGGTGATGAAGATCGCGGTGTCGCCTTCGAAGGGGCGGATCATGCCATCCTCGCCGGCGGCGCTTTCGATCAGGCGCAGGCTGGTGGTGCCGACAGCGATCACGCGCCCGCCCGCGGCGCGCACGGCGTTCAGCCGGTCGGCCGTGGCCTGGTCGATCCGCCCCCATTCGGCGTGCATCCTGTGCGCGTCGGTATCCTCGGCCTTGACCGGCAGGAAGGTGCCGGCGCCGACATGGAGCGTCAGCGTGGCGTGGCCGATCCCGCCGGCTTCCAGCGCCGTCATCAGCCCGGGGGTGAAGTGCAGCGCGGCGGTGGGGGCGGCGACCGCGCCGGGCGCGGTCGCGAACATCGTCTGATAGTCCTCGGCGTCGCGCGCGTCGGTCGGCCGCTTCGAGGCGATATAGGGCGGTAGCGGCATCCGTCCGCACCGCTCGAGCAGCAGCTCGACCGGCTCTTCGCCGGCGAAGTCGATGGCGAAGCTGCCATCCTCGGCGCGGTCCGAGGCATACGCGGTCACGCCTTCGCCGAAATCGATCGTGTCGCCCTCGCGCAGCCGCTTGGCGTTGCGGATGAAGGCGCGCCAGCGCCGGGGCCCCTCGCGCTTGTGGAGCGTCGCGCCGATGCTTGCCTCTCCGCGTTTCCCCTCGAGCTGCGCCGGGATCACGCGCGTATCGTTGAAGACGAGCAGATCGCCCGCGCGCAGCAGGCCCGGCAGGTCGCGCACGATCGCGTCGCGGGTGCCCGCGCCGTCCAGCACCAGCATCCGCGCGGAATCGCGCGGGCTCGCCGGCCTGAGCGCGATCCGCTCGGCCGGCAGCTCGAAATCGAAAAGATCGACGTTCACGATTCGGGTGCGGGCAGCCGCCCTTATTTCTTCTTCGGTGCCGGAGCCGGCTTGGCCGCCACGGGCTTGGGCGCGGCCGGCGCCGGCGCGGTCGGGATCAGCAGCGGTGCCGCGGGTGCGGGCGCTGCGACAGCGGCCATATAGGGCGGCGGATTGTCAGCCTGGATATAGGCGTGGAGGATGCGGGTGGGGTGCTCGGGCGGCTCGCCGCGCTCGATCGTGTCGACCCATTGGATGCCCTGGGTGACGCGGCCGAACACCGTGTAGTTGTGGTCGAAGCCCAGATGCGCGCCGAACATGATGAAGAACTGGCTGTTGGCGCTGTTGACGTCCTGCGACCGCGCAGCCGAGACGGCGCCGCGGACATGGGGCAGGTTGTTGAACTCGGCGGGAACGTCCGGCAGGTCCGAACCGCCGGTGCCGTCGCCCTTGGGATCGCCGGACTGCGCCATGTTCTCGGGCGAGTCGATCACGCGGTGGAAGGTAATGCCGTCATAGAAATGGCGGCGCGTCAGCGTCTTGATCCGCTCCACCATCTGGGGCGCGACATCGGGGCGCAGCCGGATGGTCACGCGCCCGCCGGTCGAAAGATCGAGGATCCAGGTATTCTCCGGGTCCGCCGGCACGACGATGGGAACGGCCGCGTGCGCGTCGGCAGTGACGCCGGCGAGTGGCTGGACTTCGGGCTTGGGAGCCTTGCCCTGGGCGAGCGCCGGAACGGCGATCAAGGTGGCGGCCATGGCGGCCAGCACGGCAACGAAACGCATCAACTTCCCCACTCGCTTGCAACTAAGCGCGGCGGTCTAGAGCAATCGCACCGCGCCGCAAAGCCCGCGACTCGTCTTATCGAGACGCGGCGCCGGCGCCTCAGCTGCCCTTGCGGCCGATCTCATAGACACGCCGCGAGACATCCTCCTCCACCGCGGGCGACACGAACTTGCCGATCTTGCCGCCATAGAGCGCGATTTCCTTCACCAGGCGGCTCGCGATCGGCTGGAGCGAGACGTCGGCCATCAGGAACACCGTCTCGATCCGGCTGTTCAGCTGCTGGTTCATGCCCGCCATCTGATACTCATATTCGAAGTCCGCCACGGCGCGCAGGCCGCGGATGATCACCCCGGCATGCTCGCGCTCGGCAAAGTCCATCAGCAGCGAGTCGAAGCTGACGACCTGGATCTCGCCCTCGATATCCGCGGTTTCCCGCTTCACCATCGCCAGCCGCTCCTCGATCGTGAACATCGGCGACTTGGAAGGGTTGGTGGTGACCCCGATCACCAGCCGGTCGACCAGCTTCGCGCCGCGCCGGATGATGTCCATATGACCACGCGTGATCGGATCGAAGGTGCCGGGATAGACGCCGGTGCGGGTGATCATGAGCGAACCTCCTAACGGTCCCGTTCCAGGGTGAAGCGTGCGATGTCGCGCAGCAGGTCTGCCTCCGGGCCATAGGCGTGGAGGTGCGACACGGCCTGTTCGATCAGCATCTGTGCCTGCGCGCGCGCGCGATCGAGGCCGAGCAGGGTGAGGAAGGTCTCCTTGCCCGCGTCGCCGTCCTTGCGCAGCTTCTTGCCGGCGAGCGCCTCGTCGCCTTCGGCGTCGAGGATGTCGTCGACGATCTGGAAGGCGAGGCCCACGTCGCGCGCATAGCCGCGCAGGCCCGTGCGGCCCTCGGGCGGCACCCGGCCGAGGATCGCGCCGAACTCGACCGCGCAGCCGATCAGCGCGCCGGTCTTCATCGCCTGGAGCCGCGTCACGGTCGGCAGGTCGAAGCTCGCCTTCTCCGCCTCCAGGTCCATCATCTGGCCGCCCGCCATGCCGGCGGGGCCGGCGGCGCGCGCGAGCTCGCCGGTCAACTCGATGCGCACGAACGGATCGGCATGCGTCGCCTCGGAGGCGAGGATCTCGAACGCCAGTGCATGCAGGCAATCGCCGGCCAGCACCGCGGTCGCCTCGTCGAACGCCCGGTGCACGGTCGGCTTGCCGCGGCGCATATCGTCGTCGTCCATCGCCGGCAGGTCGTCGTGGATCAGCGAATAGACATGGATGCATTCGAGCGCGGTCGCGGCGCGCGCGGTGACGCTGCGGTCGACCCCGAACAGCCGGGCGGTGGCGAAGACGAGCAGGGGCCGCAGCCTTTTGCCGCCGCCGATCGCGGCATGCCGCATTGCCTGATAGAGTCCCGCACGCGGATCGGACGGGACGACGAGCAGCTTTTCGAACTGCCGGTCGATCTCGGCCGATACCTCGTTGAGCGCCGATTGCAGCGCGATCGAAGCGTGCGGCACGCTGGCCAACTCAGCCCGCGGCGAAGGGGGCGGTGCCGGCGGCGCGCCCTTCGGCATCGGTACGGATCGCCTCGATCCGCGCCTGCGCCGCGTCCAACCGTGCGGCGCATTGGCGACGCAGCCGGTCGCCGCGCTCATACAGGTCGATCGCCTCCTGCAATTGCGCTTCGCCGCTCTCGAGCCGGCCGACGATCCGCTCGAGCTCCTTCAGGGCGTCCTCGAACGAAAGGGCCGCGATATCCGCTTCTTCTGCCATGTCCGCGCTATGCGGCAGGCGAAGGCATGATGGCAACATGCCTGCGTGTGAATTGCGCGCGCGGCACCGGCTTCCTAGCTCCTGCGTTAGGCGAGACGTCTGAGGAGAAGCCCCATGTTCACCAGCATCAACCCGGCAACCGGCGAACGGGCGGAGGGCATCCCCGAGCTCACCGCCGACGAGATCGAACTGGCGCTCACCCGTGCGGCAACCGCGTTCAGGGCGTGGCGCAATTCGAGCCTCGACCAGCGCAGCCGGCTCCTTTCCGCGATCGCCGACCAGTGGGAGGCGAACAAGCAGCACCTCGCCGAGACCGCGGTGCGCGAGATGGGCAAGACGCTCGTCTCCGCGATCGCCGAGGTCGAGAAATGCGTCGCCGGCTTCCGCCACTATGCCGCCAACGGCCCCGGCTATCTGGCACCGACCACGGTCAAGACCGCGGGCGGCCATGCCGTCGCGCGCTGGCTGCCGACGGGGCCGGTGCTCGCGGTGATGCCGTGGAACTTCCCCTATTGGCAGGTGGTGCGGTTCCTCGCCCCCACGCTGATGGCGGGCAATGTCGCCCTCCTGAAGCACGCTTCCAGCGTCCAGGGCTGCGGCGCGCTGATGCAGCAGCTGGTGAGTGCGGCCGGTGCGCCCGATGGACTGTTCCAGAACCTCGCGATCAAGTCCGACAAGGTCTCCGACATCATCGCCGACAAGCGCGTCGTCGCGGTGACGCTGACCGGCAGCGAGGGCGCCGGCGCCAAGGTGGCGCAGGCGGCGGGCAGGGCGCTCAAGAAGGTGGTGCTAGAGCTGGGCGGATCGGACCCGCTGATCGTGATGCCCTCGGCCGATCTCGATCTCGCCGCAAAGACTGCGGTCACCGCGCGCATCCAGAATGCCGGGCAGAGCTGCATCTGCGCCAAGCGGATGATCGTCCATGCCGATGTCTACGACGCTTTCCTGGAGCGCTTCGAGGCGGGGATGAGGGCGGTGAAGATCGGCGATCCGATGGCCAAGGACACCGGCATGGGCCCGCTCTCCAGCTTCCAGCAGCGTGACACCGTGCTCGAGCAGGTCGAGCGCGCCACGGCGGCCGGCGCGACGTTGCGCTTCGGCGCCGAGAAGATCGATCGTGAAGGCGCCTGGATGACTCCCGGCGTGCTCACCGATCTCGATCCCGAAAGCCCCGTCGCCAAGGAGGAGATCTTCGGTCCCGTCGCTACGGTCTACAAGGTCGCCGACATCGACCAGGCGATCGCGCTGGCGAACGACGTGCCGTACGGGCTGGGATCGGCGGTGTGGACCAGCGACGAGGCCGAGATCGAGCGCTTCGCCCGCGACATCGAGGCCGGCATGACCGCGGTCAACGCGTTGCTCGCCTCGACCCCCGAGGCCCCGTTCGGCGGGGTCAAGCTCTCCGGCCATGGCCGCGAGCTCGGGCCCTGGGGCATGCACGAGTTCATGAACCTGAAGGCCGTGATGTACGGCGAGGGGATGGCGGGGGATTAGGACCGACATTCAGGTCTGTGGCTCGGCATCGGCCCAAAAATCTGTTTCGTCACCCCGGACTTGTTCGGGGGCCCACTCAGCCTCGCCCGCCGTCAAGAGCCTCCTGTCCAACGCTTGTCTCCCGGTGGACCGCGGAACAAGTCCGGGGTGACAGCGGGACTGCGGGGATGGCGATCTAGGTCTATTTCACCACGATCTTGCCCGTCATGCCGAAGCTGGCGTGCAGGAAGTGCGTGCATTTGATCGGATAGGTGCCGGGCTTCGGCGCGATGAAGTGGATGTCGACGCTGTCGCCGCCCTCCAGGTCGGTCTTGCCGTCCTTCACCTTGGCGCGATCGGCGGCGGGCATCGTCGCGGCGGCGAAGAATTCCCTGGCGGCGAAGCTGTGTCCGCCGCTGCTCGACAGATGCAGCACATAGGGCTGGCCATGGGTCAGCGTGATCGTCGCCGGCGCGAACTTGAAGTTGGAGAGCTGGACATCGATCCGCTGCGGCTGGGCGGAAGCGGTGAGCGCCAGGGCGGCAAGGGGAAGGGCGACGCGAAACAGGGACATTGCGATACTCCGTCGTGGCTCAGCCCCCGCCTTGAATCTCCCGCAGCAGATCCTTGCGGCTCAGCTTGCCGATCATGGTCTTGGGCAGCGACTCGCGTACGACCACCTCGGCCACCCGCTCATGCTTTCCGATCTTCGCGTTGAGCCAGTGGGCAAGTTCCTCGCCCTTCGTCTCCGCGCCTTCGTTTAGTGTCACATAGGCGTGCGGAAGTTCACCGTGATAGGCGTCGGGCAGGCCGAGCACGACCGCCTCCTTCACCGCCGGATTCTGATAGAGCACCGCCTCGATCTGGCTCGGGAACACCTTGAAGCCGCCCACGGCGATCATGTCCTTCAGCCGGTCGACGATGCGGATATAGCCGTCCTCGTCGATCATCCCGACATCGCCGGTGCGCAGCCAGCGCACGCCCTCGGCATCGTCGACGAACACCGCGGCATCGGCCTCGGGCCGATTCCAATAGCCCTTCATGATCTGCGGGCCGGCCACGACGATCTCGCCGGGCTCGCCTTCGGGCGGCGGCCGCGTCGGGTCTTCCTTGTCGACCAGCCGCACCCGCGTGCCCGCGATCGGCTGGCCGATCGTCCCGGGCTTGTTGAGCCCCTGATAGGGATTGGTCGAGACCACCCCCGAGCTCTCCGAAAGCCCATAGCCCTCGATCACGCGGGCGCCGGTGGTCGACTCCCAATTCTCCTTGAGTTGCTGCGGCAGCGGCGCGCCGCCCGAGATGCAGAAGCGCAGCGAGGAAAAGTCCGACGGCTTCATTCCCGGCGCCTCGAGCAGCGCCTGGTACATGGTCGGCACGCCGGGCATCGCGCGCGGATGGGTGCGGCGCAGCTCGGCCAGCGCCTGCTTGGCGTTGAAGCGCGGCAGCATCACGATCTCGCCGCCGATCGCCGCGGTGCGGTTGAGCACGCAGGTATTGGCGAAGACATGGAAGAAGGGGAGCACCCCCAGGACGCGGTCGGCCACCTTGCCGAGTTCGGGATCGAGCATCGCGACCTGGCGGGCGTTGGCCGACAGATTCTGGTGGGTGAGCACCGCGCCCTTGGGGGTGCCGGTGGTGCCCCCGGTATATTGGATCAGCGCGATGTCGTGCTCGGGGTCGATCGGCGGCGTCTCGCACAGGCCCGGATTGGCGATCAGTTTCGAGAAGGCGAGGATCCGCGCGTCGTGCGGCCGCTGCGCCACCTCCTTGCCGCGGAACAGCCGGTAGAAGAGCGACTTGGCGCCGGGCAGCGCGCCCGCTACCGATCCCACCACCAGCCGCTCGAGATGGCTCTTCTCGAGCACCGCCAGCGCGGTCGGCAGCAGCGCCGCGGCCGAGAGGGTGAAGAGCAATTTGGTCCCCGAATCGGCGACCTGCGCGGAGAGCTCGTCGACCGTGTAGAGCGGCGAGAAATTGACCACCGTCGCGCCGAGCTTGAGGATGCCGTAATAGGCCGCGACATAATGGGGCACGTTGGGCAGGAAG
The DNA here is from genome assembly GCA_966211615.1 of uncultured Sphingomonas sp. GTDB lineage: Bacteria > Pseudomonadota > Alphaproteobacteria > Sphingomonadales > Sphingomonadaceae > Sphingomonas. The sequence continues at coordinate 74,218 of CBIHNZ010000015.1, forward strand.
AGCCCGATCCGGTCGCCCGGGCCATAGCCCAGCGCCTTCAGTCCGCACGCCACCCGACTGGCGCCGTCCATCGTCTCGCCATAGCTGTATTTCCGGCCCAGGAAATCGAGCAGTGGCGCGTCGGGATGCGCCCGCGCGCTGTTCTCGAACAGATCGACCATCGAGAGGGGCGGGAAGGTCTGGTCCCATTCGCCCGGGTGACGAAATGCGGTGCGCCAGGCGTGCTCGGGATCAGTCATTGACACAAGTGTAAGCAAGCCCCCGAAACGAAGCAACCGTCACGACGCGAGATCACTGGGCGAAGTGCCGGCTCCAGGTCACCAGCACGGAAACCGCGAACAGCCCGGTATCGACCGCCGCCTGCAGCTTTTGCGGCGAAAGGTCGCCGGCCTGGTGCGTGAGTATCTCGATATTGGCGCTGGGATGCCGCGCGGCCAGGGCCAGCAGCACCAGCGCCGCCGCTCCAGCCATCACGATCCTGCGCTTGCGCCCGATCATCCCGCGTCTCCTCGATGGCCCGGGCTATACGCCCGGCCCCGCGGTGCGGCAAGCGGATCAGGCGGCGCGGCGGCCGGATTCGCGTGCGCGGTCGCGCCCCGCCGACTTGGCGTCGAACAGCGCCGTATCGGCGCCGCGATAGAGCAGCTTCCAATCGACATCGCTGGTCAGCGGGCCGCTGCACACGCCGATGCTCGCGGTAACCTTCAGGTCGAACGGCATGCGCGCCGAGCGGAGCTTGGTGAGCACGGTATTGGGCTCGACCGGCTCGCCGGCATTGGTCAGGATCGCGAACTCCTCGCCGCCCAGCCGCGCGACCAGCGCAGTGGCCGGCACCACGCTCCGCAACATCCGCGCGAAGTTGCGCAGCACCTCGTCGCCCCCGTCATGGCCCAGCGTCTCGTTGACGCGTTTGAAATGGTCGAGGTCGGCGATCAGCAGCTGCTGCGGGCCGCTCCGCCCGATCGCCTTGTCGAGAAAGGCGCGACGATTGAGCAGCCCGGTCAGCGGATCCGTGTCGGCGAGCCGGCGCGCCAGCACTTCGCGGGTGATCGCCTCGTCGCGTTCCTCGCGCAGGAACTTGATGCGGTAGGCGACCGCCAGCGCTGACGTCAGCGCCTCAAACATCATCGAGACGACGGTCGAATTGTCGAGCCAGAAGTTCCAGCCGACCATGTGCAGATTGGCGAGGATGCGCAGCACCGCCAGCGCGATCGGCGCGCTCCACGCGATGCTGAACAGCCACAGGAAATTGGAGCGGCGGGACCAGGCCTGCCACAAAGTGGGCACCACGATCGCGATCAGCCCCATGATCGTGCAGGTGTAGAGAAAATCCACCAGCCGCAGATTGATCGCGCCGAACAGGAAGACGGTAATGCCCGCCACGGGGACCATCGCGGCAACCACGCGCGTGACCCGGTCGAGCCAGGGTGAGAGTACGCGGTCCTCGAAGAAGCTGCGCGTGAACAGCGCGACGGCGCCGCCCGCCAGGCCGAGGAAGAGATAGTTGAGCCGGAGCCGGTCGTTGTTGGCAATCTCGGGCGCGAGCCAGGCAAGCGCGCCGGAGGAGCTCAGCGTATAGGCCATCATCGCGGCCAGCAGCGCGCAATAATGGAGCTGGAACCGGTGCCGCATCGCGCACCACAGCGCGAAATTATAGACGATCAGCGCCAGGCACATGCCGCCGAAACACGCATAGAGCGCCGCCATCGCCATGTTCGCGGTCGCGCTTTCATGGGCGTTCGAGACCAGCACGCCCATCATGATGCCGCGGGCGTTCGCCGCACCCTCGACATGCCACAATGCGCGGACGGCCTGGGCCCGGGCAACGGGGATGGGCTGCTCGGCAACCGCGCCCAGCTGGATCAGCGGCGTGATCCCGCGCTGATCGGTGGCCGAGGAGTGGATGCTGCCATCGGCATAGAGCAGGTGAAATGCGAGCCCGGTCTGCCACAGGCTGGCGAAGCGCAGCACGAGCGGATTGCTCGGCGTCGAGGTCCGGCCGATGTCGCGGGTTATCGCCCAATAGCTGCCCGACCCGAACTTGGACTGTTTCGTGGTGCAGTCGAATCGCTCGGGATGGTGGATCAGTTCGGCGACGTTCTGGCCCGTGTCGCGCAGTACGCAGATGTCCAGCGGTTGACCCGCGATGCCGGCTTGGGCATGCGCCGGCAATGCGCCAGCCATCAGGACGATGCTAATAGCTGCAAGCAGAATGCGTTTGAGCCGGGCGGTAACCATGGTGCCGTCGGTACGCGCACATGACAAACAACACGTAAATGTCTCGCGAGGCAGATGAAATTTGATTCGATCTGCGCCGATGCATCCTCCGGGACCGGCGCAGCGTTTAAGGTTTGGAATGATAGAAGCAAACACTACGCCGCGCGGTCAGGATACGCGCCTTCAGGTTGTCGACGTGCTGCGCGGCTTCGCATTGATGGGCTTGTTCCTGGTTCATATGATCGAAAGCTATGAGCTTTACTGGTCGGATCCAAAGCCGGGCCTGATCGCCGACACGGTTTTCCTTCTGCTGATGGGCAAGAGCTTCTCGTTGCTCGCGCTTTGCTTCGGTTTCAGCTTCTTCATCCTGATGGATCGCGCCGCGAAGCGCGGCACGGATTTTTCTGCACGCTTCGCCTGGCGGCTGCTGATCCTCGAGGGAATCGGCTTCCTTCATTCGCTGATCTATCGCGGCGACATCATCCAGACGCTTGCCGCGATGGGCCTGTTGCTGCTTCTCGCGCACCGCATCCGCAGCAATCGCATGCTGATCGTCGCGGCGATCTTCTGCTTCGCCGGACCGTCGCTGATCGTGCAGATGATCGCCGCGGCCTCGGGGGCGGACTGGGCGAACGGCGCCGCGATGTCGTCGAGCGACCCCGGCATGCCGATCTATCTCTCGGGCACCTGGCTGCAGGCGCTCCAGGTCAATCTATGGGCAGGGCAGGTGCCCAAATACTGGTTCTTCATCGAATATGGCCGGCTGGTGCAGATCCTTGGCCTGTTCCTGCTCGGCATGGTGCTGGGACGGATCGGCTTTTTCGGCCGGCTGCGCGAGTTCCGGCGCGCGCGCTGGATCGCGCTGGCGATCGCCCTGACCACTGCGGTGGCGCTCGAATTGGGACGCGAGCCGCTGCGCCTTGCCTTCGCCACCCTGGGCTATGGCCCGGCGGCCGAGCGCGCGTTCTGGACGCTGACCGGAAGCTGGCTCGACCTGGCGGGCACTGCGTCCTGGGCGCTGCTCCTCATGGCGCTCTACGAGAGCCGGCTGCGCTGGCTCGTCCAGCCCTTTGCCCCCGCCGGGCGGCTGACGCTGACCTTCTACATCGCGCAATCGGCGATCTTCGTGCCGGTCTTTTACGGCTTCGGCCTGGGGCTGTGGGACGATTGGAGCCAGGCGACGCGGCTGTTCGTCGCGCTGGCTGCCATCGCGTTCCAGATGTGGTTCGCCGCCGCCTGGCTGGCGCGTTTCCAATATGGCCCGATCGAATGGGTGTGGCGCGCGCTCACCTATTGGGGCAGCGACGTGCCGTTTCGCCGCCGGACCTCAGGCATCGGCGCTCCAGCGCAGGCGTAGCGAAAGGGCGACGACGCCGAAGTCGATCTCGGCTTCGAAATGGCGCGGCGTCGCGTCGCCCGTCCTGTGCATGTCGAGCGAGAGTCCCGCCCGGCGATCGGGCGCGGCACAGGCCATGAGCGCGACGAATATCGCGCCTATGGCGGCGAGTTTCAAAATACGCGGTTTCATACTGCTCTTCCACCTGTTCGTAGGGCACAGGGGGCCGGCGAGCAGCGGGCGCCTCCCATATGGGAGAGGCGCGCCTCGCGCTCAGCAGGCCTTCGCGCCCAAATTCGTCCGCTCAAGAGGCATGCCCTTGGGCTTGCACTTCTTTTCCGGTTGCCCGGCCTGACCCGTTATTTCCGCGGTCCTGCCGAGATCCGCATAACGATATTCCTCGGGCACTGTATTGCGGTTCTGGGCGATACCTGCGGTCGTCGCGGCGATCGTAGTAAGCGCGATGCCGAGGCTGCCGATCAGCACTCTGCGATTGATGGTCATCTCGGTCTCTCCGGTCCGGGCTCTGGCCCTTTGCTGCATGCGACCTACTCCCATTCTTCGCGGGAACTATCGGCGTGCGACCGAGTCGACGGAGTTGCGACGAACGCAACTTCCGGCACATTTACTCGCTTCCTGTGGTATGCAGGCGTTAACCAAAGGGAGGCGCTTCATGACAAGAGGACTGTTTCTCGCCGCCTGCGCCGCCGGCGCGCTGCTTTCGCCCGCCGCGCGGGCCGAGGATTGGCGCGACCGCGAGGTCCGCTCGATCGTCGTGGATTCTTCTGCGCTGGATCTGTCGACCGATGCCGGCATCGACGAGCTTTCGCATCGTATCGGCCGTGCGGTGCGGCGCATCTGTGGCAGCGACCGCGCATGCCAGGACGAAGCCTGGGCGAGCACCGAAGGTCAGGTCGCCTGGGTGGCGAGCCATGACACATGGCGCCGCCGCATGGCCGACGAGCATGCCGCCGAGCTAATGGCCTGTGGCGGTCGCAACTGCGCGCCGGCGCCTCGGCCGGTCCATTACGCCCGGCCGCCGTGCCCGCCCAGCGTCACCGTGATCGTCCACACGGCGGCGGCGCCCCTTTATTCCCATTACTGAGGCGAGAAGGGGCCGGACGCATTCCGACTCCGCTCTCGCGGGAGATCAGGCCGGCGCCAATGCCCTGGTGCGACGGTAGCGGAGCGACACGCCGGCCAGGCCGAAGCCGCCGATCATCATTCCCCAGACAGCGGGTTCGGGAACGGGTGCCTGGTTGATGGTGATATAGGCTGCGGCGTGCGACGGCGCGTTCGCGAGCCAATCGACATCGCTCACCATGTACACGAAGCTCGGCTGGTACCAGAGCCCCGGCGCACCGGGATAGGGCTGCTGCGGATAGATCATGCTGTAGTAGAGGTCGAACCCGTTGGAGCGGGGCGTGATCGAATAGTCGGTGAAGGGCGAACCGCCGCTGAAGGGAAAGTTGTTCGGGTCCGGGTCGAAATAGGTCCAGTTGAGATCGCCCACCGCACTGACCATGAAATTGGACGGCGCTGCGATGGTGTTCCAGCGAACCGATATCAACCCGGAGGTACCGTAGGTAAGGTCGTACGCCCAGGACAGGAACCCGCCGCCCGGCGTGGGCGGATTGTAGGGGTTTATGGAAATCGTCTCGACGGTCTGCTGGGAATAGGCCGGCGCCGCCAGAAGCATGGCTGCGGCCGCCATTGCGCATCGCATGATCAAATCCCCCTCAAGAACGTCTGCGAAATTTACGCTAACTCTCCAGAAAGTCTCACATATGACCATTTCCGCATGATGTCGCGCACTTGCGATGCATCGGCGGGTAATTGCGTCGATCCAATGAAAAACGGGCCAGGATTCGCATCCCGGCCCGCGATTCACTTTGCAAGATGAGGCTTACTTCGCCTTCACGGCCTCGGTCTTCTTGCCGCCGCCCTTGCGGGGCTTTTTCGGCGCCGCGGGGGTGACCTCGAAGACGAGGGCATTGTCCTTCAGTTTGACGTTCACCTCGCCGCCATGGACGAGCTTGCCGAACAGCAGCTCCTCGGCGAGCGGCTGCTTGACCTTCTCCTGGATCAGGCGGCCCATCGGACGCGCGCCATAGAGCTTGTCGTAGCCGCGCTCGGTGAGCCACTTCTTCGACTCGTCGTCGAGCTGGATGTGCACGCCGCGATCGGCGAGCTGCAGCTCGAGCTGGAGGATGAACTTCTCGACCACCCGGCTGACCACCTCGGTCGGCAGATAGTCGAACGGCACGATCGCATCGAGACGGTTGCGGAATTCGGGAGTGAAGAGCTTCTTCACGGCCTCTTCCTGGACGTCCTCGCGAGTGCTCTCGCCGAAGCCGATCGATTCCTTGGCCATGTCGCTGGCGCCGGCATTGGTGGTCATGATCAGGATAGTGTTCCTGAAATCGACCGTCTTGCCGTGGTGGTCGGTCAGCTTGCCGTTGTCCATCACCTGCAGGAGGATGTTGAACAGGTCCGGATGCGCCTTCTCTATCTCGTCGAGCAGCAGTACCGAGTGCGGCTGCTGGTCGACCGCGTCGGTGAGCAGGCCGCCCTGGTCATAGCCGACATAGCCCGGAGGCGCGCCGATCAGGCGGCTGACCGAGTGCCGCTCCATATATTCCGACATGTCGAAGCGCTGGAGCGGGATGCCCAGGATGTCCGCCAGCTGCCGCGCGACTTCGGTCTTGCCGACGCCGGTGGGGCCGCTGAACAGATAGTTGCCGATCGGCTTGTCGGGATCGCGCAGGCCCGCCCGGCTGAGCTTGATCGCCGAGCTCAGCACTTCGATCGCCTTGTCCTGGCCGAACACGACGCGCTTCAGGTCGGTGGTGAGGTTCGCCAGCGCCTTGGTGTCGTCGGTCGAGACCGATTTCGGCGGGATGCGCGCCATGGTGGCGATGACCTGCTCGATCTCCTTGACGGTGATCACCTTCTTGCGCTTGCTCGGCGGCACCAGCATCTGCATCGCGCCGACCTCGTCGATCACGTCGATCGCCTTGTCGGGCAGCTTGCGGTCGTTGATGTAGCGCGCGCTCAGCTCCACCGCCGATTTGATCGCGTCGGGGGTGTATTTGACGTTGTGATGGCCCTCGAAGGCCGTCCGCAGGCCGGCGATGATCTTGATCGTGTCCTCGACCGAGGGCTCGTTCACGTCGATCTTCTGGAAGCGCCGGAGCAGCGCCCGGTCCTTCTCGAAATGGTTGCGGAATTCCTTGTAGGTGGTCGATCCGATGCAGCGGATCGTGCCGCCCGAAAGCGCCGGCTTGAGCAGGTTCGACGCGTCCATCGCGCCGCCGCTGGTCGCGCCCGCGCCGATCACCGTGTGGATCTCGTCGATGAACAGGATCGCGTGCGGCAGCTTCTCGAGCTCGTTGACGACCTGCTTCAGCCGCTCCTCGAAATCGCCGCGATAGCGCGTGCCGGCGAGCAGCGCGCCCATGTCGAGCGAATAGATCACGGCTTCCTTGAGCACCTCGGGCACGTCGCCCTCGATGATCTTGCGCGCCAGGCCCTCGGCGATCGCGGTCTTGCCGACGCCGGGATCGCCCACATAGAGCGGGTTGTTCTTCGAGCGGCGGCACAGGATCTGTACGGTGCGGTCGACCTCGGCCGAACGCCCGATCAGCGGGTCGACCTTGCCGTTCTTGGCCTTCTCGTTGAGGTCGACGGTGAACTGCTTGAGCGCGCTTTCGCCCTTGCCGCCCTTGGCCTCCTGCTTGGCCGTCTTGTCCTCGTCCGCACCCTTGGGGGTCGAGGCCTCGGTCGGCGCCGAGCCCTTGCCGACGCCGTGGCTGATGAAGCTGACCGCATCGAGCCGGCTCATGTCCTGCTGCTGCAGGAAATAGACCGCATAGCTCTCACGCTCGCTGAACAGGGCGACGAGCACGTTCGCGCCGGTCACCTCGTCGCGGCCCGAGGACTGGACGTGGAGGATCGCGCGCTGGACGACGCGCTGGAAGCCGCTGGTGGGCGAGGGGTCGGTCGCGTTCTCGACCTTCAGCGCCTCGAGCTCGGTGTCGAGATACTGCGCGACGGTATTCTTGAGGTCGCCCAGGTCGACGCCGCAGGCGCTCATCACTTTGGAGGCATGCTCGTCATCGACGAGCGCCAGCAGCAGATGTTCGAGCGTCGCATATTCATGGCGGCGGGAGGACGCGGCCTCCAGTGCCTTGTGCAGGGTCGATTCCAGGGCGGAGGCGAAACTAGGCATTCGGTTACAACTCCAGTCGGGCCGAAAGGATACGCGACCCGTCCACCCCTATGTCGGGAGAGTTGGGCTCCGCATCAAGCGCTGCGACCCGGCACCGGAATTCAGCGGCGTATCGCCCCATGTCCGGTGCAGTCACGCTCATCTCTTAAATATAGCGTCTGCGCTTGCGCGATGGTTAATGGCACGCTGAATCTTCGTCCGACTTCGCTCGATCTCGGCCTCGAGCAGCGCGATCCGCTCCTCGAGCTCCTCGACCGAATACGGATCGAGATCCTGCTTCGTCAGCTGCGCGACAAGGTCATCCTTGCGACGCGGAAGATTTTCGTCGGCGTCCATGGGGCGGTAACGTCGGCCCCGGCCCGAACGATGTCAATAAGGGCTGACCGAAGCAGGGGGATCTCCGTAAGGCCGTCCGGGGACTGCACGGTGTGCGATCCAGCGAGTTTCTTCGACGAATGATATATCCAAAGCGGACGAACGCTTGACGTCGGACAGCAGGCGTTGAAAGGCGGGATTAACTACAAATTCCGCGCGCCTTGGGGTCCCCGAATGACATTGCCCGAACGCATGATCGCGATCGATCCCGAGTCGCCGGGCGGTCCGGAAGTGATGGTGCCCGTCGAGCGCCCCGTGCCGCAGCCGGGCGCGGGCGAGGTGCTGGTGCGAGTCGCCGCCGCCGGGGTCAACCGGCCCGAGGTGATGCAGCGCCAGGGGCTCTATCCGCCGCCGCCGGGTGCGCCGTCGATCCTGGGGATGGAGATTTCGGGCACGGTCGTCGCGGTGGGCGAGGGCGTGGCGCGCGAGATGATCGGCCAGCGGGTCTGCGCGCTGATCTCGGGCGGGGCCTATGCCGAATATGCCGTGGCGCCGGCCGGCCAGTGCCTCCCGGTGCCGCCCACCCTGTCGATGGTCGAGGCGGCGGCGATGCCGGAGACGCTGTTCACCGTGTGGACCAACGTGTTCGAGCGCGCCTATGCCGTCGAAGGCGAGACGATCCTGGTCCATGGGGCTACCTCCGGCATCGGCACGATGGCGATCGGGCTGGCCAATCTGTTCGGGCTGACGATCATCGTCACCGCCGGATCGGATGAGAAATGCGAAGCCGCGCGCCGCATCGGCGCCGATCATGCGATCAACTACAAGACCGAGGATTTCGTCGCGCGGGTGCGCGAGATCACCGGCGGCAAGGGCGTGAACATCGTCCTCGACATGGTCGGCGGCGACTATGTCCCGCGCAACCTCCAGTGCCTGGCTGACGATGGCCGCCACGTCTCGATCGCGGTGCAGGGCGGCATGACCGCGACGATCCCGCTCTTCGAGATCATGCGCCGCCGGCTGACGCTCACGGGTTCCACGCTGCGCCCGCGCGACACCGCGTTCAAGTCGCTGGTCGCCGACGAGCTGCACCGCATCGTCTGGCCGCATGTCGCCGAAGGGCGCCTCAAGCCGGTCATCGATTCGACCTATCCGCTCGCCCGTGCGCCCGAAGCGCATGCCCGGATGGAATCGGGCGAGCATGTCGGCAAGATCGTGCTGACGATCGAGTCGCCTGGCGCCTGATCAGGCGGCCCGCTGCGCGGCCACCGCCTGCATCGCCGCGATCACCTGGGGGTAGACTGCGTCCTCCTCATATTGGAAGCGCTTCTCCAGCGATCGCGCAAGCTGGCGCACGGTCATGCGGAATTCGCGCGGATCCGCCTCGATCGCTGCGAGGGTCCAGATGCCGTAATGCTCGATCGTCGCCTGCCTCGTGGCGAGGATCTCGTCGGTCAGCCGTCGCGCCAGCTCGCGATGCTTCGGGCAGGGGCTCTGGCTGAGCGGGGCGATCACCAGCAGGTTCTTCTTGGCGAGGTGCCGGGCGGTCGCCTGCGCCATCGTGCGGCGGGCCTGCGCGATCTCGCTGGTCGCGCCGGCATGGCCGGCCGCGTCGATCACATCGTTCATCAGGCGAAGCAGTTCGCGGTGTCCGTCGAACAGCACGGTCAAAGGCATGGATACGCTCCCTCTCCCTCCAATTGTAGAAAGGATCGCCGCCGCTGCCGGGTTCCGCCACGCACTTCGTTGGTGTCGCCGCCGTTAACCGGGCGTCTGCCTCGGAGGCGGCGTTGCCCGGGTCTCCACCATGTCCTTGCGATCGCAGACATAAGCAGAAATAGACGCAGATGAGAAACATCGGAATCGGTACAGATTCCGCGAAAGACAATAGCTTGTACCGCAGAGTTGACAATCTTCGACCTCGGCCCGCTCGAAACGCTCGTCGCCAGCGCCACGGCGGATGGGGCATGGCCGGCCACGTCGCTGCCGCCCCGAGGAACGGGCCGCCGAATAGATAAGCCCTGCTTATCGCGTCCCGGCACCTATTTGTTTGACGCCGCCCTTCGAAGCGACAGAAGAGCGGCGATCAATGGTATGGGGAGCACGCCATGGGACCCTTCGTCCTTCACGAATATGCCCGCTCGGGAAACTGCTACAAGATCCGCCTGACCGCGGCGCATGTCGGCATTCCGCTCGAGCGGCGCGAATATGACATCATGAAGGGCGAGACGCGGACCGCGCAGTTCCTGGGTGAGGTCAACGCGAACGGCCGCATCCCGGTGCTGCAGACCGGCGACGATTTCCTGCCCGAAAGCAACGCGGCGATCTTCTATCTCGCGCATGGCAGCCATCTGATCCCGGCCGATCGCTTCGAGCAGGCGGACATGCTGCGGTGGATGTTCTGGGAACAGTATAACCACGAGCCCAATGTCGCGACGATGCGCTTCTGGCAGGCCTTTGTCGGCTTCGACAATCTGACCGAGATGCAGCGCGCCCAGTTGCCCGGCCGGGTGGCCGCCGGCGAGGCCGCTCTCGCGCTGATGGACGAGCATCTGGAGGGCCGCGCCTATTTCGTGCTCGATCGCCTGACGCTCGCCGACATCGCGCTCTATGCCTATACCCATGTCGCCGAAGAGGGCGGCTTCGACCTGCAGCGCTACCCCAATGTCCGCGCCTGGCTCGCCCGGGTCGCGGCGCATCCCGCGCACATCGCGATCACCGAGTAGGCGAGAGCCTCGTCAACGCGAACGGCTGGAAGGGGTGGTCAGCCGCCTCTTCCTATCCTTCGTCACCCCGGGCCGAGCCTGGGGTGACGGTTCTGCGGTGCCGGCAGATGAGTCGGAAGCCGGCATCCCGATTCAGGAGTTCGCCCGGAGCGAACTATGACAACCACATGAAAGCCCAACGATTCCAAATGTAACATAGCATTGCCATAGGGCGGACCCGGGCAAGGGTAATGCACGGGGAAATGGGCCGATGGCCACGATCACCAGGCTTCCGTTCGATACGGCGCAACTCGCGGACTTTCACGCATCCACACCGTCGATTCCGGAGCGCGCGATCACCGAGCGTCGGAAGTATCGCACGGTCTGGATTTCCGACGTCCATCTCGGCACGCGCGGCTGCAATGCCGAGATGCTGATCGATTTCCTCGATCATGTCGACAGCGACACCATGTACCTGGTCGGCGACATTATCGACGGCTGGGCGATGAAGAAGCGCTTCTATTGGCCCGCCACACACAACGACATCGTCTGGCGCGTGCTCAAGCGCGCCAAGCGCGGTACGCAGATCGTCTATATCCCCGGCAACCATGACGAGATGTTCCGCCAGTTTTCGGGCCTCGATTTCGGCGGCGTGAAGATCAAGCGCCAGGCGATCCACACCACCGCCGATGGCCGCCGCCTGCTCGTCCTCCACGGCGACGAATTCGACGCGATCACCATGTCGCACCGCTGGCTCGCCCATCTCGGCGACTATGCGTACGAGATGATGATGGCGCTCAACCGCTGGCTCAATGCCGCGCGCCGCGCGTTCGGGCTGCCTTACTGGTCGCTCAGCAAATACGCCAAGCAGAAGGTCAAGAACGCCGTGTCCTTCATTTCCAAGTTCGAAGAGATCGTCGCGCATGAGGCCGGCGCCCGCGGAATCGACGGCGTGATCGCAGGTCACATCCACAAGGCGGAGATGCGAACGATCCAGGGTGTGCAATATTATAACGATGGCGATTGGGTGGAGGGTTGCACCGCGCTCGTCGAGCACTACGACGGTACCATGGAAATTCTCCACTGGGCCGAGGAGATGGCAGCGCGCGAAAGCGGCGAAGCATCCGAGGTCAGACTGGCGGCGGCGTGACGGCAGCGGCAGGGGCCGAGACCGTGCGTATCGCAATCGTAACCGATGCCTGGGAGCCCCAGGTGAACGGAGTCGTCCGCACGCTCCAATCGGTCCGGGGGGTGCTGGAGGCGCAGGGGCACAAGGTGCTCGTGATCTCGCCCGACCTTTTCTACTCGTTCCCGTGCCCGACCTATCCCGAGATCCGGCTGGCGCTCACCACCGTCAATCGTGTCGGCGCGATGATCGAGGAGTTCGGCGCCAGCGCGATCCATCTCGCCACCGAAGGCCCGCTCTGCGTCGCCGCGCGGCGCTGGTGCCTCAGGCGGGCGCGGCCGTTCACCACCGCCTATCATACCCAGTTCCCAGACTATGTCTCGGCGCGCTCGGGCGTCCCGGCCGAATGGATCTGGCGCTATATCCGCTGGTTCCACGCGCCCAGCGCATCGATCCTCGCCTCGACGCCGTCGATCCGCGAATCGCTGGTCGCGCATGGCCTCAAGCAGGTTCGCCACTGGGGCCGCGGCGTCGATCTTGCCAATTTCCATCCCGGGCTCACGCCGTTGCCGGCGATGGCGGCGCTCGAAGGGCCGGTGCAGCTCTATGTCGGGCGGGTCGCGGTCGAGAAGAATCTCGAGGCATTCCTGAAGACCGGGCATCCGGGCACCAAGGTCGTGGTCGGCGACGGCCCCGCGCGCGCGACGCTCGAGGCGCGCTATCCCGAGGCGAAGTTTCTCGGCCCGCTTTTCGGCAATGACCTTGCCGCAGCCTATGCCGCCGCCGACGTGTTCGTCTTTCCGAGCCGGACCGACACGTTCGGGCTGGTGATGATCGAGGCGCTGGCCTGCGGCACGCCGGTTGCGGCCTATCCGGTCACCGGCCCGGTCGACGTCCTGACGCCGGAAACCGGCGCGATGAAGGACGATCTGACCGACGCGATCGCCGAGGCGCTGACCAAGGACCGTGTGAAATGCGCCGAATATGGACGCAGTTTCACCTGGGAGGCCAGCGCGCGCCAGTTCCTCTCCGCACTGGTGCCGATGGACGGGGAGAAGGCGGCGGCCTGACGCTGCCTGGCGCGTGTTTGACGATCTGCAGAGGTCATGCGACCAATCCCCGCGTGAATTTCACCGACATTCTCATGTCGCAGCTAGGTGAGCCTGCACCGAATTGGTGGGAAGTGGCCCCGCTTGTCGTGATCGCCCTTCTCGCCCTGGTGGGAATCGAGCAACTTCTTGTCGTCAGCCTCCGCCAGTTGTGGCGTCGTATCAAAGACCTCGACGGAAAATAGCGAGGCCTTTGCAGGTGAGGCGAGCCGGCTTATCACTTGCCCCGAGCCGCATCTCGCACTAAGTCAGACCGGTTACGGCCGCCCGTGAAGGGCGGCCCTTATTGTTTCTGGAGAATATCGTGGCCCAGCCGCTGATGCCGCATGCGACCGCTTCCTGGCTGGTCGAGCAGACTTCGCTCACGTTCGAGCAGATCGCCGATTTCTGCGGTCTTCACATCCTCGAGGTCCAGGCGATCGCCGACGATACCGCCGCGACCAAGCTCACCGGCCGCGATCCGGTTCGCGCGCACGAGCTGACGATGGAGGAGATCGAGAAGGGTCAGAAGGACCCCGACTATCGCCTCAAGATGCAGAAGGGCCCCGAGCAGGTCCGCCGCACCAAGGGCCCGCGCTACACGCCGGTCTCGAAGCGCCAGGACAAGCCCGATGGCATCGCCTGGATCCTGCGCCATCACCCCGAGGTTTCGGACGGCGCGATCGGCAAGCTGATCGGCACCACGCGCACCACCATTTCGGCGATCCGCGACCGCAGCCATTGGAACATCGCCAACATTACGCCCAAGGACCCGGTGACGCTCGGCCTCACCACCCAGCGTGAGCTCGACGCGCTCGTCGCCAAGGCCGCCAAGGCCGCGGGCATCGAGGCTCCGGTCGACAACCGTCTCGAGGGCGACCGCGAGGCGCTGATCACCGAGCTGCGCGCCCAGCGCGAGGCCGCCGCTCATGCGGCCGATCTGGCCGAGAGCGGCGAAGAGGCGGGCCCGGTCGAGCGCACCGCCGAGAATCTCTTCCGCAGCAACTGATCCCGGTTGCCGTCACGCCGGGCAGACGCCTGGCGTGACGGTCCGGAAAGCTCAGCCGTCGATATCGAGGCCGAGCGCGACGCGGCCCGCCAGCGCGAGCTGCGGCCCTTCCTGCAGGGGATGGTAGCGCGCACCCTGGATGTCTCGGAACGCCCGCTCCAGCCCGGTCTTGCGATAGAAGGCGGCACCGCCGGCGACTTCCATCGCCCGTTCCACCGTCTCGATCGCCGCCTGGGCCATCAAGGTCCGGCGGATCATCGCGCGGTTGGTCGTCTCGAGCCCGGGCTCGGCGGTCGTCGCGATTTCCACCATCTCGCGGAACGCCATGTCGGCGCGGGCATGGGCATTCTCCATCTCGCCCACCAGCCGGAGCAGGTCGGCGTTCGCGCTGCGTCCGCGCGCGATCTCCAGCGCCCTTTGCCGGGCGCCGTCGGCGACGCCCATATAGGCCGCGTAGATCGAGGCGAAGGCGATCTTGCTGATGACGTGGAACAGCATGTGCCACTTGCCCTGCGGCCGGCGGCCAGCGATCCCGGCATCGGCGACGAACACCCGGTCGAGCATCACGTCCTGCGATCCGGTGCCGCGCATCCCCAGCACGTGCCAGGTCTCGTTGATCGTCACGCCCTCGGCGCGCAGCGGCACCCCGAAATGCAGCACAGTCGGCCCCGCCTCGGGATCGGCATAGACCGCGCTGGTCATCAGCAGGTCGCCCATCTGGCAGCCGCTCGAAAAGGCCTTGCGCGCGGTGATCCGGAAGCCGCCCTCGACCTTCTCCGCGGTGCCGGTGCTGTCGAGCCAGTCGGAACCGCCGCTCGAGACGAGGATCAGGTCCTCGGCCGCGACTCGGCGGAGCAACCCCTCGGTCGGCGCATTCTGATGCGCGCGCCGCCAGGCCGCCGCGGCGACGAGATGGGTGTGCATCGAGAAGGCGAGGGCGGTCGATCCGCAGGCGTTGCCCAGCACGCGGATCGCACCGAAGACGTGGGCGAAGTCCGCGCCGCCGCCGCCCAGTTCGGCGGGTACCAGCGCCTTGAAGAATCCGGCGGCCTTCAGCCGATCATATCCTTCGGAAACAAAGCTTTCGTCCGCGTCATGCAGATCGGCGACCGGCGCGATCTTGGCGGCGATGGCGCGCGCTTCGGCAATCCAGTCTCGCGTCATGACATTGTTCTCGGTGTTGTCGGTCTTAAGCATCATACTCTCCGCTATTGCTTCGGCGGATCTAATCTCCGATTCTGTACCGGTGCTTCCAGTTCAGAAACTGAACTTGCCCGGTACAGATACTGAACTAGGCTTCTGTATCTGCATAGGAACGAAGATGACTCAAGGCAGCTACAAGCAATTCTGCCCCGTGGCGATGGCGGCGGAGATATTGTGCACCCGCTGGACGATCGTGCTGCTGCGCGAGATGTTCGCCGGCTCGACCCGGTTCAACGATCTGCGCCGCGGCGTGCCGCGGATGTCGCCGGCCCTGCTCTCGCAGCGGCTGAAGGAGCTCGAATGCGCCGGGATCGTGTGTCGCGAGGCGTCGCAGGACTATCGGCTCACCGATGCGGGACTGGAACTGCAGCCGATCATCGAGGCGTTTGGAGTGTGGGGACAGCGCTGGGTGGAGAGCGATCTCTCGCTCGAGCATCTCGATGCGCAATTGCTGATGTGGGACATGCGCCGCAACCTCGACCCCACGCCGCTCCCGCCGGCGCGCTCGGTGATTCTGTTCTCCTATCCCGAGATGCCCGAGGCGCGCCGCCGCTGGTGGCTGGTCGTCGATCCGGCCGAGGGCGTGGACCTCTGCTCGATCGATCCTGGCTTCGACGTCGATCTCTATGTCTCGGCCGATCTGCGCGCGATGACGGCGATCTGGATGGGCTATGAGACGGTCCGTCATGCGATCGATCGCCAGAAGCTGATCGTCACCGGCGATCCGCGAATCGCCGATCATATGCAGCGCTGGCTGGGACTCAGCCCGTTCGCGAAGCACGCCAGATTGGTCGCGTGACCGCGTGACGCGGGCGGGGCTTGCGGTTAGCCTGCGCCCGCGAATCAGGCGCGGGATGCCTGCGAGAGCGTGGAGAGACTCATGTGTGACGAGCTGACCGCCGCCGACAATGACCGCTTCCTGATGTCACGCCGCGCGTTCGGCGCGGGCGCCGCGGCGGCGGGCATGACGGTGCTGCTGCCGGTTCCCGCCGACGCCGCCGAGATCAAGGGCCGCGACGTCACCATCACCACGCCGGACGGCAGCTGCGACGCCTATTTCGTCGCGCCCGCCACCGGCAGAGCCCCCGCGGTGATCGTGTGGCCCGATATTCTCGGTCTGCGCCCGGCCTTCCGCCAGATGGCCGACCGGCTCGCGCAGTCGGGCTATGCGGTGCTCACCGTCAACCAGTTCTACCGCTCGACCAAGTCGCCCTTCGTCACGCCGGGGCAGGGCTTCGACGATACGCTCAGGGCCAAGGTCGGTCCGTGGCGCGAGCTGCTCACCCCCGAGGCCACGACGCGCGACGCCAAGGCATTTGTCGCCTGGGTCGACGGCCAGAAGGAAGTCGACAGGAAGCGCGGCATCGGCAGCACCGGCTATTGCATGGGCGGCCCGATGGTCATGCTCACCGCCGCCGCCGCGCCCGCGCGCGTCCATGGCGGCGCGACCTTCCATGGCGGCGGGCTCGCGGCCGACGGCATGATCGCGCTGGTGCCGCAGATGAAGGCGCGCTGGCTGATCGCGATCGCCGAGAATGACGATGCCCGCGCACCCGGCGACAAGGACAAGCTCAAGGCGGCCTTTGCGGCGAACAGCCAGCCCGCCGAGATCGAAGTCTATAAGGGCACGATGCATGGCTGGTGCCCGCCTGACAGCCAGGTCTACAATGCCGAGCAGGCCGACCGCGCGTGGAGCAGGCTGCTCGCGACCTTCGCCACGCTCTGACCATCACTGACCTGGGAGAGACTGTCATGGCCGACGAACTGGTTTTCTACACCAATCCCCAGTCGCGCGGGCGCATCGTCCGCTGGATGCTCGAGGAGACCGGTGCGCCGTACGAGACCGAAGTGGTCGATTACGGCACGACGATGAAGGGTGAGGACTATCTGACGATCAATCCGATGGGGAAGGTGCCCGCGATCGTCCATAACGGCCAGACCGTCACCGAATGTGCGGCGATCTGCGCCTATCTCGCCGAAGCCTTTCCGGACGCGGGCCTCGCGCCGCTGCCGGAGGAGCGGGCCAACTATTACCGCTGGCTGTTCTTCGCCGCGGGCCCGGTCGAGCAGGCGGTGACCAACCATGCCGCGCAGTTCGTGCCCAAGCCCGAACAGGGCCGGATGTTCGGCTATGGCAATTACGATCTCACCGTCGACGTGCTCGAACAGGCGGTACGCGCCAATCCCTATATCGCGGGCAGCCGCTTCACCGCCGCGGACGTCTATGTCGGCTCGGCGGTCGGCTGGGGCACGATGTTCGGCACCTTGCCGAAGCGCCAGGCCTTCACGGACTATTTCGCCCGGCTGACCGGCCGCGACGCCTTCAAGCGCGCGGCGCAGCTCGACGACGCACTGGTGGCGGAACGGGCGTCGGCCTGAGGCCCGGCCTGCAACTCTAGGAGCGTTTCGCGAGCTTCCGCATCCGGTCGGGAAGATCGGCCATCACCGCGGCGCGGTCGGCGGGGTCGGTGCTGCCCCAGCGGGCGATCTCGTCGATCGTCCGGCCGCAGCCCCGGCACCAGCCGGTCGCATGGTCGAGCGTGCAGACATTGGTGCAGGGGGAAGAGGTCGGGCGCGTGCCGTTCAATTCGCCCATTGCGCCAGCCAGTCGGCCATGTCCTGCGGCTTGTGACGCACGACATCGCCGTGGAGCCACAGTTCGCGGGGATTGCGCGCCTTGCCGGCCCGCGCATCGATGATGAGCACCGCCGGCACCGCGCGCACCCTCACGCCGTAGCGGGCGGCGATGTCGAGATTGCGGTCGAACCGCCCGATATCGACCGTCACCAGCTCGAAATTGGCCGCGACGTAGCGCCGCATATCGGGCAGCGCGAGCACGCCGGCGAAGACCCTGCACTCGAAGCACCAATTGGCGCCGAAATCCAGCACCAGAGGCTTGCCCGATTTCTTCGCACGCGCCAGCGCCGCGCCGAAATCGGCATTCGCGTCGGCGCGCGAATCATAGGGAGACGGCAGCGGCCGGGGCAGCTGGAGCAGCGATTGCGCGCCAAGCCGCGGCGCGGTGCCGGAAGGGGCGGCGAGCGCCGGAACTGCGAGCGCCAGTGCCGCGACCAGCGCCCCCCGACGCATGATCAGCTGCCGAGCGTGAATTTCAGGAATTCGGGGACGGGACCGTTCCAGCCATCGTCCGGACCGTCATCGGCCGGCTGGCGGCGGCGGGGCTCCTCGCGGCGCGGTTCGTTGCGGCGGGCATCGTCGCGGCGCGCGCGCCCCTCGCCGCGCGGTTCGGCAGCGGGACGCTCGTCGCGCCGGCCGCGTTCGCGCTTCGGCGCAGGTTCGGCCTCGCGCTTCGGCGCGACCTCTGCCTCGGCCTCGCGGGCCTTGGGTTCGGCGTCGCGCTTCTTGCTGCCGCGCTTGCGCGGTTCGGCCTTGCGTTCCTGGGGCGCGGGCTCGCGTTCCTCGCTGCCCGTGCCGGATGGCGCTGTCGTGCGCTCGATCTTGTGGCCGGTCAGCTTCTCGATATTCTGGATATTCTCGGCGTCGTCGGGCGTCACCAGCGTATAGGCGATGCCGGTCGCCCCCGCGCGGCCGGTACGGCCGATGCGGTGGACATAGTCGTCGGGATGCCAGGGCGCGTCGTAATTATAGACATGGCTGACGCCCTTGATGTCGAGCCCGCGCGCCGCGACGTCGGATGCCACCAGGATGTTGACGTCGCCCGCCTTGAACCGCTCGAGCTCGGCGATGCGCTGCGATTGCTCCATGTCGCCATGGATCTCGGTCGAGCGGAAGCCCGACTTCTGCAGGCTCTTGTTGAGCTCGCGCACCGTCGTCTTGCGGTTGCAGAAGATGATCGCGGTCTGCACGTCCTCGGAGCGCAGCAGGTCGCGCAGCACCGAACGCTTGTCGGACGGCGACACCGGCACCACCCATTGGCGGATATTGATGTTCGCCGAGGCGGGGCGGGCCACCTCGATCCGCTTGGGATCGGTCAGGAACTTGTCGGCCAGCTTCTTGATCACCGGCGGCATCGTCGCGGAGAAGAGGAGCGTCTGGCGCTGCTTGGGCAGCTTGGTGCAGATTTCCTCGATGTCGGGGATGAACCCCATGTCGAGCATCCGGTCGGCTTCGTCGATCACCAGCAGGTTGCAGCCGGTGAGCAGGATCTTGCCGCGGCCGAACAGGTCCATCAGCCGGCCCGGCGTGGCGATCAGCACGTCGACGCCCTTTTCGAGCGCCTTGACCTGGTCGCCCATCTGCACGCCACCGATGAGCAGCGCCATCGAGAGCTTGTGGTTGGTGCCGTACTTCTCGAAATTCTCGGCGACCTGCGCCGCGAGCTCGCGGGTGGGCTCGAGGATCAGCGACCGCGGCATCAGCGCGCGGGTGCGCCCTTCGCCCAATATGTCGATCATCGGAAGGACGAAGGCGGCAGTCTTGCCCGTGCCGGTTTGCGCGATGCCGACCAGATCCTTGCCCATCAGGACAGACGGGATCGCCTGGCGCTGGATCGGGGTCGGCTCGGTGTAGCCGGCGTCGGTCACGGCACGCAGAAGGTCGTCAGAAAGGCCGAGATCGGCGAAGCTCATGCGGTTGTCCGGAAAAGGAGGCCGCGTCCTTCGCAGCCTCGAAAAGCCTTCACGCGCTTGCGGATTTGGGGCGCGATGTCAAGGTCTAGCGCGCTACTACGAGTGTTCGGAACGCCTGTATCTCGCAGGCGCGCCCCGAACGCGAGCGCAGCGAATCGCGGCCCGCGCACAATTTCTTGTCCTCGGCCGGCTTCACATAGAAGCCATTATAGAAGCCCAGCGCCGGACATTCGGAGCCCAGCTTGGCGCGCAGCAGCGATCCGTCGTTCAGGACCAGGTCGACGCTGTCGACGGCGTTGACCGTGAAGCCGGCGATCTTTTCCAGCTTCACGCAGTCCGAGGCTTTCTTCTCGGTCACCGGTGGCAGGCGCGGCTGGCGCAGGATGATCGTGGTGCTGGTCACCGTCATGCGGGGCACGTGGATCGTCACATGCTGCTGCTGAAGCATGGCCACCGCACTGCTCCATACATGCGGCTCGGGCGCGACCGCGGGTGCCGCGAGCAGCAACATAAGTCCGGAAGCGGCAATCAGCGGATTCAGCATGGTTGGGACACGCTTCTACGATGCGGGCTTGAACAGTGGATGAACTGGCGCAGCGCGTGCTATCGCGCAACCGTCATGACGCCCCAGCAAAGCCAGATTGTCGAGACTGTCCTGGAACGGTTCGGTTCCAAGGCGGTAACCACCGATCCTGACACGATCGCGCCCTGGGTGACCGATTGGCGCGGACGCTTCCACGGCGCGGCCCCGGCGTTGCTCTCGCCCGGCTCGACCGCGGAAGTCGCGGCGATGATCGGCCTTGCGGCGGAGGCGGGCGTGCCGATCGTGCCGCAGGGCGGCAATACCGGCATGGTCGGCGGCGCCACGCCGCCGATGGACGGTTCGGCGCTGCTGCTGTCGCTCCGCCGCATGAACCGCATCCGCGCGCTTTCGCCCGAGAGCAACCTCGCCGTTGCCGAAGCCGGGGTGATCCTCGCCGATCTGCGCGATGCGGCCGAGAAGGCCGGGCGCCGCTTCCCGCTCGATCTCGGCGCGCGCGGCAGCGCCACGATCGGCGGGCTCGTCTCGACCAATGCCGGGGGCGTCCAGGTGCTGCGATTCGGTACGATGCGCAGCCTGGTCGCGGGGGTGGAGGCGGTGATGCCGGACGGATCGGTCCATGACGGCCTGGCCGCGCTCAAGAAGGACAATCGCGGCTATGATCTCAACCAGCTGCTGATCGGCGCCGAGGGCACTTTGGGCATCGTCACCGCCGCCAGCCTGCGGCTCGTGCCCGGCATGGTCGCCCGCGCGGTGGCGTGGGTAGGTGTCGAGAGCCCCGCCCGGGGCCTGGCGCTGCTCCGCGCGATCGAGGCGCGGACCGACGCGGTCGAGAGCTTCGAGATCATCCCCGACGACACGTTGCAGCTCGTGCTCCGCCATGTGCCCGGCACGCGCCAGCCGCTGCCGGGCAGGCATCGCTGGCACGCGCTGATCGAGGCGGTCGCGACCGATGCGGATGCCGAACCGCCTGCAGCACTGATCGAGCGGCTGCTCGCGCCTGCGCTTGAATCGGGCCTGGTCGAGGACGCCGTGATCGCCGCCAGCGAGGCGCAGGCCGAGGCGTTCTGGCGCATCCGCCACGCGATCTCGGAGGCCGAGCGGTCGGCAGGTCCCGCCGTCCAGCACGACATCTCGGTGCCGGTCGACGACATGCCGCGCTTCATGATCGAGGGCGCCGCCGCGGCCGAAGCGCGATTCGCGGGCACGCACGCCATCGCCTTCGGCCATCTCGGCGACGGCAATGTCCATTTCCACGTCCGCGCTCCGGAGGGTGCCGATCCGGTGCGCTGGTATGCCGAGGAAGGGCCGGTGATCAGCCGATTCGTCCATGACATGGTCGTGGCGGCCCGGGGTTCGATCTCGGCCGAGCACGGTATCGGCCAGATGAAGCGCGACGAACTCGCCCGCCTCAGCGCGCCGTCGCGGATGGCCGTGCTGCGCGCGATCAAGGGCGCGCTCGATCCGAAGGGAATTCTGAACCCGGGCAAGCTGGTGGCGCTTGCGCCGAGCCCGGGCAGGCCATAGACCCCCGCCCGAACTTTTTACGCAGCCCGCATTTTTTCAGGAGAGTATGATGGCCAGCGCGCCACAGCAGCCGCTTCCCTTGTTCTACAACGGCCTCGAGCCGCTTTCGAGCCAGGCGCATGCCGATTTCCGCCTGCGTGTCCTCGACAAGGCGCCGTTCCTCGCCAACCAGCATGCCGTGCCGATCACGGTGGAGGAATTCCCGCTGGTGCAGCGCTTCATGCCGATCGTCTTCTCGGTCGGCGACGATCCCGTGCCGCTCGCGCTGATGGGCCTGAACGAGGGCGTGAACACCTTTGTCGACGACGAGGGCAAGCTGCTCGAGACCAATTTCTACGTGCCGGCCTATGTCCGCCGCTATCCCTATCTGCTCGCACGGCTCCGTCCCGACGCCGATGAACTGTCGCTGTGCTTCGACCCGACCTCGGGCGTGGTCGGCGCGTTCGAGGACGGCGAGAAGCTGTTCGAGGACGGCCAGCCGAGCGAGCTGACCAAGAACATCCTGCAGTTCAACGAGCAGTTCGAGCAGGCCGGTGCCCGCACCACGATGTTCATGAAGGAGCTGAAGGACCTCGGCATCCTGATCGACGGCGAAGTCAGCATCCAGCCCGATGGCGCGGCGCAGCCGTTCATCTATCGCGGATTCATGATGGTCGACGAAGCCAAGCTCAACGAGCTGCGCGGCGATCAGCTGCGCAAGATCGTCCAGAACGGCATGCTGCCGCTCATCTATGCGCATCTCTTCTCGCTGCAGCTGATGCGCGACATCTTCTCGCGCCAGATGTCGATGGGCAAGATGCCCGAGCCGCAGCTGGTCGGATGACAAACGGGTTCGCGCGCGGCGATCGCTACAGCCGGGGGGCGATCGCCTTTCACTGGGTGATCGCCGCGCTCGTCCTCTTCAACCTCTGGCTCGGGCTGTTCCACGACTCGCTTCCGCGCGAGTGGAAGGTCATCCCGGTCCACAAGTCGGTCGGCATCACCATCCTGGTGCTGACACTCGGCCGGATCGCCTGGCGGCTGACGCATCGTCCGCCGCATCTGCCCGAATTGCTGCCGGCCTGGGAAAAGATGGTCGCGCACGGCGTCCATTTCATTCTCTACGCGCTGCTGCTGATCCTGCCGCTCACCGGCTGGCTGCTCTCGTCGAACCCCGCGCGGCCGCGCCCGGTCAGCTGGTTCTTCCTGTTCGATCTGCCGCTGCTGCCCGCGACTCCGGCGATCGCCAGTGGCGCACACGAGGCGCACGAGCTGCTCGGCTACCTGATGACCGCGCTGGTGCTGATCCATATCGCTGCGGCGCTGCGGCATCATTTCCTGCTGCGCGACAAGGTGCTCGCCCGCATGCTGCCCCGGGTTTCACGCAGCCGCTGACCGCCATTGCGATCAATTTTGTCGCAGTTTGTCGCGGCGCGGCATCGGGCCTTGAACTCCCCTGCCGCTCAACTATATCTGACTTGTACGGTCTGGTGTCCCCCCTTTCGCTGGGCCGTGCGGCACGCCTTCGGGCGTGTCTCCTCCCTGAACCTTGGCCACCTCGTGGGAAACCGCGAGGTGGTTTTTTTATGGGCTATTCGGCCGCGATCGCCATGGGGAGAGCCTCGTCGGCGACCGCGTCGATGATCGCGCGGAGCAGCGCCACGGTGGCCGCCAGCCCCGGGCCGGGCTCGTCGAGCGCCGCGTCGAGATAGAGCGAGCGATCGAATTCGAGCTGGATCGCATGCACGCCGCGGCGGGGATCGGCATGGCGCTCCAATATATGTCCGCCCGAATAAGGGGCGTTGGCGCCGATCGCGACGCAGTGTGCCTGCGCGACTCCCTCGATCCGCCCGATGAAGCGCGCGGCGGAGGACTTGCCGAATCGGTCGCCCAGCACGAGCCGCGGTACGATCGCCGGATCGCCGAGCGGCGGCATCGAGTGGATGTCGAGCAGCACCGCCACGCCGAATCGCACCCGTGCCGCGGCGAGCGCCGCGTCCACCGCGGCATGATAGGGCCGATAGTCCGCGCGGATCCGCTCGGCGACTTCCTCGTTCGACAGGCGGCGGCTCCAGATGTCGCCCGAATTGCCCACGCGCCGCGGCACCAGTCCCAGCCCGCTGCGCAGCTTCGCTGATTGCGGCCGGCCGATCGAGCTCGCACCATCGTCGAGTCGCGGGTCGCGCTCATGCTCGGCGCGGTTGAGATCGATCCAGGCGCGCGCGCGCTCCGCGACGAACAGGGTCTCGCCGCGCCGCGCCTGCAGCCCGAGCGAATCGGCATGGCGATCCTCGAGTCCCCGGAGCGCCGCCAGCGGCACGCGCAGCGCCGCGCGCAGGGGGAGGGGGTATTCGCGCCCGGCATGCGGCACCGAAAGCACCACCGGGCTGATCGGCTCCAGGGACCCGTGCCGCACGAAAGAGGGCGTTGCCGTCACGCTTCTTGCCTAAGGCCGCGTCAAGATTTCGGCAATGGCGCGCGCTCAAAGCTGGAAAATGTTAATCGCTTCCAGCATAAGATGGCCGCTTGCGTGGGATGGGGTAACGATGATCCGGATTTTGCTGGCCGAGGACGACCGCGTGATGCGGGAATACCTCACTCGGGCGCTTGAGCGCTCGGGCTATTCGGTCAGCGCGGTCGATCGGGGCACCGAAGCGATGCCTCTGCTCCAGACCGAACGATTCGATCTGCTGCTCACCGATATCGTCATGCCCGAGATGGACGGGATCGAGCTCGCGCAGAAAGCGAGCGAGATCGCGCCGGACATGCGGGTGATGTTCATCACCGGGTTCGCCGCGGTCACGCTGCGCGCCGGCCAGCAGGTGCCGCAGGCCCGCGTGCTCTCCAAGCCGTTCCACCTGCGCGACCTGGTGCTGGAGGTCGATCGCCTGTTCGAGGCGGAGAGCATTCCCACCCGCAATTGATTTCGAACCACCAGCGGGTTGCAAGCGCGGGATTCCCTCGCTAAAGGCCCGCTTCCCGAGTTTAGCCGAGAGGCTTCGGGCGCGTAGCTCAGTGGTAGAGCACTGTGTTGACATCGCAGGGGTCGCAAGTTCAATCCTTGCC
>CBIHNZ010000016.1:0-98857 GCA_966211615.1 uncultured Sphingomonas sp.
CGCGAGCGCTGGGGTGCGTCGCCGCGAACCTATCCCGGATCCGGAAAAATCGAGAGAGGCTCTGCCAAAAAATTGGGGCGCTTCCGAGGGTATGGGAGGAAGCGCCCCAGTACAGGGTCCGTATCAGGTCAGTGCCGGATCATTCTCCGAACCTCGCACGGACCGAGAATGTGATGCGGCGATCGTTGCTGAACCAGGAGCGCGGCCGCCGCACGAGATCGTTGTTGATCACCTGGGTGGTCTCCAGCACCTCGTTGAGCAGATTGACCCCCTGGATGCCGAGCCGGAGGTTCGGCGTGACCTGGTAGAAGATCGACGCATCGAGCTGCCCAGTCGATTCATTGAACACCGGTGCAAAGGGCACGATCACGTCGCGCGGCGTGAGCAGATAGCGCGATCGCCACGTATAGGCCGCGCGAAGCTCCAACCCGCCATTCTGGTAGAAAGGCGTGAGGTTGAACGTGTATTTGGACAGGCCCTGAAGCGGCAGCTTGCTGGTATCGACGCTGGCGATGTTGCCGGCCGCCACGTCGGGATCGGTGGCCGAGAGCGTGCTCTGCTTCACGCCCTTCGAGTCCACGTACGTGAAGTTGCCCGAGAAGCCCAAGCCCTTCAGGAACCCCGGCAGGAAGCCGAAGGTCTGCTGGTAGCCGACCTCGAAGCCCTTCACATGCCCGGTGTCGGTCGCGTTCATCGGTGTCGTCACGATCGCGGGGAATGTCGCGCCGTTGTTGGTGAAGGACAGGCGCTGGGTCCCGTTGGTGAGGACGCCGTGCAGCTCCTTCACGAACCCCGAGATAGTCAGCTGGCCCACCGAGGAGAAATACCATTCCGCGGTCAGGTCGAAATTGTCGCCTTCGATCGGCTTCAGATACGGGTTGCCGACGTTGAAGA
The DNA here is from genome assembly GCA_966211615.1 of uncultured Sphingomonas sp. GTDB lineage: Bacteria > Pseudomonadota > Alphaproteobacteria > Sphingomonadales > Sphingomonadaceae > Sphingomonas. Next base: position 895 of record CBIHNZ010000016.1, read on the forward strand.
TCGCGACCGGCCCGCCATTGGTGTTGATGGTCTGGTCCTGGGTGTTCAGCTGGATGTTGTAGAAGGATCGCGTCAGGCCGAAATCAGGTGGGGCGATCGATTTGTTGTAGGCGGCACGGAACTGCAGCCCGCCGCCCACTTCGAGTTTCACGTTCGCCGACGGCAGGAAATAATCATATTTGAGTTTGGCATCGATCGGCGTCAGCGCGCCGTTCTGGAAAGCGTTCGCGTTGGCGACGACGGCCGGCCCGAGCGCGCAGAACGGCGTCGGCGGCTGATTATTCTGCGGTGGCGTGCAGGTGTAGGTCGTCTGCGGGAAGGTGAAATATCCGCTCGAGGTGCGCTGGGTGTTGACGTAGCGCACGCCGACATTGCCGCTCAGGTTGAGCTTGCCGATCGGATTGCCGAAGCGGATCACGCCATAGGCGGCATTGGTGCGCTCGTTGACCGGGTTGATCTCGCCTGGGCGGAACGGCGTTCCGGCCACCACGCCGCAGCGCTGGGCAAGCGGCACCCAGTTCTGCGGACACTGCCCGGTCAGCGCGCGCGCGCGCCACTCGTCGCCGATCTGGAGCGCAGCGTTCGATGCGGCCGCATAGTCCTGGATCAGCGAGGCGGGCAGGAACATCCGGCCTTCATGGGTCGGCAGATTGACGTCGCCGCGGAAGAAATTGGGGAAGGAGAAGGCCTCCCCAGGTCCGGGCGAGCCACCGGCGGTGGCGGGATTGCCATTGACAGGCGTGTCGAGCCATACCGGCCCCCCGCGACCCACGCCGGCGCCGGCCGCGTCGCTGCCGCCGCCCCAGATCTCGCTCAGCACGCCCCAGTTATAGCTGGTGAAGCGCGCGACATTGTCGCGGTCCGCATAGCGATAGCCGGCGCGGATCGAGGTCAGCCAGCTATCCTCGGGGAAGGAATAATCGAGATCGATGCGCGCGGCGTCCTCGTTGCCGTCGCTGTCCTCGATGTGATCCATCGCCGAGCGGTAATAGCTGTTATAGGGATCGAGATAGCTCGAATGGGCGGCGTTCTGGTAGAGAACCGCTCCCTTGTTGTCCGGCGGCAGGAAATTCACATAGGCCGGATCGTTGCCGTTCATGCGGATGTCGACATTCTGGAAGCTCGACGTCCAGATCCCGAAATCGGTGTTGTTCACGTGCGAATTGACGTGCTGATAGTCGAGCTTGACCGTCAGTCGATCGGTGGCGTTCCATTCGAAATGGGCGCCATAATCGTCGGTGAGGTAGCGTTGCTCGACCGCGCGGACGATGTTGTTGCTCTGCAGGCCGTTGATCGGCGTGCGGATATTGTCGGCGGCGCCCCATTGATCGGCGCGGTAGCCGTTGGGCGCGGTGATCACGCCGCCGGTGAAGATGCCTTCATCGTCGAACGCGAAGGTCGTGCCGGGATAGGGCTGTGAATCGCCGTTCGAGGTGACGTTGTCGGTGGCGATCTCGACGGCGTGCTCGGTCCAGGCCTCGCGCGAATCCGAGCGCAGGAACTGGAAGGTCGCGGACATCGTATCGTCGTTGCTGCGCCACTGCGCCGCGGCCGAGTAGCCGTAGCGCACGCGATCGAAATCCTGGCTGCGCATCGCCGCGCCGCGTGGCACATAGACGAACTTGCCCCCCGCCGGCAGCGAGCCGTCCGCCGGCGCTTGGGCGAGCGAGCCGTTCGCGTTGAGCACGCGCTTGCCGTAGTTCGAGATCTGCAGGCCATCGGCGCGCGACACGATCTCCGAGCGGACGAAGCTGGCGAGCAGGCCGATCTGGCCGATGCCGGTCTGCCAGCGGTTGCTGACCAGGATCGACACGGTCGGCCCGGACTTGTGCCGGAGATCGCCGTAATTGTTCTCGAGCGCGCCGGTGATGATGAAGCCCTTCTGATCGAAGGGCAGTCGGGTGCGCAGATTGACGATGCCGGCGATGCCGCCCTCGATCATGTCCGCGCTCGGGCTCTTGAAGACGTCGACGCCGCCGAGCAGCTCGGACGGCACGTCCGCGAAGCTGATGCCGCGGCCGTTATTGGCGGTGAAGGTGTCGCGGCCGTTGAGCTCGGACCGGGTATAGGTGAGGCCGCGGACGACGACGCCGGAACCTTCGGGCTGGAAGTGATCGGGATCGACGCCCGCGTCGAAATGGCCGATCGCGACGCCGGGAATGCGCTGCAGCGCCTCGGTCACCGAGCGATCGGGAAGCGCGCCGATATCCTCGGCGGAAATCGAATCGACGACGACTTCGGAATTTTTCTTGATCGCCTGAGCACTCGAAAGGCTCTGGCGGATGCCGGTGACGATGATCTCGGTCTCCGGCGTGTCCGAAGCCTGATCGCTGTCCTGCGGCGTACCCTTGTCGGAAGAATTGCCGTTCGGCGTGGGCGATGCCGTCTGGGCGAAAGCCGGAGATGCCAGTGCGACGGTACAAATTGCCAGCAGCGAGGTGCTGCCCTTCAAAAGACGGCCCCTTACCGGTGCTTCAGCCATAGCACCGCATATCGATGGAAGCATCCTCGATCCCCTCCTAGTTTATGGTAGCGCTAACATTTTTAGATGCGCTATCTTGTTTGTCATCATTGCTTAACCGTCCTCGTCCCGCTCCGCTAGTAACAATTCTGTCGCTTGCCGCTTTTGTTGTCGATATGTGTCCAAACGGTCGCACGTGGGAGCGCTAACACCATGGCGGAGGACTGGGGGGATACATGGAGGACGCCACGCCAAGGTCGGTCGTGTTCTGATCGTCGGTGGCGGCACCGCCGGATGGATGACGGCGGCGTCGCTCGCCTGGGCGCTGGCGAAGCTGCCGGTCGAGATCCTGGTCGTCGAATCGGATCAAATTGGGACAGTCGGCGTCGGCGAGGCGACCGTGCCGCACATCCGCTTCTTCAATGCGCGACTCGGCATCGACGAGGCCGATTTCGTCCGGCGGACCAACGCGACGTTCAAGCTGGGGATCGAATTCCGCGACTGGGCGCGGATCGGCGATTCCTACATCCATCCCTTCGGCGATTTCGGCCGCGACATGGGCGGCATGCCGTTCCACCATCTCTGGCTGCGGCTGGCGCGCGAGCGGCAGATGCCCGATCTCCAGCACTTCTCGCTGCCCATCCTCGCCGCGCGCGCAAACCGCTTCGCGCCGCCCGCCGAGGATCCGCGGTCGATCGGTTCGACCTTCTCCTATGCCTATCAGTTCGATGCGGGTCTCTATGCGGCATATCTGCGCGACTATGCCGAGCAGCGCGGCGTACGGCGCCTGGAGGGCAGGATCGTCGGGGTCGCCCAGCATCCCGAGACCGGCGCGGTGAGTTCGGTCACGCTCGAGGGCGGCACGGAGATCGAGGCCGATCTGTTCGTCGACTGCTCGGGATTCCGCGGCCTGCTGATCGAGGACACGCTGAAGACGGGGTACGATAATTGGTCGCACTGGCTGCCATGCGATTCGGCGTTCGCCGTGCCCACCGCGCATGGCGGGCCGCTGACGCCCTATACGCGGGCGACCGCGTTGGAGGCGGGCTGGCAGTGGCGCATTCCGCTCCAGCACCGGGTGGGCAACGGGCATGTCTTTTCGAGCCTATTCACCGACAGCGACACGGCCCGTGATCGGCTGATGGGCAATCTCGAGGCCGAGCCGCTCGCCGAGCCCCGTCTGCTGCGCTTCACCACCGGCAAGCGCAGGCGCCAATGGGACCGCAACGTCGTGGCAATCGGGCTGGCGGCCGGGTTCCTCGAACCGCTCGAATCGACCAGCATCCACCTGATCCAGCTGGCGATCGGCAAGCTGATCGAGCTCTTCCCGCTCGCCGGGGTCGATCCGGTCGCCGCGCAGGAATTCAACCGGGCGATGGATCTCGAATATGAGCGGGTCCGCGATTTTCTGATCCTGCACTATTGCGCCACCGAGCGCGACGATAGCGAGTTCTGGCGCTATGTCCGTACGATGGAGATCCCGGACTCGCTGACCTATGCGATCGCCGCGTTTCGCGAGCGCGGGCTCGTGGTCAAATATCGCGAGGGCATGTTCCTCGAGCCGAGCTGGCTGGCGGTCTATTACGGGCAGCGCCTGGCGCCCCGGCGCGGCAACCCGCTGGTCGAGGCGCTGCCGATCGCCGAGGTCGAGAGGCGCACGCATCTTCTTGCCGAGGAGCTGGCGAGCGCGGTGGCGGCGATGCCGGGCCATGCCGCCTTTATCCGGCAGTTGGGCGGGACCGCGCCGGAACACGCGTCATGAATCCGATTCCGGTCATCGCCATCGTCGGCGACGGCGTGGCCGCCTGGATGACCGCCGCGGCGTTGGCGCGGCGCCTGCCGCGCGATTGCTACGAGATACGGGTGATCGCGCCGGGCCGCCCGACGCCGGAATGCCTGGGGGCGAGCATGACCGCGCTGCCGTCGCTGGCCGGCTTCCACGCGATGCTGGGGATCGCAGAGGAAACGATCCTGGGCGAGGCGCGGGGTACAGTGTCGTTAGGCGCGGCTTATGCCGGCTGGAGCGCCGATGGCGGCGCGAGCTTCTTTCCCTTCGGTGCGATCGGCGCGCCCATGGCCTCGGTTGCGTTTCATCAGCTCGCCGCCCGGCTGGTGGCTGCCGGGCGCGAGGTGCGGCCGGCCAACTACTCGGTCGCCGCGCTGGCGGCGCAGACCGGGCGCTTCGCGGCGGCGCAGCCCCACGGCCTGCATCTCGAGCTAGTCGGCTACCGCAACGCGATGCGCGCCCTCGCGTTGGCGCAGGGCGCTTATGGGACCGATGCGCCGCTCGTCGCCGCGACGGTGGAGGATGGGCGGATCAGCGGCCTCGCGCTGCCGAGCGGCACGATCCGTCCGCATCTGGTCGTGGATTGCACCGGCCCTGCGCGGCTCGCGATCGGCGCGCTCGATGCGCGGTTCCAGAGCTGGAAGACGTGGCTGCCGTGCGATCGCATGGCGCGCGGCTTCTCTGCCGAACCCGTCGCGCCGCTTTATGACCAGATGTTCGCGCAGGACGCCGGCTGGTCGAGCCTGACACCCCTGGCAGGCGGGGCGGCGGAATATCTCTGCTTCAACGCCGCCTTTGCCGGAACGGACGATGGCGAAGAGTTCGAGAATGGCCGGCTGGACGCGCCCTGGATCGGCAATTGCGTCGCGATCGGCACCGCCGCCGCTGTCGCGGAACCGCTGCATCCGGTCGGGCTGGAGCTCATCCAGCGCGGATTGGCGCGTTTGATCACTTTGCTTCCCGCGACGCCCGACGCTTCGGTGGAGGCGGCCGAATATAATCGCGTCTCGGCCAATGAGCTCGACGGCGTGCGCGATTTCCTGGCGATGCACTATGCCACCACCACGCGCGCCGGCCCTTTCTGGGATGCGGTGCGTGCGACGGAGCTGCCCGAGCGCGCGGCCTATAAGCGGACCTTGTTCGAGGCGACCGGGCGCATCGTGATGTATGACGACGAGATGTTCGATGCCGAAGACTGGGTCACCTTGTTCGAGGCCCAGGGCATAAGGCCTCGTCGGCATGACGCGCTGGCCGACGGTTTTTCGCTGGAAGAGATCGAGCGGCATTTCGCGCGCGTGCGCCAGGAGGTGATCGAGGCGGTACGTGTGATGCCGCCCTATCCGGCGGCGCTGCCCGAGGTGACGGCATGACGTCGGATCCGATCCGCAGCATCGTGATCGTGGGCGGTGGTACTGCGGGGTGGATGGCCGCCGCCGCATTCGCGAAGATGGTATCAATCGGGGTACGGGTCACGCTGATCGAGTCGGACGAGATCGGCACGGTTGGCGTCGGTGAGGCGACGATTCCGCCGATCCGCGCGTTCAATGCGATGCTCGGCATCGACGAGGATGATTTCATCGCGGCGACCGGCGGCAGCTTCAAGCTGGGGATCGAGTTCGTCGACTGGTGGCGCCCCGGCCACCGCTATCTCCACCCCTTCGGCGCGTTCGGCTTCGACATCGAGGGGGTGAAATTCCACCATTACTGGCTGAAGATGCGCGCGGCCGGGCGCGCCGGGCCGCTCGAGGCGTACAACCTCTCCGCCGTCGCCGCGCTGAACGGACGGTTCGCGCGGCCCGATCCCGACCCGGCATCGCCGCTCTCGCAGCTCAACTATGCCTATCATTTCGACGCGTCGCTCTATGCCGGCTATCTGCGGCGGCATGCCGAGGCGCGGGGCGTGGTCCGCGTCGAGGGCAAGGTGGTGGACGTCGCGCTGCGCGGCGAGGACGGGTTCATCGAGGCGGTGACGCTCGACAACGGGCTGCGCGTCGAGGGCGACCTGTTCATCGACTGCTCGGGCTTCCGCGGGCTGCTGATCGAGCAGGCGCTGCACGCGGGCTATGAGGAATGGACGCAGTGGCTGCCCTGCGACCGTGCGGTCGCGGTGCCCACCGCCAACACGAACCCGCGGATCGCGCCGTTCACCCGTGCCACCGCGCGGTCGGCGGGCTGGCAATGGCGCATCCCGCTCCAGCACCGCACCGGCAACGGCTATGTCTATTCGAGCGCGCATGTCGACGACGATGCCGCGGCCGCGACGCTGATGGCCAATCTGGACGGTGAGCCGCTGGCCGATCCGCGGCCGCTGCGCTTCGTCACCGGACGGCGCAAGAAACTCTGGGTGCGCAACTGCGTCGCGCTGGGGCTCGCATCGGGGTTCATGGAGCCGCTCGAATCGACCAGCATCCACCTGATTCAGTCGGGCATCTCCAAGCTGCTGGCGCTGTTCCCCGATCGCGGCTTCAATCCGGTCGCGGCGGACGAGTATAACCGGCTCGGCCAGATCCAGGTCGAGCAGATCCGCGACTTCCTGATCCTCCATTACAACGCCACCGAGCGCGACGATTCGCCCTTCTGGCGCCAGTGCCGGACGATGACGGTGCCCGAGAGCCTGGCGCGCAAGCTCGCGCTGTTCCGCGACAAGGGGCGGCTGTTCCGCTACGAGGACGAGCTGTTCGCCGAAGCGAGCTGGGTCGCGGTGCTGCTGGGGCAGGGGGTGATCCCCGAGGGCTGGGACCGGCTCGTTGACACGGTCGATACGGCTGCGATCGATGCGCGCCTGCGCCGCATCGCGGAGGTCTTTGCGGCGACTGCCCGGCACATGCCCGATCACGCCGATTTCATCGCCCGCATCCGCCCGGGCGGCATGAGGATTCCTGCATGAGCGACCGGCGCATCCGCGATATCGTCATCGTCGGCGGCGGCACCGCCGGCTGGATGGCGGCGGCGACCTTCGCCAAGCTGCTCGGCCCCGATTTTGCCCGGATCACTTTGGTCGAATCCGACGCGATCGGTATCGTCGGCGTCGGCGAGGCGACGATCCCGCAAATGGCGATCTTCAACCGCATGCTCGGGATCGACGAGAACCAGTTCGTCCGCGAGACCAAGGGCAGCTTCAAGCTGGGCATCGAGTTCGTCGACTGGGGACGGATCGGCGACCGCTACTACCACCCCTTCGGCAAGTTCGGCGTCGACATGAAGGGCGTGTCGTTCCACGCGCACTGGCTGCGCGCGCACCAGGCCGGCGCGCCCGAGCGGCTCGACGATTATTCGCTCAATGCGCTCGCCGGCGACCGGCAGAAGTTCCTTCGCCCGGTCGATGCGGGCAACTCGCCGCTGTCGCAGATCGTCTATGCCTTTCACTTCGATGCCGGGCTCTACGCGCGCTATCTGCGCGGCTATGCCGAGGCGTGGGGCGTGGTGCGGCGGGAGGGGCGGATCACCGAAGTCGCTCGGCGCGGCACCGACGGCTTCATCGAGGCGGTGGCGCTCGAAAGCGGGGAGCGGATCGAGGGCGACCTGTTCATCGATTGCTCGGGGTTCCGCGGTCTGTTGATCGAGCAGACCCTGGGCGCGGGCTATGAGGACTGGTCGCACTGGCTGCCGTGCGACCGCGCGATCGCGGTGCCGTGCGCGAGCGTGCCGGGGATCACCCCGTTCACCCGCGCCACCGCGCGCACCGCCGGCTGGCAATGGCGCATCCCGCTCCAGCACCGGACCGGCAACGGCCATGTCTTCTCGACCAAATATATGAGTGAGGACGAAGCGACGGCGATTCTGCTCGCCAATCTCGACGGCGAGCCGCTCGCCGATCCGCGCGTCGTGCCCTTCACCGCGGGGCATCGCCGGAAATTCTGGGACCGGAACGTGGTGGCGCTCGGGCTCGCCTCCGGCTTCATGGAGCCGCTCGAATCGACCAACATCTGGCTGGTCCAGAGCGGGCTCGCGCGGCTGATGAACATGTTCCCCGACCGCGGCTTCGCGCAGGGGACGATCGACCGGTACAACCGGGTGATGGTCCATGAATATGAGCAGATCCGTGACTTCCTGATCCTCCACTATCACGCCACCGAGCGCGACGATTCTCCGTTCTGGAACTATTGCAGGACAATGGAAGTGCCGGAACGGTTAAGGGAGAAGATGCGCTGCTTCGCCGATTACGGCCGCACCTTCCGCGACGATGACGAGCTGTTCAACGAGACCAGCTGGTTCGCGGTGATGCACGGCCAGCGGCTGAGCGCCCGCACCTATGATCCGGTGGCCGAGACGATGAGCCTGGAGGAAACCAGCGCGCGGCTGGCGCAGATCCGCCAGACGATCGTCAATTCACTCGACTATATGCCGGGCCATGCCGAGTTCATCGCGGAGAATTGCGCGGCGGCCTGACCCCGCTCGACAGCGAGCCGAGCAGGAAGGCGCGGAGACGCTCGCTGCGCTCCTCGCTGGCGGGCCCGAGGACGGTGCGGACGTGCGGCGGCAGATGGTCGCCGGCGTGGGCGGCATCCTCGTCGAACACGAGATGGTCGAACCAGGCGCGCCAGGCCTGTTTCTGCTCGAGCGGCAGGTCGCGGATGCTCATCAGCGCATGGATCATCGCGATGAACGGCGTGGCGGAAGCATCATAGGCCCACCAATAGTTCACCAGCACGTTCACGGGATCGAGCGCGCGGACATGGTGCCACCAGATCGCCGGGATGAAGAGCGCGTCGCCGGGTTCGAGATCGGCGACCAGCGCATGGCGCAGCGCCTCGGCAAAGCGGGGATAGCGGTCGAGGTCCGGCACCTCGGGATCGGGCATGCTGACCGGCGGGCCGGCGAGCGTGCGGTCGAGCGGGCCGACATACATGTTCGCCGCCTGGGTGGGCGGGAACAGGGTGAAGCGCCGGCGTCCCGCGACCGCCGCGGCGACATTGGCCGAAGCGTCGAAATGCGTCGCGACCCGGACCGCATTGCCGATCCACAGCCGCGGCGTGGCGTTGTTCGCGGCCAGATCGAGCCGGTTGGCGTCGGCCCATCCCGGGAAATGCTCGGCGGCGGTGGCGGCATTGGCATAGAGCGCGGGCGGCGCATCCCCGGCGCCTGCGAACCGTGCCAGTTCGCTCAGCAGCGCTTCGAGCGGCACCCGCTGCCGGCTGAAATTGAAGCCCTGCATATCGTCGCTGTAGAAGAAGCGGCCATCGATTTCGGGCGCGCCGACCAGTACCTCCAGCGATGCGCCACCGCGGAACCCGGCGAGATAGTCGAGCATCGCCCGGTCGCCCGCGCGCCCGGCGCGAACCGCGGGCCAGTCGGCAACCTGTCCGCGCAGCACGACCGGTTCGTAGCCGGGGGCGATCTCGCGTTCGAAGGTCTCGAGCGTGACCGCTCCGCGTTCCTTGACGCGCTGAAGCGCCGCGGGATTGTCGCTGTGCATGCCCGGGTGGTAGCGCAACCATCCTGCCCGGACCAGCAGCGGTGGCCACCTCACCTTCAGCTGTGTGAAATGCGCATTTTTGCAAGGTCGCCCCTTCCGCCCGGGGCCGGTTCCCGGTAACCCGCCAACCAGTCCCGCAACCCGGATCGCCAGGCGATCATCGAGGGCCCAAACAATGCAGCTCCTGGTAGTCGAAGACGATGCGATCGCGGCGAAGCAACTCGTCGCGGACATGGCCGAACTCGGCCACGGGACCATGGTGGCGCAGGACGGGCGGGCGGCGCTGTCGCTCGCGACCGACAGCAAGTTCGACGCGGTGCTGCTCGACGTAATGCTGCCCTATGTCGACGGCGTCGGCGTGGCCAAATTGCTCCGCGAGCGGGGCGTCGACGTGCCGATTGTCATGCTGACCGCGCTGGGCGATCTCGACCAGCGGCTCGACGGGCTCGATGCCGGCGCCGACGACTATCTGGTCAAGCCTGCGGCGCCCGCGGAGATCGATGCGCGGCTGCGCGCGATCATCCGGCGCGCGGCGCGGACCAACGAATCCGGCGTGCTGCGCGCGGGCGACATCGAGATGAACGAGATCAAGCATCGCGCGTTGCGCGCGGGCCGGCCGCTCGCGCTCCAGAATCTCGAATTCCGCATCCTGTGCGAGCTCGTCCGCAACGCCAACAGCGTCGTCACCCGCCAGATGCTCTACCAGACGATCTGGAACTTCGATTTCGAGCCGACGACCAACGTCGTCGACGCGCATATCCGCCGCATCCGCCTGCAGATCAACCAGCCGGGTGAGCGCGATCCGATCAAGACGATCCGCGGCGTCGGCTATATGTTCACCGACAAGGAGTGAAATGCGCCCGCGCTCCCTTCGCGCGATCATGGCGATATACGTCACGGCCGTCATCCTCGCGCTGCTCCTGTTGCGCGCGGTCAATTACCGGATCACCCATGATGCGCTGGAGCACGAGGTCGACCTTCGCATCGCCAGCGAGGCGAGCGAGATCATCGATGCCGGACGGGGAAGTGACGGGGGGGCGATGGTGGCCCGGATCGCAACCGCGCTGGCTGACCACGACAGCGCGGATCTCTATCTCCTGCTGACGGACGAGGGAGGCCGGCGACTCGCTGGGAACCTGACGCTGCGTGCGCTTCCGGGGATCGGGTATTCTGACCTCGGCCCCGAGGCAAATATCCCCGGCGTGGCCCATGGGCGTGCCCTGATGCGCCGGCTTCCCGCCGGCGGGACGCTGGTCGTGGTGGCGGACAACGACGCGGTCGACGGTTTCGATGCGGTGCTGTCGCGCGTGCAATTGTTCGGGACCGCGATCACCGCGCTCATCCTGATCGGCGGCGCGGCGGGCATCACACTGGCGATCCGCGGCCGGATGCGCGCGATGCAGCGGACCGTCGACGCGGTGATCGCGGGCGACCTGCACAGCCGCATCCCGCTCGACGGATCGCACAGCGAGTTCGACCGGCAGGCGGCGGCGTTCAATCGCATGCTCGACCGGATCGACGCGTTGATGGTCAACATCAAGCACGCCGCCAAGGACGTCGCACACGAGCTGAAGAGCCCGCTCGCCAGGTTGCGGAGCAGGATCGCCGCGCTCGAACGCCATTCAGAAGGCGATTCCCTGGGGCCCGAGATAGCCGAGCTGCGTGCCGAGACCGACCAGATGCTGGAGCTCTTCGCCAGCTTGATGCGGCTATGGGAGATCGAAGGCGGGCACCGCCGTGAGCGCTTCGCCTCGGTCGACATCGCCGCATTGGCCAACGAAGTGGGCGAGGCGCTGCAGATCGTCGCGGAAGAGGCCGAGCGGCCGCTAACGATCGCCGAAAGCGCACCGCTCCGGATACGCGGCGATCTCCATCTGCTGCGGCAGCTGCTCGTCAATCTGATCGAGAACGCCATCCGGCACACCCCGCCGGGCACGCGGATCGCGCTGCGGGTGGAGAAACGCGCGCAATCGGTCGCGCTGGTCGTGGCGGATGACGGGCCCGGCATACCGGCGGCGGAGCATGCGGTGGTCGTGCGGAAATTCGGCCGGCTGGAATCGGCGACCGAGGCGCCGGGACAAGGGCTCGGGCTGACGCTGGTGGATGCGATCGCCCGGCTGCACCATGGCAGGCTTATGCTGGAGGACGCGGCGCCGGGCCTGCGTGCGGTGGTCGAGCTTCCGCTGCATAGCTGAACGGGCGCTTCAACTCCCCTCCCCGCAAGGGAGAGGGAAGAAGAGTATAGGCGGACCTGCAACAGGCCATGCTGCAAAAAAGAAACCGGCCGGGGCGTGGGCCCCGACCGGTTGCCGAGTTTGGATCCCGCAGGAGGTGGGATCAGAAGCTTACGGCCACTTCGCCGCCGAAGGTACGCGGCGCGTTGAAGTTGGCGTAATAGCCCAACGTCTTCGCGTTCGCGTTGTCGACACGATAGATGTGCGACTCGTCGAGCAGGTTGCGCGCCCACACCGAGACGGTGAGCTTCTGCCCGTGATCGCTCATCGGGATGTCGGCGAGCGCCAGGCGGCCGTTCACGATGAAGCTCGAGTCGGTCAGCAGGCTCTCGGAGTCGAAGCTGTGATCCGGGCCGCCATAGTTGGCGTCGAGGTGGAACCGCACCTTGGTGTCGCCGCCGCCGACCGGGATCTCATAGTCGATAAAGCCCGATGCCGCGTTCTCCGGCGTATAGACGATGTACACCTGGGTCAGCTTGCCGTGGATCGTGCCGGGCGCGGCGCCGACCGGATCCGGGTTGGGGTTCGGCGTGGGCGGCACGTGCGTGTAGGTATAGGCATAGGAAGCCCCGAGCGTCAGATGCGCGACCGGCCGGACGGTGAGGTCGGCCTCGAAGCCGCGGATCTTGGTGATGCCCGCCGCATTGGCGGTGTTCTGGGTATGGATGTTCAGGTTCGGGTTCGGAAGGTTGGTGCCCGGAATGAAGATGTTGCTGTCGATATAGTCGAAATCGATCTGGGTACCCGAGCGATCCATGATGTAGCCGGCCAGGTTCAAGCGGACCCGGCGATCGAACAGGTCCATCTTCGAGCCGATCTCGTACGACTTCACGGTCTCCGGGCCGAACGCCGCGAAGTTGGACGAGCGATCATTGGCGCCGCCGGCGCGGTAGCCGGTCGAATATTTGGCGTAGAGGTCGATCCCCTGCGCCGGATCGAACGCCAGCGTGACCATCGGGTCGAACCGGGCCTTGTCATAGTCGAGCTTGTAGTTGGTCGGCGTGCCGGTCACCACGTACAGCGTGCCGTCGCGCTTGTCCTTGGTGTAGCGGCCGCCGGCCGTCAGGTGGAAGGCAGGCGCCCAGTCCGGCGAATAGGTGGCCTGGCCGAACACCGCATAGCTGCGGGCCTTGGCGAAGCTGCCGCGTGCCAGGAACCGCGAATTCTCGTCCCAGCCTTGGTTGCCCGAATTGATCGGGCCGAACACCTGCGAGGGCAGGATGGTGTAGCCGGTGCCGTCGGCATTCCATTGGTTCGACGACGGAGTCGCCGCGGTTTCACGGGCCTGCTCCTCGAAATAATAGAGGCCGGCGACGTAATCGAGCTGCGGGATGCTGCCGACCGCCTGGAATTCCTGGCTGAACTGGCTCTGATAGAGGTCCGACAGGCTGTAGCGGCTGAACTTCTGGTTCGGTGTGAATGCCGGGGTGCGCTCCGGGCCGCCCGAATTGTCGTACTGGTTGGTCGAGACCGTGCGCCACGCCGTGATCGAGCGGAGCTCGAGCGCCGGTGCGATATGGTATTTCAGGTTGGCGCTGAAACCCTGGGTCTTGTCGACCGTCCATTGCTGGGGCACGCCGACATCCGCCAGATCCTGGCGATCGGGATGTACCTTCACCAGCGGCGGCAGCGGCGCGATGCAGTTGGTGCCGGCGGTGCAGTTCGCGCCGTTATTGGTCAGCTGCGTGCCGACATAAGTGCCGACCGGCAGGCCCGTCGGGTTGAAGTTGACCAGCTGGCTGTAGAAGGGCGTGTTCTCGTCCCGCGCCTTGTCGAACGAGAAATCGGCGGTGAAGCCGTCGAACGGCGTCCAGCGCGCCGAGGCACGGCCGCCGACGCGATTATAGGCGTTCCAGCCGATCTGGCCGGCCAGCGGATCCTTGGTGGTCGGATCCTGGTGCTGCATCACGCCGTCGAGCTTGATCGCCAGATTGGCGACCGCGGGCAGGTCGAGATGCACCTGGCCGGTATAGCTGCCGTAATTGCCGAAACCGGCGCTGGCGCGGCCGTCGAACTCGCCGGTGGGCGCCTTGGTGACGATGCTCAGCGCGCCGCCTTCGGTGTTGCGGCCGAACAGCGTGCCCTGCGGACCCTTCAGCACCTCGATCCGCTCGACGTCGAACAGCGCGGCGTTCAGGCCCTGCGAACGGCCGAGATAGACGCCGTCGATATAGACGCCGACGCCGGGTTCACGGGCGGTCTGGTTCTGGTCGAACGGCACGATGCCGCGGATGCCGATGGTCAGTGCCGACTGGCGCGCCTCGAAGGTGGCGACGCGCAGGCTGGGGACGCCGCCATCGGCGAGGTCGCCAAGGCTCTGGACGTGCCGGTCGGCGATCATCGCGGTGTCGACCACCGAGATGGCGATCGGCGTATCCTGGAGGTTGGTCTCGCGCTTCATCGCGGTCACGACGATGTCGGTAAGGCCCTCAGCATCGCCCGTCTGCGGAGCGGGGGTGGCCGCCGGGGAATCGGCTGCCTGGGTCTGCGCAAGGGCAGGGGTGATCGTCGCGCTGAGCAGCGCAGTGCCCAGCAGGAGTTGCAGCCGCAAGCCGGCTTGATAGCGCATAGGTATTAGTCCCTTTAGGAGAGATGTTCTGCTCCCGGCGCGCTACAGATGAAGCTGGTCAGTTATGTTACAGTAGATGTAATATAACCAATACTTCTATGTCATATTCATATCATCTTAGAGAAAATATCAGGATATATTCGATCAGATTCGTCAATAATATTCGTTGATTGGAAGATTTTTCATCAATATGTACGTCAATTTGTCGAACTCTGGTGATGTATTCATATTTTTAGTAGAAACCAAGGATCTATAGAGGCCTGTATTTGACGACTCCCATCGCCCTGGTATGCGCCCGGCTGCCGCTCTCCTGCGATTTGCCGCATCGACTGGCGCGCAAATTGCGTTAATATCCATTGGCTGGATATGGATTCGCCGGCCCTGGAACGAGGTGCGCGATGGGACAGCTTGCGCTTGCTCTGCCAAATGATTTCTCGATCGTGGCGATCGCCGATCGCTCGCTCGCCGGATTGGGTGCGCTGTTCGATGGGGCGGGCGCCCACATCCCCTTCAAGGCGCGCACCCCGGCCGAACGGAACGTGCTCGCCGCCAGGCTGGACGCCGCGGTGACCCAGGCGGACCGCGCGGTGCTGCTCGTGGCGCACGGCGCGAGCTGCTTCGCCACTGCCTGGTGGGCACGACTTTCCCCCGCTTCCTATGTCTCGCGCGTCGCCGGTGCGCTGTTCTTCGAGCCGATCGAAGGCGACCAGAGAAGCGTTGACGGCCTGCTCGACACTTTCGCCTCGCCGCGTTCGGCGCTTCCCTTCCCTTCGATCGTGCTGGGCGGCGAAACCGCGCCGAAGGACCTGCGGCCGCAGATTCGCGCGCTGGCGCAGGGCTGGGGCAGCCGGGTCGTGGTTGGCGGACATGTCGAGATCGACAGCCCGATCAGCCGCACGCGCCGCGCGATCGAGCGGTTCACCGCCGCGATGGTCGAGAGGGACATGCGCGTGGCCGATGCGCTGCTCGGGCCGCCGGCCTTTCCCTTCCGGATGCGCTGACTCGCCACTTCCAGTAGCCGTCCGATTACCCGACAGGGTGTTGAAGGCTGCATGACACTGCAATAGTCTGGCGGGTATGACGGAAGACGCGGTTATCCACATCATCGACGATGACGAGTCGCTGCGCTCGGCACTGATGAGCCTGTTCCGCTCGGTCGGGCTCGATGCGCGGGGGCATCCCGCGGTTGCCGATTTCCTCGCCGCGCCGCGCGAGGATGTTCCCGGCTGCCTCGTGCTCGACGTCCGTCTGCCCGGCGTGAGCGGGCTCGACTTCCAGGACCGGCTCGACGAACTCGGCATCGGATTGCCGACCGTGATGATGAGCGGGCATGGCGACGTGCCGATGTCGGTGCGCGCGATGAAGGCGGGGGCGATCGACTTCCTCGAAAAGCCGTTCCGCGACCAGGACATGCTTGACGCCACCGCCGCGGCGATCGAGCGCGACCGCCGGCGCCGCGCCGAGGCCAGTGACGACGCCGGCTTGCATCAGCGCTATGCGACGCTCTCGCCGCGCGAGCAGCAGGTGATGGCGCTGGTCACCGCCGGCCGGATGAACAAGCAGGCGGCCTATGAGCTCGATCTGAGCGAAGTGACGGTCAAGATCCATCGCGGCGCGGCGATGCGCAAGATGGGCGCACGCACGCTGCCGGACCTGGTCAGAATGGCTGAAAAGCTCGGTGCAAGAGCTCCGTAATTGCCCGTAATACCATGGGATAATTCCTCTCCGCCGTTGATTCTGCGACAACAATGGCCCGGGACGGTTGTGACCTTCCCCAGTGGAAGGAAGTCGTACCGTGTTGCCGAAGCCTCTGATCGCCATCGTCGAGGACGACGAGTCGCTGCGCCCTGCCCTGGTGGGGCTGGTGCGGTCGATGGGCTATGACGGCGAGGGATTTGCCTCGGCCGAGGCGTTCCTGGCGGGCGATGCGGCCAGCCGCGCGCATTGCCTCGTCTCCGATTTCCAGCTCCCCGGCATCAGCGGTCTCGATCTCGCCGACCTGCTCGGCGCGGGCCTGCCGGTGATCCTGGTGACCGCGCGTACCGAGAAGAGCATCGAAGAGCGTGCAAAGGTGAGCGGCGTATTGTGCCTGCTGCGCAAGCCCTTCGAGATCGACGCCCTGGCGGGCTGCATCCGGCGCGCGCTGGACTCCTGATCGCGCTTTGCCGACAAGGCGGCCTGTGGGGAAAGCTGCCGACATTCTCGATCTCGTCCAGGAGAGCGTCGTCACGCGCGACGTCCAGGGACGGATCCTGTCATGGAACAAGGCATCCGAGACGCTGTACGGCGTGCTGCGCGGCGAAGCGCTGGGGCGCGACATCCATGCGCTGCTCGGCACCGCGCACGAGGCGCCCATCGGCCAGCTCGAAGCGCAATTGCTCGCCGACGGGCGCTGGTCGGGTGAGCTGACGCGCCGCACCGTCGCCGGCGAGTCGCTGGTCCTCGAGGTCCACTGGACCGTCGAGCGTGACGCGGTCGGCAATCTGGTGCGCATCATCGAGACCGCGCGCGACATCACCCGCCGCAAGGCGGCCGAGGACGCGCTTCGGCTCAGCGAATATCGCTACCGCAACATGTTCCAGGCGATGGCGGTCGCGTTCTGGGAAGTCGATTTCACCGCGGTCGGCGCGATGCTGATCCCGCTGCGCGACCAGGGTGTCACCGATCTTCGCGCCTATCTGCAGGCGCATCGCGACTTTTTCGAGGAGACGCTGGACAAGACCATCGTCCTCGACGTCAACGAAAAGGCGCTCGAGCTGTTCGGCGCCGCCGACCGCAGCGAATTGATCGGCAAGAGCACCGCCCGCTATTGGACGCGGACGAGCGAGGCGGTCTATCTCGAGGCGCTGGTCGCGACGATGGAGCGCCGGCCGTTCCTGGTCGCCGACACTCAGCTCGTCCGGCTCGACGGACGGGTGATCGACGTCATCTTCACGGTCTCGCTCTCGCAGGAAGCGCGCAAGCGCGGGGTGATGCTGATCGGCGTGATCGACGTGTCCGCGCAGAAGGCGGCCGAGGCGGCGCTGGCGAAGGTCCAGGCCGAATTCGCGCACGCTGCGCGGGTTTCGATGCTGGGCGAGCTCACCGCCTCGATCGCGCATGAGGTCAACCAGCCGCTCGCGGCGATCGCGACCAGCGGCTCGGCGAGTTTGCGCTGGCTCGCGGCCGCCACGCCCGATCTCGACGAGGTCCGCGCGCTGGCCGCGCGCATCGTGGCGGATGCGGGGCGCGCCGCCGACATCATCACCCGTGTCCGCGCGATGGCCGAGCGCCGCGAGCCCGAGCGCGCGCCGTTGTCGCTCAACGCGCTGATCGAGGAGTCGCTCGCCTTTCTCGGCCCGGAGCTGCGTGCGCACCATGTCGAGACCGAGCTGCGGCTCGCTGCCGATCTGCCCCAGGTGATGGCCGACCGCACCCAAATCCAGCAGATCCTGGTCAATCTCGCGGTCAACGCGGCGCAGGCCATGGCCGAAGCGCCGGTCCGGCAGCTGCGCGTGTCCACCGTCTCGCGCGGAGAGGAAATCGAGCTTTCGGTCGAGGATAGCGGCGCGGGCCTGGGTCCTGACGCCGAACGGCTGTTCGACAGTTTCTACACGACCAAGCAGGGCGGGATGGGGATGGGTCTGCCGATCTGCCGCAGCATCGTCGCCACCCATGGCGGCCGGATCGAGGCCGGCAGCAGCGCCTCCGGGGGCGCGCGTTTCACCGTCACCCTCCCGGCCATCGCGACTATACCAACGTCTTACTCATCGAACCGCGCGTAGAATTTCGCGGGCGGCCCCGTGGATGCATTCCGATGACGTGGACGCACGGCACTGGGGCCAGCCGTCCGGCAGAGGGAACCGCAATGTCCAACACCATCGTGCTGATCCATGGCGCCTGGCTCAACTCGCGCAGCTGGGAGGGCTTCAAGGCGCGCTACGAGGCTCTCGGCTATACCGTCGTCACGCCGGATTGGCCCTATGACGATCGCAGCCCCGAGGAACTGCGCGCCACGCCGCGCAAGGAACTCGCCACGCTGAGCCAGCGCCAGATCCTCGAGCATCTCGAAGCGGTGATCCGCGCGCTTCCCGAGGAACCGATCCTGATCGGCCATTCGCTGGGCGGCGTCTTAGTCCAGCATCTGCTCGATCGCGGCCTGGGCGTCGCCGGCGTCGCGATCGATCCGGCGCCGACGCCGGGCGTGCCGCTCGGCCGGCATGCGATCTGGTCGGCGCTGCCAATCTTCCTCGATCCGCTGAGCTGGCGGAAGGCGAAGGTGATGTCGCGCGGCTATTTCAAGAACCGGTTCGCGCAGACCGCCCCCAAGGACAAGGCCGACGCGCTGTACGACCGCTATATCGTGCCGACGCCGGGCCGGGTCTATTGGAACGGCGTGATCAACAGCATCAAGATCGACTGGAAGAACCCCAATCGCGCGCCGCTGCTGCTGATCGGCGGCGAGATCGACCTGATCGCCGATGCGGCGATGACGCGCGCGATCTTCAAGAAGCAAAGCCAGGCGCCCTCGACCACCGAATATAAGGAATATGCGGGCCGCTCGCACTGGACCGGCATCGATGCCGGCTGGGAGCAGGTGGCCGATTATGCGCTCAACTGGGCGGTGCGCCATGCCCGCGCGCCCAAGGTCGTTGCGATCGGCGAAGCCAAGGCCGCCTGATCCCCCCCCGGCGCCTTGCCTGCCCGGGCGGTCCAGCCCCCACAACGACCGCCCGGGGCCCCCGACCCGAAGGGCACGCGTGCCGCGCCTTTCGCCTCCTTCTCCAGCATTGGCGGCAACGCGAGCATGGCGCATTTCCAGCTCGACGTGCCCGGCTGAGAGGATCTCGCCGCGGCAACCCTGGTCTGAATCGACCAGCTCCAGGAATCTCCGATTCGTTGCTGTCGCTAACGCTACCAAATCCGAGTCTGTTGGACCGATTACTCATACATATTGCGCAACTTTGATGATATGTAAGCGGTTTCATGGCTTTGGCTGTTACATTCTAATCACAGCGGCTCGATAATTTACCGATCTGTCCAACAGGTGGACGGATGCATGTTGACAACGCTATCGGACTTGATAGCGTTAACATCACGCAGGCACCAAGTTTGCGCAAATATAACAAATGGCAGCGGCCGCCAGAGCCGGCTGTCTAGGAGGGGATTATGAAGAGCTTTGGGCGTACGCCGACGCTTGCGCGTTCGGTTTCCGTTATTGCCGTCGCGGCATGCATGCTGGTTCCGGGAATCGCGTTCGCGCAGACCGACGCCCCCGCCGCCCAGGAGGATCAGACCGCCGACGACATCGTCGTCACCGGCATCCGCGCCAGCCTCGAGCGCTCGATCGAGATCAAGCGCGACTCGCCCGGCATCGTCGACGCGATCTCCGCCGAGGACATCGGCAAGTTCCCCGACACCAACCTGGCCGAATCGCTGCAGCGCATCCCGGGCGTGTCGATCAACCGCACCAACGGCGAAGGCTCGCAGGTCACCGTCCGCGGCTTCGGACCGACCTATAACCTCGTCACCCTCAACGGCCGCCAGCTCGCGACGTCTGCCGTCTCGGTCGTCGGCGGCGATGAGAATTCGGACGGCGCGCAGGGCACCAGCCGCTCGTTCGACTTCTCGAACCTCGCGACCGAAGGCGTGCGCACGCTCGAAGTCTACAAGACCGGCCGCGCGGCGGTCCCCTCGGGCGGCATCGGCGCGACGATCAACGTCGTCACGCGCCGTCCGCTCGAGGACGGCAGCCAGGCGGGCCTTTCCGGCAGCATCGGCGCCAAGGCGGTCTATGACACCAGCGTCAACGACTGCCTCGATTGCGGCTCGAAGGTGACGCCCGAATTCTCTGGCGTGCTGAGCTGGAGCGATCCGGAGAAGCGCTTCGGCGTCTCGCTGTTCGGCAGCTACCAGAAGCGCAACTTCACCTCGATCAGCGCGACGTCGAACGACTGGAACATCATCCCGTACAGCACCTTCCTGACCGGCGGCTTCGCGCGCACCGGCGGCGTGTGCCCGGGCAATACGCCGTCGCCGACCTGCACCGTGGTCAACAACGCGCCGACGAACCCGAACCAGCTCGTCGCGATCCCCAATGACAGCCGCTACCACTATGCCGAGGGCAGCCGCGAGCGCATCAACGGCCAGGCGGTGATCCAGTTCAGGCCCACCGACTCGCTGACGCTCACCGCCGACGCCCTGTATGCGCAGAACAAGCAGAAGGAGACTCGTTCGGACCTGTCCAACTGGTTCAGCCGTCCGTTCGACGTCGTCACCTTCGACGGCAACCCCACGGTCGCAACCGCACAATATCTCCACGAGACGATCAACGGCCAGAAGGACGAGGGCTTCGAGGCCCAGTCGCGCGCCCAGAAGGGCGAGCTGCAGGATTACGGCCTGAACGCCAAGTGGGACGTGGCGAGCAACCTCACCCTCGTGCTCGACGGCCATTACAGCAAGTCCTCGAGCCGACCTGACAATCCCAACGGCAACAGCTCGACGCTGGTCGGCATGGGCGCCAACGTCATCGCGGCGCACTCGGTCGACTACACCAAGGGGATTCCCCAGCAAGACATCACGCTAGGGGCCAGCGGCCCGCTCGACGTCAACGATGTCGGCTCGCAGGTCGGCCGCACCTTTCGTTCGACGCAGGACCAGACGGTCAAGGAAATCCGCGCCGATTTCGCCTGGGATCTGGGCGGCGGCAGCAAGTTCGAGTTCGGCGGCAACTACCGCAAGACCGACATGCACCAGACCTTCGTCGCCACCCAGCAGACGCTGGGCGACTGGGGCATCACCAGCCCGGGCGATGTCGAGCGGCTGGCGCCTGGCGCGCTCCAGGCCTTCTGCCTCGAGTGCAAGTTCAACCAATATGATCCGGGTGGCGATCCCGAATCGCAGCTCGCGTTCCGTGGCGTCGCGTCGGATCTCTACTCGATCCTCTCGCCCTATTATGCGGGCCGCGGCAACGCGGTCGGCATCACCGCCAACCAGGACAACCGGGTCAAGGAAGAGATCTGGGCGGCCTATGGCCAGGTGACGTGGAAGGGCGATCTCGGCGGCGCGCCGGCGCGCCTGGTGGCGGGCGTGCGCTACGAGCGCACCAAGTCCGAGACCATTTCGCTCGAAGCGGTTCCGGGCTCGATCACCTGGGTGTCGGACAACGACTTCACCGTGTCGATCTCGAACCAGACCCAGTTCGTCGATGATACCGGCAGCTATGACAACATTCTGCCGCAGATCGACTTCCAGGTTGAAATGGCGCCGAACCTGATCGGTCGCCTCTCGTACAGCAAGACGATCGCCCGGCCGAACTATAACAGCCTCTACACCGCGACGACGGTGGGCGGCCCGCCGCGGCCGACCAACAATGGCGGCGTTCCCGGCGCGGCGACCGGCAACGCGCGCCTGAAACCGCTGATCTCGGACAATTTCGACGCGTCGCTCGAATGGTATTTCAAGCCGGACAGCTATGTGTCGGTCGCATTCTTCGACAAGCGCGTGCACAACTTCATCGGCAACGGCCAGTTCACGTCGGACCTGTTCGGGCTGCGCGACCCGAGCTCGGGCGCGGCGGGCAGCCGTTCGGGCGCCGCCAAGACCGCGCTGCAGGGCTTGGGCGCTGATATCAGCGACGTGAACTTGTTCGTGATGACCGCGCTGATCCAGTCGACCGGGTCGACGGCGGCCGCCACCGCGCAGTTCAACTCGCACTATAATGCGGGCACGCGATCGCTCGACGATGCCTTCGTCCAGACCATCAACAACACGCTCGACGTGGCGGGGCTGCCTTCGGATCCGCTCTACCAGTTCCAGGTGACGCGTCCGATCAACAACCGCGACGCCGAAATCTACGGCGTCGAGCTCGCCGGCCAGTATTTCCTCGGCAATACCGGCTTCGGTGTCGCCGCGGCCTATACGCTGGTGCGCGGCGATGTCGGGTTCAACATCGGCGCGAACCCGGCCGAGGATCAGTTCGCGCTGCTCGGGCTGAGCGACACGCTCAGCGGCACGCTGATCTACGAAAAGCACGGCATCTCGGCCCGCGTGGCGTATAACTGGCGCGACAAGTTCCTCTCGGGGATCAACCGCCAGGGCTCGCGCAATCCGGAGTTCACCGCGCCCTTCGGCCAGCTCGATGCGACGCTCAGCTACGAGATCACGCCGCAGATCGCCGTTACCCTGGAGGGCATCAACCTCACCAAGGAAAGCGTCCGCACCTATGCCCGCGACGAGAAGCAGCTGTGGTACGCACAGGAACTCGATCGCCGCTTCCTGCTCGGTGCGCGCTTCAAGTTCTGAGCGCGAACGGAAATAAAGGGGGAGAGGGGCCGCTGCGCGAGCAGCGGCCTTTTTCTCGATCGATCGAGGGGCATTGATTGAGGGCATGGCCGCTTTGCGCCATGATGCCCGCCTGCGGGCCGACCGGCGGCAGGCACGCGAGCTTGGATGATTCCCGATGACCAATAAGGTCGCACTCGATAACGTCGCCCATCACGATCTGAAAGTGGCGCTGCGCCACGGCGCTGCCTATGGCGACAGCGTCAATCAGATGCTGCTCTTCCCGACCGAGTTCGAGGAAGCGCAGCGCGAATTCCCGATCCTGTTCCGCAGGGACCCGGACGAAGGGCTGCAGGCGGTCGCACTGCTCGGGCTCGATCGCGACGAGAATCTGTTCCTGGAGGGCGATCGCTGGACGAGTCGCCACATCCCCGCGCTCCAGCAGCGCGGTCCCTTCCTGATCGGTCTCGCGGCCGATGGCGCCGCGTCCGGACGAGCCGAGCTGACCATCCATGTCGACCTGGACGATCCGCGCGTCGGCGCGCCCGACGGCGAGTCGCTGTTCCTCCAGCATGGCGGGAATGCACGTTATCTCGACCATATCACGCAGGTCCTGCAGCTGATCTATGCCGGGATGGAGGCCGCGCCGCCGATGTATGCCGCGTTCGACGCGCTCGGGCTGCTTCAGCCGGTCGCGCTCGAGGTGATGTTGAACGACGAGGAACGCTACACCATCGACGGGTTCGAGATGGTCGCGCGCGAGCGGCTGGCGGCGCTGTCGAGCGGCGGGCTCGAGCAACTGCACCGCGCGGGCTATCTCTCCGCGGCATTCCTGCTGGCGGCGTCGCTCGGCAATATCAGCCGGCTGATCGACCGCAAGAACGCACGGCGGGCATCGGCGTGAACGCAGCGGCCTCGATCGGGCGCAAGGTTCGCGTGATCGAGGGCGTCGGGCCCGATGCCATGCCCTATGACGCGCTGATGGCGGCACAGCAGCCGGCAATCCTGCGCGGCGTGGCGCGTGGCTGGCCGGTGGTCGCCAAGGGGCTGGAATCAGCAGAGGCAGCGATCGCCTATATCGAGGGCTTCGACGCGGGAAAGCCCGTGGTCGCCTTTACCGGCGCGCCGGAGATCGGCGGGCGCTTCTTCTACAATGCGGACGTCACCGGCTTCAATTTCGAGGGCGCGCGCACCGGCCTGACCGACCTGCTCGAAGCGATGCGGCCGCTGCTGGGCGTGCCGGATGGGCCGAGCTTTTATGTCGGCTCGACCGATCTCGACATCTATCTGCCGGGCTTTCGCGCCGCGAACGACCTGATCCTCAACCATCCGATGTTCGACGCGCATCCGCCGCTGGCGAGCATCTGGATCGGCAACCGCACCACCGCGAGCGCGCATTACGACATGTCGCACAACCTCGCGGTGTGCACGGTCGGGCGGCGGCGCTTCACATTGTTCTCGCCCGATCAGGTCGCTAACCTCTATCCGGGGCCGCTCGAACCCACGCCGGGCGGGCAGGTGGTCAGCATGATCGATTTCCGCGATCCGGATTTCGACGCGCATCCGCGCTTTCGCGATGCGTTCGGCGCGGCGCAGGTGGCGGAGCTGGAGCCTGGCGACGTCCTCTTCTACCCGGCGCTCTGGTGGCATCATGTCGAGGCGCTCGACGCCTTCAACGTGCTCGTCAATTACTGGTGGAACACCTCCCCCGCCTTCATGGACACGCCGCAGAACACGCTGCTCCACGCGATGCTCAGCCTGCGCGACCGTCCGGAGCCCGAAAAGGCCGCGTGGAAGGCGCTGTTCGACTATTACATCTTCGGTCCCGGCGACCGGGCCGGCGCGCATCTGCCGGAACATGCCCGGGGACCGCTCGGCGCGCTCGACGAGACCGCGGCGCGGCGGCTACGCGCGCAACTGCTCAATCGCCTGAATAGATAAGGGGAAGTCATGGAGAGGGCCGTCAAGCGCGTCGTCATCGCCGGGGGCGGCACCGCCGGCTGGATCGCCGCGGCGGCGCTCGCGCGGCTGCTCGGGCCCTTGCTCGAGATCACCCTGGTAGAATCCGACGAGATCGGCACGGTCGGGGTGGGCGAGAGTACGATCCCGACCGCGCGTACCTTCCACAATCTGCTCGGCATCGACGAGCGCGCGTTCATGCGCGACACGGGATCGAGCTTCAAGCTGGGCATCGCCTTCGAGGACTGGGCGCGGATCGGCGACCGTTACATTCATAGTTTCGGGCAGATCGGCAAATCGACCTGGATGGGGGACTTCCATCACTTCTGGCTGCAGGCGCGTGAGGAGGGGTTCGCGGGCGATCTGGGCGATTATTGCTTCGAGCTGAGCGCCGCCGAGGCGGGCAAGTTCGTGATCCCGCAAAACGGGCATATCAACTATGCCTATCACCTCGATGCCGGCCTTTATGCCCGCTTCCTGCGCGGTTTCGCCGAGCCGCTGGGCGTCAAACGCGTCGAGGGCAAGATCGCCACGGTCGAGCAGCATCCCGAGAGCGGCTTCGTCACCGCGCTGGTGCTTGCCTCGGGCGAGAAGCTCGAAGGCGACCTGTTCATCGACTGCACCGGCTTCCGCGGCCTTTTGATCGAGCAGACGCTCCAGGCCGGCTACGAGGACTGGACCCACTGGCTGATCACCGACAGCGCGCTGGCGGTGCAGACGCGCTCGGTCGGCCCCGCCGTCCCCTATACCCGCGCCGCCGCGCACGAGGCGGGCTGGCAATGGCGGATCCCGCTCCAGCACCGGGTCGGCAACGGGCTGGTCTATTCGAGCGCGCACATGAGCGACGATCGCGCCCGCGAAGTGCTGGAATCGCGGATCGAGGGCGAGAAGCTGATCGAGCCGCGCGTGATCCGCTACAAATCCGGGCGCCGGCGCAAGGTGTGGGACAAGAACGTCATCGCGATGGGGCTGTCGAGCGGGTTCGTCGAGCCGCTCGAATCGACCAGCATCCACCTGATCATGATCGCGGTGACCCGGTTGGTGCAGCTCTTCCCGTTCGACGGCGCCAACGAGGCGATCGCCGCGCGCTTCAACGATCTCAGCCGCAACGAGATCGAGCGCGTCCGCGACTTCATCATCCTCCATTATCACCTGAACGAGCGCGCCGATTCTCCCTTCTGGGAGCAGTGCCGGACGATGGACATCCCCGACACGCTTCAGCAGCGGATCGACGTGTTCCGCGAGAATGCGATCGCCTGGCAGGCGTCTGATGATCTGTTCCGGGTCGATAGCTGGGTGCAGGTGATGCTCGGCCAGCGGCTGGCGCCGCGCGGCTATCACCGGATGGGCGACATGATGAACCCCGGCCAGCTCCGTCAGGCGCTTGGCGACCTCAAGGCCAATATCGCCAGCGCGGTAGCGCAGATGCCGCCGCACCAGCAATTCCTGGATCAATATTGCGCGCCGGCCTGACGCGATTGTTCCGGATCCGACCCAAGGTCGCTCCCGTCCTATCAATGTAGGAAATGCTGTGAGACAGTCCGCACCGAATCGCGCGATTGTCCGAGGGCCGGCACGCGCGCGCCAGGGGAATGGGATGCGGCAAACCACCTTGTCGGTAGCGCTGGAAGTGAAGCCGGAGAGCTTCGATCACCTTTCCGGCTTGCTCGATTCGTTGCGCGACCGGCGCAGCACCGATCCCTCGGGCGGCAAGGGTCCCTATGCCGAATTCCTGACATTGGTGCCCTCGGTGCATTTCATGTCGCTCAGCGTGTTTCCCGGCTTCGACTATGATCCGCTGTTCGTGCTCGAAGCCAATTTCGACGGCGAGCCCGGGCCGTTCTGGGCGCAGCTGGAAGCGGCGATGGGCGAGGACCTGCGCATGATGCTGCGCTGCTGCAAATGCCCGCTCGATCCCACCGGACCGTTGTTCAAAGCGATCGTCGACACCAATAGCCGCGCCCCGATCGCACCCTATCTCCAGGCGCGCACGCTGAAGCCGACCGTCTTCCACCACGGCAATCGCGGGCTGACGCGGGACCGCATCATCGCCGAAGGCGAGCTGTTCCTTGCGACGCGCGTGGAACTGGCCACGGCAAACGATGGCGGCCCAAGCCCCTATCGCGCGCTCGGGCCGGCACAGATCCATTCCACCCTGCGTGCCGCGCTGCTCCCCAAGTTCGGCTGGCTGAACGAGGCAGCGCCGGCGCGGATTCCGCTGAGCGCCAATCTCAGCGACTATGGGAACCTGATCTTCTTCATCCTGATGCTGGTCTTCGCGCTTTCGGTCCCGGGCCTGGTGTTCAAGCTGTTCATGCCTTGGGACCGCTATCTGATCCTCGTCGGCGCGGTTTTCGCGATCTTCGCGCTGGCGCTGTACCGGATAGGCGAGCCGCTGCCCGGCACGGCGACGCCGACCAGGTTCAGCTTTCTGAAGCTGATATTGAAGGCGATCGTGCCGGTCGCCGTGTTCGTGGCAATCTATGTCGGGCTTACCGCGCTTATCGTCACGCCGATATCGATGGCGCTCACCGGGCGGGATTTCGAGACGGCGGGAACCGCGATGCTGATCTGGCTCGCCTGGGGCGCGGTGAGCATCCCGGCGACCGGTGCCGGACTTGCCGCATGGCTGCGCTATCTCGAGCGCCGCGACGCATCGCAGGACGCGCCGCCTGTCGATCCCAAGATGCTGCGCGAAATGGCGCGGCGCGAGGACTGGATCCCCCAGAATCATATGGGATCGATCGTGCTCATCAAGCCCGGCGTGCTGCGCGCGATCATCATCCGCGCAGGGCATCGCGGGCTCGGGCTGGTGCTGCGCGTCACGCCGGGAACCCGTAACGGCTATCTCGGATCGATGCGGACGATCCATTTCGCGCATTGGGCGATGGTCAACAACAACAGCCGGCTGATGTTCTTCTCCAATTTCGATCAGACCTGGGAAAGCTATCTCGATGATTTCATCGAGAAGGCGCATGCCGGGCTCACGCTCGCCTGGTGTTGCGGGGTCGGCTTTCCGCCCACCCGCTTCCTGATCGACGACGGTGCCAGCCACGGCCGCCAGTTCAAGGACTGGGCGCGCCATTCGATGACGGTCAGCCGCTTCTGGTATTCGGCATATAAGGATCTGACTGCCGATCAGATCGAGCGGAATTATCGCATCGCATCTGGCCTCCGCAAACCCGAACTCTCTGACACGGAGGCCGCATCATGGATCAACGACCTGTGAGCGAGCCGGGCGGTTCGCGGCCGAACTGGAAGCTGGCGCCGCCGCACGACACTCTGACCCAGGGACTGGTGGTGAGCGGCTTCGGCGCGCTGCCGACCGGACGCGCGCTGTTCCTCGAGTTCGGCTGGAAAGGCGTCAAGCGTGATGGTGGCGGCGAATGGCTTGCGGCGCTCGCCGCAGTCGCGCCGGTGACCGACGCCGATCGCCGCGATCCGCGGGCGGCGGCGATGGGCTTCACCTGGCTCGGCCTGCGCAAGATGGGACTGGACGAACATGCGCTCGCTTCGTTCGATCGCCCGTTCCAGGAGGGGATGTTCCAGGAAGACCGTCTTCGCCGCCTGGGCGATCGTCGTGACGGCAAATGGCAAGGCACGGTGGTGCCCGGCGGACCCCATTGGAGCGGCAACACTCCGCTCGACGCCGCTGCCGAGGACGACGAGGCGCGCGCGTTCGACGATACCGAGCATGATGTCGAGAGGCGCGTGAAGACGCCGCTCACCGTCCATGCGATGCTGCTCATCTATACCGAAGACGAAGCCGGTGCCGAATCCTGGTGCAAGGAGATCGGCGACCTGCTCGAACCGCATCAGGTCACGATCGTGCGGACCCGCCCGCTTCAGCTGCGGCCCGACGCAGCAGGTATCGCGCGCGAGCATTTCGGCTTTGCAGACGGCATCTCGCAGCCGCTCCCGTTCGAGCCGGGCGTGGTGGTCTATGGCGAGGAGCGGCAGGATGCACCCCAGGATCATTGGAACGGCGTGCCGCTCGGCGAAATTCTGATGGGCCACACCAACGCGCATCATGAGGTGGCGCTCGGGCCGGTGGTGGCCGACAGCAAGAAGGGGCAGGCCGCAGGTCTCCAGCCGCATCCCAAAGGCGAGGGCTTTCTCGATCTCGGGCTGGACGGCAGCTACATGGTCGTACGCGAGCTGAAGCAGGATGTCGTCGCCTTCTGGGAATCGATGCGCGCGGCAGCCCGGCACATTCGCGAGCGCGATCCCGACGGGTCCGGGCACGTCACCACCACCTGGCTCGCGGAGCGCGTGGTCGGGCGCGACACCCATGGCAATCTGCTGTGCCCGATGGGGACGCTGTCGGTGAACGACAACGGCTTCGGCTTCTTCGATCGCGATCGTCACGGGGCGGGGTGCCCGATGGGCAGCCATGTCCGCCGCGCCAATCCGCGCGACGGCCTCGCGCCCGACGCGTCGCAGAGGCAGACCATGCTCAATGCCGCCAACAGCCACCGCATCCTGCGTCGCGGCCGCAAATATGGCACCACGATCAGCGTGCCGCCCAAGGAAGACGGTGTCGATCGCGGGCTGCTCTTCATCTGCCTCAACACCGATATCACCCGGCAGTTCGAGTTCATCCAGCAGACCTGGCTGCTCAATCCCAATTTCGCCACGCTCTATGACGAGACCGATCCGCTGGTCGGGCCCAAGGGAAAGATGACGATCCGCGAGGAGCCGCTGCGGCGGATCATGGACGTCGACACCTTCGTCCAGATGGCGGGCGGTGAGTATTTCTTCCTGCCGAGCATGCCGGCGATCCGATATCTGGCGGCGTTATGAGCGTGCTCGACTCCCGCAACGTGCTGCGGCCCGCGGCCAAGGGGCTGAAGGGCTCCATCCAGCGCATGGTGTTCGCCGCGATGCCCTATGCCTTCGCCTTTTTCCGCCGGTGGAAGCCGGTGGTGAAGATGAAGGGCATGGTGCTCACCTCGCGCTACGACGATGTCCGCGAGGTGTTCGCCACTAACCGGGATTTCGGCGTGGTCTACGCGCCCAAGCTCGACGTGATCATGGGCGGCCAGCCCTTCTTCCTCGGCATGGGCGACACCCAGCAATATCGCGATGATACCACCGCGATGCGCAAGGTCGTGCGGCGCGAGGATTTACCGATGCTGGCGCAGCAGGTCGAGATGATGGCGGAGGATATCGTCCGCGCCGCGCCCAACCGGATCGACGTGGTCGACACGCTCGTGCGCCGGGTCACCTTCTCGGTGCTAGGCGACTATTTCGGCGTGCCCGAGCCGAGCAACGGCGACCTGCGCGTCTGGGGCACGCGGCTGTTCGAGTTCCAGTTCGCCGACCAGGGCAATGATCCCGCGCTGCTGGCGGAGGTCAAGGAGATCGCCCCGGCGCTCCGCGCCCATATCCAGGGCCAGCTCGACAAGCGCCGCAATGCGCCGGGCAAGGACGATATTCTCGCACGCTGCCTGGCCGAGCAGAAAGCGGGGACTAGCGGGTTCAGCGACGACCAGATCCGCACCGCGCTGATGGGGTTCATCGTCGGCGGGCCGCCGCAGCCGCCGATGGTCGTGCCCCAGGCGATGGAGCAGCTGCTCCGCCGTCCCGACGCGCTGCTCGGCGCGCAGACCGCGGCGCGGACCGGGGACGATACCTTGCTTGCGGCCTATGTGCTGGAGGCGATGCGCTTCGATCCGCTCGCGCCCGGGCTGCCCCGGGTGGCGCTGACCGACGCGGTGATCGCGCGCGGCACGAGCCATGAGGCGAAGATATCCAAGGGCGATACCGTGCTCGCTGCCTTCGCATCGGCGATGATGGATCCGCGCCGGGTGGCGGACCCCCGGCGCTTCGATCCGAGACGTCCGGCATCGGACTATCTCCATTTCGGCTATGGCCTGCACCAGTGCTTCGGCATCCATATCAACCAGGCGACGTTGCACCTGATGCTGAAGCCGCTGCTCCAGCGCGCCAATCTCCGCCGCGCGCCCGGCAAGGCGGGACGGCTGACGAAGAATGGCCCGTTCGCCGAATCGCTGACGGTGGAGTGGGGCTGAAACCTAATTTCGTCATCCCGGCGATGGCCGGGATGACGTTTAGATTAAACCCTAGCGCCGCGGGCTCGGCGCGCCGCGATAGCCGGCCTGGCGTTCGATCATCCAGCCGGGATATTCGGGCGGCAGCTTGCTCACCGCGTCGAGCCGCGCGAGCTCCTCGGCCGTGAACGCCACATCGACCGCGCCCAGATTGTCGGCGAGCTGGTCGGCGCGCTTGGCGCCCAGGATGACGCTGGAGACCGCCGGCTGGTGGAGCAGCCAGCCCAGCGCCAGCTGCGCGACCGACTTGCCCTTGGCCGCGGCCAGCTCGCGCAGCACGTCGACCACGTCATAGCCGCGCTCCTTGTCGACCGGCGGGAAGTCGAAGCCTGCGCGGCGGCCTTCGCCTTCGCCTTCGCGCGTGTATTTGCCCGACAGGAAGCCGCCGGCGAGCGGGCTCCACACCATCAGCCCGACGCCTTCGGACTGGAGCATCGGCATCACGTCGCGCTCCAGGTCGCGCCCGGCGATCGTGTAATAGGACTGGAGCGAGGCGATCGGCGCATAGTCGCGCGCGGCGGCGATGCCGACCGCCTTCGCCACCTGCCATGCCGCCCAGTTGGACAGGCCGATATAGCGAACCACGCCGCGCCGCACGAGGCTGTCGAGCGCGTACAGCGTCTCCTCGATCGGTGTCGTGTCGTCGAAGCCGTGGATCTGGTAGAGGTCGATATGGTCGGTCTGGAGCCGGTCGAGGCTGGCCTTGACCTGGTCGAGGATATGCCCGCGCGACGCGCCCCCGCCGTTGGGGCCGTCATGCATCCGCCCGAGCACCTTGGTGGCGACCACCACCTCCTCGCGGCGCACGCCCAGATTCTTCAAGGCCTGGCCCAGGATCGCCTCGGAGCGCCCTTCGGCATAGACATTGGCGGTGTCGATGAAGTTTATCCCGGCATCGAGCGCGGCCTTGACCAGCGCATCGGCCTCGTCCTGCTGGAGCTGGCCGATCCGGCCCCACAGACCCTCCTGACCGCCAAAGGTCATGGTGCCGAGGCAGAGTTCGGAAACGATCAGGCCGCTGCGGCCGAGCTTGTTGAAGCGCATGGGGGGAGTCTCCAGGGGGTGGAGCCCGGCAAATGTGGTTGCGGCCCCGCATCGGCAATGGCGTGTCACGGGAAAATTTCGAGCTGATAGCGATAACAGCAAAAGCCCCGGTTCCAGCGGTGCGCGAGAGTGATTCGGCCCGCACGCCAACGTTGTCATGTGTAATCAGACAAGTCGTCGCAAGGTCTCTTTCGTTTTGCTGCAAAGCGGTAAGCTGTTGAGTTAGTAATGAACTATATATGCGCAAATGTATGAGTTGACAGGTTCCAGCCCCGCGCATAGCCCTTGTGACCGCTAACATCGCTATCAGCGGTGGAGCGTACGGCCCGTTAGAGGCTTTGGAGGAGGGGACAATGGACGCTCGAATTGCACGTTCTATAACTGCGCGCCGCGCCTCTGCACTGGGTGCGGTCCTGCTTGCCGGAGCGGCTTGGCCCGCGCTCGCACAGACCGCGCCCGATACGACCGCCCAGGCCGCCGATCAGGTGCCGAGCAGCGAGGACGAGATCGTCGTCAGCGGCTATCGCGCCTCGCTCGAGAGCTCGACCAACGCCAAGAAGAACTCGACCGGCTTCACCGACACGATCTTCGCCGAGGATATCGGCAAGTTCCCCGACACCAACATCGCCGAGAGCTTCAACCGCATCCCCGGCGTGACGATCAGCCGCGAAGTGACCGGCGAGGGCCTGAACGTCACGATCCGTGGGCTGGGCACCAACTTCACCCGCGTGCTGCTGAACGGCGCCCCCGTCGCGGTCGCCTCCACGGGCCGCACCGACGCGCAGAACACCAACCGCGAAGTCGATCTCGACATGTTCCCGACCGAGTTGTTCACCTCGCTGACGGTGAACAAGAGCGGCATCGCCGACACGGTCGAGGGCGGCGCCGCCGGCACGGTCAACATGCGCAGCGCCCGTCCCTTCGACAAGGAGGGGACGCGGGTCACCTATGGCGCGCAGCTGACCAAGAACACCCAGACCGACAAATATGGCTATCGCGGCTCGCTGCTCGCCAGCACGACGATGGGCGATTTCGGCGTCCTGCTCGGTGTCGCGGGGGTGCACAACCAGGTGCGCTCAACCGGCTTCGAGACGATCGGCTGGACCAACCCGAACCTGACCGCCGCGCAGTGCGCCAGCGGCTGCAATTCCACCGGCGGCGGCAACTGGACCGTCCCGGCGACGGTGCCGGCCAATGCCGGCAACGGCCTGACCCCCGGCGCCACGATCGACCAGGCGTTCCTGCTCGCGAACAACCCCGGCGCGACGCTCCAGCAACTCGACAACGGCATCATCCCGCGCCTCGGCCGGCCGATGGATGAATCGGGCACCAAGGACCGCATCAACGCGATCGCCAGCCTCGAATACAAGGGCGATGGCTTCCACGCTTATGTCGACGGCATGTACGGCTACAAGAACAACCAACTCACCCGCATCGACATGAACTGGGTGGGCCGCAACGGCGCGTTCATCCCGCTCAATACCAAGTATGACCGCAGCGACTGCAGCACCGGCTGCGTGGTGACCCAGGGCACCTTTGCCGCCGCGCAATTCTTCCTCGAATATCGCCCGCACCTGGAAAAGACCAAGTTCTGGGGCGTCAACCCGGGCATCGAGTGGGAGATCACCGACAAGCTGAAGTTCGACCTGCAGGGCAATTACACCTGGAGCGACTTCCATCGTGAATCGCCCACCGTGCTGGTGATCACCCCGCCGAACTCCGGCGTGACCGTGAACTACGACAACAGCAGCGGCGACATGCCGAACATCACGACCAATATCGACCTCAACAATCCGGCCAATTTCGGGTGGCCGGGCGGTCGCGTGAACATCCAGGACGAGCGCCGCCGCACCGAGACCAAAGGCGTGCGCGGTAACCTGACCTGGGGCGACACTGTCTTTAACATCAAGGCGGGCGCCGCCTATGACGACACGTCGCGCCGGATCAGCGCGTTCGACAACAGCCAGGCATGGCAGAACGCGGTGTGCGGCAACCGGCCCAGCGTGTTCCTGCCCGGGCCCAACACCCAGCCGGGGTGCAACGGCCTGGTCCAGCCCGGCGCGGCGCCGGCGGGCTATCCGAGCTATCCCGCCTATGGCACCGGCTTCACGGCGGGGCAGAGCGGACCGGTCACCTATGCGGGCTCGCTGATCTCGAACGCGCAGGTGCCGGGTTTCCTGCGGCCCGGGCCCAGCGGCTTCGTCACCGTCGATTGGGACAGGTTCAAGGCGGCGTCGAACTATGACGCCTTCCACGACTCCGCGCCCGAGGCGGCCGGCTCGAATACCGGCGCGAGCGGCGGCTATGTCCGCGAAAAGGTGCTTGGCGCCTATGCCGAGGTGAATGGCGACATGCCGCTGGGCGGCGGCAACATCACCTACAATGCCGGCCTGCGTTATGTCCGCACCGATCAGACGATCGGCGGCCGCGTGTCGATCTCCGATCCGCGCAACTCGCAGGATCCGGACGGCGCCGGCCCGCTGCCCAATGCCTGCCCGGGCACCGGCAACCCGCGTGACGGCTCCTGCTATCCGAACATCGTCAACTTCATTTACACCGACAGCTCCTACGAGAACTGGCTCCCCTCGGCGAGCGCGGCCTATCACATCACCGACAATGCGGTGGTGCGCGCGGCGGCGTCGAAGACAATGACCCGGCCGAACCCGAACACGATGCTGCCGGGCCTGAGCTTCTCCAGCCCATCGGCCGATATCGGCACCGTCGGCAACCCTTCGCTGACCCCCTATATCTCGACCAATTTCGACCTTGGCTTCGAATATTATACAGGCAAGGAGGGCTATGTCGGCTTCACCGCCTTCCGCAAGGCAGTGACCGGCTTCACCACCAACGGCACGACCACGGCGCCCTTCTCGGCACTGGCCGCGTACGGCGTCACCTATGATACGCTGTCGCCGACGCAGCAGGCGGCGATCACCGCCCGCGGCGGGCCCGGCACCGCGACGGTGGTGCTCCAGCAGCAGGTCAACGCCAGCGGCACGCTCAAGGTCAACGGCCTCGAGGTGAACTGGGTGCAGCCGCTCGACTTCCTGATCGGCCGCTATCTCGGCGTGAACGGCTTCGGCTTCAACGCCAACCTGACGTTGATCGACCAGACCGGTTCGGGCGCGGCGCCGGCGGTTGCGGTGGGCGTGTCGCCGGTGACCTACAACATCACCGGCTATTACGAGCATGGCGGGGTGAGCGTGCGGCTCTCGACCACCTTCCAGCGCGGCACGGTCCAGTCCGATCCCAACCAGAACGGCATCGCGCTCGCGCGGCTCTATTCGGACGATTATCAGCAGTACGACCTCTCCGCGAGCGTCGACTTCGCCGAGATCTTCGATATGAAATGGGCGCCCGAACTGACCCTGGACGTGATCAACATCACCAAGGAGCAGCAGCGCAACTATTTCCAGTTCGAGAACGCCGCGTTCACGGTCTACAATCCTGGCCGTCAGGTCATGCTCGGCCTGCGCGGGCGCTTCTGACGCGACAAAGCCCGGCGGCCGGAACCGGACCGGCCGCCGCCCTGTTTCCCGCCCCATCGGAGTCGCATTCGTGCGGCTCTTTTTTGATTCTTCCTGGATCGGCACGACCATGCGTCGCGCGACAGCGGGTGTTTGCCTGGCCTGTGGGAGCATGGGAGGTGATCCTCACTTCCCATTGAAATCGTATAATGGACGCGGGGACTTGCGGCAAGCCCCCGGTCATGCGCCATGAACGCTGCCCTCGATTCGAGCTGAGGGAGAAACAATATGCATGTACTGTTATCGACTTACGGATCGCGCGGTGACGTCCAGCCGCTGGTCGGACTCGCCCTCGCATTGCGGGCGCTCGGCGCGGAGGCGGTGGTGTCCGCACCCGCCGATGCGGAGTTCGCCGAGCTGCTCGACCGTGCCGGCGTGCCGCTCGCGCCGGCCTTCATGCCGGTGCGCGAATGGATAGCGACGGCGCGGCAGTCGGGGCTGGGCCTGCCGCAGCTCGCCGCCAAGCTCATCCCGGCCCAGTTCGATACGCTCGCCGCGGCAGCTCAGGGCTGTGATGCGATCGTCGCGACCGGGCTGTTCCCGTCCAAGGCCGCTGCGCTGGCGGTGGCCGAGAAGATGGGCATCCGCTACGTCAGCACCCACTTCTGCCCGCTCTACCTGCCGTCGCCGCACCATTCGCCGGTTGCGTTTCCCGGTTGGCCGCACCCGCCGGAGATGACCGACAACCTGGCGCTATGGGCGCGGAACGCCGAGGCGATGAACGCGCTGTTCGGCGAAGCGGTCAATGCGCATCGCGCCGCGATTGGCCTGCCGATATTCGACAATGTCCGCGACGGCGTCTTCACCCATCGCGCTTGGATCGCATCGGACCCGGTCCTCAGCCCCTGGCTGTCGACCGACCTTGTCGATGCCGTCCAGACCGGCGCCTGGATCCTGCCGGACGCGCGCCCATTGGCCGCGGACCTGGAGGCGTTCCTCGAAGCGGGCCCGGCCCCGGTCTATGTCGGCTTCGGCAGCATGGCGATGCAGGGTGCGCCGGACGCGGCCCGGGCGGTGATCGAGGCAGTGCGGGCGGAGGGCCGCCGCATCCTCCTCGCCAGCGGCTGGGCGGAACTCGCCGCGATCGACGATGGGGACGATTGCTTCGCCATCGGCGAGGTCAACCAGCAGGCACTGTTCCCCCGCGTCGCCGCCGTCGTGCATCATGGCGGCGCGGGCACGACGACGACGGCGGCGCGTGCCGGCGCGCCGCAGCTGATCGTACCCCAGGTCGCCGACCAGCCTTATTGGGCCGGCCGCGTGGCGGAGCTCGGCATCGGCGTGGCGCATGACGGTCCCGTGCCGAGCATCGAGTCTCTCTCGGCAGGGCTGAGGACGGCTCTCGCCTCCGAGACCCGCGAACGGGCGGTCGCCGTCGCCGGGACGATCCGCACCGACGGGGCGATGGTGGCCGCGGAAATGCTCCTGCGACAATAGGGGCGCCGCCCTGTTTGCCGGCAAGCCGGTGCAATCAGGGCATCCACGATGCGCATCGACGACATGGGCCCCTCCGAAGGAGCGGGCCCATGTCAGCGTTGCTGGAAAATAAGCGTGTTGCCGCTGGGGTCGTCGATATAGACTTCGCGCGTGTCCCAGCTCTGGTCCAGCGGACCCTCGTGCACGGGCGAGTCCGGCCGGGTCGGGACCGCCAAGCCCCGCGCCGTGAAGGTCGCGAACAGCGCGTCGACATCGTCGCAGAGAACCATCGCGGAACAATGCCCGTAGCGGTCCGCACCGGGCGTGAGGGCGAGGTGCATCTCATCGGCCCCGCGGGCCAAGCCGGCATAGATTGGCGCTTCGTCGGGCCAGGCGAACGCGAACTGGAAATCGAGCACGTGCGTGTAGAAGGCGATCGCCTCCGACATGTCTCGTACGATCAGTATCGGAATCAGCATCCGGGCTCTCCCACCAGGGCAGCCGGGCTCCGACAGCGCCGGCCGGACCGGTTTTACGATCAAAGACAGACGGTCGGCAAACGGTCAGAAGCAGGCGTCCAAAGGATCGTACCCGCACCCGATCCGATCGCCCTTTTGCCTGCCGCCTGAGTAGGCTAGCTCGGAATTATGGTAACCGCTCCCCCACTGATCGCCGGGCTCGAGCTCGGCGGCACCAAATGCGTGGCGATCCTCGCTACCGGGCCCGACGATGTCCGCGCCCGCGAGACGATCCCCACCACCGATCCCGCCACGACGCTCGCCGCGATCGAGGCGGTGCTCGACGGCTGGGATTTCGATGCGATCGGCGTCGCCAGCTTCGGCCCGCTCGAGCTCAATCCGGCGATGCTCGATTTCGGCTCGATCACTGCGACCACCAAGCCGGGCTGGACCGGCACCGATCTCGTCAACCGATTGAAGGCGCGCTTCGCCCGGCCGATCGGGTTCCAGACCGACGTCAACGGCGCGGCGATCGCCGAGGGGCGCTGGGGCGCGGCGCAGGGCATGGCGACGCATGCCTATATCACGATCGGCACCGGTGTCGGCGTCGGGCTGGTCGCGGGCGGGCGGCCGGTGCAGGGCGTCGCGCATGGCGAGGCCGGGCATATGCGCGTGCCGCGGCTGGCGGGCGATACCTATCCCGGCTGGTGCCGCTTCCATGGCGATTGCGTCGAGGGGCTGATCTCCGGTCCCGCGCTCGCCGAGCGCTTCGGGCAGCCGGGCCGGGAATTGCCCGATGACGGTCCGCAATGGGATCTGTTCGTCCATGATCTGGGCGGGCTGCTCCACAATCTGGTGGCGGTCGCCGCGCCCGAGCGGATCGCGATTGGCGGCGGCGTGATCGCTGCGCGCGACTATCTGTTCCCCAGGCTGCGCACCCGGCTTGCCGAGAGCCTGGGCGGCTATGGTTCGCTGATCGCCTATGCCGGCGAGCTCGACCGCAGGCTGGGGCCGCCGGGGCTCGGCGCGATGGCGGGACCGCTCGGCGCGATCGCGATGGGGCTGGAGGCGATGGGGGCCTAGACCGACAAGGCCGACATCGGAGACGTCAGGCGCGGGCATCCAGCATCGGCATCTCGTCGCGGCGCAGGGTGAGGACGTCGACGCCGTTCCCCGTCACGGCGACCGTATGCTCGAACTGGGCGGACAGCTTCCGGTCATTGGTCACGACCGTCCATCCGTCGCTCTCGGTCGAAACCCTTCGGGTGCCCTGATTGACCATGGGCTCGATGGTGAAGACCATGCCCTCGCGCAGCTTCAGGCCCGTTCCGGGTCGCCCGAAATTGAGGATCGCCGGTTCCTCGTGCATTTCGCGGCCGATGCCGTGCCCGCAATATTCCCGCACGACCGAATAGCCGTTCTTTTTGGCATGACGCTCGATCGCGAAGCCGATGTCGCCCAGATGTGCGCCGGGCCGCACCTGCCTTATCCCATTCCACATCGCCTCCTGGGCGACGCGCACCAGCCGCCTTGCAGCGGGCGGGACGTTGCCGACCAGATAGGTCTTGCTCGAGTCCGCGATGAAGCCGTTCTTTTCGAGCGTGATATCGAGATTGATGATGTCGCCGTCCCGGATGATCTCGTTCGGATCGGGCACGCCGTGGCAGACGACGTGATTGATCGAGCAGTTCAGGACATATTTGAAGCCATATTGCCCCTTGCTCGCCGGACGGGCGGCGAGATCGACGGTGATGAAGCGATCCACCAGATCGTTGATCTGCAATGTCGACATGCCGGTGAGGTTCTGCCCGTCCAGCATCTCGAAGACGGACGCCAGCATCCTGCCGGAGATGCGCATGAGCTCGAGCTCGTCC
Source organism: uncultured Sphingomonas sp. (assembly GCA_966211615.1). Classification (GTDB taxonomy): domain Bacteria; phylum Pseudomonadota; class Alphaproteobacteria; order Sphingomonadales; family Sphingomonadaceae; genus Sphingomonas. The sequence goes on from CBIHNZ010000016.1 coordinate 39,975, forward strand.
GGGGTCTTCACCATGTCAGGCGCCCGCCATCTCTGCGACACGCACCTGCGCCGACGCGAACTGCATCTTCACGATGTCGTTGAATGACAAAGTGGGATTGGCTTCCGCCAGCATGCCGATCGTCATCCAGAATTCGGCCTGGGCATTGATGGACCGGCACATCACCGTGCTGGCCCGACGCGCTTCCTCATGCAGATCGTCGTCGATTTTTACGATGCCCATGGGACGTCCTTGCAGTCGATGAATATACGAAACGTATATGGATCGTATATCCTCGGGTCAATCCGACCTGTTTTCGGTGCGATCGTGACGGGGCCGAAGGGTGGCCTAGATCACCTGCATGTCGACCTTGTAGTGGTGCCAGGCGAAGATCGCCGCGGCGCCGCGGTGCGGGCGCCAGGCTTCGGCGAGCTCGCGCACCCGCTTTTCGGTCGGGCGTTCGGCATCCCCCAAGATCCGCCCGATCTAGATATGCACCGCCAGGTCGCCGGCGGGCCAGATGTCGGGCCGGCCTTCGGCGAAGAGCAGGTAAATTTCCGCCGACCAGCGGCCGATCCCCTTGATCCGGGTCAGGGCGGCAATGGCCTCCTCGTCGTCCTGCGGCAGATGTTCCAGCGCGAGGCGTCCGCTGGTCACCTCCTCGGCGAGGCTGCGCGCATAGGCTGCCTTCTGCCGCGACAGGCCGGCGGCGCGCAGCGTCTCGTCGGTCGCCCGGGCGACGGTGCCCGGATCGGTCAGGTCGCCCAGCGCGGCGGCGAGCTTGTTCCAGATCGATTGCGCCGCGGCGACGCTCACCTGCTGGCCGATGATCGTGCGGAGCAGCGTCTCATAGCCACGATCCCGGATGCGCGGCTCGGGATAGCCGGCACGCTGCAGGGCATGCGCGAAGGCCGGCTCGATAAGGGTCAACGCATCGATCGACGCCTTTAGCTGCGCTGCGCTCAAGCCCATTTTTGCTGTCCTTGAACTTGATGGGGATCGGCGGCATGGACGGCGCCGAACAAGGAGATCTTCATGCCCAAGCTTATCGTCGTCACCAGAGAAGGGGAAGAACGCGAAGTCGCGGGCGATGCGGGCCTGAGCGTGATGGAAGTGATCCGCGACAATGGGTTCGACGAACTGCTCGCCCTGTGCGGCGGCTGCTGCAGTTGCGCCACCTGCCACGTCCATGTCGATCCGGAATTTGCTGCCAAACTCCCGCCGATGAGCGCGGACGAGGACGACCTGCTCGACAGCTCGAGCGACCGCGACGCGCGCTCGCGGCTTTCCTGCCAGATCCCGTTCAGCGATGCGCTGGACGGCCTGCGCGTGACGATCGCAGCCGAGGATTGAGCATGAAGCGGGGCGCGGGGCCGGCGATCACGCTTGCCTGCGCCCTTGTTTCACTCGTGCCGGCGGCCGCGATGGCGCAGTGCCGCCCGGTGGCGGACAGCCCGAGCCGCAGCGGCGAAGCGCAGTTCATCCGGATCGATCCCGATGCGGCGACGCGACTGGCGGAGATCGGGCTCGACCGCGCCGCGATCTTTGCCCGCATGGCCGAGACCTCGATCCCCGAGACGATGGGCTGCTGGGCGATGCCCGCGGGCAATTTCGACAGCCAGCTCATCTCGGTCGGCATGTCGCAGTGGAATTACGGCACGGGCAGCCTCCAGCCGGTGCTGAAGGCGTGGCGCGACGGCTTCCACTCCCGGCGCAAGTTCAAGCGCGCTGTGAAGGCGCTGGCGCCAAGCTATGGCAAGCTGCTCTTCTCGAAGGACTGCCTAGCGGCGCCGGTGCGCACAAAATGCCGCGAGAAGATCCTCGCCGCCGAGGATGCGGCGGGCAAGCTCGATCCGGTGCTCGAGGCCGAACTGACCAGCTTGTTCGAGAGCGACGCGATGCTGCAGGTGCAGACCGATTTCTATGTCGCCTTGCTCGACGCGGTGCGGCTCGATCTCCAGCGCGTCTTCCCGGCCGGGCCGATGACGATACGCAAGGTCCGCTGGGCGATCGACACGCGAGTCCAGCAGGGCGGGCTTCCCGGCGACGAGGACATCGCCCGGCTGCGCGCCAAGCTCGCCGCGATGCCGGCCGAGGAGCGCTGGCCGCGGCTTCGGGCGATCATCGCCTGGTACAAGGCCCTATCCGAGACGATCGACCAGGACGGCATCAAGCGCGACTATGCCTGGAACGTCCAGCGCTGGACCTGCATGATCGATACGGGGCGGGTCGATCCCGAGCAGTATGAGATGCTGCACCTGACTTTCCTGCGCAGCCGCACCGCGATCGGCAATAGCGGGCGGTGGCAGGCGCTCACCTTTGAGCGGCGGGCGAAGATCATCCTGGGGGTGGGCAGCGTCAGCGGCAAGCAGGACGGCGAATGTCCGGCACCTGCTGGCCCAAGCCTCTTGGAACCGGCCGCCAATCCGGCCATTACGACGCCATAGTGATTTTTAGCGGGAGCGTGATGCGATGACGGGTTTGCGGATGGGTGCGGCGGCGGTTGTCGCGGTACTGCTGGTCGGCGGTTGCACCAGCCCCCAGAAGAATGCGCGCTACATGGCCGGCCATTTCCGTGCCCAGGCGGACCTGCGCACCGCCGACGGCCAGGATGTCGGCAAGGCCGTCGCCGAGGAAGTCGACGGCGCGATCCGCGTGATGGTGGAGACCCACGGCCTGCCCAAGGGAGCGCACGGCACGCATGTCCACACCGTCGGCAAGTGCGACGCACCCGATTTCGCCAGCGCGGGCGGGCATTGGAACCCGACGGCGCACCAGCACGGCAAGGAAAACCCGATGGGTCCGCATGCCGGCGACATGCCCAACCTCCAGGTGGGCGAGGACGGCACCGATCGCACGATCTTCACGCTGCCCGGCGGCACCTTCCAGGGCCTGATGGATGAGGACGGCGCGGCACTGGTCGTCCATGCCAATGCCGACGACTACAAGACCGATCCCTCGGGCAACAGCGGCGGGCGGATCGCCTGCGGCGTCTTCCACTCCATGTAGGTCAGATCGGCTCCCCGGCAGCCCGGGCACGCGCCTCGCGCGTCGCCTCGGCGCCGGGCAGCCAGCGATAGGCGCCCAGGATCGCGGCGAGCGCCACCGGCAGGGTGATCAGCAGCGACAGCACGCCGATCGCCAGATGGCCGGTCAGCGTCGAGATCCGCCCGGCGAGATAGGGGCCCATCGCCAGCCCGAGCAACGTCGTGCCGATGAAGAAGGCCGCGGTTGCGGTGCCCCGCATCCGGGGCAGTACCAGGTCCTGCGTCGTCGCCGCCGAAGCGCCGAGCGCGCCGCAGGTGAGGAACTGCGCGAGCGGCAGCATCACGTAGAACATCGTCTCGCTGGTCGCCGTGAAGGTGAGGATGATCGGCACGACCGGGGCGAGGCAGCCGAACAGGATGACGTGGATACGGCCGACCGGGCTCCGCTCGCGCAGCGCATCGGCGATACGGCCGCCGAGCGTGATGCCCAGGAACCCGGCCAGCGCGGCCGGGGCGCCGATCCAGAAGCCGACCGCGCTGAGCTGCTCGGGCGGAATGTCGAAGGTGCGGCGGACGAAGCTGGGGGCGAACGCCGCGACCGAATAGGCGAGGAAGGCGTTGAGACCATAAGCGAGGACGACGCACAGAAAGGCCGGGCTGCCGACGATCAGCGCATAGGTCGGCGGATCGCGGCGCTTGAGCGCGACCGCCCAGCTATAGACGGCGTAGACGCCGATGCCGATCGCCGCCCATTGCGGGATCGGCTCGCCCAGCCAAACCAGCCCGGTGGCGATGCCGGCGACCAGCAGCAGCACCGCGACGTTGCGGGCGAACACCGCTGCGCCGCCCTGTGCCGCGCCGATCAGGGTGAAGGGCGGGACGATGGTGAGCAGTTCCTGGAAGAAGGCGCGGAACGGGGCAGGATGGGGTGGGGTCGCGATCCCCTCCGAATGGCCGCGCACCGGCTCGCGCAGCGTGAAGATCCATGCCGCGACGATCAGGCCGGGCAGGCCGACGGCGAGGAAGGCCGCCTGCCAGCCGACCAGCCCCAATGGACCGCCGCCGGGATAGGCGAGGTTCCACTTCTGCACGATCAGCGCGCCGATGAAGATCGAGAAGCCGCCGCCGATATAGATGCCCGAGGAATAGATCGCGAGTGCGGTGGCGCGCAGCCGCTTGGGGAACCAGTCCGAGATCAGCGAATAGGCGGCTGGGCTCGCGGTCGCCTCGCCGACGCCGACGCCGATGCGGGCGAGCGACAAAGCGGTGCCGCTGCGGGCGAACCCCGAAAGCGCGGTCATCGTCGACCATAGCGCCAGCCCGAGCGTCATCAGCCGTACCCGGTGCCAGCTGTCCGCCAGCCGCCCCAGGGGAATGCCGAACAGCGCATAGAAGACGCCGAACGCGGTACCGTAGAGGAAGCCGATATCCTGGTCCTTGAGCCCCAGGTCGCGCTTGATGTCGTCGGCGAGGATTGCGAGAATCTGACGGTCGACGAAATTGAGGATGTAGACGATGAGCAGCAGACCAAGCACATACCAGGCATAGGGTCCTGCCCTGGTTTCGGCAGGCACTAGGGGTGCGGACGCCATCCATCTCTCCCGGATTATGTTCTGGGCGGGAGGCTAGCAGAGCATACCGTGTTTACGAAAGAGAGTTTTCGCCAATGCGTTCGCCATCGTTCCTGTTCGTCTGCCTGGGCAATATCTGCCGTTCGCCGCTAGCCGAGGCGGCGTTCGTCGAGGCGGCGAAGCGGACGGGCGTCGCGGTGGCCGCGGATTCGGCCGGGACCGGCGACTGGCATGTCGGTCACGCCCCCGATCCACGCTCGCAGGCGGTGGCGGCACGGCATGGCGTCGACATTTCCGGGATGCGTGCCCGGCGGGTGCGCGGTGAGGATTTTCGCAGCTTCGACCATATCCTAGCGCTCGATCCGCAGAATTTGCGCGACCTCCATGCCATCGCGCCCGCCGGCACGACCGCGCGTCTATCGCTGCTGCTCGACCATGTGCCGGGCCGTGCCGGGCAGGGGGTGCGCGATCCCTATTATGGCGATGACAGCGATTTCGATGCGGTGTGGAGCGACGTCAGCGCGGCCGCGGATGCGCTGGTGGCGATGCTGAACGAGGAGGGGAGTCAATTGATCGGTTGACGAAGTTTACTCGGATAGGGGGTGTCGATCGGACGCGGTGGCCCGGACCTTGTCTGGATACCGGCGATGAGAAAGAGCCGGTCCGGCATCTCATGCGAAATCCTACATTGCCACCTGATTCCGACGATCGGCGGCCGTCACCGCACGGGTCCCAAGACAAGGGGCGGGATCGATTTGCATTCAACCCCAAACCGGGAATGTGCTATTGTCGTTGAAGACGGGCGTCCCGACCATCTAGGATTGGGGGATCATCCTATTCAGCGGCGATACTTATCGTTGTTTTTCGTTCTAGGCTTGGTCGCCGGCATTCCCGGTGCCCATGCGCAGGAGGATTTCGGCCAACCGCGTCCGCCCCTGGCGGCCTACAAGATGATGGTCATCCAGCCCGACGCCGCGAAGCCGCCGCAACAGCCGGAGCCGCCCCCGCCCAGCGAGACTCAGTCGAAGGAGGCCTGTAACGGCGTCGGCTGCCCGCCCAGCGAAGCCGAGGTCGCCCGGCAACTGATCAGCACCGGTCCCGACACGCGCGAAGTCTACGCGACCTTCGAATCCACGCCCGGCCAGTTCGCGGTGGTCGGCTTCGCGCGCGAGGGCTGGCCCGTATCGATCGAATATGAAGCCGAGCCCGACACGGTGACGGTGCTGCGCATCAAGCTCTATCACAACCGCAAGATACTCATTTTCCCGCTGCCCTTCTTCGAGGTGGCGTACGAGGCCAATCTCGACGCGTTGCCGGCGGAAGGCGAGAGCGCCAACCCGTGGCATCGGACGGTGACGATCCAGCCCGACGTGATCCGCTTCTCGCGCGATGCCGATCCGAGCGCGAGCGGCAACCTGCGCGTCGCGCGCTACGAGGTGCGTTCGTACCGTCTGGTCGACGGGCGGATGGAAATGCGTAACGGGCGGCCGGTGCGCGTGCCGGTGAACGTGATCGGGACCACTGTAGGTCCGCAGGTCGTCGGGTCGCTCACCCTGCGTGGCGTCAGTTTCGACGGTGCCGCCACAATTCCTGCCCAGGGGCAGCCGGCGAACGTGCTGCAATATCAATATGCGATCGATCGCCGCTACGACCTGCTCAAGGAAGTGATCGAGCAATATTCTGACCGGGATCTGGAATACCGGTTCGCGCGCTCGCTGGGCAATCCGCGTCGTGCCGGCGGTACCGGGATCGTGCAGGGCTGGCCCTGGTCGGTGCAGAGCAACCAGCGACCAGGGCGCTACCGGGTGAGCGTGACCGGCTGGTGGGACTGCCAGGGCATGACCAATGCCGACACGCTGCAATCCTGTCCCAACAGCCCGAACTGGGCCATCGCCTATTCCGACGGTTTCGCCCTCAACCGATGAGGGATGCGGCTCCGAACGCGGCGACAAAGCCATTCTGGCGGCATCGAGGCCTTCAGCTGGCGGCAGTTGCGGCGCTGGTAGCTCTTTCCTGGCTCTACAATTATCTTGAGAGCCTTCCGGTCGCGCGCAAGGTCGCCGAGGGCGACGCCAAATCCTTTGCGGTCACCAGAGACCGGCCGATCCGACTTGGCGGAATAGCCAGCGGCGGGGCGATTTCGTTTCAGCTCCTGTCCGCGAAGCGGCTGGTCCTGACGCTGCCCGCCGATGCCAAGCTGCTTTCGCCGGAGCTCGCCGCATTCCTGGACAAGGCAAAACGCGAAGCGCCGACGCTCACCAGCTATGGCAGCAATCAGATCCTGATGGTCGCCGAAACCGCGTCCAACGAGCGGGTTTCGATCGCGCTGGAATTCGCCGGTGGAGATCCGGCGAGCCGGACCGAGAATGCCCTGTTGCTGCAAAAGGCCGCGCCCGAGCGCTTCAAGAACGGTCTCAGGCTGACGGCGGAAGGCGCGCCGATAAAGGTCACGATCGACCTCAGCCGCAATCTGCAAAGCCCGGCGGTCGGCCGGATGATGCTGAGCTACAAGGGCGCGGCCGCGACGCTGGGGCACGCCCAGTTCCTGCTCAAGCCCGGCGATTCACTCGTCGGCGAGTTCCTGGACGCGGCGGCAGGCCCGGGCTCGGCTGCGCAACCGGTGGCCTTCGACCTGATGAACGGAGAGATGCCGTTGAAGGTGCACTCGATAGCGGCGGGCTCCGCCGCGGCGGGAGGCACGTTCGAGGCGGACCATATCGTCTGCGCGACCGGGCGGCGTCTCCTCTGGTACAAGATCCTGCCGAGCTTGAACCTGTCGGATTGCGGCCCCGAGACGCTGGCGGTGAGCGGTTTCGATTTCGCGAGCGGGCAATTGACCTTCGCCGGCGAGAATGCGTTCTTCGAGGGGGTCGACAAGGAGGCGGACAGCGCCCGCTATGTCACCTGGCTCCGGTCCAATCTGATCGTCCAGCTCCTGATCGGCGCGTTGCTGAGCAGTCTGCTGATCCCCTGGGCGTTGAAGCAGTTCAAAGGCGAGAAGAGCGAGGAGCAGTCGGCTCCCGCCAGAAGCGCGAAGACACGCCGCAGGAAGCCGCCACGGGCCTAGCCGACCGGCCCGGCCGAAAGCCCGCTGACGATGCCCGGCAGCCAAAAATCCTTCGCGAACACCCAGGTGGCGAGCAGGACGAAGGCGCTGGCGGCGAGCAGCAGCAATGCCGCGGCGGCGCGGAGCGGGGTGCCGGGCGCGGTGCGGCGCGCGCGGATGAAGAACTCCGCCACCGCGAGGTTGGGCAGGTAGAAGAAGAAGGCCATCACCATGTCGAACCAGCCGCTGAACTGGCCGGTATGGCCGAGCTTGCCGGCGACCAGGAACCAGAAGCCATATTCCATCCGGTACAGCCACGAGCCGATCGCGAGCGCGAACAGGCGGATCGCCCAGGCGCGATGCACTTCCAGGCGGCGGGCGCGGGCATGGACATAGGTGAAGCCGGCGGCGGTCACCATCATTGCCCCGTACAGGCCGAAGCCGAGGTTCATCGGCGTGCCACCGACCGTGCCCTTGGCGAGGATGAAGGCCAGTCCGCCCGCGCCGGCGATCGCCGCGGCGGACACATAGAGCCGGCCCAGCCAGCGATGGAATGCCGGCACGGCGCGGCGCACGCCGCCGATCAGCTGGATCGGGCCGAGCAGCAGCAGGATGCCCCCGGTCGCGAAATGCGCACCGATCGCGATATTGGCGAGCGGAGTGGCGGCTTCGTGCAGCCGGGGGAGCGATTCATTCCAGCGCGACGGGTCGCTGGTCGCGGTGCCGCCGTAAAAGGCCAGGATATAGGCGCCGAACAGCGCCGAGCTGAACCAGCAGGCGGTGACGAGCAGGATCGCGGCGGCACGAAGCATCCAGCCATGGCGTGACGGTGCCTGGTCGAAAGCTGCGTCCGAGATCGTGGCCATCCTGTCCCCCCGAATGCCGTTCTAGGCCTTGTAGCCGTCGCGCAGATGCCGGGCCAGTGCGTCCGCCGAGCAGGACGCTTCGCCCGTGAGCCACATGCGGAGAATCGCGAGCTGCGCCGCGGCGATCCCCGACGCGGCCAGCGCAGGCGGCACGGCGTTGGCCTCGCGCGCGTCCAGCCGCGCTTCGATCATCGTGGCGAGCTTGCGCTGCAGTTTGACGATCAGCGCGGGCTCGAACAGGACGCGGCCGAGCGCGCGCTGCTCCCACATATGCTCCAGCGTCATCCGCAGATAGGCCAGGCTGGCGCGGCCTGCCGCGGCATTGGCGAGCGGCAGGAGGATCGGGTCGAGCGCGGCGAGGAGCACATCCTCCTTGTTGCGGAAATGCTCGTAGAAGGTGGAGCGGCCGATGCCGGCTTCCGCGACCAGATCGGCCGTCCGCATCGCGGCATAGCGGCGCGCGAACAGCAGCCGGACGAAGGCGGCGAGGATGGCGTCGCGGGTCCGGGCAACCCGCCGGTCCGGTCTGCCCGGCATGGCCTGTGTCATCGGCACGGCATACAGGATTGCCCCACCGCGTATTCCGGACTTTTTGGGGTATATGTCCGGTTTCGGACTCCGGGGCGTTTTTGGGCCTCGCGATTTCGTGCCGATCGCGTCACGCTGCGCCGATCCAGCATCAGGAGGCCTCGTGACGGACGCGCATCGAGTAACGACGATCCTGCCGAGCAGCGATCTGGACGCCAGCGAAGCCTTTTACCGGCGGCTCGGTTTCGCGTGCGTGAGCGACTATGGCCATTACCGCATCCTCGCCGATGGCCGGGGCTGGCATCTCCACCTCAACAAGGTCGACGGCTGGCCGCGGCGCATCGAGGACAATCCCATCGGCCTCTATCTCTATGTCGAGGATGTCGACGCCGTCGCCGACCGGGTTCGCGACCTGATCATCCTCAAGGAAGATCCGTGCCGCAAGCCCTGGGGAACCTATGAGTTTGCGGTCAGCGACCCGAACGGGACGCTGGTCAGGGTAGGGCGCATTCTCGATTAGGCGGATGAGAGGGCGTTATCTCATCCACTGAGGGGATAGCGTTCGATGGCCTCGTAGATCGCACCCTCGCCGCCCAAACTGCTTTCGAACAGCAGGAAATGCTCGACGGCGAAGGGCGCGCTCGCAAGGCCGGCATGCGCCTCGAGGAAGCGATCGGTGGCGCCGGCGCCGCGGTTCATCCGGGCGAGCGTGATGTGCGGCAGATAGGCGCGGCGCTCGGGCTCCTGGCCGGCGCGGACGATCGCCTGGTCGACCTTGTGGTGGAGCTGGCCGAGCGCGTCGTGCGGGCGCAGCCCCGCCCAAACCGCGTTGGGACGGCCGCGACTGTCGAACTGGCCGACACCGTCGAGCGCGACCTCGAAGGCAGGGAAGCGCACGCTGCCGAGTGCGATCGCGATGTCCTCCGCCGCATGGCGATCGACCTCGCCGATGAAGCGCAAGGTGCAGTGGAGCTGGCCGTCGCTCTGCCAGCGCGCGCCGGGCACGCCGCCCATAAGTGCAAGCAATTGCGCGCGAATGGCGGTTGGGGGCCGGATGCCGACGAACAGGCGGTGCATGACGGCGACTCCTTAACCACGCGCGCCCCAGTGCGGGAACCGGTTTTACTTGAAAACAAGCCGGACGGGGGCGATATTCCCGTTATCCGGCAGCTGTGCCGGGCAAAGGAGTTCTAAATGGCAAACTGGTCGGATCCCCGGACGAGCGCCGCGCCCTATGCGACAGCGGGCGCGCAGGCGTCGTACGACGCGGGTCTCAGGTCCTATATGCTGTCGGTCTACAACTACATGCTCTCGGGCGTGCTGCTGACGGGCGTGGTCGCACTGCTGTTCGGCAAGGTCGACGCACTGCAGCAGCTGCTGTTCTATGTGCAGGAAACCGCACGTGGCCAGAGCCTCGGCCTGACGCTGGTCGGCTGGATCGTGATGCTCTCGCCGCTGGCGATCGTCTTCGCGATGAGCTTCGGCCAGAGCCGCATGTCCGAATCGACGCTCAAGACGCTGTTCTTCGCCTATGCGGGGCTGCTCGGCGCGTCGCTGTCGACGATCTTCATCGCCTATACCGACACCTCGATCGCGCAGGTATTCTTCGGCACGGCGGCCGGCTTCGGCGCACTGAGCCTGTGGGGCTACACCACGAAGAAGGACCTGTCGGGCTTCGGCACCTTCCTGATCATCGGCCTGGTCGGCCTGATCGTGGCGTCGATCGTCAACTTCTTCCTGCAGTCGAGCATGATGAGCCTGGTGATCAGCGTCGTCGGCGTGCTGATCTTCGCCGGCCTCACCGCCTATGACACGCAGCAGATCAAGAGCATGTACGGCTATGTCGCGGGAACCCGCGAGCAGGGCAAGGTCGCGATCATGGGAGCGCTGAAGCTCTATCTCGACTTCATCAACATGTTCCTGTTCCTGCTGCGCCTGTTCGGCAGCCAGCGGAACTAGGTTCGGCAAAAGACAAATGGATCAACGGCCCGGCGGTCATAATCGCCGGGCCGTTTTTCTTTTGCGTCCGCACCGTTTCCGATCGGGAACGCGACTCAGGGGACGGTCGTTACAGCATGGCAACGCTCAGGAGAGTGACTCATGATGGACGCCAACCCGATCGATCCGGCGCTCGACGCAATGGCCGTGGCGCCCGGACCGGAAACCAGTGACAGCAAGCCGCCCGTCGCGGCGAAGGACGCGGGTGCCGACAAGTCGATCCTGGAACGGCTCGAACGCAATCCGGAGAGCAAGGAGGCGCGGCTCGACCGTGCGCTCGATGAATCGATGGACGCATCGGACCCGCCCGCATCGACCCAGCCGGTGCACAGCCACGAGATCCCCGAAAGCTCGGGCTATGACGCCAAGGCCGAGGAGAAGCTTGCCGCCGGTGCGGTGGGCACCAAGGGGATCTTCGACAAGATCCTTTCGAAGATCGGCCTCGGTTGAGGACTGACATTTAGTGGCCGCCTGTCCCGCATCGGGGTGGCGCGCCAACATCGTCATCTATGCGGCCCTGCTGGCCAATCTCGGAATCGCCGTCGCGAAGTTCATCGCGGCGGCGATTACCGGTTCGTCCTCGATGCTGACCGAGGGCGTCCATTCGATGGTGGACACCGGCAACCAGGGCCTGCTGCTCTACGGCCAGCATCGCGCCAAGCGGCCGCCGGATGCCGAGCATCCGTTCGGCTATGGGCGGGAGCTCTATTTCTGGGCGTTCGTCGTCGCGATCCTGATCTTCGGACTGGGCGCGGGCGTATCGATCTATGAGGGCTGGCGGCACATCGTGGAGCCCGAGCCGCTCCGTGATCCGCTCATCAACTATGTCGTGCTCGCCATCGCCTTCGCGCTGGAGGGCACGTCCTGGGGAATCGCGATGCGCGAGTTCGCCGCCGCGTCGAAGGGCGACGCGTCCTGGTGGCAGGCGGTGCGCAATTCGAAGGATCCCGCGACCTTCATCGTGCTGTTCGAGGATTCGGCGGCGCTCGCCGGGCTGAGCGTGGCCGCGATCGGGGTGTGGGCGAGCCATGCCTGGGGCGATCCCCGGATCGACGGCTGGGCATCGATCGCGATCGGTGTGATCCTTGCCGGAGTCGCGGCGCTGCTCGCGCGCGAGAGCAAGGGGCTGCTGATCGGCGAGCGCGCCGACCCCGAGATGATCCGCGATATCCGCGCGATGCTGGAGGCGGAACCCTGCATCACCGCGGTCAACCATGTCCGCACCGTCCATACCGCGCCCGATCGCATCTTCGTGGCGATCAGCGCGGATTTCTCCGACACGCTGCCGATGGGCGAGGCCGAGAGCCTAGTCGAGCGGCTCGAGCATCGGTTGAAGGCGAAGCTGCCGCAGCTGAGTTCGATCTATATCCGGCCCGAGAAGCGCGAGGACGCGGTCGACGCGGTGGTGATCGGCTAGGCCGGTTCGAACGCGATCGTGCCGGCTTCGGTATCGACCGCGGTCAGGCGCAGCTGGACGGCATCGCCGGGGACCGCGCCCATCGTCTGCGTGCGCGCGACGATCGGCAGGTCGCGGAGCTGGAAGCGGGTGTCGCGATCGGTGACGTCGGTGACGATCGCGGCGAAATCCTCGCCCGCGCGGCCCTGGAGCATCACCGCCTCGGCAAGGTCGATCACCGCGCGATCGGTCTGGCCCGACAGCGCGTCGGCGCGTGCCATGACCTTGGGCAGGCGCGGAAAGGCCTCGGCCACGACCTGCGGCACCGCCTGGCCGTTGGCGATAGCCAGCGTCGCGCGCACGACATAGCGGTCGGCCAGGCGGCGCAGCGGTGCGGTGGCATGGGCATAGGTAGCGGCCATGGGCGCGTGCCAGGGTTTTACGCCCGCTTCATAGGGCGTGTAGGACGCACCATGGCCGGCACGTCGGATAGCGAGCATGAAGGCGGCCTGCTTCGGATCCGCAGGATCGAGGCTGCGCTCATAGTCCTTGAGGCTCATCGCCTTGGGCCAGTCGAGCCGAAAGGCGCGGGCGGTGTGATGCAGACGCGCCACCGCACCACCGTCCGGCGCCGCCATGACGCGGAACAGGCCGGTCTGGTGCGCGAACAGGGCATCGGCGATCGCGAGGTTGCAGGCGAGCGACAGCGCGGCGTTGTTCGCTTCCGACGCCAGGAGCGGGCGGAAGGTGAGCGCATAGCCATCGCCCGGCACCGCCTCCACTTCCTGTTCCGGCGGATCGACGCGTGCCGCGCCGCGACGGTCCTCGGCGGCCTGGATCCGCGCGGATAGCTCCGCGAAATCGGCCGGGAGATCGGTGTCGCGCACGCTGTCATAGGCCAGCTTGGCGCGGCTCTGGATCACCGCGCGCTCGGCACCGTCGAGCCGCACCGTGCCGTCGGGCGCGACGCGGACGGTGAATATCACCGCCGGGCGGGGACCGGCGGGGAGCAGGCTCGCGGCGCCTTCGCTGAGCGCGCGCGGATAGAGGCCGGCCTTGCCGTCGGGCAGATAGAGCGTGGTGCCGCGCCGCCACGCCTCGGCGTCTATGACGCCGCCATCGTCGACGAACCAGGCGACATCGGCGATCGCGTAGTGAAGCAGGATGTCGTTCCCTGCGCGCTCGATGGCGAAGGCCTGGTCGAGGTCGGTCGAGGTGGCGGGATCGAGCGTGACGAAGGGCAGCGCGGTACGATCGGCATGTTCGGTGGGTGCGCGCTGGGCCGCCTGATCGGCGGCGGCGAGGACTTCCGGGGGGAAGCTGTCCGGTACCTGGAACTTCACCCGGATCGCGGCGAGGCCGCGCTTCAGGGCATTGTCGGGATCGGCGAGCGCCTTCATCGCCGGTAGCGATACACGGCGGGGCGGGCGGCGGGAAGGTGCACCGTTCCGGCTATTTCTTCAGGATATCCAGCGCCGCCGCGGTCATCGCCTCGGTCGCCGTGCCGATCACCGCTTCGGCGTCGGGCGCCCAATAGGCGCTGTGGAGCGAGGGGAGGCTGGCCTTGCCGGCCTTGGCCGCGTCCCATTTGTCCTGGGGCACGCCGCCGACCCAGAAGATCGTGCTCTGGATCGACTTGTCGGCGAGATAGTAGCGGCTGAAATCCTCGCCGCCCATTACCGACGGCGTCTCGATCACGCGGTCGCGGCCGAAGCGGCCGGTGAAGAGCGTGAGCAGCCGGCCGGAGAGCGGCTGGGTGTTGTAGGTCGCCGGGGTGAACTCGTTCTGGATCGTCACTTCGGGCATGCGGTCGTCGGGCACGCCCGCAGCGATCGCCTCGCCCTTCGCGATGCGGGCGATGCCGTCAAGCAGCTGCTTGCGGACCTCGGGGGTGAAGCTGCGCACGGTGAGCAGCATCGTGACTTCGCTGCCGATGATATTGTGCTTCGAGCCGCCCTGGATGCTGCCGACGGTGACGACGGCGGGCTGCTGCGGATCGACCTCGCGGCTGACCAGGGTCTGGAGCGTGGTGACGATGCGCGCTGCGAGGACGATCGGATCCTTGGTCGTCTGCGGATAGGCGCCGTGGCCGCCAATGCCCTTCACGACGATGTTGACCGAGTCGACATTGGCCAGCGCATAGCCATGGGTGACGCCGATCTGCCCGGCGGGCTGGCTGGCGCTGTCGTGGAAGGCGAGCGCGTATTGGGGCTTGGGGAAGCGGGTGAACAGCCCGTCCTCGAGCATCATCCGCGCGCCCATGCCGCGCTCCTCGGCGGGCTGGGCGATCATCACCACCGTGCCGTGCCATTGCGACTTCATCGCCGCGAGGTTGCGCAGCGTGCCGATCCAGCTCGCCATATGCGTGTCGTGGCCGCAGGCGTGCATCACCCCGGTCTCGATCCCCTCGTCGGTGGTGGCGCGAACCCTGGAGGCGAAGGGCAGGCCGGTCGCCTCGATCACCGGCAGGGCATCCATATCGGCGCGGATCAGCACGATCGGCCCGGCGCCGTTCTTCATCACGGCGACGACGCCGGTGCCGCCCACCTTCTCGGTCACCTCGAAGCCGGCCTTGCGCGCCTCGGCCGCCAGGATGCCGGCGCTGCGCACTTCATGCAGGCTGAGTTCGGGGTTGGAATGGAAGTCGCGGTAGAAATCCATGAGCTGGGGCATCGCCTTCAGCGTGGCGTCGTGCACCGGATCGGCGGAAGCAGGCGCGGCAAGCGTCATCGCGGTTGCGACCAGCACGGTCCGAAGCATTGGATTTTCCCCTTCATGGAGGGCCGAGTGTCGCGTGGGGAGCGGGCCATGTCAAAGCCTTCTCGTGCCCGCTGCCGGTGATTGGCGAACCTATGCCGCTAGAAATTCGCGGTCAGATTGAGCGAGCCATATAGCGTGGTTCCCCCGCCGGGCGCGTTGGGCGCCTGCTCCAGAAACCGTCCCTTGGTCAGCACGATGCCATTCGCTTCGAAGCGCAATTTGGCAGGCCTGATCCACCAGCGCAGCCGTGCATCCAGCTGATGCCCCGCGAAGTTCCCCGATCGGCCCGTCGCGTCGCGAACGCCGGTGGTGGAGAAGCTGTCCCGTCGCTCGGCCAGCCACAGCGCATGATAGCTGACAAAGCCGTCGATCCGCTTCGAAGGCGTCACCTCCAGCCGCGTCCCCACAGCCGAGATATTGGCGCGGCCGACCGCATTGTAGAGGCCCGACGGCGCCAGATCGGCGCGGCGCATCCCGAACAGCGTGTCGAAGCGCCCGTACCGGCTGCCGGGACGGTCGCCGCTGGCGCGATCATATTCGATGGCGAGGCGCGGCTTCCATCTCGTGGGGAAGGTGTATCCGGCATCGCCATGGACGAACCAGGCGGACACGGGAATCGTCGCCGCATTCGCCAAGGTCGAGGCGCTGATCCGCCCCGACTGATAATAGGCTTCGATCTCGACATCGGCCTTTCCCGCGGCGGAATCGCGCAGAAGGCGTCCGCCATAGGTGTTCAGCGAACGGTCGCGCGTCGGCCGGCCCGGCATGTCCCGTTCGCCCAGATGATAGAAGCTGCCCTCCAGCGTGAACGGGCCGAAGGCACGGGTTTTCGCCAGCGTGCCGCCCCACAGCACCAGATCAAAGCCTTCGCGATCCGGTGCGACGGCGTTCCGCCGGAGCGAGGCGGGATCATCGGGGCGGCGCTGCTGCGGCAGGACGTAGATGAGGGTCGCCGCCACGCCGCCCTTGGTGACGATCTCGGCATTGAGGCCGGTATAGCCATTGGTGGTGTTGCGGTAATCGTCGGCGGCGACCAGGCGGCGGGAGCCGATGTTCAAGGTAAAGCGGCCGCCCCGCACCATGACCTTGGATCCGCCTCCGAGAGAGATTTCGCTCGAGGCATAGGCCTGCACCAGTTCGAGCGCATTCGATTCGCCCGTGGTGACGGGCGTGCCCGAATCTCCGCCGTAAACCCGACTATCCCAGACTTCGGCTGCCAGGACTATCGGGCCGCTGTCGTATTTCGCGAGCAGCGTGGTGCGCAGATTGACCAGTTCGTCGGTACGATTGAAGCCGACGCGCGGCTGGTTCTCGATCGCTTCGTAGCGAACGCGGACGGTGCCGGAAACGTCGAGATCCTGCGCAACTGCAGTCGTCGGCCAGATGGTCAGGGCAACAAGATACCGGTAAAAGTGCATGGCATGCGTCCGTTTTCTGCGTTGGACGCGATACCTTGGCTGACGCCTCGTGGGAGGATCGCCGCCCCCATACGCTTCCAATTCGTTCCTTTGACGCCGAAGTCAAGCTCGACCGGCAGTGTCCGCAATCAGCCGGGGAGACTGGGCACGCGCTTGCCTTTGGTCCGGCTCGTCAGGTGGAACTGCCGACAGCGGTCGCAGCGATAGGGCCTGAGATCGAGGCCGGAACGCCGTGCGGCCAGGAGCGCGTCCTGCTCTGCCGGGAAGCGTGCCTTCCTGGCGCAAATGCTCAGTCTCGTGCGCACCTGCCGCTCTCCGTCCGGGTCAGGACGCGGGCACCAGCTCGATCACGTCCAGCTTCGACTCGAAGCGGGGATAGGGCATCACGAGGCGCCAGCGCCGGGGCTCGATATGCTCGACATAACCGATGATGTCGCGGTCGGCATCGAGGCCGTAGCGCAGCGGCGCGGATTCGTCGCCAAGGACCAGCGCGCCCAGGAAGATTGCGCGCGCGCTGGTATCGGGGAAGATCAGGCCGGTGGGGCGCTGCGATCCGCTGAGCTTGTCCAGCCTGCGCGCCGCGGCTTCCTCGGTCAGGACGCATTCCTGCCAGGGATAGGGGATGAAGCCTGATACCGCCGTGCCGCCCTTGCCGAGCTTGTAGGTGCGGCAGCGGTATTTGCCGGCAGGCGGCAGCGGATCGGCGAGCGCGCGGTCCGGATCGAACAGGGTAGGATCGGCATCGAGCGCGGCGGCGTCGACGGCGCGAGCCTCGGGCAGCGCGTCTACCCAGGCCTGGCGCCAGTTGCGCAGGCTGGTGCGGCCGCGGTCGGTCGCCACCTGACGCCAGTTCGCGGTCGCGTCGATCCGCGCCGACGTCGCCTCGCGATAGACGCTGCAGCCCCCCAGCGTGACGGCGAGTGCGGCTGCGGCGGCGATCTGCTTCATTCGGTCGTGCTTCCCTGTGCTTCGCGGCTCATTCGGCGGTCCAGCCGCCGTCGATCGAATAGTTCGAACCGGTGATCGATGCCGCTTCGTCACGGCAGAGGAATAGCGCGAGCGCGGCAACTTGTTCCGGCTGGACGAACTGCTTGGTCGGCTGGGCATCGAGCAGCACGTCGTTGAGCACCTGCTCGCGGGTCATGCCCCGCGCCTTCATGGTGTCGGGGATCTGGTTCTCGACCAAAGGCGTCCAGACATAGCCCGGCGAGATGCAGTTGACCGTGATGCCGAAGGTGGCGACTTCGAGCGCGGCGGTCTTGGTCAGGCCGGCGATGCCGTGCTTGGCGGCGACATAGGCGGACTTGTTGGGGCTGGCGACCAGCGAGTGCGCCGAGGCGGTGCTGATGATGCGGCCCCATTTCTTGGCCTTCATGCCCGGAATCGCCGCGCGCATCAGGTGGAAGGTCGAGCTGAGGTTGATCGCGATGATTGCGTCCCACTTCTCGATCGGGAAATCCTCGATCGGCGAGACGTGCTGGATGCCCGCATTCGAGATGACGATGTCGGCGCCGCCGAGCTCGGCCTGGGCGCGGGCGACCATCGCCGCGATCTGATCGGGCTTGGTCATGTCGGCGGCGTCATAGAGTGCCTTGGCACCGGTGGTCGCCTCCAGCGCGGCGCGCTCCTTCTCGATCGCGTCGGCATCGCCGAAGCCGTTGATCATCACCGACGCGCCTTCCGCCGCGAGCGCCTTGGCATAAGCGAGGCCGATGCCCGAGGTGGAGCCGGTGACGATCGCGGACTTGCCCTTGAGGAACATGCAGATACTCCTGAACTAGCGCTGGGTGAGGTCGAAGGCGGCGGTTTTCCCGTCGAGGATGTTCTGCGCGACGAGCTGGGCATTGGCCATCGTCTCGGCCACCGCGGTGCGACCGGCCTGCCAATGCTCGTGCATCGAGCGCGCGGAGAATTCGAAGTCGCGGCTGCCGCCCTCCCAGGCATTGGCGCGGTAGATGAGCTGGACCAGGCTGACCGGATATTCGGAGACGCGGGCGCGGACCGCCAGGACCTCGGGATCGTTGGCGAACTCGGGCGGCAGCTTGTCGAGCAGCTTGCACACCATCTGGCGCTCCTGGCGGAGCTTCAGCCGCTCGTCGGAGACCGCGCGGGTGCGGCTCGAGAAGCGGATCTCCTTCTCGCGTGCCAGCACGTCGGTGATGTTGCGCGGCAGCTCGGCGGCGGCGGGGAAGAGATCGACCTGGAAGATCAGCGTCTCGGCGTCCTGCCGGTCGAGGATATGGGTCAGCGGCGTGTTCGAGATCAGGCCGCCGTCCCAATAATAGCAGCCGTCGATCTCGATCGGCGGCAGGCCGGGCGGGAGCGCGCCCGAAGCCATGATGTGGCGCGCGTCGAGCTTTTCGTCGCGGGTATCGAAATAGCGGAAATTGCCGCTGTGGATGTTGACCGCACCGACCGACAGGCGGACCGGGCCGTTGTTGAGCAAGTCCCAGTCGACCAGCCGGTCGAGCGTCTCGCGGAGCGGCGAGGAATCGTAGAAGCTGAGCGCTTCGGGCGATCCGGGCACGGCAAAGGCGGGCGGGACCAGCCGCGGGGTGAAGAAGCCCGGCACGCCCGACAGCATCACCATGCCCGCCGACCATTCGTGCGAGAATTCGCGCATGGCGTCGTTGAGCGGCAGCGAGAAATCGGGGAGCGCGGCGGTGGCGCCTTCCCAGAAGGTGCGGATCGCATCGAGGCGCTTCTC
Source organism: uncultured Sphingomonas sp. (assembly GCA_966211615.1). Lineage (GTDB taxonomy): Bacteria > Pseudomonadota > Alphaproteobacteria > Sphingomonadales > Sphingomonadaceae > Sphingomonas. The sequence continues at coordinate 59,231 of CBIHNZ010000016.1, forward strand.
GGGCGGGTTGCCGGCGAACAAAGCGGCATTGACCGCACCGATCGAGATGCCCGCGACCCAATCGACCTCGATATGGTTCGCGGCGATCTCCTCGATCACCCCGGCCTGGAAGCTGCCCAGTGCACCGCCTCCCTGAAGCACCAGCGCGACCATGTCCGGCAAGGGAAGCCCGGACGGGAGATGGTGGCGTGGGCGAGACTCGGCATCGGCCATGCGCGTCCTCTGACGCATCGCAGCGAACGGGGCAATGGCGTTCAGGGGGTGCAACGCTTGGCCGTCTGAGGCATTGTTGCGAGGAACGAACAAAAGGGGTGCCCGATGCGGCTCGACGATATCGATCCCACCGACAATGCGCGCGATCTCGGATCGGGCGGGGGTGGAGGCGGCGGCTTTCCGCTGCTCGGGCTGCTGCCGATGTTCCTCGGCCGCGGGAAGATGGGCTGCGGCTCGATCGCGCTGCTGGTGATCGTGGGCATCGTCTATCTGGCGATGTCCGGCGGCGGCGGGATGCTGGGGAGCACGGGCGGATCGAGCACCGGCCAGTCGCCGACGGCGGGCAAATCGGGCGCCGATGTGTGCCGCGTCAACGAGCGCCGGCTGGAGGCGTGCCGGGTGATGCGCAGCACCGACGACACCTGGGCGAAGATCTTCCAGGAGGCGGGCCAGCGCTACACGCCCGCGACGATCAACTTCTTCCAGGGCGGCGCGCAGACCGGCTGCGGCGCAGCGACCTCCGCGGTCGGGCCGTTCTACTGCCCGAGCGACGACGGCGTGTATATCGACACCGCCTTTTTCGACGAGCTGGAGAAGCGCTTCGGCGCCAAGGGCGACTTCGCCCGCGACTATGTGATCGCGCATGAGATGGGCCACCATATCCAGGACCTGCTCGGCACCTCCGACCAGGTCTCGCAGGCACAGGCGCGCAGCTCGCAGGCCGAAGGCAACCGCATGTCGGTCAAGCTCGAGCTTCAGGCGGATTGCTTCGCCGGCGTCTGGGCGGCGCGCAACCGCGACCGGCTCGAGCCCGGCGATATCGAGGAAGGCATGACCGCGGCGAACGCGATCGGCGACGACACACTGCAGAAGCAGGCCCAGGGGACGGTGGTGCCCGACAGCTTCACCCATGGCAGTTCGGCGCAGCGCATGCAGTGGCTGCGGACGGGGCTGGAGAGCGGCGATCCGTCCAAGTGCAACACGTTCGACGCGGCGCGATAAGGGCGGGACCGCTTGTGCTTCCCTCGGTCTCGCCGCGCGCCTAGACGGTGCGCATGACCGAGGAACGCCCCAAGCTCGCCTATCGCCATACCCCGGGCAATGGGCCGACGATCGTCTTTCTGTGCGGTTATGCGTCGGACATGAACGGCACCAAGGCGCTGGCGCTGGAGGAGTGGGCGAAGGCAAACGGGCGGGCGTTCCTGCGCTTCGACTATGCCGGATGCGGCGCGAGCGAAGGCGAATTCGAGGAGCAGACGCTGGCCGACTGGCGCGACGACGCGCTGCGGATCCTCGACGCGGTGGCGGCGGGGCCGGTGGTGCTGGTCGGATCCTCGATGGGCGGGTGGATCATGCTGCTGGTGGCCAGGGCGCGGCCCGAGCAGGTGCTGGGCCTGGTAGGCATAGCGGCGGCGCCGGACTTCACCGATTGGGGCTTCAGCCACGATGAGAAGCTGCAGCTCGTCGAATATAGCCGGATCGAGCAGCCTTCCGATTATTCGGACCAGCCGACGATCACCACCCATGCCTTTTGGCAGGCCGGCGAGAGCAACCGGGTGATGGACCGCCCGATCGATTTCCGCGGGCCGGTGCGCCTGCTCCAGGGCCAGCAGGACGCGGAAGTGCCCTGGGAGCGCGCGACCGCGCTGGCGGCCTTGTTCCGTTCAGACGCGGTGCAGACTTGGCTGGTCAAGGATGGCGATCACCGGCTTTCGCGCGAGGACGACATCGCGCTGATCCTCCGCGCCGTTCAGGATGTACTCGCCCTATGCTCCTCTTCCTCCTCCTGAGCCTCCAGGACGCGGCAGGTCCGGTCGCCGCGCCAGCCAAGTCTCCGGTCGCCGTCGCGGCGAAGCCGACGTCGGAGCCACCGCGTTTCTCCGAATGCATGGACCTCGCCACCGGCGATCCTTCGGCGGGGCAGGCGGCGGCGATGCGGTGGCGGCTCGAAGGCGGCGGCATGCTGGCGCGACAATGCCTGGGCGTCGCCTATGCCAATCAGCAGCGCTGGGCCTCGGCGGCGGGCGCGTTCGAGGAGGCTGCGCGCGACGCCGAGCTGGCGAAGGACAAAAGGTCAGCCAATTACTGGCAGCAATCGGGCAATGCCTGGCTGGCGGCGGGCGATCCGGCCAAGGCGCGATCGGCGCTCGACGCGGCGCTGTCGACGGGAACGCTGGAAGGGCTGGCGGTGGGCGAGGTGCATCTCGATCGGGCCCGCGCGCTGGTCGCGGCGGGCGATCTGGACGGCGCGCGGAGCGATCTCGATTCGGCGCTGCTCGATGCACCCAGGGATCCGCTCGCCTGGCTGCTTTCCGCCACGCTGGCGCGGCGGACCAACGACCTGAAGCGAGCGAGCAAGGACATCGCCGAGGCGCTGCGCCTCGCGGCCGATGATGCCTCGGTCCATCTCGAGGCGGGCAACATCGCCGCGGCGGCGGGCGACGAGGCGGATGCGCGGACGTCATGGGCGCGCGCGGTCGAGCTCGATCCGGGCGGTCCGGTTGCCGAGACGGCGCGCAAGGCGCTCGCGCAGTTCGGTGCGACCGAGAAATAGCCGCACGCATCTGGCCGGAACGCTGCTGCGGGACTATCTGGACGGCGAACCGTTCCGGAGCCCGCCGATGCACTATCTTCACACCATGATCCGCGTCACCGATCCCGACGCGACGATCCGTTTCTTCGAGCTGCTGGGACTGAAGGAAACCCGGCGGATGGAAAGCGAGAAGGGCCGTTTCACGCTGATCTTCCTGTCGGCGCCCGGTGAGGAAGGCCGCGCGGAGGTGGAGCTCACCCATAACTGGGATCCCGAGGATTATAGCGGGGGACGCAATTTCGGGCACCTCGCCTACCGCGTCGACAATATCTACGAGACCTGCCAGCGGCTGATGGATGGCGGGGTGACGATCAACCGTCCGCCGCGCGACGGCCACATGGCGTTCGTCCGCACCCCCGACAATATCTCGATCGAGCTTCTCCAGGACGGCCATCTCGAACCCGCCGAACCTTGGGTCTCGATGCCGAATACGGGCAGCTGGTGAACCCGCGTACCGCCCGTTTCCTGGAACTGACCGGCGCGCGGGCGCCGATCGCCCAGGCACCGATGGCGGGAGCGGGCGGCGTCGCGCTGGCGGTGGCGGCGATGCGCGGCGGAGCGGTCGGGTCGCTGCCCTGCGCGGTGCTGGCGCCGGCGCAGGTGCGTGCGCAGGTGGCCGAGGTGCGCAGCGCTGCCAAGGGGCCGCTCAACCTCAATTTCTTCTGCCACGACTTGCCTGCGCCGCCCGACGAGCGCGTGTGGCGCGCGTTGCTGGCGCCCTATTATGCCGAGGAAGGCGTCGCGCCCGAGGCGCCGCCGCCGCTGCGCCGGCCATTCGACGCCGAGATGTGCGCGGTCGTGGAGGAGGTGCGACCCGAGATCGTCAGCTTCCATTTCGGACTGCCCGAGGCGACCCTGCTCGACCGCGTCCGGGGAGCGGGCGCGAAGGTCTTTGGTTGCGCGACGACGCCGGCGGAGATGCGCTGGCTGGCCGAGCGCGGCTGCGACGCGGTGATCGCTCAGGGCGCCGAGGCGGGCGGCCATGCTGGCTGGTTCCTGGACGGTCACGTACCGACATCGCTGGCGGAACTGCTCGCCGAGCGGCTTGACGTGCCGGTGGTCGCGGCGGGCGGCATCGTCGATGCTGCGGGTGTTGCGCGGGCGCTCGGCGCCGGTGCGAGCGCGGTGCAGATCGGGACCGCTTATCTGGCGAGCCCTGAAAGCCTGATCTCGGCGCCCTATCGCGCGCTGCTCGGCACCCAAGCGGCGGCGGACGGGGCCTTCACCAACCTGTTCTCGGGCCGCGAGGCGCGCGGCATCCGCAATCGGCTGATGCGCGATCTCGGGGCGATTTCGCCGGCGGCGCCTGCATTTCCCTATGCGTCGGCCGCGCTCGCACCGCTGCGCAAGGTGGCCGAGGCGGACGGACGCGGGGACTATTCGCCCTTGTGGGCGGGGCAGGGCGCGGCGGGAGTCCGCAGCATGAGCGCCGAACAACTGACGCGCGAACTCGCGCAAGCCGCGCTGGAGGGATCGAATGGCTGAACTCGAAATCGTCCGCATTCCGGCGCTCAGCGACAACTACATCTGGCTGGTCCACGATCCCGAGAGCGTGGAGACGATGGTGGTCGATCCGGCCCAGGCCGAGCCGGTACTCGCCGAGGCGGAGCGGCGCGGTTGGCCGATCACCGCGATCTGGAACACGCACTGGCACCCCGATCACACCGGCGGCAATGCCGGGATCAAGGCCGCGACCGGCTGCGAGGTGATCGCCCCGGCAGGCGAGGCGGCGCGCATCCCGACTGCCGACCGGCTGGTGGGCGAGGGCGACACCGTCGCGCTGGGCAGCCATGTCGCCCGGGTGATGGAAGTGCCGGCGCATACCGCGGGGCACATCGCCTATCACTTCGCGCAGGACGGTGTCGTGTTCGTTGGCGATACGCTGTTCGCGATGGGCTGCGGACGGCTGTTCGAGGGGACGGCAGAGCAGATGTTCCGCAACATGCAGCGCCTGGCGCAGCTGCCGACCGAGACGCGCGTCTATTGCGCGCACGAATATACCCAGTCGAATGGCCGCTATGCCCGGGTCGCCGAGCCCGACAATGCGGCGATCGTCGCGCGCATGGTGGAGGTCGACGCCGCGCGCACGGCAGGCGAGGCGACGGTGCCGACGACGATCGGTGCGGAACGCGCCACCAATCCATTCATGCGCGCAGGCTCGGTCGAAATTCTGGCGGAGCGCCGCGCCGCAAAGGATGCATTTGCGGGTTGAAGGCGTTATGATCGTCTTAGGGGCATGAGGAGAGCAACATGATCCGCTTAGCCGTGCCCGCGATCCTGCTTCTTGCCGGCCTCACCGCCGCCGATGCCGCGCAGCATCGCCCCGATCCCGCAATGGCCAAGATCGAGAAGCAACTGCGCGGGCTGAAGGCCGGCGAGCCGATGCGCTGCCTGCGCCGCGACAAGGCGAACGAGATCCTCACCGCCGACGGCGTGATCCTCTACATCGCCGGCAAGGGCCGCGTGTGGCGCAACGACGTAGTCGGCCATTGCAACGGGCTGGCACGGGGCGATGTGGTGGTGACCCGGAGCATCTCCGGCCAGCTATGCGACGGCGACATCGTCCAGACGCGGGCGCCGACCGGGGGCATGTTCACGGGCAGCTGCTCGCTGGGCAAGTTCACCCCCTATACCAAATAAGGAGAGAGCGATGCGCTGGGCAGTATTGACGATCGGAGCGCTGCTGGTCGCAGGTTGCACCGCGAGCGCCGAGCAGAGCGCCTCGCGCCAGGCCGAGGCCGACCGCGACCTGGCCAAGGCGATCGGCGACCGCACGGCGGGCAAGCCGAAGGACTGCATCAATTCGAGCACGAACAATGACGGTCCCCAGATCATCGACCGCAAGACGGTGATCTATCGCCAGGGCCAACGCGTGTGGGTCAATAATCTTGAGGCCGAATGCCCGGGGCTGGAGCCGTTCAACACGATGATCGTCGAGCTGCACGGATCGCAGATCTGCCGCAACGACCAGTTCCGGATCCTCGAGCCCGGCAGCAGCATTCCCGGCGCCTATTGCCGCTTCGGCAAGTTCACGCCCTATTCGAAGCCGAAGAACTGAAACCCGATCGACAAGGTCGTTGAGCAGATGCTCCCCTCCCTGCAAGGGAGGGGCTGGGGAGGGTGGCGAGCGGAGCGAGTCTTCCAACCTTGCGGCAAAAGAAAAGGCCGGGGCCTCGAGCCCCCGCCGGTTCTGTTCCAACCCCGTAGTACCCACCCGGTCGGGGCGGGGAAGCGGGGTGGCGCGGCTCTCCGGCGCGACACTACGTAGCGGCTGAGATCGGTGTTGCGGGCGATGCTCGACAGCTGACTATCGACATAAGCCGCGTCGATCACCAGGCTGGTGCCCGAACGATCCTCGGCGTCGAAGCTGACTTCCTCGAGCAGCTTCTCCATCACGGTCTGCAGCCGGCGGGCGCCGATATTCTCGATCTCGGCATTCACTTCCGCCGCGATCTTGGCGACCGCGCGGATGCCGTCGTCGGTGAAGTCGATCGTCACCCCCTCGGTGCCGAGCAGAGCGGCATATTGCGCCACCAGGCTCGCCTTGGTGTCCGACAGGATCGCGACGAAATCCTCCTCGGTCAGCGCCTTCAGCTCGACGCGGATCGGCAGGCGGCCCTGAAGCTCGGGGAGCAGGTCCGACGGTTTGGCGACGTGGAACGCGCCCGAGGCGATGAAGAGGATGTGATCGGTCTTCATCGGCCCATATTTGGTGGCGACGGTGGTGCCCTCGATCAGCGGCAGCAGGTCGCGCTGCACGCCCTCGCGGCTCACCGAACCGCCGCGCACGTCGGACACGGCGATCTTGTCGATCTCGTCGAGGAAGACGATGCCGTTGGCCTCCGCGTCCGCCAGCGCGACCCGGCTGACCTCGTCCTGGTCGAGGCGCTTGTCGGCCTCTTCCTCGACGAGCTTGTCCCAGGCCGAGCGGACGTTGAGCTTGCGGCGCTTGAGCGGTGCCCCGCCGAACGCCTTGCCCATCATCTCGGACAGGTTGATCATCTGCGCGCCGCCGCCGGGGATCTCGAACGGCATCTGCGGGGCCTGCTCGATCTCTATCTCGATCTCGGTAGCGTCGAGCACGCCGTCCTGGAAGCGCTGCCTGAAAGCCTCGCGGGTGGCGGTGCTGGCGTCCTTGCCGGTCAGCGCGTCGAGCAGGCGGCCCATCGCCGCTTCCTCGGCCTTGTCCTTCACCGCGGTGCGGCGGCGTTCCTTCTCGAGCCGGATCGCTTCCTCGACCAGGTCGCGGGCGATCTGCTCGACGTCGCGGCCGACATAGCCGACCTCGGTGAACTTGGTCGCCTCGACCTTCACGAAGGGAGCGTCGGCGAGCTTTGCCAGACGGCGGCTGATCTCGGTCTTGCCGCAGCCGGTGGGCCCGATCATCAGGATGTTCTTCGGCGTGACCTCGTCGCGCAGATCGGCGGAGAGCTGCTGCCGACGCCAGCGATTGCGCAGCGCAACCGCGACGGCCTTCTTGGCGTCCTTCTGGCCGATGATGTGCGCGTCGAGCGCGGCGACGATGGTCTTTGGGGTGAGTTTGTCGTTCATTTCTTCTCTTCTCCCCTCCCGCTTACGGGAGGGGTCGGGGGAGGGGATTCGATCGCGGGCGGCGTCGGGGAGGAAAACACCTCCCCTAACCCTTCCCGCAAGCGGGAGGGGACTAGTTGGCCGAGTCCAGCGTCTCCACGGTCAGCCGGTCGTTAGTGTAGACGCAGAGCTCGCCGGCGATCTTCATCGCCTTGCGCGCGATGACCTCGGGATCCTGCTCATATTCGATCAGCGCGCGCGCCGCAGAGAGGGCGAAGTTGCCGCCCGATCCGATCGCCGCGACGATACCCTCGGGATGGCCTTCGGGCTCGAGGACGTCGCCGTTGCCGGTGATCATCAGCGTCAGTTCCTTATCGGCGACGAGAAGCATCGCCTCGAGGTTGCGCAGATATTTGTCGGTCCGCCATTCCTTGGCGAGCTCCACCGCGGCGCGCAGCAGCTGGCCCTGGTGCCGCTCCAGCTTGGCCTCGAGCCGCTCGAACAGGGTGAACGCGTCCGCGGTCGCGCCGGCAAAGCCGGCGATGACCGAACCGTCGCCGAGGGGACGGACCTTTCGCGCGTTGGGTTTCATGATGGTGGGCCCTGCCGAAACCTGGCCGTCACCGGCGATCACGACTTTGCCCGATTTGCGCACGGAGAGAATGGTCGTGCCGTGCCACGCATTGGAAGTTCCGCTCATGGACGCGGATATGGGGAGCCGTTTCGCTTACGCAAATATCCCCGTGCCATCGAATCGTCACGGCGCGGGCGAACCTTCCTATCGCGTGCAATGACTAGTTTCGCATTCTTGCGGACGAAAATATGGTAGTGCCGTGCCCGGCCAGCATCATTTGGTTTCCGCTCATGGCGAGCGACAGGGGGAGCAACCGCGGATATCGCAATCGAGGCTTCGATCTTCCGTTCCAGCCGGCCTCCGCGCGAGATCCCAGTGACCGAAATCCACTTCTAAGGAGGCAGATTCATGGCCAGTGAGTTTCCGGAGACGCCGCCGCCTGCGGGCATGGTAGCCCGCATCAAGCGGATATTGCTCGAGCCCAACGCCGAATGGGGACGCATCGATCCCGAGCCGGCGACCGTCGGCGGGATCATGACCGGCTGGGTCGTACCGCTCGCCGCGATCGGGCCGGTGGCCGGGCTGATCGGCTCGCTGGTGTTCGGCTATGGCGTTCCGGGGCTCGTCTCGTTCCGTCCGTCGATCATGTTCGCGGTGTCCACCGCCATCGTCGCCTATGTCTGCGCCCTGATCAGCGTCTTCGTGCTCGCGCTGATCATCGATGCGCTCGCACCCAGCTTCGGCGGGACGAAGAATCGCGTCCAGGCGATGAAGGTGGCGGCCTATTCGGCAACCGCTTCCTATGTCGCCGGCATCTTCCAGATCGTGCCGCCGCTCTCGATCCTGGCGATATTGGGCCTCTACAGCCTGTATCTCCTGTATCTCGGCCTGCCACGCCTGATGAAGGCGCCGGCGGACAAGGCGGTCGGCTATACGGTGGTGACGATCGTCTGCGCGGTGGTGCTGTCGTTCGTCGTCGGCTGGGTGGTGATCACTTCGACCGCGATGTTCGCGCGGCCCGCGCTGCTGTCCACCAGCGGCGCCGGCAGCGTGACGGTGCCCGGAGTCGGGACGATCGACACCGCCAAGATCGACGAAGCCGCCAAGCGGATGCAGGCGGTCACGGACAAGATGCAGGCGCAGCAGGCGGCGGCCGCCGACGGCAAGGCGCCGGCGCTGCCGCCCGAGCAGCTCGCGGCAATGCTGCCCGCCTCGATCGGCGGTTGGAACCGCACCGCCACCGAAAGCTCGTCGGGCGCCGCGGCCGGAATCGGCGGCTCGAACGCCCAGGGGACCTATAGCGCGGGCGACAAGCAGTTCCGCCTGTCGATCACCGATGCCGCGCTCGCCGGGGCCATGGGAGCGATGGGCGAGGCGATGGGGGTCCAGTCGAATCGCGAAGACGCCGACGGCTATGAAAAGGTCGGCGTGGTCAACGGCCGGATGACCACCGAGAAATGGCAGAAGAGCGGCAGCGGCACCTATGGAGTGCTGTACGGCAGCCGCTTCATGGTCGAGGCCGAAGGCCAGGCACCCGACATGGCGACGCTGAAGAGCGCGGTCGCCGCGGTCGATACCGCCAAGCTGGAATCGCTGGCGAAGTAGGGAACGGGCATCGGGACTGCGTTCGCGCGGTCCCGGTCGCCCGAATATCCGGACATATCGGTGCCAAGCCGTGACGCCGGACCAAGTCCGGGGTGACGGTGAGGGTCCGAGCTAGGCCGGCAGGATGCCGCGGACGAGCTTGAACGCCGCCCAGCCCAGGCCGATTGCGATTCCCCATGCCAGCACCGCGCCGGCCACGATCGCAACCGCGCGCATGCCGAGCGGTAGCCGTTCGATATGCTCTTCCGCCGCGCCGATTTCCGTCCTGTCGAACGGCAGCGGGATCGGCGTCATCGGAGGAGTCGCCAGGGCCGCGCGCAGTTCCTGCGCGTTGAGGGGCACGAGAAACTCGCAACCGTAAAGATCGCCCGCGCGGCGGACGACGCGGGCCTCGCGCATGCCGATCCCCGACAGGCCGAGCCCGATCTCGGCACCGATCGCCAGTTCGGTCGTGGCGACCACGCCGAAGCCGCTTTCGGACAGATCCTCGACCGTGACGTCGATCGGCGCCCAATCGGAATCGCGCAGCGTCGCGTCGCGCTCGACCGTGTGCCGTTCCGCCCATCGGGAATCGCGATACAGATACGCTACCAAACCCATGTCGCTCACTCGCTCCTGCCCGAGATAGCGTTGGTCATAAAAGGGTTTAGGGGCCGTAAATGGTACGCCGCAAAGCTGTGGATTATAGATCCAACGCGGGTGCGAATTGACAATGCTGCGGTGCGGGAGCAAGCGGCCGGCAACCGGCGACTCGCCGGCGATCAGGAACCGATAAACACAATGCCAAGCGACAGTAGTCGATTGTACGCGCCGTCGGGGGCGATCCGCGGAGCCTGATCCCGTCAGTCTCGCCCGGGCGCCGTCTACGGCACGCCCATGAGGTGAGACATGACCAATATGCCCCTAGCCAGCCGGGGCGTGGCAAGCTTCTCGCGCTTCCTGCGCGTGGCGCCATCACCGAGCTGGGCCGATGCGATCGCCTTCCTGTTGCTGGGAGGAATCGCGATCCTTGTCATTCGCGGTGCCGAGGGCATGGCCGAACCGCTGTCGCATCTGCGCATCGCGCCGGTGACGCTCGATCCGGCGAACCTGCCCGGCTATGCGCTGCGCACCACGCTCCGCATGTTCGCCGCGCTGGGCGCATCGCTGCTGTTCACCTTCGTGATCGCCACCTGGGCCGCCAAGAGCCGCCGCGCGGAGATGGTGATCGTGCCCGCGCTCGACATCCTCCAGTCGGTGCCGATCCTCGGCTTCCTCACCTTCACCGTCACCTTCTTCATGGGGCTGTTCCCCGGTGAGCAGTTCGGCGTCGAGCTCGCCGCGATCTTCGCGATCTTCACCAGCCAGGCCTGGAACATGGCGTTCAGCTTCTACCAGTCGCTGCGCTCGGTGCCGGCCGACCTGGAGGAAGTGACGCGCGGCTTCGCGCTGTCGCCGTGGCGCAAGTTCATCCGGCTCGAGCTGCCCTTCGCGACCCCCGCCCTGGTGTGGAACGCGATGATGTCGATGTCGGGCGGCTGGTTCTTCGTCGTTGCTTCCGAGGCGATCAGCGTCGGCAACACCCGCATCATGCTGCCGGGCATCGGGTCCTGGCTGGCGCTGGCGATCGAACGGCAGGATTTCCGCGCGATCGGCTGGGCGGTGGGGGCGATGGCAATCGTCATCCTGCTCTACGACCAACTCGTCTTCCGCCCGGTGGTCGCCTGGGCCGACCGCTTCCGCTTCGAGCAGACCGCATCGCAGGATCAGCCGCAGAGCTGGGCCTATGACCTGTTCCGCCGCACGCGCCTGCTGCCGGTGCTGTTCTCGCCGCTGACCGGCCTGGGGCGGCTGATGATGGCGATCGACCGGCGCCCGGCGCGCAAGGCGCGGAACGCCCGGCGCGCGGGTCCGAACCGGCTGGGGCAGGGGCTGTGGTTCGGGGGCCTTGCGGTCGCGCTCTCCGCCGCGGCGTGGCTGATCATCGGCTATGTCGCGCGCAACCTGGCCTGGAGCGATGCGCTCACGGCTTTGAGCCTGGGCTTCGTGACCATGGTCCGCGTGCTGGTGCTGATCGCGCTCGCCAGCCTGATCTGGGTGCCGATCGGCGTGTGGATCGGGCTGCGCCCGCGCTGGGCGGAGCGGCTCCAGCCGGTCGCGCAGTTCCTCGCGGCGTTTCCGGCGAACGTGCTGTTCCCCTTCGCGGTGCTGGCGATCGTCCATTGGCATCTGAACGTCGATATCTGGCTGTCGCCGCTGATGGTGCTCGGCACCCAGTGGTACATCTTGTTCAACGTGATCGCCGGCGCGAGCGCGATTCCCAACGATCTGCGCGAGGCGGCGGGGATGTTCGGCGTCCGGCGCTGGCAATGGTGGCGCACGCTCGCGATCCCGGGGATCTTTCCCTATTACGTCACCGGCGCGCTCACCGCCTCGGGCGGATCGTGGAACGCCAGCATCGTCGCCGAGGCGGTGACCTGGGGCAGCCAGCGGCTCGAGGCGACCGGGCTGGGCGCCTATATCGCGCGTGCCACCGCCGCCGGCGATTATCCGCGCGTGACGCTGGGGATCGCGGTGATGTCGATCTTCGTCATCGGCTTCAACCGGCTGCTGTGGCGGCCGCTCTACCGCTTCGCCGACCGCCGCCTGCGGCTCGGCTGACCTTCACGACCAGGAGCTGTCCCATGGCTACCGACCTCGCCCGCCTTTTCCCGACGCGCCCGCTCGTCAATGTCGAGCATGTGCGCCACCGCTACGGCAAGGCCGGCGGCAGCGGCTTGCTGGTGCTCGACGATGTCGATCTGACGCTGAACGAGAACGAGGTAGTCGGGCTGCTCGGCCGTTCGGGATCGGGCAAGTCTACCCTGCTGCGTTCGATCGCCGGGCTGATCACGCCCGACGAGGGCTCGATCGGATTCGTCGCCGGCGAAGACGGCGCGGCGCCGACCGTCAGCATGGTCTTCCAGACCTTCGCGCTCTTCCCTTGGCTGACCGTGCTCCAGAATGTCGAGCTGGGTCTGGAGGCGCAGCGCGTGCCGGCCGAGGAGCGCCGTACGCGCGCGCTGGCGGCGATCGACCTGATCGGGTTGGACGGCTTCGAGAACGCCTATCCCAAGGAGCTTTCGGGCGGGATGCGCCAGCGCGTCGGGCTGGCGCGCGCGATCGTCGTCAATCCTTCGCTGCTGCTGATGGACGAGCCCTTCTCGGCGCTCGACGTGCTGACCGCGGAGACGCTGCGCACCGACCTGCTCGATCTCTGGTCCGAAGGGCGGATGCCGATCAAGTCGATCCTGATCGTCACCCACAATATCGAGGAAGCGGTGCTGATGTGCGACCGCATCCTGGTCTTCTCGTCGAACCCGGGGCGGGTGGCGGCCGAGATCAAGGTCGACCTGCCCCAGCCCCGCGACCGGCTGGATCCGGCGTTCCGCGCGCTGGTCGACGACATCTATGCCCGGATGACCGCGCGTGCGCCCGAGCCGGCGCGCGGCGACGCGGTGCAGGGCCCCGGCATCGCCATGGCGCTGACCGCAGTGCCGACCGACGCGCTCTCGGGCCTGATCGAGGAAGTCGACGCCACGCTGTTCGACGGCCGGGCGAGCATGGCCGATCTCGCGGACGAGCTGCAGCTCGAGATCGACGAGCTGTTCCCGATGGCGGAGACGCTGCAGCTGATGCGCTTTGCCGACCTGACCGAGGGCGATCTCGCGCTCACGCCGCTCGGGCGGCGTTATGCGGTGGCCGATGTCGACCAGCGCACCGCGATCTTCGCCCAGGCGCTGCTCACGCATGTCCCGCTGGCTTTGCATATCCGCCGCATCCTCGACGAGCGCGCGAGCCACACCGCACCGGCGCGCCGTTTCCGCGACGAGCTGGAGGACCATATGTCGCCGGACTATGCCGCCGAGACGCTGCGCGCGGTCACGCAATGGGGCCGCTATGCGGAGATCTTCGCCTATGACGAGGACGCAGACGAGTTCAGCCTCGACGATCCGAGCTGAAGGCGCGCGAATGCGACCGTCGCTTCTCGTGCGACGGTGACCCCGCTTGTCCCTTTAGATGATTGGTCGGGGCGACAGGATTCGAACCTGCGACCCCCACACCCCCAGTGTGATGCGCTACCAGGCTGCGCTACGCCCCGACCGAGGTTGCGCCCTCTATGCCGCTTCATCGCGGGATGCAAGCGACTGCGACAATAGTTGCGCGTAGTTTGAACGCATGTTAGCGCCCGCGCCTTGAAACGGGGCCGGCTTCCGCGCCCCGCCCTCAGGCTTTTCGGGAACCCATGTTCGCCACCCCAGCATATGCACAGGCCGCAGGCGCGGCAGGATCCGGCAGCACAGCAGGCGCGATTGTCTCGCTGCTGCCGCTCGTCCTCATCTTCGTGGTCTTCTATTTCCTGATGATTCGCCCGCAGCAGAAGCGGATGAAGGATCTTCAGGCCTCCGTTCAGAGCGTGAAGAAGGGCGACACCGTCGTCACCGCCGGCGGGCTGATCGGCAAGGTGACCAAGGTCGATGAGACCGAAGTCGAGCTCGAGCTCGGGCCGCAGGTGAAGGTCCGCGCGATCAAGGCGACGCTCGCCGAAGTGCGGCCGCTCGGCGGCGGCAAGCCAGCGAACGACTGATGCTGGATTTCCCGCGCTGGAAGGTCCTGTCGATCACGATCGGCCTGGCCATCATGATCCTGCTCGCGGTGCCGAGCTTCGTGCCCAAGGGCGTGCGCGAAACCTGGCCGAAATGGATCCCGCATCCGGCGATCAACCTGGGCCTCGATCTGGCCGGCGGATCCTATCTGCTGCTGGAAGCCGAGACGGGCGACGTCGCCAAGGCCAAGCTGGAGCAGATGCAGGATCAGGTGCGCAGCGACATGCGCCGCGATCCGCGCGTCGATATCGGCGACATCTCGGTGCAGGGCGGCAAGCTCAGCTTCATGGTCCGCGATCCCAGCAAGGTGGACGCGGCACGCGAGAAGCTGCTGCCGCTGACCAACGGCGTCGGCACCACCGGCCAGCGCGACTGGAACATTGAGGTCATCAATTCGACTCGCTTCGTGATGACGCCGACCAAGGCAGGCATCGACCAGGCGATCGACACCGCGATGAGTGACGCGCGCGAAGTCGTCGATAAGCGCATCAACGCTTTGGGCACGCTCGAGCCCACCGTGGTGCGCGAAGGCAATAGCCGCATCGTCGTCCAGGTGCCGGGCCTGCAGGACCCTACCGCGCTCAAGAAGCTGCTGGGCACGACCGCCAAGCTGGAGTTCCGCCTGGTCGACACCAGCGCTGATCCCGCGCAGATCGCGCAGGGCAATGTCCCGCCGGGTTCGATTGTGCTGCCCTATGCAGAGGGTGGCGGCAAGATCGCTGTGCAGCGCCAGGTGATGATCACCGGCGACATGCTGACGAACGCCAATCAGACCTATGACCCGCAGACCGGCGCGCCGGGCGTGACGCTGCAGCTGGACGGGGCGGGCTCGAAGCGCTTCGCCAAGGTGACGCAGGAAAATTCGGGCAAGCCGTTCGCGATCATCGTCGACGGCACGGTGATTTCCGCCCCGCGGATCAACGAGCCCATCCTTGGCGGCAGCGCCGTCATCAATGGCGGCTTCACCGTGCAGAGCGCCAACGAGCTCGCGATCGCGCTGCGCTCCGGCAAGCTGCCTATCGCGCTCAAGGTCGTGCAGGAATCGACCGTCAGCCCCGAGCTCGGCGCCGATTCGATCAAGGCGGGCATCACCGCTTCGATCATCGCGGTCGTCGCGGTCATCGCCTTCATGATCCTGACCTATGGCCGCTTCGGCATCTATGCGACGCTGGCGGTGATCATCAACGTGCTGGTCATCCTCGCGGTGATGGGCATGCTCAACGCGACGCTGACCCTGCCGGGCATCGCCGGCTTCGTGCTGACGATCGGCACCGCGGTGGATGCCAACGTGCTGATCAACGAGCGCATCCGCGAAGAGCGGCGGCGGGGGCGGAGCGTCACGCAGGCGGTCGAGCTCGGCTACAAGGAAGCCAGCCGCACCATCTTCGAAGCAAACGTGACGCACGCGATCGCCGGGTTCATCATGCTGATCCTGGGCTCGGGCCCGATCCGCGGATTCGCGGTGGTGCTGCTGATCGGTATCGCTACCTCCGTGTTCACCGCGGTCGTCTTCACCCGCATGCTCGTCTCGATCTGGGTGCGTCGCAACCGCCCCAGCGAGATCCATATTTAACGGAAGCGCGGCACCATGCGGCTCCTCAAGATCATCCCGGACAATACGAACATCGCGTTCGTTCGAATCCGCCACGTCGCGTTCGCAGTGACAGCGTTGCTGACCATAGCGTCGATCGCCTTGGTGTTCGTCCACCGCCTCAACCTGGGCGTCGACTTTGTCGGTGGCGTCTCGATCGAGGAGGAGTTCAAGACGGCGCCGCCGCTCGATCAGGTGCGTTCCACGGTGAACCGGCTGGGCCTGGGCGAAGCGACGCTTCAGCAGCTCGGTGGAAAGAATATCGTTTCGATCCGCCTTCCGCCGCCCGAGTCAACCGCGCCGGACGCGACCGACAAGATGGTGGAGCAGGTCAAGACCGCGCTGGCCACGAAATTCCCGGGCGCGACCTTCTCGAACTATTCGACCGTGTCGGGCAAGGTTTCGGGCGAACTGATCCAGAACGGCATCCTTGCCGTGTTCCTGGCGATCATCGGCATCGCGATCTTCTCGTGGTTCCGCTACGAATGGCAGTTCGGCGTCTCGACCGCGGTCGCGATCATCCACGACGTGCTGATGACGCTGGGCTTTTTCGCGCTCACCCAGCTGGTGTTCGACCTGAACATCGTCGCCGCGGTGCTGACGATCATCGGCTATTCGATCAACGACAAGATGGTGATCGACGACCGTATCCGCGAGAACATGCGCAAGTACCGCAAGATGGGCATGAGCGAGCTGATCGATCTTTCGGTCAACGAGACGCTGCCGCGTACGGTGATGACCTCGCTGACGATCATGCTCGCGCTCGCCGCGCTGCTGATCTGGGGCGGCCATGTGCTGCGCGGCTTCACCGCCGCCATGATGCTGGGCATCGTCGTCGGCACCTACTCGTCGATCTATGTCTCGTCCTCGCTGCTGATCACGCTCGGGCTGAAGCCCGGCGTGCGCGAGGACAAGAGCGAGCAGTCGAACGCCGAGCGCGTGCGGGCCAAAGAACTCCCCTAAGGGACGCGTCGCATGAAAATGGAACGCCGCAGCGCCGAGGGACCGGTGATCTCCGGTTTTTCGGGGCGCGGCTTCCGCGTCGACGAGAATGTCTACGAAGGGCTGCTGATCACGCCCGAGCGCGCGGATGGCTGGTCGCCCCCGCCGGTCACCGAGCTGCGCGAAGCCGATCTGGCGCCGTTGCTCGCGCTGAACCCCCAGCCCGAATTCCTCCTGCTCGGCACCGGCGCGACGCTGGTGCGACCGCCGCTGGCACTCATCAAGGCGCTGGGCGAGCGCGGGATCGGCGTGGAGGCGATGGACAGCCGCGCCGCGGCGCGCGCCTGGGGCGTACTCAGAGCCGAGCTGCGCTGGGTCGCCGGGGCGCTCTACCCGCTGGACTAGGCCGGCACCGTCGCGGTTCGCTCCGGATGCGCCGCGTCAGTGCAGCTTCAGTCGACCGGAAACGCGGCGATGCAACAGCCGCGACAGCGCCAGCAACATGGTCCGCCGGATGCCGATGATCGCCCGGTGATGATCGAGGTGCAGCCCCATATAGACCCATCTCGCGATCAGCCCTTCGATCAGGAAGTTCGGCCCGGCCAGGCCGCCCATCAGCGAGCCGACGCCCTGGCCCTCGCCCAACGACACCAGCGAGCCGCGATCGCGATAGACATAGGGGCCTCGATCCCGCGACGGATCGGCGAGAACGCGAGCGAGATAGGCTGCCTGCTGCGCGGCTGCCTGTGCGCGCGCGGGAACGGGCTTGCCGCCCGGACCGGGAGCCTCGGCACAGTCGCCCATGGCGAAGACGCCCGGTGCGGAGGCGCGCAGATGATCGTCGACGACGAACTGGTTCAGCCGGCCGGTGGTCAGGCCGAGGGCGCGATTATGCTCCGACGCCTTCACCCCTGCTGCCCAGACGATCAGATCGGCAGGGACCAGACCCTGGCTGGTTTCGAGCCGGTCGGCATGGACGGCGGCGACCTTGGCATCGGTCAGCAGGTGGACGCCCCTGGCTTGGAGTGCGCGGGTGGCCTTTGCGGCGAGCTTTTCGGGCAGGCCGCCCAGGATGCGCGGCGCGGCCTCGATCAGGGTCACCAGCAGGTCGAAGCGTTGGTCCGGCGCCAGCCCGGCGGAGAGTTCGCCATGCCCCTCGATCAGCTCGCTCGAGAGCTCGACGCCGGTCGCGCCCGCGCCGACGATCGCGATGTTCAACGTCCGGTTGTCGGAATAGGCCGCGGCTAGAAGAGCGGCGGTCAGGCGCTGGTTGAAGGCCTCGGCGTCGGCGACGTCCTCGAGCAGATGTGCGTGCTCGGCGGCCCCCGGCGTGTCGAACAGATTGGAGCCGCTTCCGGTCGCCAGGACGAGCGTGCGATAGGGGATCGAGCGGCGTCCGACCAGAACCTGCCCGTCATCGTCGCATATGTCCGCGAGCTCGATCGTTTTTGCGTCCGGGTCCAGGCTGATCAGGTCGCCAAGTGTAAAGGTGAAATGATTACGGCGTGCCAGCAGCGGATAGGAAAGGCCTTCCTGATGCGCGTCGAGCGAGCCGGCGGCCACCTCGTGCAGGGTGGGTTTCCAGAGATGGAAGATCGAGCGGTCGATGAGCAGGACGCGCCTCTTGCCTTCGCTGTGGCCGAAGCGGCGACCCAGGCGCGCGGCGAGCTCAAGCCCTCCGGCTCCGCCGCCGACAATGACGATGTCCGTGTCCGCAGGCATCGCGTTCTCCCCGCAATGCCTTGGTCCGGCACCGCGTCGCCACGGTTCTTAGCGCGAAACGGCCTCCCGCATAATCATGTCTTGGCTTGAGAAGCTGAGTATCGGGGCATTTGAACCGGGGGCCGAGCTTTCGCCCATTGCGCCGCCATGGGCTCGAAACGCAAAAGGGGACCGGCATTGCTGCCAGTCCCCATGTCACCGGACTTCAGCTGCCTGATCCCGAAGGATCGCGCGGCCTGGTTTCGGCGGCATGCTCCACTCGCGCCGGCAAGGGCATGCGAGCTTCGCGTCGGTCACCGAGGCCGGATGGTGCGACTACCCGAAGGCAGACTCCTTTCCGGCCTTCGGCGGCCCGCTCCAGACCTGACCCGGGGGGACAGTTCTGAAGCCTTGCGGGACACATTTGCCCAGATTTCCTTCCACCGCCGCATCACTTGCGCAATGCGAGCGCTTCCGAAAATTCCTTCGGGCGAGTCTGCTACTTCGACGTCGCTTGCGCGACCTCTCCGCTTTCGGCTCAGCCAAGCTTTCCGACCGCTTCCCGAAATCGCCGCGACGCTTGCGCGCCGCCTTATTTTCGTTGGCATCGTAGGCCGTGCATCCCCCGAACCGTTCGTCTGTGGTTTCCCGAAGGCACCTGCGTTCGTCCGGTCCGGTGTAAGCTCTTGATCCTGCTTTGGTTTCCCGCTGCCTGACCGCCTTCTTACAGTTGTGATGGTGTCATCGAACCCGAGTCGCGCAAAGCGCGAAATAGGGTGTCGGGCCTGTTGATAACGTGGATAACGGGGACAAAGCCTATCGCCCGATGGGCGACCAGCCCGGCGGGGCGAGCTCGAATCTCGCGAATTCGAAGCCCGGTACGACGATGCAGCTCACCAGCGCCCAGCCGGCATTTGCCTCTGTCGATTGCCAGCGACTCGCCGGCACCAGGCACTGGGGCGAATAGCCGGCGAGCACGTCGCCGCCAAGCCGAAAGCTGCGGATTTCCGCCGAATTTTCGTCCGCGATCCGCACGTCGAGCGGCGCCCCGGCGTGCCAGAGCCACAGCTCGTCGGCATCGACACGGTGCCAATGCGAGCGCTGGCCCGACTCGAGCAGGAAATGGATCGCGGTTCCGGCGGCGCGTTCTCCTGGAGGGGCTTCGGCGCGCCAGGTCTCGCGGTACCAGCCGCCCTCCGGGTGGGGCGCCAGATCGAGCGCCGCGATGATCGCCTTGGGGTCCTGCATCCACCTCTCCTGAACATGAACGACACGTAGTTTGTGGTTCATGCAACCCGCGCTATCCACGAGACGTTACGGTTGCGGTAGCAATTGAACGAAGCAAAAAATGGGAGTGAAGAAATGCGTAAACTGATGCTCGCGCTCGGCGCGATGTCGCTGGGGGTGCCGACTGCTCTGGTTCTGCCGGCGACGATGGCCCAGGCCAAGACCTATGAATTCAAGGCGGACCAGCACGGCCGCTATCACAAGAAGCGCTATGCGTATCGCGAGTGGCGTGGTCGCGACGGCCGCACCTATTGCCGCAAGCCCGATGGCACCACCGGCCTGTTGCTCGGTGCCGTGGGCGGCGCGCTTGTCGGCCGCACGATCGACACCCGTGGCGACCGTACTGCGGGCACCGTGCTCGGCGGCGTCGCAGGCGCACTTGCGGGCCGCGAGATCGACCGCAGCGGCAGCAAGCGTCGCTGCCGCTAAGGCGGACTGATCGAGGCACGCGGAGCATTAACCAGCGCGCGCTATAAGCGCCCGCGATGCTCCGCGTGCTGATCCTTTCGACGCTGTTTCCCGATGCGTCGCGCCCCAATTTCGGCATCTTCGTCGAGCGCCAGACGCTGTCGCTGGCGGCGCGCGAGGATGTTGAACTGCGCGTCGTCGCGCCGCTCGGCGTGCCGCCCTGGCCGCTCAGCGCGCATCCCCGCTACGCCGCGCTGAACGCGCTTCCCGACCATGAGCAATGGAAGGGCGTGCGGGTCGACCGCCCCAGATTCCTCAATCTTCCCGGCACTGGCGGGCGCTTTCATGGCGTGATGCTGGCGCGGGCGCTGACGCCGCTGCTTGAGCGCATCCGGCGCGATTTCCCGTTCGACGTGATCAACGCCGAATTCTTCTTTCCCGACGGTGTCGCCGCGGTCGAGCTCGGCCGGCGTTTGGGCGTGCCGGTGTCGATCAAGGCGCGGGGGTCGGATATCCATCAGTGGACGAAGCAGCCCGTCATCGCGCGCCAGATCGTCGCGGCGGGGCGGGCGGCGGAAGGACTGCTCTCGGTATCGCTGCCGATGCGCGACGACATGATCGCGCTTGGCATGCCCGGCGGGCGGATCGAATGCATCGTTACCGGGGTCGACCTGGAGCGCTTCGCGCCGCGCGACCGGGTCGAGACCAAGGCGGCGCTTGGAGTATCGGGGCCGCTGGTGCTTTCGGTCGGCGCGCTGATCCCGCTCAAGGGGCATGACATCGTCGTCGACGCGGTAGCGAAAATGCCGGGCGTGCATCTGTGGATCGCAGGAGAAGGACCCGAGCGTCCGCGCCTAGCCGCACAGATCGCGACCCTGGGCCTGGACGACCGCGTCCGGCTGCTGGGCCCGGTACCGCACGACGAGGTGCCGAAGATGCTCGCCGCCGCCGACGTGATGGCGCTGGCCTCGTCGTCCGAAGGGCTGGCCAATGCCTGGCTCGAGGCGCTGGCGAGCGGAACGCCGGCGGTGATCCCCGATATCGGCGGCGCGCGCCAGGTCGTGACCGGCGAGGCCGCCGGCCGCATCGTCGCGCGTACACCCGAAGCGTTTCGCGAAGGGATCGCCGCGATCCTGGCCGATCCGCCCGCGCAGCCGCTGGTCCGAGCCGCGGCGGAGCCGTTCACCTGGGCAGCCAACAGCACCCGGCTGCACGGCTTTCTCCAGCGGCTGGTGTCCGCGCGCCGGGATACGCCGGCGTAACAATGGAACGCAGCATCGCCTCCACCCGTTCGGACTGCGGGGGTGCAGGAGATGAAGCATGACGAGCCGGAAAACAGACAAGGACGAGTCGATGGTCAGCCGCGAGGCCGATGCAGCGTCCGGCCGCCCGACGGATCGGGACAATATTCGCGAGAGGCTCGAGAGCGGCGAACTGGTGATCGAATTTGAAATGGAGGAGCCCGAAGAGACCGTACATTAAGGCCTTGCGTCCATCTTCGCATCACGCGTTGACAGGAGGGGTGATCCTCCGTGACACTGGCGTGACAAAGTGTGGAGAAGATCAAATGGCCGGCAAGAAAGAAAAGAAGGACGGCGGGACGGGATCGCTGCTCCCGAAGAGCATTGCGGGCATCAAGCTGCCGAAGGAAGTGCGGCGCAAGTTGAGCGGGCTGGCCAAGCATCCGGTCGTCGCCGATCTGCTTGCCGCCGGTCTGGTCGCGCTTGCCGCCAAGCTCAAGAACGAGCCCGAAGCGAAGCCCGCTGTCGCCAAGGCGGATGACAAGCCGGTCGACACTCCGAAGCCGGTTGCGCCTGTCGCGGCCGCCGCTGCGAAGCCTGTGGTGAAGCGGGTACGCAAGCCGGCTGTCGCCGCTGCTGCTGCTGCCAAGCCGACTGCCACAACCAAGCCTGCGGCCGCCGTAAAGCCCGCCAGCGCGGCCAAGCCGCCGGCGAAGCGCAAGCCGGCCGCCGCGAAGCCTGTAGCCTCGGCCAAGCCTGCTGCTGCAGCCAAACTCGCCGCTACGCCTAAGGCCACAGCGGCAGCGAAGCCTGCCGCGAAGCGCAAGCCCGCCGCAACAGCGAAACCCCGCGCACCGCGAGCCCCCAAGACGAGCGCCTGATCCTCTGCTAGCCTGCGCCCCGGCGGCAAAAAGGGGGAAGGGATGGAAAGTACGCACGCGCCGGAAGCGCATGGGCCGGGGCACGCGCTCGAGCGGCTGATCTTCTTTTCCGACGCGGTGTTCGCGATTGCGATCACGCTGCTGATCATCGAGATCCATGTGCCGGAGGTCCACCAGCCGGCCAGCGATCTCGACTATCTTTCGGCGCTGGCGCGGCTGACCCCCAATTTTGCCAGCTTCTTCATTTCCTTCTTCGTGATCGGCGCCTTCTGGGCTGGGCATCACCGCGCCTTCGATTGTGCGCGGCACTGGTCGCCGAAGCTGATCATGCCCAACCTCTTCATGCTGAGCGCGATCGCGGCAATGCCGTTCTTCACGGCCTTCTCGTCCGAATATTACGGACAGCGCGTGCCGGTCGCCTTCTACACCGGTTGGATGACGGTGATCGCGGTGCTCAACATCTGGGTCCAGCGCATCGCCACCGCGCCGCCGGTCGTGGGCGAGCGGATCAGCTCGCAGCACCGCGGCATGATCCGCCAGCGCGGACTGGCGGTGCTGCTCGGCGCCGGCACCGCGTTCGTAATCACGCTGATCCAGCCCTATGCGGGGCAGGCGGCGTTGGCGTCGATCCCGCTATGGCGGCTGCTGCTCAACAGGATCGCGCCGCCGCGCTGACCTAGCGCGCGTGCCTGGCCCGCCACGCCTTGGCCTGGCTGGCGGCGAGCGCGACCAGGTCGCCCTGCGCCAGATTCATGTCGATCAGGTGCAGGCCCCATTGCTTGAGCACGATGTCGCCGATCTTGACGTCGCCGCCGATCTGATCGGTGCGCGGATCGGCCGGATCGGCGTTCACGATGACGGCGAGATAGTTGAAGCCGTTCGCCTTGACGCACTGCGCGGCAAGCAGTCCGGGCGGGCGTACGAACGGCGTGGTGACGGGCGCGCCGTCGGCGGTCCAGCGCTGCGCGTCGCCGCCGCCCAGGATCGTCCCTGACGCGGCGAGATAGGGCGCCGTCAGTGCCTTGCCGCCGGCGAGCGCGGCGGGATTGGTGCATCCCGCCTCGACTCCGGGCCGGTCGCCCTTGCCGAAGCGGGTGTCGGGCGGCGGCGGCGAATCCGCGCGGAAGCTGGCATAGGTGACCACGCAGCCGGTCTGCCGGGCGCTTCGGCAGAGCGGTGTCGACCGGAACACGCCGCCGACATCCTTGCCGATCGGCACGGGCACGCTGCTGCCGATCAGCATCGCCGAGATCAGGCGATCGGCAATCGGCTTGCCGTCGATCTCGCGGCCGACGAGCTGGGTGAGGATCAGCGAACCCTGGCTATGCCCGATCAGTACGACGCCGCGGCCATGATTGTCGTGCGCCAGATAATCGTCCCACGCCGCCTTCACATCCGCATAGGCCAGGTCGCGGTCGACCGCCGGCGCCTGGCCGGTCATCAGCTGGCGTAGCGCGGTGAGCGTCACCTGGCGGTAGATCGGCGCGAAGACGCGGCATTGCGCGGCGAAGCGCTCGGCCTGGAATTTGACGACGCTGCGCTCCTCCGGCCCCGCGACCATATCGCTGTTCGGGGTCTGATCGAGCGAGACGGTGGGATAGACGTAGAAACAGTCGAACTTGGGATCCCTGGCCCGCACGAACTTCTCGATAGTGCGGGTGCCGTTGGCAGCGATCACCGTGGTGGTGAGGTCCTGGGTACAGGCGTCCTCACGGCCGGGCCGGCAGAGCCAGTTGGCCGGGTCGCGATAGTCGGGCGAAGCGGAAGCAAGGGCGAGCGCGGCGAGCAAGAGCATGGATCCTTCTCCTTGCGCGGCATCCTAACGCGGCAAGGAGAGCGTTCCAGAGGGAAAGGGCTTCGCGTCCGCGCGGGATGCAAAGCCCTTTTCCGGATCGTTCAGGCCAGCTCGAAGGTCAGCGTGATCTCGGCCTTGAGCAGCTTCGAGACCGGGCAATTGGCCTCGGCGCCCTTGGCCAGCGCCTCGAACTGCTCCTCGGAGATGCCGGGGACATTGGCCTTGAGCGTGAGGTCCGAGCGGGTGATGCGGAAGCCGCCCTCGCCATCGGAATCGAGCTTCACTGCAGCGGTGGTCTCGAGGCTGCCCTCGCTGAAGCCGGCGCGGGCGAGCCCGAAGCTAAGCGCCATGGTGAAGCAGCCGGCATGCGCCGCGGCGACCAGCTCCTCGGGGTTGGTGCCCTTCTCGTCGCCGAAACGGGTGTTGAAGCTGTAGGGCGTTGCGTCGAGCACGCCCGAGGCCGAGGTGATCTGACCCTTGCCTTCCTTGCCGAAGCCTTCGTAGCGGGCGGTTGCGGTGCGCGTGGTCATCGGCGTGCTCCTCTGGAGGTTGAGGGCCCGCATCTAGCGCAGCCGTGCGGCGGCGCGAAGTCATACCATCGGGTAGGCGGCGCGGCGGCGGAACGCTCCACCGCCGCGCGCGGGGGTCAGCGGCAGCGCGCCTCGTTCTTCTCCACCGACGAACCGACCGCGGCGCCGGCAGCGGCGCCGAGCAGGGTGCCCAGCGTCTCGGATCCGCCCGGGGCGATCAGATTGCCCAGCACGCCGCCGGCGATACCGCCGACGATCAGCCCGGTCGTGCCGTCCGAACGGCGGCAATAATAGCGACCATCCTGGCCACGATAGACCCGGTCGTTGCGGGCGAGGCGCCGCTCGCGATAGCGCCGTCCGTCGTCCCGATAATAGCGATCGGCATAATAGCCGCCATAGGAGGGGTCTGGCCGGTTATAGTCGTACTGGCGATAGCCCGAGTAACTCGCCGATTCCGTGCCATAGGTATCGGTGCAGCCCGAGACGAGGGTCGCCACGGCGACAAGGCCGACTGCGAAAAGGCGCATTTTCACTCTCCCATTCCCTGTTGATGACAGGGCAATGCTTGGGGAGGGGGAAAGGTTGCTTCGGTGTACCAAATCGGCGGCGGCTGCGCCGGCTCAGATCACCGCGCGAAGCCGTGCCACCACTTCGCGGACGCGCTTCAGCGTGTCCGGCCGGGCGGTGACCCAGAAGCGGCGCCTGTCGGAAGGATCCGCGGTACGGTCGATCAAGCCGAGCTCGTCGAGCCGTTCGACATGGCGCAGCGCCGTCGTCGTCGGCACGCCCGAGGCGTGGCACAGGCCGGTGACCGAGACGCGCCGGCCCTCTTCCGAGGCGATGAACAGGTCGAGCAATATGTCCCAGGCCGGATCGCGGAACACCGCCGTGCCCAAAGTCTCGTTGCGGCGCAGGCGGATAGCGCGCCAACTTGCAGCAAATTGAGCGAGTGTCCGGGGCGCCTTGCGGCTCGTTGTGACATCGGTTGCGGCAGTCTCGACAAAGGCGATCGCAGCATCGGGCGTGGTGCCCAGGCGATCGGCCGTCGTCTCCACAAGTTCTCGCAATTTCGAGATTTGATCGGGAGTTAGAGCGACTATCTCGCCCATCGACTCATACTCATATGGTTAATACGGGGACTTGAGCCCAGTTGGCCCCCCGCTTCCTACATTGCAAGAAGATGCAGGCTAGGTACTATTACAGTATAAACCAGAGTATGATGCGCACCGGACGGTGCTTATGCCACGGCGGGTTCGCCGCGGTTTTCGCGGACCGCACGGGCGGTCTCGACGCGCTCCTGGCGCTCGGCCATGTCGAGCCAGGCGGCTTCGGCACGGAGG
This sequence comes from uncultured Sphingomonas sp., assembly GCA_966211615.1. Taxonomy (GTDB): domain Bacteria; phylum Pseudomonadota; class Alphaproteobacteria; order Sphingomonadales; family Sphingomonadaceae; genus Sphingomonas. The sequence continues at coordinate 85,087 of CBIHNZ010000016.1, forward strand.
CACCGTTCCCGGACATTGGCGAGGGTGGCGGCATTGGCGTCGGCGCGGCACTGGGCGGCGTTGGCGCGGAAATTGGGGGCCTGGGCCATGTGGCGGTCTCCTGGGGGAAGTGGCGCCCCCCGCTCCGCACGAGGCGGGAGCGGAGGGCAGCCGATCGGTGACGCCTAAAGAAGCTTAGTCGACAGCCTGCAGATTGACGGCGCTGGTCTTGCCGCGCTTGTCCTGCTCCAGCTCGTACGAGACGCGCTGGTTCTGGTTGAGGGTCGCCATGCCGGCGCGCTCGACCGCGGTGATGTGGACGAACGCGTCCTGGCCGCCGCTGTCGGGAGCGATGAAGCCATAGCCCTTGTCGGCATTGAAGAACTTTACGGTACCGGTGATGCTCATGGGAGCTTCCTTCTATGATCGGGACCCCGAGCGTCGGGAGCCCTCGTGCTGCGAGGGGCGAAGAGAAGGAAAGAGGAGCCGCAAAGCGCCAGTGACCGTTCAATTTGCGACTGTAGCGACACCGTATATGGGCGCATGAGGCCGGAATAGCAAATCTCGGCCGGCGACGGGGGTGGGCGATGAGCGGTTTCGCGTTTGTTTTCGGGGTTTTCGGCGTCGTGCTGGGGCTCGCCATCGTCGAGATCCTTCGCGGCTTCGGCCGGGGGATCAAGCGGCCCAACCTCGCTGATCAGGCCCCGCGGCGGATCGGCTGGCTGAGCCCGATGCTCGCCCTGTTCCTGCTCTACGACATCGCCACCTTCTGCGCCTCGGCCTGGAGCGCCCGGGAGGCGGTGCCGGTGACGATGCCGGCGCTCGCGCTCGGCATGCTGGTCACCGGCCTCTACTTCTTCGCCGCAACCCAGCTCTGGCCCGAGCCCGACGATGCCGCCGGCTGGGCGGACGGCAATGGCTGGATGCTCGCCCACAAGCGCCGCATCGCCCTCAGCATCCTCGCCTGCAACGCCATGAGCGTCGCGGCGGTGATGCGCTTCGTGCCCGGCAGCTGGCCCGTCGCGTCGACGGAGGCCTGGATGCTGGCACTTTACTTCGCCCTGCTGCTCGCCCTGGCGTTGGTGCGGGGAACGCGGGCCACCACCTTGGTGCTGGCCCTGGCGATACTCGAATATGCGGCCGACCTGGTGATGCACCTGCCGGCCATGACCTAGGCCCGGATCAGCCGAGCACCTCGCGGACCGCGGCGCGTGCGATGTCGCCCTGGGAGAATTTGGGCGACGGGGCCGCGAATTCCACCGGGAAAAGCCGGCGGTGGAGCGGCACGGGCCGCGAACTTGCGCGGGGCTGACGGGCCTTACGGGTAATCTGGGTCTCGTGGATCTTGTCGAAAAAATTCAATTCTGGTTCCTGTTTCTGTTCTGGTTGATGCGCCCTGTGGGATGCACGAAAGGCGCGCCGGGGGCGCGGCTGGTGCATCGTTGCAAGGGCTGGAAGGCGCCGGGTTCCTCGCGAGGAACGGCTGATATGGCGTGACGCCTGACGGTGAATATGGGGTTGGGGGCTCCTGGTTCAAGGGTGGATCCTCTTCCCGTCACCCCGGACTTGTTCCGGGGCCCACCGTGCCGCACGCGCTGGGCGAGAGGTTCCGGGTGCATCGCCCGGACGTTCGGTGGGCCCCGGAACGGGGTCCGGGGTGACGGAACAGGGTCAGTCCTTCATGCTGGCGGGGACCTGGCCGCCATTCTTGGCGAGCTCGTTCATCACCGCCTTGTGCAGCCAGATGTTCATCTCCGCGCTGCCGTCCTTCTCGCCGGTATAGCCGAGCTCGGTGGCGAGCTCCTTGCGGTTGTCGAGGCTCGAATCGAGGCCGAGCAGCTTCATCAGGTCGACGATCGAGCTGCGCCAGTTGAGATCGGGATTGCCCTTCTCGGCGACGATCGCGGTGAGCACCGCCTCGACATCGACCGGGGCGGCCGGCGCGGCGGGCTGGGGCTGGGGCGCGGGCTGGGGAGTGGCGGCGGCGGCCGGCACGGGCTGCGGCGCTGCCTGGGGGGCGGGGGCGGCGGCCTTGGGATGGCCGAAGATCGCGTCACGGATGCTGCTGAAAATGCCCATGGGGACTCTCCCTGAAAGCGGCGCGGGGTGCGCCGCCTGCGCGACAAACGCGCGGACGGGCCAGCAAGTTCGGGCAGGTCCGTGCGCCTGACGGGGCGATTGTGCGCGCGCCGGGTTGCAGGGGGATGACGGTGTTGGTTGCGCCCGCTTTCCGTCACCCCCTTCTGTCAGCCCCTTCCGTCACCCCGGACTCGTTCCGGGGCCGAGGGCGCGTCGGGGCGGTGCGCTCTGAGCCGCTTGTTCATCGCGAGCGGCACGGTGGGCCCCGGAACAGGTCCGGGGTGACGGAAGAGGGCGACGAAGGGGGAGGGGAAGGGTGCGGGCGTCATGGCACTTCGCTGTCAGGCAACTCGCCCGCGAGCAGGGCGGCGTCCTTCGAATAGTCCCAATTCTCGTCCTCGTCGCCGAAATCGTCCGCGTCTTCCGCGTCTTCCGCCCCGGGCGCGGCGGCGGATTCGAGGGCGGCTTCGATGGCCAGGGCGAGCGGATCCTCCTGCGGCGGGGGCGGCGCGGGGACGAAGCCGAACAGGGCGTCGCGCTCGGCCGCCTCCGCGCGGGCGCGCTCGGCGAGCTCGGCGCGGCGCGGGCCTTCAAGCGCCTCCGCCTCTTCGGGGGTCAGCTCGCGCGAATAGTCCGGATCGCCATAATCGCCGTCCTCGTCGCCGAGAAAGCCCGGCGGGGCGGGATAGCGGGTGCGCCATTCCTCGATATTGTCGTCCCACCAGACCGGCGGCTCGAGCTCCGTCCCGTCGTCGATCGGTTGATCAACTTTACCGGCGGAGGGGGTGGGAGCGGGCGCCAGCGCGAGCAGCCCGGCAGCCTCGGCCCGGGCCCATTGCTCGGCGGTCCATTCGCCGCGCCGGGCGGGATCGAGATCGGAGGCGTCGACCTCGCCGGCGAGCGCGCTATGGGTGCGCAGCCAGCGATCGGCGCGGGCGAGCGTGCGCAGCGGCTCGAGATCGGCCTGGCTCGCCTCCTCCGCCCGCGCGCCGAGGAACATGCCGGCGCGCGCCGGACCCCGGCCGAGCAGCGCGACGAACGGATCGAACTCCGCCGCGACCAGCCGCGCGGCGGCATGGCTGACATCGCCCGCCACGCGATCGGCAAGACGATCGAGCCGGGCGAGCAGCGACGCGGCCAGGCGATTGTCGAACCGGTGGCGCTCGACCGTGTCGCCGTTGCGATAGGTGATCGTCTCGAACACGCCGTTGCGGGCGCGGTCCATCAGCTCGTCGGCGAACTCGTCGCGCACGAGCAGGCACGCCGCCTGCCAGGCGAGCGCGAAGGCCGCGCCCTGGGGACGGCGGCGAAAGGCATAGGCGGATTGCGGCGAGAGGCCGACGATGCGGCACGCCTGCTTGATCGTGCGCCCTTCCGAGATCGCCTCGACAAAGACCTTCTGCCGTTCGGGCGTCCAGCCGTCCCAGCGCGAGGGGGTGAAGCCAAAAGCGGGCTCGAGCGGGTCGAGCGTGGGCGGGATTTCAGGGTTGTCGATGGCGGCCTGGTGCGGCGGCGGCGCGGCCGCATCGGGCGAGGGGATGTGCGTGATCGCGTTCATGTCTGTCCTCCTTCGGAGCGCGCGCGGCGCGCAGGTGGACAGGCCAGCTATCGCAAGATTTCCTACATTGGAATATTTTGTCAGGAAATTATCACCGATATGGTTCGAACTTCCGGCGCCTACTGGTTGTCGATCGGCCAGCGGCTGTGCCGCGCCTTGTCGCCCAGGCCGATGAGATCGTCGTTGGGCGCATGATTGCGGGCGAGGATGAGGCCGGACTCGTCCTCGATCCTTTCCTGCCAGGGCTGTTCGCGCACCGGCGCCTCGCGCTCGCGATAGGATTGGTCGCGTACCCGCTTCATCCGGCGCCACAGCAGCGGCATCGCGATGAACGGAAACAGGATGACGCCCAGCATGAGCGCCGCCATCAAGAAATCACGCATCTGGTGCCCCCACCGTTGCCCGGCGCCATCTCACTGCAATCGCGGTGGGTTGGCAAGGGGGCGCGGGGAAGGCGATCAAGGGCGGCGGCGGGTGCGCCAGATCAGCAGGAGGATCGCGGCGAGGAAGACCAGCATCGGGACGGGCTGGACGAGCAGGCCCCAGAGCGCGGGCCCGTCGAAATCATGGATCGCGTCCCATAGCCGCTGCCACCAGCCGCGATCGTCGCGCGTCGCGTGGCGCAGCCGGGCGGCCTCGATCTCGGCGCGCTGCTGCAGCTCGACCTGGCGGAGTATCTCCTCCTCGGTGCTGCGGTTCAGCGCCTCGAGCGTGGCGTTGGAGACGAGCTGGTCGGATGCCTCGACCGGTTCCTCGCCGTTGAGCAGCGCCTCCGCCTGCGACTGGGCGGCGGCGGGCGAGGCGAGCAATACGCACGGCAACACGGCAAGCACGAGACGACGCATGACGGCCCTCCCCCGATGGCGGTGTGCCGGAAGGATGCGCCTGGGGTGGGGGTGGGGTCAAGATGGGGGGAATGTGCGTCACTGCTGGATCGTATACCGCCCTTTGTCAGAGCGCGACACGCTCTGATGGACAAACCCGGTACGCTGTATCTCTTACATAGAGAGGAGAAGTTTCGTTTGTGTTTTATGGCGCCGTGTCTCGCATTGCGATCTCTCGCAGATCAACCACAAAGGATATAAGTGAGCTCAAATCCGAATCGTTAGATTTTATAAGTAATTTCGCCAGAGTCACGGAATCTCTGGTTTTTCTAAATTCTACGCGAGTTTCGCTAAGGGTTGTAAATATTTCTGATAATAATTTGGCTCCATCTACTTTAATTAACCATTTTTCTCCGCCTATATTTCCATCCCATTCAGCGGGGGCGTGGAATTCCCTACGATTGGCGACATCGTTTATATGGTCGGCGACTTCCTTTGAAGTGACCGTTTCCCCCAAAGAATTAATAACCTCCGAAATTGCATCAGGTTTGATGAAATAGTTCTCAATGCACCTCCGCGGGAGGAATCGAAGTTTACGCCTAGATCTCTGTAGTGATTTAACGGATTCATCGTCCATCCCTTCCCGATCTAGGCCGAATGCCATACCTTTTAACAGGGGGGAGAGACGTTTTCCTGCATTTTCGTAGATCTCTAAAACCTGAGTACGATTACCACCTCGGCTGGAAAAGGCTGACGTCGATGCCACGGCGCAAAATCCAAGGTCGGATGTCGAGCTGGATCCTGTAGATTCTAACAGAAGAGGGAAAATTAGTTCTTCAGTTGGACCTTCAACCCATATTATCCGCTCAAATCCGAATACATCTAGCATTGAAAATCCAAATTTCCCTGCTATTTCTCTAGCCTTCTTCACTTCGGATAAATTCAAATTCTCGGCGAAGCTGCTGTATCCTTCTCTTACTACATGATACAATGCGCTGGGATCAGCGGTTCCTATGACTTCTGCCGAGTGACTGGATATTATATATTGATGATGGGAGTATGTGGTCTTCAGGAGGTTAATTAGTTTTTTGACCGCTGAGGCATGCAGGAACGTATTGATCTCATCAATTACAATGACAGATTGTTCGGAAAGAACGACCGCAGTGAGAATGGCGATTAGCTGTCCCACGCCAGTTCCGCTGTCATCCAGACTAAAAGCTAGCTCTGGATAAATCGTATCTCGAACTGGCCAAACTAGAATCTCGAAGTTGCTACCGCGTGGTACCACCGTGATGCGTTCAACGCCGGACATAATATCGATGACATGAGATTCTATTTCACGGAATAGGGGTGCGCGAGCGCCCTGAACATATGCTAAAACTGCCGGTAAATTAGATGCGTCGGAAGTAAGTCTAGTTTGCTCAGACAATCCGTATCGTGCTACATTTAGGCGTTGTGGGCTAAAATAAAATATACTTTCCGATAATTCATTCTGGAAAAATTCACCTAAATTATCGGGATTTGACGCCCGACTTACCGCCTTATAGTTTCCTTCTGATATTTCAACATTCATTGTTAAAGCGTTATTATGGGATCTAAGTTGTTTAATAGATCCTCCATTTGCTGGAACTAATCCTTGTCCAGATAAACGTTCGCATTCAATAGTTAGTATAGGATTACTCTGATTTAGTATATTTTCCAATGCTCTAGTTCCATTGGATGAGTCGTTGCTGGAGCCAGCCGGAAAAGTGGGGTTTAAGCCGATTCGTGAGAAGCGTTGATAGAGATCGGTCAAGCCGATATTAATGCGGAACTCTACTTTGGGCGTTTTTAAGTCACCTACCCTAAATCTCTCGGGGTCTTTATGAGGATTGTTAGGAAGAGGATGAAGAAAACTCCTGAGAAGGGCGCTCTTGCCAGAATTATTTAAACCAATAAACAAATTCAGGTCAGGCGAAAGCTGTAGCCAAGAGCTATCCTCCCATGAGGAGAAATTGGTCAACCGAACGGCTTCGACAAACATTTATTCTCTCCTTGGTCGCATGCCCACTGAGTTAGAGTTGCTCGGCCGCCCATCGGGTTACGAGGGTCGCTTTTCGGTTCTCTCGGATTGCGCATTTGTCCCGTCGGGTGCGTAGAGCCAGTTCCCGAACGGGTCGCCACCGAGCTTTTCGCGCGCCCTTAGCGGCCCGTCGAAGCCCGTGGCGCGATCGCTGCCCTGCGGTTGCTCTATCAATGCTTGCCCCCAAGCCGATGAATTTGAATTGGATAGCATCGGGCGAGGGAGGGGTCATCCGGTTGATCGTGCAGGTTTGGAGCGGATCGGGGCAGGGGACGCCGAACCGCGAACGTTGCGCGCGACCTTTACCCCTCTCCCCGACCCTCTCCCCTGGAGGGGAGAGGGAGATTGGCTGGTTCTCCTGACGGAGGGAGAGTCACTCCGCCGCCACGCTCTCCCGAACCTTCCCCTTCGCCAGCAGCGGCGCGAGATAGTGCCCCGTGAAGCTGCGCGGCTCCTTCGCCACCTGCTCGGGGGTGCCTTCCGCGACGATCTCGCCGCCCTTGACGCCGCCCTCGGGGCCGAGGTCGAGGATCCAGTCGGCGGTCTTGATGACGTCGAGATTATGCTCGATCACCACCACGGTGTTGCCCTGCTCGACCAGCGCGTGGAGCACTTCCAATAGTTTGCGGACGTCCTCGAAATGGAGGCCGGTGGTGGGCTCGTCTAGGATGTAGAGCGTCTGGCCGGTGGCGCGGCGGGCGAGCTCCTTGGCGAGCTTGACGCGCTGGGCCTCGCCGCCCGAGAGCGTCGTCGCCTGCTGGCCGACCTTGACATAGCCCAGGCCGACCTCGGCCAGCATCGCCATCTTCTCGCGGATCGGGGGGACGGCCTTGAAGAACTCGTGCGCGTCCTCGACCGTCATGTCGAGCACGTCGGCGATGCTGCGCCCCTTGAACTTCACCTCCAGCGTCTCGCGATTGTAGCGCTGGCCGTGGCAGACGTCGCAGGTGACGTAGACGTCGGGGAGGAAGTGCATCTCGATCTTGAGCAGGCCGTCGCCGGTGCACGCCTCGCAGCGGCCGCCCTTGACGTTGAAGCTGAAGCGGCCGGGCTTGTAGCCGCGCGCCTGCGCCTCGGGCAGGCCGGCGAACCAGTCGCGGATCTGGGTGAAGGCGCCGGTATAGGTGGCGGGGTTCGAGCGCGGGGTGCGGCCGATCGGCGACTGGTCGATGTCGATCACCTTGTCGAGATGCTCGAGCCCGGTGATCTTGTCATACTTGCCGGCGAGGATACGGGCGCCGTTGAGCTGGCGCGCGGCGGCGGCATAAAGCGTGTCGATCGTGAAGCTCGACTTGCCCGATCCCGAGACGCCGGTGATGCAGGTGAACGTGCCGAGCGGGATCGACGCGGTGACGCCGGTGAGGTTGTTCGCGGTGGCGTTGTGGACGGTGAGCTTCTTGCCGGTGCCCTTGCGGCGCCTGCTCGGCACGGGGACCTCGCGCGTGCCGTTGAGATAGTCGGCGGTGATGCTGCCGGGGGTGGCGAGGACCTGGTCGAGCGTGCCCTGGGCGACGACCTCGCCGCCATGGACGCCGGCGCCGGGGCCCATGTCGATGACATAGTCGGCGGTGCGGATCGCGTCCTCGTCATGCTCGACGACGAGGACGGTGTTGCCGAGATCGCGCAGGCGGCGCAGCGTCTTGAGCAGCATGTCGTTGTCGCGCTGGTGGAGGCCGATCGAGGGCTCGTCGAGGACGTAGAGCACGCCGGAGAGGCCCGAGCCGATCTGGCTGGCGAGGCGGATGCGCTGGCTCTCGCCGCCCGAGAGCGTGCCCGAGGTGCGATCGAGGTTGAGATAGTCGAGCCCGACATTGTTGAGGAAGCCGAGCCGCTCGAGGATCTCCTTGAGGATGCGCTCGGCGATCTCGCGCTGCTGGCCGGTGAGCTGGTCGGGGAGCGCGGTGAACCAGGCGAGCGCGTCGACCACCGAGAGATGGGTGGCGTGCGAGATGTTCTCGCCGGCGATCTTGACCGCCAGCGCCTCCGGCTTGAGGCGGGCGCCGTGGCAGACCTCGCACGGGTGCGACGCCTGGTACTTGGACAGCTCCTCGCGCATCCAGGCGGACTCGGTCTGGAGCATGCGGCGGTTGAGGTTGCCGATCACGCCCTCGAACGGCTTGCGCACGTCATAGGATTTGCGGCCGTCGACGAAGGTGAGGGTGACGGGCTTGCCGCGGGTGCCGTGGAGGATCGCGTAGTGGATCTCCTCGGGCAGGTCCTTCCACGGCGTCTCGAGGCTGAAGCCGAGCTCGCGGGCGAGGCTGCCGAGCACCTGCATGTAATAGGGCGAGGGCGGGTTGGACTTGGCCCAGGGGACGATCGCGCCCTTCTTGATCGTGAGGTCGTGGTTGGGGACGACGAGGTCCTCGTCGAACACGAGCTTCTCGCCCAGCCCGTCACAGGCCGGGCAGGCGCCCTGGGGGGCGTTGAACGAGAACAGGCGCGGCTCGATCTCGGCGATGGTGAAGCCCGAGACCGGGCAGGCGAACTTCTCGGAGAAGACGATGCGGTTGGGCGGGATGCCGGCGCCCTTCATCGCGCCGCCGTCGACGGTGAACTCGGCGCGGGCTTCTGCCACGCGGTTCTCCGACAACTCGGCGACACTGGTGTCGACCAGGTCGATATAGGCCAGGCCCTCGGCGAGCTTGAGCGCGGTCTCGAACGATTCGGCGAGGCGGGTGGCGATGTCGCCGCCGACGACGAGGCGGTCCACCACCACCTCGATGTCGTGCTTGTACTTCTTGTCGAGCGCCGGGGCGTCCTCGATCAGATAGGTCTCGCCGTCGATGCGGACGCGCTGGAAGCCCGCCTTCTGCCACTCGGCGAGCTCCTTGCGATACTCGCCCTTGCGGCCGCGGACGACCGGGGCGAGGAGCAGCAGCCGGGTGCCCTCGGGCAGCGCCAGGACGCGGTCGACCATCTGCGACACGGTCTGCGCGCTGATCGGCAGGCCGGTGGCGGGCGAATAGGGCACGCCGACGCGCGCCCAGAGCAGGCGCATATAATCGTAGATCTCGGTGACGGTGGCGACCGTCGACCGGGGGTTACGGGACGTCGTCTTCTGCTCGATCGAGATGGCGGGCGAGAGCCCGTCGATATGATCGACATCGGGCTTCTGCATCAGCTCGAGGAACTGGCGGGCATAGGCCGAGAGCGACTCGACATAGCGGCGCTGCCCCTCGGCATAGATGGTGTCGAAGGCGAGCGAGGATTTGCCCGAGCCGGACAGGCCGGTGATCACCGTGAGGGTGTCGCGCGGGATGTCGATATCGACGCCCTTGAGATTATGCTCACGCGCGCCGCGGACGGAAATGGTGGTAAGTGCCATGCCGGTGGTTCTAGCTTTGTTCTGAATGGGATTCCAGAGCTAGAGATAGGGATGGGTGCGCGTTCCTGCCAGTTGCTGCCATTCGGGCGTCAGGAATCGAGCGCGGCGAGTTTTTTGCGAACGCGAGCGAGAGAGCGGGTCGCCGTTCCATAATCGTAGGACATGTGTTCGGGGGTATAGACTGTGAGTGCCGCGAGAAATGCCGCCTCCGCGTCGCTAAGGTGCGCGCGTGCCAAACCGGGGTCCATCTTCGCCATCGATTCATATGCCAGACCCAGATTTTCCTGCGTTACTGCCCAGTCGGCGGGCATATTGTTCCGGGTTCGAACGGTGAGTGCGTCATGGTAGGCGGTGACCGCGTCATCCAGTAACCGCAATCCACCGGCGCCGCCGGCGCGTTTGCCCCGAGTGTGCAGCGCGGCGCCAAGATTGTTGTGCGTCTTTGCCCAGCCGGCGGGCATGTCGTTACGCGTGTATACAGTAAGCGTCTCACGATAGGCGACTATGGACTCGTCGAGTAGGCGCAGTCCCTCGTCGTCGTGGGAGCGCTCACCCTGGCTCTGGAGTGCGGTGCCGAGATTGTTCAGCGTCATTGCCCATTTGACCGGCGTGTCGTCGCGGGTTCGGACGGTGAGCGCCTCATGATAGGCGGCAACAGCCTCGTCCAGTAGACGCAAACCCTCGCTACCGTCGGTACGTTCGCCCTGCGTGCCAAGCGCGTTCCCGAGATTGTTCAGCGTGGTCGCCCAGTCGGAGGGGTTGTCGTCGCGGGTTCGGACGGTGAGCGCCGCGCGATAGGCAGCGACGGCCTCATCGATCAAGCGCAGCCCTTCGTCGCCGCCAGTGCGCTGGCCCTGGGTTTGGAGCGCGTTACCGAGATTGTTCTGCGTCAGTGCCCAATCGGAAGGCACGTCATCACGGGTTCGGACGGTGAGTGCTTCGCGAAAGGCAGCAACGCCCTCGTCCAGTAGGCGCAGGCCCTCTTCTCCACTGGAGCGCTCGCCTTGGGTCTGAAGCATAATTCCAAGATTGTTCTGCAACCGCGCAGTGTTCGTATGGTCACCATGCACACGAGCGGCTTCAGCCAAGAGGCGCATGCGGACAATGGCAGAGGTGATCGCACCCGCCAAGGCGTGAACCTCGCCATGGGTTGCAAGCTCATCGGCCGCATCTTCGACGATTGTCTCGGCAGCTTCCCGATCGAACGGCATCAACATCGCCGCCGCTTCGGCCCAGGCGGCGTCGGCTGCAACCCAGTCGAGCGCGAGGAGGTGGGCGCTGGCCTCGGCGGCGATCAGCTGGGCAGTAGTGCGTACCGGTTCGGCGGCCCTTTCGCGTGCCGCATCTGAGGCGTGGCGATAGGCGGCGCGGGCCTTGTCGAGATCGCCCGCGGCGAGCGCTGCTTCCGCGTCGGCCTTGAGCGCGGTTACGCGATTATCGACCAGCGCGATCGCCGCGAGCCGGGCTTGGAGCGCGCGATAGTCGCTTTCGAACTGTCCGACCGACTGGACCAGTTCGGCTTCGGTGGCCTCGGGCTTGATGTCAATGAAACGGGCGATCGCCTCGCGAACCGCGCGGTCGGGGATCGTCAGCTTCCCGAGCGCAGCGAGGACCGCATCGAGCTTTTCGTCTGTCGCCTCCTTGGTTGTGCGTGCGGGCGCGGACGCGGTTTCCTTAAGGACCTGCGCCAGCCGGCCGATGGCGATTGCGGCTTTCGTTGCCAACTCCTCCTTGCTGGCGAAGCTCTCATAGATGCGCGTGGCCTCGGATACCGGGTCGGTGCGCTTCGCCTGTTCGCGGAACGCAGTGAGTTTTGGCAATTTGTCGGGGTCTTGCTCGACATCCGCTTTCTTGACCGCGTGATCGTCGCCCATCACGAACAGCAGGATCGGTCTACCGAGCCGGCGCGCCTCGTTGAACTCGAGTTCGGTGACTGACAGTCGATCGGGGTTGCGCGTCGGATCGTGGGGTGTCTGGCCGTATTTGTGGCCGATCACAGCGACATAGGCAGCCGCATCGCGAACGAAGCGCAGGCTCGATTCTATGAGGCATCGGCGCTGGCTCCGCTATATTCCATGACATTTGCGTGGAATCCGAAGCGGTGGATCGCATCGATCACCTCGCGGCGATGCGCCTCCAGATCCGTGAAGGTGCTGGAGACCATGATCGCATGATACAGTTTCGGATCTTCTTCCATCACCCCTCTCGTTACTTGGACTATCGGGAAAGCGGTCGCGAAGGCAAGAATTCGATAGGCACCGCTGCCGGCCCGATAGATAAAGCGACCGCTCCGGGTGATCGTGGGCGGCACGGGGGTTAGGGCATGGGCGCCGACGCACCCGCCCCGATCGGCGCGGGACCTTGCCGTCCCCGCGCGCCGCATCCCCGGGCCCGAACGGGCGGTTATTGCGGCTTGGTCGCCACTACACCCGCTGCCCAGATCGCGCCCGCGCCACCCGGGTTTAGCGCCTGCAGGCTGACCCATTTTAGTGCACGCCGGGAGCACCGCGCGATATGGCGATACATTCGCGGCGACCTGGGCTTGCGCCATCGCTATCGTTCGATACCTGGCCGGTTCCGGCAAGGCGCTTCGATTTCAGCAGAAAGCAGATGGACATGGGCACCGACACGCCGCCAGTGATCGACGAGGCGGTGCTGGCATTCTGCGCGACGATCGCGCCGGCCATGCCCGAATATGTCGACGTGGTACCGGGCGAGGGCGCGGGGATCGCCTATTGCTTCGACAATGCCGCGGCGCAGGTCGCGCGCGCGGGCGGGTCGATCGCCTATGGCTGGGCGATCTGGCGCTGGCCGGGGCGCTATTTCGAGGCCGAGCATCACGGCATCTGGCGTAGCCCCGAGGGCGTGCTGCGCGACGTGACGCCGATGCTCTACGGCCAGACGCGCATCCTGTTCCTGAGCGATCCCGGCGCGGTGTTCGACCCCGAGCGCTATCGGCCGAACCTGCTGGGGGCCGAGGCGGGCAACGCCGCCGCGGCGGAATATGTCGAGCTCGCCCGCGAGCGCGCGGCGATCCTCAACGCCTATGGCGAGCCGGGGGTGGATCATCCGGTGACGCCCGAGGATCAGGCGCGGCTGGACGCGATCGCGCCGCGCTGGATGGCGCTCTATGCGGAGCTGGAACGGGGGTGAACGCTAAGGCGCTTCCAGCGCGTCGCCGATCAGGGCGAGGTTCTGGATTGCGGACAGCGCCCATTGGGCCACGCCGTTGGTCCGGACCTGGTTCATCTCGTCGATCGGCTTGAGCACGTCCGGGCCGGAGATGCGCCGCACCTGCTCGCGCGCGAATCCGCTATAGCCTTCGTCGTCCGCTTCCCAGAATTCGCTCCAGGCGCGCCGGGCGAGCGCCGAGTCCTTGCGCTGGACGGCGGCATAGGCGGTGAAGCGTGAATGCGCCGTCCGCAGGCCGCGATGGGGGCCGGGCTGGCCGGTCCTGGCGCGGAACTGTTCTTCGGGGGCGTTGAACAAGGCGCAATAGTCCAGCCAGCATTCGCGGTAGCGGGGCTCGTCGAGCAGCTCGAGCAGCTCGGCGTGCATCTCGAACACGCCGAACACGCCGTTGAGGACGCTCATGCTCACCTGGGTACCCGGGCTGATAAAGGCGCCGGTCTCGAGGTCCATCGGCGCGCCGCCGACGAACCAGCCCTGCGGCATCGCGGCGATCGAGCGCATCCCGGCGACGATGCGGTCACGCCATCTGGCGTCGCGGGTGCGCTCCCATTCGGTGTACCAGGCCGAGAGCAGCGCGCCCCAGGTGCTGCCGAACTGGACGAACACCTGGCCCTCGGGGAGCTTGCCCTCGGCCCGCACGCCGCTGTTCGTGCCCGGTTGCTGGTCGCGCGAGGCGCGCGCGTCCACCTTGCGACCGATCTCGACGCGCTGGAGCGTATGGTCGCTGTCGATCAGCGCGCGCATCAGGT
>CBIHNZ010000017.1:0-98569 GCA_966211615.1 uncultured Sphingomonas sp.
GAGGAGGATATCGCCAAGCCCTTCGTCGCGCTGGCCAGCGCCGGCAACGACAGCGCGCCGTGCAACACCATGCTCGATTTCCAGGCCGATGCCGCGCGCGAGGGCGTGATCGCCGGGGGCGGCATGCCGCGCCGCTTCAACACGATCACCGTCACCGACGGCATCGCGATGGGCCATCAGGGGATGAAGTCCTCGCTGGTCAGCCGCGAGGTGATCGCCGATTCGGTCGAGCTCAGCGTCCGCGGCCATTGCTATGACGCGCTGGTCGCCTTCGCCGGCTGCGACAAGTCGCTCCCCGGCATGATGATGGCCATGCTCCGCCTCAACGTGCCGTCGATCTTCGTCTATGGCGGCTCGATCCTGCCCGGCCGCTTCCACGACCGTGACGTCACCGTCGTCGACGTGTTCGAGGCGGTCGGCCAATATGCCGCCGGCAACTGTCCGCTCCATGAGCTGACCGCGCTCGAGAAGGTCGCATGCCCGGGCCACGGTGCGTGCGGCGGCCAGTTCACCGCCAACACCATGGCCTGCGTCGGCGAGGCGATCGGCCTGTCGCTGCCCAATTCGAACATGGTCCCCGCACCCTACAAGTCGCGCGAGCAAATCGCGATCGCGGCGGGAGCGCAGGTGATGGAGCTGCTGGCGATGAACCTCCGGCCGCGCGACATCTGCACGCGCGAGGCGTTCATCAACGCCGCCCGCGTCGTCGCCGCGACCGGCGGTTCGACCAACGGTGCGCTGCACCTGCCGGCGATGGCGAACGAGGCAGGCATCGATTTCGATCTCCACGACGTTGCCGATGCCTTTAAATCAACGCCTTACATCGCCGATCTGAAACCAGGTGGGAAGTATGTCGCCAAGGACATGCACGAGGCCGGCGGTGTCTACATGCTGATGAAGACGATGCTCGCCGGCGGCTTCCTCGACGGCAATTGCATGACGGTGACCGGCAAGACGCTGGGCGAGAATATCGACCAGGTGACGTGGAACCCGGACCAGAAGGTCATCTATGACGTCAAGACGCCGCTCTCGCCCACCGGCGGCGTCGTCGGCCTGCGCGGCACGCTGGCGCCCGAGGGCGCGATCGTGAAGGTCGCGGGGATGAAGCGTCTCCAGTTCACCGGTCCGGCGCGCGTGTTCGATTGCGAGGAAGAATGCTTCCAGGCGGTCGAGAACCGCGAGATCAATGAGGGCGAGGTCATCATCATCCGCTACGAAGGGCCCAAGGGCGGCCCGGGCATGCGCGAGATGCTCTCCACCACCGCCGCGCTCTATGGCCTGGGCATGGGCGAGAAGGTCGCCTTGATCACCGATGGCCGCTTCTCCGGCGCGACTCGCGGCTTCTGCATCGGCCATGTCGGCCCCGAGGCGGCCGAGGGCGGCCCGATCGCGCTGGTCGAGAATGGCGACATCATCAAGATCGACGCCGAAGCCGGCACGATCGATCTCGAAGTGGCACAGGATGTGCTCGTCGAACGCCGCGCCCGCTGGGAACCGCGGGTGAACGACTATCAGTCCGGCGCGCTCTGGCGCTATTCCCGTACCGTCGGCCCCGCCTATAAGGGCGCGGTGACACATCCGGGAGCCAGCGCCGAACGCCATGTCTACGCGGACATCTGAACTAATAGCCCTCTCCCGCCTGCGGGAGAGGGTTGGGTGAGGGTGCGACGTGTCCTCATGCGTAGCGCTCGCGGACCGCACAAACCCTCACCCCGGCTTTCTCCCGCAAGCGGGAGAGGGGGAGTCCGTGCCGCGCTTCTCGCGCTGAGCCTCACCGCCTGTGGCGTCCAGGTCCGCGACAAGGCGACCGAGGCCAAGGCGCAGAGCCATGAAAAGGCGATCGAGCAGGCCGAGGGCCGCATCGAGTGCGCGCCCGAGGGCGCCGAACAGTTCGCCTATGTCTGTGCGATCGACCGGGTGCAGTCGCAGGACGGGCTGTTCCTCACCCTGCGCCAGCCTGATGGCGGTTTCCGGCGCCTGCTGGTCACCACCGACGGGCGCGGCGTGATCGCTGCCGACGGCGCCGAGCAGGCAGTGGTGATGCCGCTGCCGCCCAACCGCATCGAAGTCGCGATCGGCGGCTCGCGCTACCGGCTGCCCGCCACGGTGCGCGGAGCCGGGAAATGACGATTCCCTCGGGCGCGCCGATCGTCACCGCCGCGCAGATGCGCGCTGCGGAGGAGGCAGTGTTCCGCACCGGCGTTTCGCAGGACGCGCTGATGGAGCGGGCCGGGGCCGCCGTCGCCCGCGAGGCGGCGCGCTTCGCGACGGGCAGGCCGATCCTGGTCCTTGCCGGCCCCGGCAACAATGGCGGGGACGCCTATGTCGCGGCGCGCCTGCTCAAGGCCGAGGGACATGACGTCATGCTGGTCGCGACCGGCGAGCCCAAGCCCGGCGCGGCGCAGCGCATGCATGCGAGGTGGGACGGCCCCACCACGTCGCTCTACGCCGCCCGTCCGCGCCCGCTGCTCGTCGACGGGCTGTTCGGCACCGGCATGACGCGTCCGCTCGAGCGCGGGCTCGCCGCAGTTTTCACCGAGCTCTGCCGCGGCGCCGATTTCACTCTGTCGATCGATGTCCCGTCGGGCATCGACACCGATAGCGGCGCCAATCTCGGCGCGCCGCTCGGGATCGGCGCCACCTTGGCGCTGGGCGCGCTCAAGCCCGCCCATCTGCTCGATTATGGGCTGGAGGCGTGCGGCCGTGTCCTGCTCGCCGATATCGGCGTAGCCGTCGACACGCATTGGCGCAGCGTCGCGCGGCCAGCGCTCGCCGTGCCGGGTCCAACCAGTCACAAATACACCCGGGGCCTGGTCGCCGTGATCGAGGGCAGCATGCCCGGCGCTGCCCGTCTCGCCGCGCGCGCCGCAATGGCGGGCGGGGCGGGCTATGTCGTCCTTGCCGGCACCGATCCCTGGAATGGCGGCCCGGACGCCCTGGTCCGGCGCGGGATAGGCACCGCTGAGGATCTAGCCGAATTCCTCGCCTGGGACCGGATCGATGCGGTGGTGCTCGGCCCCGGCCTCGGCCGCGATCGCCGCGCCGAGGCCTATGTCCGCGCCGCCTTCGCTTGCGACAAGCCTTTGGTCCTCGACGGCGATGCGCTGAGCCTGCTTGCCACGGGTGCGACCCGCAGCCTCCAGGCCCGCACCGCGCCTACCTGGCTCACCCCGCATTCGGGCGAGTTCGACCGCATGTTCGAAGGCGAAGGCAGCAAGATCGACCGTACCCTGGCCGCCGCTGCGGCCACGCGCGCGACGATCCTCCACAAGGGCGCCGACACCGTGATCGCCGATTCCAGGGGCGAGGTCCGCGTGCTGGCGGGCGCCTCGTCCTGGCTCTCCACCGCCGGTACCGGCGACGTTCTCGCCGGACTGCTCGCGGCGCAGGTCGCCGGGGGCGGGAAGGGCGTCGGTCCCGCCGAAGCGGCGTCATGGCTGCACGGGCGCGCGGCGCAGCTTGCCGGGCCGGCGTTCATCGCCGATGGGCTGATCGACCGAATTCCAGAGGCCATTGCCGAATGTCTGTAGTTGATGACGAAGTGATCCGCGTCGCCGCGCGCGGCGATGGCGTCACCGCGGACGGCCGGCATGTCGCCTTCGCCGCGCCCGGGGATCGGCTGACGGGCGAGGGGGTGGTCATCCACGGCCCGCACCACCGGCAGCCGCCCTGCCGGCATTTCCCCGAATGCGGCGGCTGCCAGCTCCAGCATCTCGACGATGCCAGCTGGGCGGGCTTCATCACCGATCGCATCACGGCCGCGCTGGCCGCGCATAAGCTCCAGACCGAGATCCGGGCACCCGTGCTGTCGCCCGACCGGACTCGCCGCCGCGCCACGCTCCATGCTGAGCGTCGCGGCCGCCAGCTCCGCCTCGGCTTTACCGAGCCGGGTAGCCACAAGCTGATCGATCTCGAAGAGTGCTGGATCCTCGATCCGGCGCTGTTCGCGCTGCTCAACCCCTTGAGAGGGCTGCTCTCGGCGCTCCTGCCCGGCGCGCGCCGCGTCAACGTCCATCTCGCGATGACCGATCAGGGCCCCGACGTGCTGATCGACGGCATGGAAGCCGAGGGTCTGGCCGCCGCCGAGGCGATCACCGCCTTTGCGGCGCGCCACAAGCTTGCACGCCTGGCGCTCGACGAGGGTTTCGGCCCCACCGCGCGCTGGGAACCCGATCCGGTGACGATCACGCTGGGGGGCATCCCGGTGCCGTTCCCGAGCGGCAGCTTCCTCCAGGCGACGCCCGAGGGCGAGGCGGCGCTGGTCGCTGCCGTGCGCGAGGCGGTCGGCAGGGCGGGGACGGTGGCCGATCTGTTCGCCGGTCTCGGCACCTTCACCTTCGCCTTCCCCAACGCGCGGGTCTATGCCGCCGAGGCAGCGCGTGATCCGATCTTCGCGCTCAAGGCTGCCGCCGGGAGCCGTCAGCTTCAGGTCTTCGCCGATCACCGCGACCTGTTCCGCCGCCCGGTCACGCCCGCGGACCTCGACAATTTCGCCGCGGTCGTCCTCGATCCACCGCGCGCGGGCGCGCGCGAACAGGCGATCGAGCTGGCTGCGTCGAAGGTGCCGGTGATCGCCTATGTATCGTGTAATCCCAGCACTTTCGCACGCGATGCGGAGACCTTGTCTCAGGGAGGCTACACTCTCGACTGGATCCAGCCGGTGGGCCAGTTTCGCTGGTCGACCCATGTCGAACTGGCGGCGAAGTTCAGCCGTTAGACTGACCGCTTTCGGCCAAGAGCCCGATGCGAGCTAGCCGCACTAGCTCGGGCAGTGCGTTCCGGGTCGCCGCGATCAGGCTCGCATTCTCCTCGAACCGATCGTCACTGGGGACAACATAGGGCGGAGATTGGATCAGGCACGCGGCGACGATATCCTCCCCAGGCCATTCGCCTGTCCGCATGCTTTCGTTTCGACCGGTCGCGGGTTTGGTGGAGACCGCATAGGCACCCATGCATAGTTCGTCGTCGAGTCTGCGCACGAACCAGGGGCCCGGGGAGGCGCTGCCGTCCAATGCTGCGAGTTGATCGAGCAGATCAGGCGTCATTTCGAAAACTCTCCATGGTTGGATAGTCGGCGCGCAGGAAGAACAGCCCGTCCGACGGCGCGTTGAGGCCCAGTTGTGCCCGGTCCCGCGCCTCCAGCGCCGCGGTCATATCGTCCGGCGACCATTTGCCTTGGCCCACCAGTCCCAGGCATCCGACCATCGAGCGCACCTGGTGGTGCAGGAACGACCGCGCCGATGCGAATACGCTGATCCGCTCGCCGTCGCCGACCACATCGAGCCGGTCGAGCGTCCGAAGCGGGCTGTCGGCCTGGCAATGCGCCGATCGGAAGGTGGTGAAGTCGTGCCGGCCCACCAGCCGCGCCGCGCCGGCCTGCATCGCGGTGACGTCAAGCGGCTGCGGCACGCGCCAGGCCAGTCCTTTCTCCCAGGTCAGGGGTGCCCGCCTTGTTACGATCCGATACTCATAATGTCGGCTAAGACACGAGAATCGCGCGTGCCAATCGTCCGAGACCTCGACGCAATCGAGTATCGCCACCGGTGCCGGCCGCAGCAGCGCGTTGAGCGCCTCCATCAGCCGGAACGGGGCGATCCTGCGCGCGATGTCGAGATGCGCGCGCATCCCGAGCGCATGCACGCCTGCATCGGTGCGCCCCGCCGCGTGCACCGCCACGGTCTCGCCAGTCACGGCCAGCACGGCCTGCTCGATCGCCTGCTGGACGCTCGGGCCATGATCCTGGCGCTGCCAGCCCATGAACGGCCGGCCGTCATATTCCACCGTCAGCGCGAACCGCGTCAAAGCCGGGTTCCCGCGGGGATGGGGAAGCCGCGCAGCAGCTCTTCCGCCGTCATGACCCCGCGTCCGGCGCGCTGAACATGAACAGGTATCAGAACGCCATCGGCGCAAGCGATCTCAAGCGCACCTCCGACGACGGTTCCTGGCGGGACGCCAAAGGAGTCCGGGTCGGGATATGCGTTGAGCACTCGAATCCGTTCACCTTTGTACTCTAGGTACGCTCCCGGCGCCGGATAGAATGCGCGCACCTGCCGTTCGACTTCGATGGCCCCCTTCGAGAAATCCAGCCGCGCCTCGGCCTTGTCGATCTTCGCCGCATAGGTCACGCCGTCCTCGGGCTGCGGCACCGCGGGGTGCGCATCCAGGTCAGCCAGCACCGTCACCATCAATCGCGCGCCCATCGCGCTCAGCTCGGCCGTCAGCTCGCCCGCGGTCTTGCTTCCTATCGGCGTACGCCCTTCCAGCCGCACCGGCCCGGTATCGAGCCCCGCCTCCATCTGCATGATCCCGACGCCGGTCTCGGCATCGCCCGCCAGGATCGCCCGCTGGATCGGCGCGGCGCCCCGCCAGCGCGGCAGCAGCGAGCCATGGACGTTGAGGCACCCCAGCCGCGGCGCATCGAGCACCACCTGGGGCAGGATCAGCCCATAGGCGGCGACCACCGCCACATCCGCCTCCAGCGCGGCAAAGGCCTCGATCGCGCCCGGCTCCTTGCGGAAGGACAGCGGCGTGCGCACCGCGATCCCCAGCGCCTCGGCCCGCGCCTGCACCGGCGAGGGGGCGATCCTGCCGCGATTGCCACGCCGCGGCGGCTGGCTGTACGCCGCAACCACATCATGCCCCGCCGCGACCAGCGCATCGAGCACCGGCACGGCAAATTCGGGCGTTCCCATGAAGACGATCCGCATGCCATTCTCTCAACCGCTTGGCAGGACCGCTGGCAAGCCCCTATGTCTGCAGCCATGGCTTCTCCCGAAATCGAAGCGCTCACCCAGGCCCTGTCGCGGCTGCCCGGTCTCGGCCCGCGCTCGGCCCGCCGTGCGGTGCTTCATCTCCTCAAGAAACGCGAGACCGCGCTCGATCCGCTGCTCGCGGCGCTGGGGGCGGTCAGCAAGCATCTCAGCACTTGCTCGATCTGCGGCAATGTCGACACCTCGGACCCGTGCGCGATCTGCACCGATCCTCGCCGCGACCAGCGCTCGCTCTGCGTGGTCGAGGAAGTCGCGGATCTCTGGGCGCTCGATCGCTCGCGGCTCTTCCCCGGCAAGTTCCACGTGCTCGGCGGCCGTCTCTCGGCGCTCGAGGGCGTGCGCCCGGAGGATCTGCGCGTCGACAGCCTGGTCCGCCGCATCGCCGCAGGCGGCATCGACGAGGTGGTGCTCGCGATGAACGCCACGCTGGAGGGCCAGACCACCGCGCACTACATCGCCGAACGGATCGAGGCCTATCCCGTCCGCGTCACCCAGCTCGCGCACGGGCTGCCGGTGGGCGGCGAGCTCGACTATCTCGACGAAGGAACGCTCGCCCAGGCGCTGCGCGCACGGCGTCCGGTTGCTTGACCCCGCACGCTCGGCCACCTAAATTTCCGACATGGCTTTACGTACGATTATCGAAGTTCCCGATCCGCGCCTGCGTCTCGTGTCCACCCCTGTCGACACGGTCGACGACGAACTGCGCGATCTGATCGCCGACATGTTCGATACGATGTACGATGCTCCGGGCATCGGCCTCGCTGCGATCCAGGTCGGCGTGCCCAAGCGCGTCATCGTCATGGACCTGCAGGAGCAGGAGGACGAGGAGGGCAAGCCGATCCGCGAGCCCCGCGTCTTCATCAATCCCGAGATCCTCGATCCCGCCGAGGAGTATTCGGTCTATACCGAGGGCTGCCTGTCGGTCCCCGATCAGTTCGCCGATGTCGAGCGCCCTGCGCGCTGCCGCGTGAAGTGGCTCGACGAGCAGGGCAAGGCGCATGACGAGGTCTTCGAAGGCCTGCTCGCCACCTGCATCCAGCACGAGATGGACCATCTCGAAGGGATCGTCTTCATCGATCATCTCTCGCGCCTGAAGCGCGACATGATCATGAAAAAGCTCAACAAGGCCCGCAAGGCCGCCTGAGCCGGCGCGGCCCGCCGCACGGCCGGTCGCGATGCGCTTGCCCTGAGTCATCGATCTGTCTAGGTTCGCTTTCTGTTCCTCGGGAGGCGAAATTGGATCCGGTAGCTCTTGTCCTCGTGATCGCGGCGCTCGTCGTCGGCGTCGGATTGGGCTGGTTCCTCGGCTCGCGCGGCGTTGCCGAGGCGCGCGCCGAAGCCCAGCGCCGCGAGGATGATTTCAAGGTGGCGATCTCCGACCTCGCCATGGCGGAGGAGCGCGCTGGCCAGGTCCCGGCGCTGCGCGAGGAACTGGCGTCGATCCGCGACGAGCGCGACATCGCCAAGCTTCAGAATGTCGAGCTGCGGGCCAAGGCAGATGCTTTCGAAAGCCGCATGGCCGAGATGCGCGAAGCCAAGGATCTGATGGCTGTCCAGTTTGGCGAGGTCGCTACCAACCTGCTCGACAAGGCGCAGGAGAAGTTCCTCGAACGTGCCAATGCCCGTTTCAAGGAATCGGAGGAACTTGCCGGCGCCAATCTCAAATCGATGCTCCAGCCGGTCAGCGATCGGCTCCAGCGCTATGAGGAAGGCGTCGCCAAGGTCGAGGCCGAGCGCCGCGATGCATTCGGCGAGCTCAAGGGCCAGATCGAGCAGATGCGGATCGGCACCGAGCGGGTCAGCACCGAGGCCGCCAAGCTGGTCAATTCGCTCCGCAACGCGCCCAAGTCGCGCGGCCGCTGGGGCGAGCAGCAATTGAAGAACGTGCTCGAGACGTGTGGACTATCGGAGCACACCGATTTCGAGACCGAGGTGAACGTCGCGCACGAGGATGGCGGGCGGCTGCGCCCCGACGCGATCGTCCGTGTGCCGGGTGGGCGCGCGCTGGTGATCGACGCCAAGGTTTCGCTCAACGCCTATCAGGACGCGTTCGGCGCCGTCGACGAGGCGGAACGCCAGCGCGGTCTCGCGCTCCACGCCGCCTCGATGAAGGCGCATATCAACGGCCTGGGCAACAAGGCCTATTGGAACCAGTTCGAGGACGCGCCGGACTATGTGATCATGTTCGTCCCGGGCGAGCATTTCCTCTCGGCCGCGCTGGAGCAGGAACCCGCGCTCTGGGATTTCGCGTTCGAGAAGCGCGTGCTGCTCGCCACCCCGACCAACCTGATCGCGATCGCCCGCACCGTATCGGCGGTCTGGCGCCAGGAGAAATTGGCGAAGGAGGCGCGCCAGATCGGCGAGCTCGGCAAGGAGCTGTACGACCGCCTCGCCAAGGCGCTCGGCGACCTGCGCGTGGTCGGCAGCGGACTCAACACCGCGGTCAAGAACTTCAACACCTTTGCGAACAGCCTGGAGACGCGCGCCCTGGTTTCGGCCCGCAAGCTGCGCGACCTCAATATCGAGCCCGGCGCCCGCGAGATCGAAAGCGTCCCGCCGGTCGAACTGCTCGCCAGCCATGCCGGCGAGGCCGAGGTGCCCGAACTGGAAGCACCTGCACAGGCGGCTGAATAAGGCCGCATGGCCAAATACCGACATACCACGCTGCCACCGCCCTATCTCAAGCGCGTGTGGCTCGACCTTCCTCCGGATGCCAACCGCGGAAGCTATCCCTGGAACCTGCCGCTGTTCCGCACCGGCACGTTCGAGCTGAACTTCGACAAACCGGTCACGATCATCGCCGGCGAGAATGGCGTGGGCAAGTCGACCCTGCTCGAAGGGATCGCGGTACTGGCCGGATTTGACGAGAGCGGTGGCGGCCCTGGCTATCGCGCGGTCGACAATTCAAGGGCACGGGAAGCGGGCGGCGGGGCTCTGGCGTCCGGCATGAAGGCAAGCTGGCTGCCCAAGATCGGACAGGGCTGGTTCTTTCGCGCGGAGAGCTTCTTCTCCGTTGCTCGCTATCTCGACGAGGCGGGCAGCCCCTCCGCCGATTTCCTGTCGCACTCGCATGGCGAGGGGTTCGTCCGCTTCTTCGAGGAACGCTGCGCGCGACCCGGCATCTTCATCTTCGACGAACCCGAATCCGCGCTGTCGCCGGTCCGCCAGTTCGAATTCCTCAAGCTGCTCCGCCGCATGCAGCAGGGCGGCCAGTCGCAGGCGATCGTCGTGACGCACTCGCCGATCCTGATGGCGCTGCCGGAAGCGCGACTCTTGGCGATGGGCAAATACGGCATCGAGCCCATCGAACTCGAAGACACCAATCACTTCAGCATCTACCGCCAGTTCATCGCCGATCCGCACGGGCTGGTTGGCGACATGCTGGAGGAGTAGGGGCCGCCTTGCGCCCCGATCCGGAGCCGCGTTGCGGTCCGGCCGCCAGAGGCGTATGATCCGAGCGCCGGGGAACTGGAAGGAGCGGGTCATGGCTGTCGCTCAACTGGAAGGCGTTGAACGTCCTGCGGAGACGTACGAAGTCCGCACCATCACCGCTGCGGATCTCAGGGATGCGCTGCGGCAGGGCTGGTCCGATTTCCTCGAATGGCGCGGCGATCTCATCTTCGTCGGCATCATCTATCCGGCGGTCGGATTGATGACGGCAATCGTGGCGTTCCAGGGATCGCTGATGCCGTTGTTCTTCCCGCTCAGCGCCGGGATCTCGCTGCTGGGGCCGGCCGTGGCCGTGGGCTTCTACGAGCTCGCGCGGCGCCGCGAGGAAGGCAGACCTTCGAACTGGAGGCATTTCTTCGGCTTCGCCAAGCGGCCGTCGATCGACTCGATCTCGGGGGTTGTCGGGCTGCTCGTCGTGGTCTTTCTCACCTGGATCGCCATCGCCGGCGTGCTCTATTTCGGGCTGATCGGCGTGGCGCCGCCGACATGGGGCGAGTTCCTGACCCAGCTGTTCACGACGCCGCAGGGCTGGACGCTGATCGTTCTGGGCAATCTCGCCGGCCTGTTCTTTGCCGGGCTGGTGCTGACCCTCAGCGTCGTCTCGATGCCGATGCTGGTCGACAAGGACGTCGATGCGCGGACCGCGATCGAGACCTCGGTGCGGGCCGTCGCGGCCAACAAGGGGATGATGCTCCGCTGGGGCCTGATCGTCGGAGCGCTGCTGGTGCTGGGATCGATCCCGTTCTTCGTCGGCCTGGCGGTGGTCCTGCCGGTGCTCGGCTATGCGACCTGGCACCTCTACACCAAGCTCGTCGTGCGCTGATCGGGTTGGTTTCGCAGACCGGTTGCGGTCTTCTGCATCATATCTCCTTGTCCCGGGCATCACCCCTCGACGAGAGCCTGCGAGATCTGGCTCTCCGTCGAGGGAGCCGATCCATTGCGCATCCTGTTCGTCAATGTGCCCCATCCGGCGATCGGCAGCCGTATCCCCAAGGAGCAATTGCCGCCGCTCGGTCTGCTCAGCGTCGCCGGGCCGTTGATCGACGACGGGCATGACGTATCGCTGATCGATGGCGAGTTCGGACCAATACCGATTGCCGCGCTGATCGAGGATATCGTCCGGCGCGGGCCGGATGCGGTGCTTTTCGGCCATTCAGGCTCTTCCTCCGCCCAGCCTATCATCAGCCGGGTCGCCGCCGCCGTCGTCCGTGCGCTTCCGTCCGTGCGCATCGTCTATGGTGGGGTGCATCCCACCTATTTCTGGCGGGAGATTCTCCGCGACGAACCCCATGTCACGGCAATCGTCCGCGGCGAGGGCGAGGAGACGGCGCGCCGGCTGATGCGCGCGCTCGAACGCGGCGATCCGCTCGGTACGGTCCCGGGTATCGCCTTTCGCCGCGATGGCCAGCCGGTCGGCACGCCTGCCGCGCAGGTCATCGCCGATCTCGACGCCTATCGGATCGGTTGGGAACTCATCGACTTTCGCCGCTACAGCTATTGGGGCGGCAAGCGCGCCGTGGTGATCCAGTTTTCCCGCGGTTGCCCGCACCTGTGCAATTATTGCGGCCAGCGCGGCTTCTGGACGCGGTGGCGCCATCGCGATCCCGTCCGCCTGGCGAAGGAGATCGCGACGCTGCACCGCGAGTATGGCGTCGAGGTCTTTAATTTCGCCGACGAAAATCCCAGCGCCGGCCGCAAGCCGTGGCGTGCGTTCCTGGAGGCGCTGATCGCGGAGCAGGTGTCCGTCACCCTGGTCGGCTCGACCCGCGCCGACGATATCGTCCGCGACGCCGATATCCTGCATTTGTACAAGCAGGCGGGGTTCGAACGCTTCCTGATGGGCATGGAGAATACCGACGAGGCGACGCTGAAGCTGATCCGCAAAGGCGGCGCGATCGCGAGCGACCGCGAGGCGATCCGCCTGCTCAGGCGGCACGGCATCCTGTCGATGGTCACCTGGGTGGCCGGATTCGACGACCAGACCGACGCCGATCTGTTCCGCGGGCTACGCCAGCTCATTTCCTACGACGCCGATCAGATCCAGGCGCTCTACGTCACGCCGCACCGCTGGACGCCCTATTACCGGCTCGCGGAAGACCGGTCCGTCGTCCAGCCCGACAAGACCAAATGGGACTACAAGCACCAGATCCTGGGCATGTCCCGGATGCCGCCATGGCGCCTGTTTCTATGGGTCAAGCTGATCGAAGCCTGCGCGCAGCTCCGGCCGCGTGCGCTGATGCGCTGGGCCTGGCATCCCGATCCGAAGATCCGCCACGCGATCCGCTGGTATTATCGCATGGGCCGCCGGGTCTGGTTCCACGAGATACTGAGCTTCTTCTTTCGCGACCGATACCGGGAGGATGGCCGGACGGTCAGCGACCATCTCGGCGCCGCGCAGGATCACGAGGAGGAGGCGTCGCAGGTCGCGCGGCGTGCGAAAGGCGTGCTGCTCCCCGCCGCCGAGGCGTGAGGCTCGGCCTCCTAGCGCCCTCCCGTCCGCGCCAGCACGAGCGTCTGGCCGCCGCGGCCGGTCATCACCAGCGTGCCGGCCCGGTTGCGGCTGATGCTCAGCCGCTGGCCGAACAGCTTCAGCACATTCTGCTCCTGCACATTGGCCGGCCCCGCGCAGGCCCGCCTTGTGGTGATCAGCGGACCGGTGGTCAGGCGCCCGCGATCGAAGCGGAAGCTGCCCCGGAAGCTGTTGCACCCCGTGCTGCCGCTGATTCGCGTTCCCTGGAACCGGACGTCGGGGCGGGTGCCCGGCACCGGGCGGCGGCCCGCGATCGACCGGATCGTCCATTCGCCTTCCAGCAGCGTGGCGGGCGGCGGCACGGCGGCGGTGTCCGTCCCGCCGCCGCAGCCGCGCTGCGTCCTGCCGTCGACGGTCAGCACCACCGTGTCGTGATAGGTCCGGTCGCTCATCCCGTCGCTGCACTTCACATGGGTGATGTCCACCGTCAGCCGGCGGGTCTCGTAGCGCTCGCCGTTGAAGCCCATAATCGGGCGCGGGCTGGGGACGGTGATCGCCGGGCCGCTGGCGGGCTCGTAGCGGATCGTCTCGCCGTCGAGCGTGACCGACCAGAAGGGCTCGGTGCCCAGGCCGCGATAGGGCTGGGCGGCGCTCTGCGCGCTGGCGCTGGCGGGCATGCAGGCGGCGAGGGCCAGCAGGCCGATCGCGGAAATGGCGGAAACGTGCATGTCTCTTTCCCTTCGCCATTCGAAATGCGCCCTGGCGCCTGAACCGCGGATTGCCTCAGCCGGCGCGGCGCTGGTTCAGCACTTCATACGCCATGACCGCGGTCGCCACAGCCGCATTCAGGCTGTCGGCCTTGCCGAGCATCGGGATCTTGACCAGCAGGTCGCATTCGGCGGCCATGAAATCGGGCATGCCCTGCGCCTCGTTGCCGGTCAGCAGGAAGGTCGGGGCTTCGTAGCGCGGCGCCTGATAGTCGGATTCGGTATCCAGGCTCAGCCCGACGAGCTGGCCGGGCCCCGACCGCAGCCAGGCGAGGAACTCGGCCCAGCCGGCATGCGCCACCGGCACGGTGAACAGCGCCCCCATGCTGGCGCGCACCGCCTCCACCGAAAAGGGATCGACGCATTCGTCGACCAGGATCAGCCCGCCTGCGCCGATCGCGTCGGCGGTGCGCAGGATGGTGCCCAGATTGCCCGGGTCGCGCAGGCGCTCGGCGACCAGCCAGATCGGCGCGGCGCTCCGGTCGAGTGCGTCGAGGCGCACGCCGAACTCGGGATAGACGCCCACCACCGCACCGGGATTGTCCTTGCCCGAAAGCTTGGAGAGGATGTCGGCATTGGTCTCGATCGCCTCGCCGCCGGCGCCCTCGGTCGCCTCGACCAGGGTCTTCACCAGCGGGTGGTTGGCCATGTCGCGGGCGAAGAACAGATATTCGGGCAGCCGCCCGGCCTCGCGCGCCTCGGTCAGGATGCGCAGCCCCTCGGCGAGGAACAGGCCTTCCTCGCGGCGATGCCGTTTGTCGCGCAGGTTGCGGACACGCTTGATGAGCGGATTGGAAAAGGCGGTGATTTCGCGGGGCATGGTGTCAGCCCACTAGACCGAAGGGGCAGGGCTTGTCGAACGGCTCACTCTTCGCCGAATCGCGCCTCGACCAGCTCGACCAGCGCCTGGACCGCGCTTTCGGCGCCGTCGCCCTCGGCGCTGATCGTGATGCTGTCGCCCTTGGCGGCGCCGAGCATCATCAGGTCGAGGATCGAGGTGCCCGATGCGCTCGACCCGTCCTTCTCGACGACGAGCTCGACGGGCTGGCTGGTGGCGAGCGTGACGAAGGCCATGCTGGCGCGGGCATGGAGGCCCCGGCGATTCTCGATGGTGACGGTGCGAACGGAACGACTCACGCGGCGGCTTCTCCCAGAACCTCCGAAGCGACCGTGATGTACTTGCGGCCGGCGTCGCGCGCCGCCGCGACCGCATCGGTCACCTTCATCGTCTTGCGGGCGCTGCCCAGGCGGATCAGCATCGGCAGGTTGATGCCCGCGATCACCTCGATCCGCCCCGCTTCCATCAGCGAGATCGCCAGATTGGAAGGGGTCCCGCCGAACAGGTCGCTCAGCACGATCACGCCGCGCCCCGAATCGACGCTCTTGATCGCCTCGGCGATATCCGCGCGGCGGCTTTCCATATCATCGTCGGGGCCGATGCAGATCGGAGCGATCCGTTCCTGCTTGCCCACTACATGCTCCATCGCGACGACGAACTCCTCCGCGAGCCGCCCGTGCGTCACGAGTACCAGACCGATCATCGTGTACTCCGACCCCTTATATGGCTACCGGCGCGCCTTCTAGCGAGTCCTGCGGCGCCGTCTGTAAATCGCGATGGGTCACCGTGGGCGAAAATCCTTCCTCGCGCAACCGGCGGGCCATCCGCTCGGCGACATGAACCGAGCGGTGCCGCCCGCCCGTGCAGCCGAACGCGACGGTGACATATGCTTTTCCTTCAGCCTGATAGCGCGGCAAAAGCAGCAACAGCAGCGCCTCGATCTGGGCCATCGCCTGTCCATATGCGGGATCGTCGGCGATATAGGCGGAAACGTTCGAATCCTTGCCCGTCCCGGGCCGAAGCGTCGATTCCCAGTGCGGATTGCGCAGGAATCGCATGTCGAACACCAGATCGGCGTCGCGCGGCAGGCCGCGGGCGAAGCCGAACGACATGATCGACAGCGTCGTCTGGCCCAGTCCGCCGCCCGAAAAGGTCGAGCGGATCTGCTGGGCGAGCTCGTTGGAGGTGAGGTTGGTGGTGTCGATCAGCCGGTTCGACCAGCGCCGCAGCGGCCCGAGCAGCTCGCGCTCGCGGGCGATGCCGTCGCTCGCCGGCCGGTCCTGCGCCAGCGGGTGTCGCCGCCGCGTCTCCGAATAGCGCCGTTCGAGCTCGGACCCGGCGCATTCGAGGAACAAGGTGCCGACGTCATGGCCGTGATCCTCGCGCAGCTTCTTGATGCGCCGCACGATGCTCTCGGCATCGAAGCCGCGCGTCTGGGTGCCGATGCCGACCGCCAGCGGCCGGTCGTCGTCACCCTCCGCGCCTTCCCCCGGCGCGGTGTCGAGCAGGCGGTTGAGGAGGAGGAGGGGCAGGTTGTCGACGATCTCCCAGCCGAGATCCTCCAGGGTGCGCAGCACGGTCGACTTGCCCGCGCCGGACATGCCGGTGACGAGCAGGATGTTCTTGGGCCGCTTGCGGCTCATCGGCCGAATCGCCCGACGGCCAGCTCCACCTTGATCGGCGCGGAGGGATCGAGCGCGGAGAGCGCCAGCACCGGCACGTCGATGCCCGCGATGCGGCGCTTGCGCTGGTCCTCGGGAAAGCGCGGCGGCGAATCGAGGATCACGACCAGCAGGTCCACGGGCACGCGTTCCGCATAGGACAGTTCGACCACGCCCAGCCCGCGTACGTCGATCCGCCCGCGGCTCGCGTCGGGCGCCCGGGCGAGCAGCGCGCCGTCCTGGCGCTGGCAGATCGTGCAATCATCGGCGACGAGCACGGCATTGCGGTCGATCATCCGCAGCGTGAGATCGGTGCGCGCTTCGTCGGACCGGCTCTCGATCAGCACGGCGCGGCCGTTCACCGCCACGCACGCGGTCTGGACGGTCTCGGTCGAAACCTCCGGGATGCGGGGCTCCGGCATCAGTCCCGCACTGCCATCGGCAGTCGAACCACAAATCGCGCTCCGCTCAACCTGTCCTCCCGCGCTTCCACCGAAATGCTCCCCTGATGGCCTTCGACAATCGTCCTCGCGATGGCAAGTCCTAGTCCCGAATGCTGACCAAATGCTTCAGCCGCGGGACGCACCGAATGGAAGCGGCGAAAAATGGCCTCATGCGCCTCTTCGGGCACGCCTGGGCCTTCGTCGGCGACGCGGACGACGAGCACGTGCCGCTCGTTCGCCGCCGCGATGGTGATGAGGCCGTTCTCGGGGGAGAAGGAGATCGCGTTCTCGATCAGATTGTCGAACACCCGCTCGAGCCGCGCGCCTTCGCCGAGCACGATCAGCGGGTCGGGCACGCGATCGAAGACGATGCGGATGCCATTGGGCAGCCCGCGCGCCTCGCGCTGGTCGAGCAGCGCCTGGATCATCCGGCCGATATCGACCGGTTCGAAGGTCGCGCGGCTGAGCTGGGCGTCGAGCCGCGAGGCTTCGGAAATGTCGCTGATCAGCCGGTCGAGCCGGTGGACATCGTCCTGGACGATCGCCAGCAGCCGCGCCTGGAGCTTCGGGTCCTTGACGTTGGCGAGCCCGTCGACCGCGGAGCGCAGCGAGGCGAGGGGGTTCTTGAGCTCGTGCGTCACGTCCGCGGCGAAGCTCTCGGTCGCGTCGATCCGCGCCCTGAGCGCCTGGCTCATGTCCGAAAGCGCGCGGGCGAGCAGGCCGATCTCGTCGCTGCGCTCGGGCAGGCGCGGCACCACCACCTCGCGGGCGCGGCCCAGCCGGACGCGGACCGCAGCGCGGGCGAGGCGGCGCAAGGGTCGGACGATGGTTCGCGCGAGGAACAGCGACAGCAGGATCGAGACCAGGGAGACGATCGCGAGCACCACGCTCAACCGGTAGCGTTCGGAGCGGACGGTCTGGGTGATGTCGCGGGCGTTGGAGGTGGTCATCACCACGCCGAGGCCGGTGATCGGCGCGGCGGCGGTGATCACCGGAGTGCGGTCGGGCGCGCGCCAGACCGTCGCGGCCCCGCTATGGGTCGATTGCGCGGTGCGGACGTCCGGCCAGTCGAGGCCGCGATCCCGGCTGCGTTCGCGGAAGAGCGGCGCGCGGTCGGCGCCGGCGACCGTGTCGATCACCGCATCGAGGAAGCGTGCCGCGGTCTGTCCCCAGGGATCCTTGTCCGGATCGCGCAGCACGACGTTGCGCAGGCCCAGCTCGCGGCTGTCGGCGATCATCTTGCCGTCCTCGCCATAGAGGCGGATGCGCGTGCCCATGTCGCGCGCCAGGCTGAGCACGAGCAGGTCGCGGCGCTTGTCGGTGGCCGAAGCCAGCGCCTGGGCGATCAGCCGAACCTCGCGGCTCGCCTGCTCCACGCGGCTGTCGACGATCCGGCTTCGATAGGAATCGAGATACGAGAAGCCGCCGCCCAGCAGCGCGAGCGCAAAGATATTGACCGCCAGGATCCTCGGGGTGAGGCTGACGCGGTTCGACCATTTGAGCGCGAGGTCGCGCTCTTCACTCGTCCGAGAAACGATATCCCGCGCCATAGAGCGTTTCGATAGCATCGAATTCCGGATCGACTTGCCGGAATTTGCGCCGGACGCGCTTGATGTGGCTGTCGATCGTCCGGTCGTCGACATAGATGTCGTCCTGATAGGCGGCATCCATCAGCTGGTTGCGGGTTTTGACGATGCCCGGACGCTGGGCCAGCGTCTCGAGGATCAGGAACTCGGTGACGGTGAGCGTCACGTTCGTCCCGTTCCAGGTCACCCGGTGCCGCGCCGGATCCATGCTCAGCCGGCCGCGGACCAGGATCTCGGCGGGTTCCGACTCGGCGCCCTCGGCGGTGAGCTGGACGGGCTCGGTGCGGCGCAGGATGGCGCGGATGCGGGCGATCAGCAGCCGCTGGCTGAACGGCTTGGCGATATAATCGTCGGCGCCCATCGCCAGGCCGAGCGCTTCGTCGAGCTCGTCGTCCTTGCTGGTCAGGAAGATGACGGGGATCGCGCTCTTCTCGCGCAGACGGCGCAGAAGCTCGAGTCCGTCCATCTTGGGCATCTTGATGTCGAGCACCGCCAGATCGGGCGGATTGTCGATCAGCGCCTTCAGCGCGCTCTCGCCGTCGGAATAGACGCGGGTCAGGAAACCCTCGGTCTGGAGGGCGATCGAGACCGAGGTCAGGATATTGCGGTCGTCGTCGACCAGCGCGATCGTGGCGCTCATCGGGCGGCCTGGAAGTGGCTAAAAAGCATCACCGTCATGGGTAGCCCAAAGTTCTTGTCGTCTCAACAAGCTGACAACGTTTACCCGGATTGACCCGCCTCCGGGCTCCATGCCAGTGCGAAGTAACAATATTGCTCGACGTGCAAAAATGCGCGCGGGCAAGCCCTGTGAAGAGCAGGGTCATGTTAAGGAGGCACTGGGTGACTGACATTACGCCGCGCCACGGCCTCGATGCCCAAGGCATCGGGACGGGCGCCACAATCCATTGGAATCTGATCACTTCGCCACTGGTCGAGCACGCCATTCGCCGCGGCGAAGGCAAGCTCGCCAAGGACGGTCCGCTCGTGGTCGCCACCGGCAAGCACACCGGCCGCAGCGCGCAGGACAAGTTCATCGTCCGCGACGCCGAGACCGAGAACACTGTCTGGTGGGGCAAGACCAACAAGGGCATGAGCCCGGCGCACTTCGCGGCGCTCAAGGCCGATTTCCTAGCCGAGGTCGGCGCGCGCGACGAGCTGTTCGTCCAGGACCTGTTCGGCGGCTCGCAGCCCGAGCACCGGGTGAAGGTCCGCGTCGTCAACGAGCTCGCCTGGCACAATCTGTTCATCCGTACGATGCTGGTGCGGCCCGAAGCCGGCGAACTGGCCGATTTCGTGCCCGAATACACGATCATCGACCTGCCGAGCTTCCGCGCCGATCCCGCACGCCACGGCACGCGTACCGAGACCGTGATCGCGGTCAACTTCACCGAGAAGCTGATCCTGATCGGCGGCACCGCCTATGCCGGCGAGATGAAGAAGAGCGTGTTCGGCCTGCTCAACTATATGCTGCCCACCGAGGGCATCATGCCGATGCACTGCTCGGCCAATATCGGCCCGAACGGCGATACGGCAGTGTTCTTCGGCCTGTCCGGCACCGGCAAGACCACGCTTTCGGCCGATGCGTCGCGCACGCTGATCGGCGACGACGAGCATGGCTGGTCGGACACCGCGGTCTTCAATTTCGAGGGTGGCTGCTACGCCAAGATGATCAACCTCTCGGCCGAGGCCGAGCCGGAGATCTTCGCTACCTCGAAGCGGTTCGGCACGGTGCTCGAGAATGTGGTCATGGACCCCGAGACCCGCGAGCTCGACTTCTTCGACAACAGCCTGGCCGAGAACAGCCGCGGCTCCTATCCGATCAACTTCATCCCCAATGCTTCCGAGCACAATATGGGGCCGGTGCCGAAGACCGTCATCTTCCTGACCGCGGACGCCTATGGCGTGCTCCCGCCGATCGCCCGGCTCACGCCCGAACAGGCGATGTATCACTTCCTCTCGGGCTATACCGCGCGCGTCGCGGGCACCGAGATCGGGGTGACCGAGCCCTCGGCGACCTTCTCGACCTGCTTCGGCGCGCCGTTCATGCCGCGCCACCCGTCGGTCTATGGCAATCTGCTCAAGGAGCGGATCGCCAAGGGCGGCGTCACCTGCTGGCTGGTCAACACCGGCTGGACCGGCGGCAAATACGGCGTAGGCAGGCGCATGCCGATCAAGGCGACCCGTGCACTGCTCAACGCCGCGCTCGACGGCAGCCTGAATGCGGTCGCGTTCCGCAAGGATCCGAATTTCGGCTTCATGGTGCCGACCAGCGCGCCCGGCGTGGATGCCGGGATCCTCGATCCGCGCGAAACCTGGGCGAACAAGGCCGAATATGACGCCACTGCCGCCCGGCTCGTCGACCAGTTCGTCGAGAATTTCGCGGAATTCGCGGACCATGTCGACGAAGGGGTGAGGCAAGCCGCACCCCATGCCCAAACGGCCCGCGTCGCCGCCTGATTTGCCCGGTCTTCGATCGGGCGCCCCAAAGGAGCCCGATCGAATGACCGATTACGAACCCCGATTATTTGCCACCGACGCCGAGATCGTCCGTCTCGGCGAAGGGCTGCTTGCCTGCGCGCTCGTCCGCGAGGACTGGACGCATGAGGCGCATCTCGCCGCCTGCCTCTATCTGCTGACGCTCCGGCCCGACGTGGATGTCGATGCCGAGATCGCCGGGCTGATCTCGCGCTTCAACGAGAGCGTCGGCGGGGTGAATGACGACCAGGGCGGCTATCACGACACGATCACCCGCGCCTATGTCGCGGGGGTACGGCTGTTCCTGGCAGAAACCGACGAGAAGGGCTTGCGCGCGCGCGTGAACGCGCTGCTGCTGGCGCCGATGGGGCGGCGCGACTGGCCGCTTCGCTTCTACAGCCGCGAGCTGCTCTTTTCGGTGCCGGCACGGCGCGGTTTCGTGCCGCCGGACCTCGCCCCGCTGCCCGCGCCGTGCTAGGTATCCGACTGCATCACCAGCGTGAAAGGTAACGTACGATGAGCATGCTCGACGGCCTCCTCGGTCAAGTCACTCAGAACGTGGACATCGCCAATCTCGCCGCAAAGCTCGGCCTTTCGCCCGAGCACACCGAATCGGCGGTGCAGGCGCTCGCCCAGGCGCATCCGCTGGCCAGCGACACTGCCGAGACCGCTGCAGCGCAGACCGGTCTGCCGCTGGAGAAGCTCCAGGAAATGATCAGCCATATCGGCGGCGAAGGCGCGCTCGGCCAGTTCGCGTCGCTGCTGCAGGGCCAGGGCGGCGGCATCCTGAGCCAGGTGACCCGCGCGCTCGACAAGGACGGCGACGGCAACCCGCTCAACGACATCGCCGGCATGGCTTCGGGCCTGTTCGGCGGGAAGGCCTGATCCCAAACGCTTCTCCAATCGTCACCCCGGCCCGCGTGGCGGGGTCCACGGTGCGTCAGGCGCGGAGTTAGAGGCTCTAGCGGCTCGCGTGCGGAAGTCTGGGCCCCGGAACAAGTCCGGGGTGACGAAGGGGAGAGGCTAGGCCCATCTCGACAGGGTTGGATTACCCCTGCAGCGGCAGGCTGTTGGCCACCACCTCATGGTGTTCGACGTGAAGCGGGCGATCGAGGAGATAGTGATCGTCCTCGGGATAGTAGCGGGCGAGCGCGATGTCCTTGCCCGCAAAGGCCTCGATGTCGTCCGGCCCGCGCCACCAGCTGAGCGTCGTCACCTCGGTGGTCTCGTCGCCCAGATCGCGAAACAGCATCTGGAAGCCCAGATTGCCCGGCGTCGAGGTATAGTCGGTGCCGCCGGTGCCGCGGATATAGGCGGCATAGGCATCGCGCTCGGCGGTGCGGATCCGTCCCTTCCAGCGTCGCAATATCATTTCCGTCCCTCCGTCAGGAGTGGGATCACGGCCCCCGCTCCATAGGCGAGGAAGTCCTTCCACTCGAACCCGCTGCCCAGCACCGTCCGCGCGATCACGTTCCCGCGCAGTCCGAGCATGTCGAGGATCCCGATCAGCTGCCCGAACTCGATCACCGTCGCGATGCCGAAGGCAAGGCCCGCGGCCTGCCACGGCGCGAGCGGCAGCACCGCGCGCAGGCCACAATAGACGAGGATCACCGCGAGCACATCGCCCAGATAGGGCCGGACGAAACTGTCGCGGACGAAAAGCGCTATCGCGATTTCGACGACGAGCAGCAACGCCGCTGCGACGGCGTGCCGGCGCGACACGATCAACCGGCTCAGGCCTTGCGTTCGGCGATGTAGCGGTCGACGATATGGCCGAGCACGGTCATCGGCACGTTGCCGCCCAGCACCACCGCATCGTTGAACGCCTTGAAGTCGTAGCGGCCGCCGAGCGCAGCCTGGGCCTTGGCGCGCAGGCGGTTGATCTCGCTATGCCCGACCTTGTAGCCGCAGGCCTGGCCCGGCCAGGAGCAGTAGCGGTCGACCTCGCCCGAGACCTCCTCGACCGAGGAGCCGTTGTTGGTGACGAACCATTCGATCGCCTGCTGCCGCGTCCAGCGCTTGGCGTGGAGCCCGGTATCGACGACCAGCCGGCAGGCGCGGAAGCCCAGCGACTGGAGATAGCCCAGCTTCTCCGCGGGGTTCTCGGCATAGACGCCCAGCTCGTCGGCGAGCTGCTCGGCATAGAGCGCCCAGCCTTCCGAATAGGCGTTGAACGCCAGGATCGAGCGGATCAGCGGCATGCGGTTGGCATATTCGCCCTGCCAGACATGGCCCGGGATCGATTCGTGATAGGCGAGATCGGGCAGGCTGAAGCGGGTGTGCAGGCTGGTCGTGCGCAGGTTGATCCAGAACTTGCCGGGGATCGTCCCGTCGATCGAGCCCGCGCCGCCATAGGCGCCGGGCGCGCCGGGCTCCTCCTCGGGCGGGAGGCGCTTCACCTCGACATTGCCCTTGACCAGCGTGTTGAACGCCTGGGGCATGCGGCCGCGGATGTCGGTGATGCGCTCGTTGAGGAACTTCATGATCTCGGCGCGGCCGGGATCTCCCTCGGGGAAGGCGAAGCGCGGATCCTTGGCGAGCGCCTCCATCCGCGCGCCGACGGACCCTTGCGAATAGCCTTCCTTCTTGAGGATGGCGTCCATCTCGGACTGGATCTTCGCGAGCTGGTCGAGGCCCATCTGGTGGACCTCCTGCGGCGTCATCGTCGTGGTCGTGCCCGCGCGCAGTGCCCAGGCATAATAGGCGTCGCCGTCCTTGAACTTCCAGACGCCCGCCTCGGGCCGGGCGCGGGCGCGGTGGCGCTCCAGCTCCGCGATCTGCTTGTCGAGCGCGGGGCCGACCTTGTCCTTGGCGAGCATCCAGGCGCGCTCGCCGAAATCGCCGTCCATGCCCGCGGTGCGATTGGCGACCGACGTCACCAGCCCCCAGCCGGCAGGGTTGCCGCCGCGCGCGAGCTTGATCTGCTTCAGGCACTTGTCGAGCAGGAAGTCGGGGGCGATCACTCCCTTGGCCGCGGCCAGCTTGAGCCGCTCGGTCTCGCCATCGAGCTGTTCGGCATAGGATTCGAGGCGATCGAGATAGGCCTCGCCATCCTCCGGCGTCGCGATCTGGTGGTCGCTGTCGAGCATGCGCGGCACGTCGAGGAACGCGCCGACATTCTGGACGACGACATAGGGCGAGTTCCGCCACCCGCCCACGGCGACATCGCCATAGCCGAAGGCGAAGCCGTCGAGCGAATTGGCGAAGCAGGTCTGGATCACGTCGATATTGGTGCGCATCGCCGGGCTGAGCGCGTTGAGATCGAGCTTGGCGATGTCCGCCAGCGCCTGGCGGAGATGCTGGGTCACCTTGCGCTGGCCCTTGAGCGAGCGATCGGCGAGCTGGTGCTTGAGCTGCGCGCGCTTGTCCTTGTCGATGCCCAGCGTCGTGGCGGTCTCGGGATAATCGCCCAGGAACGTCTCCGCGACGCGGCCGATCAGTGCCTCCGCGGCGGCATCGGACGTGCCGGGCAGGGCGCGGGCGGGGAGGGTGGTGAGCGCAAGCGTGGCGCCTGCGCCGAGCAGGACTTGGCGGCGATCGGAACGCATAGGGACTTCCTCGGGAGGGTCTGGCTGTGAGGGATTCAGGCGGGTTCGACGTCGAGCGAGAGGCCGCGCGCGCCGATAATGCGCACCTTTGCGCCCGCCGGCGTATCCGGGCCGTGCGCGAGCCATTCGCCGTCGCCGACGCGGACGCGTCCCTGGCCGGCCTCGATCGGCTCGACCACGGTGACGACTTCGCCGACCAGCCGCGCGACGCGATCGTTGAGCAGAGGATCCGAGCTCGGCACGGGATTGTTGACGTACCAGTTGCGGCCCACCGCGACCGCCGCCGCCGAGGCGATGACGAACACCATCACCTGAAAGGTGAGGGCGAAATCGGGGATGATCAGCGTCACCACGCCGGTGATCGCCGCGCCCGCCGCCACGAAGACCAGGAAGATGCCCGGCACCATCAGCTCGACCAGCGCGAGCACCGCGGCAAGGATCAGCCAGGACAGCCCCGGCATGGCGAGGAGCGCGTGCATCTTATCCCTCCTGTTGCGGCGTGAAGGGCGAAGGCCGCGGACGCGGCGCCGCCGACGGCTTGGGCGCGCCGCCACCGCCGCCGCCACTGCTGCCCCCGCCGATCGCCTCGCGGGCGAGTTCGCCGATGCCGCCCAGCGTGCCCATCAGCTGGGTCGCCTCGACCGGGAACAGGATCGTCTTGGCATTGGGCGAGGTGGCGAACTTGCCGATCGCCTCGACATATTTCTGGGCGATGAAATAGTTGATCGCCTGGGTGCTGCCGCTCTCGATCGCGTCGGAAACCGAGCGGGTCGCGGTCGCTTCGGCCTCGGCCGAGCGTTCGCGCGCCTCCGCGTCGCGGAACGCGGCCTCGCGGCGGCCCTCGGCCTCGAGGATCTGCGACTGCTTCTGGCCCTCGGCACGCAGGATCTCGGAGGCGCGCATGCCCTCGGCCTCGAGGATGTTGGCGCGCTTTTCGCGCTCGGCCTTCATCTGGCGGCCCATCGCGTTGACGATGTCGGCGGGCGGGCGGATGTCCTTGATCTCGACGCGGGTGATCTTGACCCCCCAGGGGGTGGTCGCATGGTCGACGACGTTGAGCAGCCGGGCGTTGATCTCGTCGCGCTTCGACAGCGTCTCGTCGAGGTCCATCGAACCCATCACGGTGCGCAGGTTCGTCGTGGTGAGCTGGAGCAGCGCCAGATACAGGTCCGACACTTCATAGGCGGCCTTGGCGGCGTCGAGGACCTGGAAGAACACCACGCCGTCGGTGGAGATCATCGCATTGTCCTTGGTGATGATCTCCTGCCCCGGAATGTCGATCACCTGCTCCATCATGTTCACCTTGCGGCCGACGCGATAGAAGAAGGCGGGATAGAAATTGAGGCCGGGCGAGGCGACGGCGGTGAAGCGGCCGAAATATTCGATGGTGTACTGATAGCCCTGCGTCACGATCTTCACGCTGGAGAAGAGGTAGAGCAGCACGACGGCCACCAGGACGATCAGAAAGATATTCAGCACTTCCATTCCCCCGACTCCGCTCGCAATTGACACCCTTGCTAGCATAGAGATGGCCGATGACCACAGCCCGCTTGGCGCCCCGGACGGCGCTGTTCCTCCCCGCTTCCAATCCCCGCGCGATCGAGAAGGCGCGCGGGCTGGATGCCGACATGATCATCCTGGACCTGGAGGATGCCGTGAAGCCCGATGCCAAGGATGCGGCGCGCGCGGCGGCGGTGATCGCGGCGGGCGAGGGGTTCGGGCACCGGCTCTCGGCGATCCGGGTCAACGGGATCGATGCGGCGGAGCACGGTGCCGATATGGCGGCGGTTGCCGGCTCGGCCTGTGATTTCGTGGTGGTGCCCAAGGTCGAGCGCGCGGAGGAGGCGGCACGCGTGGCCGCTGCCTGCGGCAAGCCGCTGCTGGCGATGATCGAGACCGCGCGCGGCGTGCTCGCCGCGGCGGATATCGCGGCGGTGCCGGGCGTG
This sequence comes from uncultured Sphingomonas sp., assembly GCA_966211615.1. Taxonomy (GTDB): domain Bacteria; phylum Pseudomonadota; class Alphaproteobacteria; order Sphingomonadales; family Sphingomonadaceae; genus Sphingomonas. Next base: position 25,955 of record CBIHNZ010000017.1, read on the forward strand.
GGCGGGCTGATCGCCGGGGTGAACGATCTCCGCGTGTCGCTGGGGATACCGGCCGACGGCGGGCGCGAAGGGTTGCTGCTGTCGCTCCAGACGGTCGTGCTCGCGGCGCGGGCGAGCGAGGTCTGGGCGTTCGACGGGGTGTTCAATGCGCTCGACGATGCCGAGGGGCTGGCGGCGGAGTGCCGGCACGGACGCGCGCTCGGGTTCGACGGCAAGTCGCTGATCCATCCCAACCAGATTTCGGTGGCCGCGAGCGCCTTCGGTCCGAGCGAGGCCGAACTCGCCGATGCCCGGGCGCTGATCGCCGCGGCGAGCGGCGGCGCCGAGCGTTTCCGCGACCGGATGATCGAGGCGATGCATGTCGAGCAGGCGCGGGCGCTGGTGGCGCGCTCGGCCGGAGATTAGCGCGCGAAATGTGACGCTGGCGCAACGTTCTGCCCGGCGGCGCGCTATATGAAGTCCATGTCTGACTTGCGTACCCTGGACGTGGAATTGCTGGCGACGATCGCCGCGCTCGAGGCGCTGAACGCGCAGCCCGATTTCGACCTGAAAATCCTGTCGAACGTGCGTTACCGCATCTCGCGCGCGATCGTGGCGCGGCGCAAGCTCGTCGATGCTCTGCTTCAGGACGTCATCGCCGGCGGCGGCGAGAAGGCCGAGATCGCCCGTGCCGAGCTCGATCGGAGCATGGTGGTGCGGGCCCAGTATACGGCGCATGTCAGCGCCTGGGCGCCGGCGGCGGTGGCGCGGGACTGGCCGGGCTATTGCGAGGCCTGCGCCAGCTTGCGCAAGGCGATACGCGCCAAGATCGCCGCGCAGAAGCCGATCCTCTATCCCTGGCTTGCGCTGGCCCCCTAGCGGAATCCTGTCCCCGCGTTTACATGGGCCGCCAACCTCCGACTCAGGACTGCTGGCACCCTCATGGATATCCCCCTCGGCTTAACCTTCGACGACGTCCTCCTCTATCCGGGCGAGTCCGAGATCGTGCCGAGCATGGCCGATACCCGCACCCATGTGACGCGCAGCCTCGCGCTCAACATCCCGATGCTCTCCTCGGCGATGGACACCGTCACTGGGGCCGACATGTCGATCGTGATGGCGCAACTCGGCGGCATCGGCGTGCTCCACCGCAATATGGAGATCGAGGAGCAGGTCGAGGCGGTCCGCCAGGTCAAGCGCTTCGAGAGCGGCATGGTGGTCAATCCGATCACGATGAGCCCGAACGGCACGCTGGCCGAGGCGCAGGCATTGATGCAGCAGCACAAGATCAGCGGCATCCCGATCATCGAGAATGGCGGCAAGCTGGTCGGCATCCTCACCAATCGCGACGTGCGTTTCGCCGAGAATCCGAACCAGCCGGTCTCCGAACTGATGACGCACGAGAATCTCGCTACCGTCCCCGTCGATTTCGCCAAGGACGATGCGAAGCGGCTGCTTCACCAGCGCCGCATCGAGAAGCTGCTGGTCGTCGACGCGCAATATCGCTGCGTCGGCCTGATCACGGTGAAGGACATCGAGAAGGCGGTGACCTCGCCCCACGCCACCAAGGACGCGGCGGGCCGACTGTGCGTCGCGGCGGCGACCACCGTGGGCGACAAGGGCTTTGCGCGGACCGAGGCGCTGGTCGATGCCGGCGTCGACCTGATCGTGATCGACACCGCCCACGGCCACAACAAGGACGTCAGCCGCGCAGTGGAGCGGGTGAAGAAGCTTTCGAACAGCGTCCAGGTGATCGCGGGCAACATCGCCACTGCGGAGGCGGCCAAGGCGCTGATCGGCGCGGGTTCGGACGGGGTCAAGGTCGGCATCGGGCCCGGCTCGATCTGCACGACGCGCGTCGTCGCGGGTGTCGGCGTGCCGCAGCTCACCGCGGTGCTCGATGCCGCGAGCGAAGCCGCCAAGTCGGGCATCCCGGTGATCGCCGATGGCGGCATCCGCACCTCGGGCGACATCGCCAAGGCGATTGCGGCCGGCGCTTCGGCGGTGATGGTCGGCTCGCTGCTGGCGGGTACCGAGGAAGCCCCAGGCGAGACCTTCCTGTACCAGGGCCGCGCCTACAAATCGTATCGCGGCATGGGTTCGGTCGGCGCGATGGCCAAGGGCTCGGCCGATCGTTATTTCCAGCAGGACATCAAGGACCAGCTCAAGCTCGTGCCCGAGGGTATCGAGGGCCAGGTGCCGTTCAAGGGCCCGGCCAAGGACATCATCCACCAGTTGATCGGCGGCGTGAAGGCCTCGATGGGCTATGTTGGCGCGGGCACGATCCCCGAATTCCAGAAAAAGGCGCGGTTCGTGCGGATCACCGGCGCGGGCCTGCGCGAGAGCCATGTCCATGACGTGACGATCACCCGAGAGGCACCGAACTATCCCACGCGCTGAGCCTTGGGGCTTCCAATGTAGGATTTCGGCTGCTTTCGTTGCGAGCATGACAATTGCCGCGCCTGCCTTTGCCTGTGTCGACGTCTTTGGCGGCGCCCCGGTGTCGCGTGGATGTGGCAAAGGTGTCGCGGCCTTGTCGCGTCGGCGCGGCGGAGGTGTCGCGTCCATGGCGCGTCGGCGTGGCGCCGGCGTCGCGCCCGTGTCGCGTCGGTGTCGCGAGAGTGGCGCTTGGGTGTCGCGTCGCTGTCGCGTCCGAGCGAAAAACCCGGGTACGCGTAAACTTCGTCAATTCCGCGGGTGTTTGTCGTGACGCCCGCGGCGCGTACCCAGGCGGCGATCGACCTGCTCGATCGGATCATCGATGCTGCGCGTAACCAGGGCGCGGCCGCCGACACGCTGATCGCCCGCTGGTTTTCCGAACGGCGCTATGCCGGGTCCAAGGATCGCCGTGCCATTCGCGAGCTGGTGTATGACGCGATCCGGCTGTGCGGCGAGCGGCCGGAGAACGGCCGCGCGGCGATGCTTGCGCTGGTCGGGGTGCGGCCCGAACTGGACGCCGGTTTCGACGGGTCGGGCTATGGACCCGCTGTGATCGCGCCGGGCGAGTCCGTCGCAGCGACGGGCCATCTGCCTCGATGGCTGGCCGATGCGATGCGAGCTTCGGGACTGGACGAGGCGGAGCAGGCGGCGCTGCTGGAGCGGGCGCCGCTCGATCTGCGGGTCAATCGGCTGAAGGCGGATGTCGCCGCGATAGCGGCGCAGCTTCCGGACGCGGTGCCGCTTGCCGAAGTTCCTGATGGCCTGCGCCTCCCGGGTGACACGCCGATCGAACGGATGCCCGCCTATGAGGCGGGGCAGTTCGAGGTGCAGGATGCCGGCAGCCAGCTGGTGACGCTGGCGGCGGGCGCCGAGCCGGGCATGCATGTGATCGATCTGTGTGCCGGCGGTGGCGGCAAGACGCTGGCGCTGGCCGCAGCGATGGAGAATCGCGGCTCGATCCTGGCGAGCGACATCGACCGGCCCAGGCTCTCGAAGCTCGCGCCGCGGGCCCAGCGCGCCGGCGTGACGATCGTCGAGACGCGCCTGCTCGATCCGCGCCGCGAGGCCGAGAAGCTGGCCGATCAGGCGGGACAGGCCGATATCGTCCTGATCGATGCGCCCTGTTCGGGCACCGGCACCTGGCGGCGCAATCCCGAGGCACGGTGGCGGCTGACGCCCGATCGCCTGTCGAAGCTGACGGAGACCCAGGCGATGCTGCTCGATCTCGCGGCGGGGCTGGTGAAGCCGGGCGGGTCGATCGTCTATATCGTCTGCTCGCTGCTCGATGCCGAGGGTGCGGACCAGGCGCGGCGCTTTCTGGATGCGCATCCGGGCTGGAAAGCGGTGCCGCCGGACCTACATGCGGGTACCCCGCGCGGACCCGGACTGCGGCTCACGCCATTCAGGGACTCGACCGACGGCTTTTTTGTCGCGAAGATGACGATGCCATGATAGCGACAAGGCCCTCAATTTCGGAGATTTCAATGCGGATCACGGCGATCTCGGCAGCGCTTGCGCTGGTGGTGCTGACGGTGTCCACCGGGCTTCACGCCCAGCGGCCCGACGACCAGATCGATCCCAAGTCGCTCGCGCTGCTGGAGCAGGGCCGTGCGGCCCGGGCAGCGGGCAACGTCCAGGGTGCCAACGACGCGCTGGAGAGCGCGCTTGCAGTCGATCCGCGCAACCGCGAGGCCTTCATCGTCCTCGCCGAGATCGCGCGCGGCAGCGGTCTTCCGGGCAAGGCGATCCGTCTCTACCGCGAGGCGCTGACGCTCGAGCCCAACGACCTGTCGGCGCTGCGCGGCCAGGGCGAGGCCATGGTCGCCAAGGGTGCGGTCGAGCGCGCCAAGGAGAATCTCGCCAAGATCAAGACGGTCTGCGCCACCGCCTGCAACGACGCCACGGCACTCGCGGCGGTGATCGCCAAGGGCCCGCCGGTGACCTCGACCGCGCAGGCCGAGGAGCCGGCCAAGCCGGTGACCGCGAAGCCCTAGCTCAGCGCCCGGGCGATCGAGACGAATTCCTCGATCGTGACGGTTTCGGCGCGGCGGCTGGAATCGATACCGAGCGCCTCGAGTGCGGCAAGCGCGCCGGGCACGCCCTTCAGGCTCTGCCGCAGCATCTTGCGCCGCTGGCCGAACGCGGCGCCGGTCACGGCTTCGAGGACGGGCAGGCGGACCCCTTCGGGCGGTTCGACGGGCACGATATGGACCACCGCCGACATCACCTTGGGCGGCGGGGTGAAGGCAGAGCGGTGGACCGTCATCGCGATCTTCGGCGTCGATCGCCACTGCGCGAGCACCGCGAGCCGGCCATAATGCTCGGTCCCGGGGGCCGCGACGATCCGCTCGGCGACTTCCTTCTGGAACATCAGCGTCAGACTGGCCCACCAGGGCTGCCACTCGGCCGAGAGCCAGCCGACCAGCAGCGCCGTGCCGACATTATAGGGCAGGTTGGCGACGATATGGGGCTTGCCGGCAAAGAGGGCTGGCGCATCGACCTCGAGCGCGTCGCCCTCGATCACCCGCAGCTTGCCGGGGAAGGAATCGCCGAGCTCGGCCAGCGCAGGGATGCAGCGACGGTCGCGCTCCACGGCAACGACGCTGGCGCCCGCCTCGAGCAGCGCGCGGGTCAGGCCGCCGGGTCCGGGGCCGACCTCGAACACCTCGGCACCCGCCAGGTCGCCCGGCACGCGAGCGATGCGGGCGAGCAGCTGGCCGTCGAACAGGAAGTTCTGCCCCAGCGCCTTGCTTGCGCTGAGACCATGCCGGCGGATGACGTCGCGAAGCGGGGGGAGTTCGCTCACAAGACTCCCGCGGCCGCGGTTTCGGCGCGGCGCTGGGCGGCACTGGCGGCCATGCGGATCGCGGCGATCATCGCCCCCGGATTGGCCTCGTCGCGGCCGGCGATGCCGAATGCGGTGCCGTGATCGGGCGAGGTGCGGACGATCGGCAGGCCGAGCGTGATGTTCACACCCTCGTCGAAATGGAGCGTCTTGATCGGGATCAGCGCCTGATCGTGATAGGCGCAGAGCGCGGCGTCGTAGCCGGCGCGGGCGCGGGGATGGAACATGGTGTCGGCGGCGAACGGGCCGACCGCGTCGATCCCTTCCTCGCGAAGCTGCGCGATCGCGGGCATCAATATGTCGATCTCCTCGCGCCCGATCTCGCCGCTCTCGCCGGCGTGCGGATTGAGCCCGGCAAAGGCGAGCCGGGGCCGCTCGATCCCGAAATTGCGGAGCAAGCCGCGGGCGGTCACGCGGGCCTTGGCGAGAACCAGCTCCTGGGTGAGGAGCGACGGCACCTCGGCAAGCGCGATATGAACGGTCATCGGCACGACCCGGAGCGTGGGCCCGGCGAGCATCATCACGGCGTTGTCGCCGGAGACGCCGCAACGCTCGGCGACGAACTCGGTCTGGCCGGGATGGGTGAAGCCGATGCGATAGAGCTGCGCCTTGGAGACGGGTCCGGTGACGACTGCGCCCGCCGCGCCCGCGCTGGCAAGTCCGACCGAGATCTCGAGCGACTGGAGCGCGCAGCGGGCGCTGTCGACGTCGGGGGTGCCCGGCGTCACGGTGCCCGCCTCGTTGATCGACAGCACGGGCAGCGCTGCCGGAAACGCCTCGAACGCTTCCTCGGGACTGGAGATGCGCGTGATCGGGCCGTCCCAGACGCGTTCGACCGCCCGGATGTCGCCCACGGCGAAGAAGGGCGCGAGCGAATGCAACTCGCGCGCCTTCCAGGCCTTGGCGGTGATCTCGGGGCCGACCCCGGCCGAGTCGCCCATGGCAATGGCGAGCGGAGGAATCATCACCGCTCGCCCGCCGGCATCATCGATATTCGACCAGCGCGTCGCGGCGCAGATCACGCAGCATGCGCTGCGCGCGCAGATTGACGCGCTGATCCTCGATCTGCTCCTGGAGCTGCTCGGCCGTCGGCATATTGGCCATTTTCGGCTCGTCGCGGCCACAGATCACGAGCACGCGAACGCCGTCCTGGATCGTGCCGAACGGCTGCGTAACCTGACCGACCTGGAGCGGCATGACGATGTTCTGGAGCGCCGGCGGCAGTTCGCGCAGCACGATCCCGTCCTTGTCGACGACTTCGGCGTTCTGCGCACCCGCGACCTTTGCGACGTCGCCGCAACCCTTGATCGCCTGGGTCGCCGTGGCAAACTCGCCGGCGCGGGCGGTGGCCTGTGCCTCGGTCGTGCCCGGCGCGAAGTTGATCGTGAGCTGGCGCAGGCTGAGCTGTGCGTCGAGCGGATTGGGCATCAGCACCTGGCGCTTCTCAGCAAGATAGAGGATCGAGAAGCCGGTCGGCAGCTCGATCGGGCCCGCGACCTGGCCGGGGCTCATCTCCTGCGCCGCCTTGGCGAGCGCATCGGGAAGCATCGCGGGGCGCACCCAACCGAGATCGCCGCCCTGCGCCTTGGTCGAGCTTTCCGAATAGGTGCGCGCGAGATAATCGAACGGCGCGCCATCGCGCATCTGCTGGATCATCTTCTGCATGCCGGCAAAGACTTCCTGCGAGCGATCCGAAGTGGCGTTCTGGTAGATTTCGTAGACGTGGAACTCGTCGCTGCCCTTTGCCGCCTTCATGCGATCGATCATCGCCTGAACCTCGGCCTCGCCGACATTGATGTTGACGCGACGGCGCAGCAGGCGGCTCCAAGCCATTTCAGCCTCGATCTGGCGCTTGACCGAGCGCTCCGACGAGCCGTTCTGCTTGAGCCAGGTGCGCATTTCCTCCGGCGTCCGGTTGAAGTTCTTCGAGACGCGGCCGAAACCCTGCTCGATTTCCTTCGGCTCGACGGTGATCTCGTTGGCCTTGGCCTCCTGGATCTGGAGCGTCTCGTCGATCAGCTGGCGCAGCATCGCCAGGCGGAGCTGGTCGCGCTCCTCCGGCTTGAGACTGGCGAGATTGAGCTTCTGCAGCCCGACGATCATCGCGACGCGCTGATCAACATCGGTACCGGTGATCACGACATCGTTCACGATCGCCGTGGGCTTGCGGATATTGGGGTCCGCCTTGCCGAAAATCTGGAGGTTCGACGGCAGGTCGAGGCCGGTCGACGGCACCGACTGATCAGGAACGGTTTGCGCCCCCGCGATCGTCGCCAGTCCCGCAACACCCAGCGCCAGAACCAACTTGCGGCCAGCGCGGACCGTCTTTGCAACACTCATCTTCACGTGAAGCCGTACCCTCATCCATGTCCGGATCGCCGCGCTTAGTGCGCAATTGTGCCTGAACCAAGGCTGAGCGACGATTCGGTCTTTGCGGCGGCGTGCGCCGATATGGCGAGAGCTTAGCGCCCGAGATTCTTGAAAGCGAGGGTCAGCAGGAAGGAATTGCCGGCCTGGGCGTCGCCGGTTGTCTCGTAATCGCGCTTCCAGGTGAGGCCGAGACGGAGGCAATCGTCCTCATAGGTGATTCCCATCCGGTGACGGACCGGCTCGAAGCCGTCGGCCAGCGAGAGCGGATCCTCGTCGCGATTGGTCAGATCGATCAAGGTCGAACCCGAGACCGACCAGAAGCGCGCGAGCTGGATGCGGGCACCCAGGCGAAGCTCCTCGCGATCCTGAAGATCCTCGAGCGCAGGACCGATGTTTCGGTTGAGGCGCAGATAGCCGATCGTCGCATAGGTGCTGCGCGAGCCGACCGTCATGTCGAGCTCGTTGCGGCGAATGGCGAGGCCGTCCTTGTCGAGCCGGTAGCGATGGGTGAACGAGATGAAGTCGCGGAAGCGGATCACCGTGCGCCCGACAATGTCCGACACGCGATCGGTGAGGCCGGTCCCGTCCGGAAAGAGCGTGGGGCGCGTGCTGATGCGATAGCTCTGGCCGATATTCGCATCGATGCTGAAGCCGGGCAGATAGAGGGCATAGTCGACGCCCCAGGTGACGCGGCTCGAATCCTCGACCCGGTCATAGCCCGGGAAACGATTGAGCGCGAAGAGGTTCGAATCCTCGAGATCGACGGCGCGCGCGTCCTCGTTGGGGACCTGCAGATTCTCGATCTTGGGCGAGGCGACGAACTGGAGGCGCGGGGTGATGCGCTGCGTGCCGCCGAACAGCTCGCCGACCAGCGGCCATTTCATGTCGAGCGCGGCCGATGCGATCCCGCGGAAATGGAAACCGTCCTCGCCGCGATAGCTGGCTACCGTCGTCAGCATCGTATCGGAGGCGTGGTAGATGTCGCCGCGGGTATAGGCGGTGAGCGTGATCTCCTGGCCCCAGGCGGTGAGCTTGCGCAGGTCCCAGCGCGCGCTGGCGAAGGCACGCTGCGAATCCTGGCCGTCCGACCGCCCGATCGCGAGCGAATTGACCTCGAACTCGAAGCGGCCGCCGACGATGCCGTCGTCCATGCGGCGGCGATAGTCGATCTCGGGCAGCGCGAAGGGCTGGAGCCCCTGGCGCTCGCCGACGCGCAGCGTCTGCACCACCCAGGCGTTGATCGAGAAATAGCTGTCCTGGTCGATCCGTTCGACGCGCAGATTGTTGCGCAGCCGATCGTCGCGCGAAATGTCGTAGCGGCGCAGGAAGGTCCGGTCGGTCGAGAGGCGGAACGAAGCGCTCGCGCTCCAGTTCGGATCGAGCTGGACGTTGCCGACTGCGTCGAAATAGCCGCGGAAATCGTTCTTCGAGGTCGCGTCGGTGATCGGCACGCTGAGATCGTCGGCGCGGCGGCTATAGGTGCCGTACGCGCTGACCCGGTACGCGCCCAGGCTGTTGATCTCGCGATAATCGGCCTGGAGCATCGGCAGCGTGTTGGTGAACACGCGCGGCGTGACGGTGAGGTCGCGATTGGGCGCCAGGCTGAAGAAATAGGGCAGCGCGATCTGCAGGCCGTTGGTCCGGTTGTAGCGGATATCGGGCGTCAGGAAGCCGTCGTCGCTGACCCCGCCGGCGGGGTGCGAGAAAGCCGGCAGCGGGATCGTCGCGAAGCCGAACACCGAGATGCGCGCCCCGGTGTAGCGGATGCGCTTCTTCTCGGGATTGTAGACGACACGGTCCGCGGTGATCTTCCAGGACGGCTCCTTGGGGCAGCCGGCCGAATCGGAGACCGAGCAGGGCGTATAGGCGGCGTGCTCGACCGTGATGATGCCGTTGTCGCGCCGCCCGCGCTCGGCGGCGATGCGTCCGCCCGCGTCGAGCACGACCAGCATGTTCTCGACGACACCGTCCCGGAGCGTGTCGGTCAGCTCGATCCGATCACCATAGGCGGTGTCGCCCTGGGGATTGGCGACGACGATATTGCCCTCGGCGGTGACCTGGCCGGTCTTGCGGTTCCACACGACCTTGTCGGCGCGCAGCCGCTCGCTGCGGCGATAGAGACGGACATCCCCCGTCGCGGTGACGATGTCGGCTTCCGAATCATATTCGAGCACGTCGGAGGTGAACTGGATCTGCTCGGGATCGTCGGGCACCGCGGTGGGGGAGAGGGGTGGCGGCTCCGCCAGGCGATCCTGAAGGTTTGCGGCCGGTACTTCCTGAGGGAGGGGCTGATCGGCCGGCGTCTCGCGCGGATCGGCAGTCTCCTGTGCATGGGCCTGCGCCGTCAGGCACAATCCCAGCGCAGCCGAGAGCAGCAGGCCCTTGCGCGTCACGAATTTTCCCACCTTTTGTCTCTACTCCCGGGCACGCGGCGCCTTCCGCCCTATCGCAGCGGTTGCGGCACCGCAATGTTACGTGCGTTGGCCCGAACGCCCGGACCGGCTATCGGGGACCAATGCAGGTCGATTTCTATCATCTTACGCGTGCTCCGCTGGAGCGGGTGCTGCCGCAGATCACGGAAAAAGTGCTGGCGGGCGGCGGGCGGCTGCTGGTGATATCGGACGATGCGGACCAGCGGGCCAGGCTCGACCAATTGCTGTGGAGCTATGCCCCCGAGAGTTTCCTGGCGCATGCGCAGGCGGGTGGCGAGAACGACGCGCTGCAGCCGGTGCTGATCGGCAGCGCGGTCGAGGCATCGAACGGCGCGCGCAACGTCGCCATGGCGGACGGGATGTGGCGCGAGGAGGCGCTAGGTTTCGATCGCGCCTTCCACTTCTTCGACGAGGAACGGATCGTCGAAGCCCGCGCGGCCTGGAGGGCATTGACGGACCGCGAGGGCGTCGAGCGGCGCTATTGGAAGCAGAATGACGCGGGGCGCTGGGAGCAGGTGGCCTGAGCGGCGGAAATCAGCGGTTTTTCTCGATTTCGGCGGACGGTCGAGCAATGCGTCAAGTTGACACGGTTGACACCTGCCATGTCGAAAAAACTTCCTTCCCGAATTCCGCGCGTTTTGAAGACCTCGACGATGAGAAAGAGCAGGTCCGTCGATCGGCCCTGAAATCCTACATTGCAAGGTGATTGGGCAAGGTGATTGGGCAAGCTGGTCGGATCACCGGTGGAGGGTGACGATCGTTCGGGGGCGGGGCGTGCTCCGGCTTGCATCGGCACCGTCGCGGGACTAGAGAGCCGCGACTTTTCCACAACCCCAAGACACAGGAGCCGCACGGCCATGGCCGCGACCCGGACCTTTTCGATCATCAAGCCCGATGCCACCCGCCGCAACCTGACCGGTGCGGTCACCAAGATGCTCGAGGAAGCCGGCCTGCGCGTCGTCGCCTCCAAGCGCATCCAGATGACCAAGGAGCAGGCCGAGGGCTTTTACGGCGTGCACCGTGAGCGTCCGTTCTTCAACGACCTCGTCTCGTTCATGATCTCGGGCCCGGTCGTGGTCCAGGTGCTCGAGGGCGAGAACGCGGTGCAGGCGAACCGCGACATCATGGGCGCGACCAACCCGGCCAATGCCGATGCCGGCACGATCCGCAAGGAACTGGCCGAATCGATCGAGGCGAACTCGGTCCATGGTTCGGACAGCGAAGAGAATGCGGCGATCGAGATCGCCTATTTCTTCAAGCCGGAAGAGATTGTCGGCTGAGCCGATGCCGTCCCTCTCGAATGAGGGACGGAAGCAATTGAGAGGGTCGGGGCCTTCGGGTCTCGACCCTTTTTCTTTGGACTGTGCGGCGCGCGCCAGAAGTGGGTGATCCGCTCGCCTACAAGTTGCCGAAGTTGACTCGAAGGGCGGGGTGGAATCTTCCTCTCTCAGAGGCGCCGTGGCGCGCGCGCCCAGAACGCGACGGTAACGCGACAGCAAAGTCACATCTGTGCGCCAGCCATGCAACGGCGACGCGACAATGAGGGGACAACGACGCGCCACCTACGCGCCACCGACGCGACGATGGCGCCGTGCCGGCGCGGGTGCTTCAATCCACGGTTCAAAGAGCGGCGCCATCGAAGTCGCCGCTGCAGCCGAGCAGGCTAAATTCTACATTGCAAGGCCGGATGCGATACGGGAGCATTGACGGCTTTCGGCCCAATCTCTGCCCTCAGCGCGTCGCTTCGATGACGTCTGTTTTGGCCCCAAGCGAACCCCAGATTGTGCTACGTTCGCGCATCCTAGCTGGGCGTGTGCTCAGGACTGATGCCGGACAATCGTGCTCGTGATGCTACATGTCACCAACGGCGAAAGCGCAGGAGAGTCTCTGCGTCGCAGCGGCGTACCGGGGCGCGTGATCGCGTGGCGGGATGTCTTGCACGAAGGTCCGGTGCCGGCGGGTTTGACGCTTGCGGGCATGAGCGAGGTGCGCGCGCGCTTCCTCGCGCAGTGGGACCCAAGATCGTTTCCTGCGGTCGCGGCGAGCTTCGACGAACGCGACGGTGCGCTCGGTTCGGCCCGCCATGTGGTGCTTTGGTTCGAGCACGATCTCTACGATCAACTGCAGTTGTTGCAGATTCTCGAGGCGCTTTCGAACGAGCCTGACACCGCGGTCGACATGATCTGCATCGATGCGTTTCCCGGCATCGTGCCATTTTACGGCCTCGGCCAGCTTACGCCGATGCAACTGGCGTCGCTGTGGCCAAAACGCCAGCCGGTCACTGCAGAGCAGTACGCGCTCGGCGCCCGCGCGTGGAAAGCCTTCACTTCGCCCGATCCCGGCGCGGTGCTCCAACTTCTCGCAACGGATATCGGCGCGCTCCCGTTTCTGGGCAACGCACTGCGGCGTTTGCTCGACGAATATCCCGCGCCTCCCACCGGCCTGGGGCGCACTGAACGGCAGCTCCTGCAAGCCGTCGCGCGCGGCGCCCGCAGCTTCGCCGAGCTGTTTCCCGCCAATGCCGCGGGGGAGGAGGCGAGCTTCATGGGCGATACGACGGTGGAATCGCGCCTCGCGGCCCTTATCCGCGCCCGCACCCCGCTCGTCACGCCGGAGCCCTACACGCTGACCGCGGCCGGCCAGCGCGTGCTCGCCGGCGAGGCCGATGCCCGTCAGCTCAACGGCATCGACCGCTGGATCGGCGGCGTGCACTTCAAAGCATAAGGCCGTAGGACGTCCGTTTCTGGCGCTTAACGGCCGTTGGCTGCCGGCAATTGGAGCGACCGTTTTCCGCCAGAAGCGGAGGTCGCGTCGTAAAACGCCCGGGCTCGGAGCCCTGTCTATCGCGGCAAGGCGATCGTCGCGGTCAGCCCGCCGCCCTCGCGGTTCGCCAGTGCGATCGTGCCGCCGGCGTCGTGGACGATCGCGCGGGCGAGGGCCAATCCCAGGCCGATCCCGCCGGTGTCGCGGTTGCGCGATTCCTCGAGGCGCATGAAGGGATCGAACACCGCGTCGATCTTGTCGGGCGGGATGCCCGGGCCGCGATCGCAGACCTGCACCTCGACCGAATGCTCGCGGGGCACGAGGAAGACCTCGGCGCCGCCGCCATATTTGACGGCGTTCTCGATCAGATTGCGCACCGCGCGGCGCATCAGCGTGGGCCTGAGGTGCATCGCCAGCCGCGGCGCCTCCTCGAAGGTGACGTCGTGATCGAGATCGCGGAAATCCTCGACCACCGCATCGACCAGAGCCGACAGGTCGACATCCGTCATCTTCTCGCTCGGCCGGCCCAGCCGCGCGAGCGAGAGGATGTCGTCCAGCGTGCGGCTCATCTCGTCGATCGTGTCGGCCATCCGCGCGCGGTCATCCTCATCCTCGACCGATTCGATGCGGACGCGCAGCGCCTGGAGCGGGGTGCGCAGATCGTGGCCGATCGCGCCGAGCATGCGGTCCTTCTCGTCGAGCATGCCGTTCACGCGGCGGCTGAGCGCATTGTACGCGCCGATCACCGCGCGGACCTCGCCCGATCCCTGCTCCTCCAGCGGCGGGGTACCGTCGCCCGGCTTGAAGCTGCGCGCGGCCTGGGCAAGCGTGCGCAGCGGCATGGCGATGCGGCGCCCGGCCAGCAGCACGGGCACGAGCACGACGATATAGAGGATCAGCGTCTGCGCGATCAGCTGCCAGATCAGCGCCATTTCGGTGCGCGGCCAGGGCGATCCGAGCGCCAGCCAGCCCTTGCCCGGCAGCTCGACCGCGACGACGAGCTCGGCGCCCATGCGCTGCAGCCGCTCGGCGCGGCGCGGGCCGAGCTCCTTCAAGGCGCGCGCGTCGAGCTTGAACGGCCGGACGATCGCGACGAGCTGGCCGACATGGGTGCCGCCTTCCTCGAGGCCCCGGCGGATGCTCGCCTCCAGATCGGCGCGGCGATCGGCATTGGCATCGAGCGGGTTGGTCGCGTGCAGCTGCACCCGCGTGCGCGGATCGGTGATGTAGCTGCCGCGCGGGATCCGGATCGTGTCGGGCAGCGCCGAGCGCGTGATCAGCAGCCGTTCGGACGCATCGGAAAGGCGCGTGATCGTCGGCACGATCACCTGGGCGAAGCGTGCCGTCTGGCGCTCGCGCAGCAACAGGCCGAAATTGATCGCCTGGGCGACGAACAGCGCGACCGCGACCAGCAGCGCGATCTGCCCGGCGAGGCTCTTGGGATAGAGGCGCGACAGCGCCCTAGGCCTCACAGGCGGGTCACTTCGGCCGCAAGCGTATAGCCGCCGCCCCAGACGGTCTTGATCAGTCCCGGATTCTTGGGATCGGGCTCGATCTTCTTGCGCAGCCGGCTGACCTGATTGTCGATCGCGCGATCGAAGGCGGCGGCCTCGCGGCCCTGGGTCAGATCGAGCAGCTGATCGCGGGTGAGCACCTGGCGCGGGCGCGTCACCAGCGTGTGGAGGAGATTATACTCGCCGGTCGAGAGCGGGACCGACACACCTTCGCGATCGACCAGGGTGCGCTCGCCGGTCTTGAGCACCCAGCCGGCAAAGGCGAAGCTGCCGCTTTCGGGTGCGTGCTGCTTCGAGCCGCCGGCGGACCAGCGGCGCAGTACGACCTTGATGCGCGCCGAGAGCTCGCGCGGCGAGAAGGGCTTCACGACATAGTCGTCCGCGCCCATCTCCAGACCGACGATGCGATCGGTCTCCTCGCTGCGCGCGGTGAGCAGGATCACCGGCGTGTCGCTGGTCTCGCGGATGTGGCGGCACAGGCTGAGGCCGTCTTCGCCCGGCATCATGATGTCGAGGATGACCAGATCGATCGCATAGGCGGCCATGCGGGCGCGGGCGCCCTCGGCATCGCCGGCCTGCGTGACGCGGAAGCCTTGCTTGGTCAGATATTGGGCGAGGGGCTCGCGGATCGAGCGTTCGTCGTCGACCAGGAGGAGGTGGGGAATCTCAGACATAGGGTTCAGCGTACCAATTCGCACGCGAGAAGGAAGTGCCGGGCGGGCGAGGAGGCGGGAGCCCGCCCGGCAAGTTCCGGCTGACCTTCAATTGCCGTCGGGGGCGGAAGGCGGGTCAGCCGGCGGGGTCTGGGAAGCGCCGGGGACGGGCGCGGGGCGGTCACGACCGCCGCGCATCGACATCATCCGCTGCATCGCGGCGTCGCGCTCGGCCTGGTCGATCTTGCCGTCATGATTGGTATCGATGCGGTCGAAGCGCTTATTGGCCTGGGCATGCTGCTCTTCGAGCGTGATCGTGCCGTCGCCGTTCGCATCGGTGCGGCCCATCATGCGGCCGCCGCGGGTGCCCTCGGCGAATATCTGGCGCTCTTCGGGCGTGATCTTGCCGTCGTGATTGGCATCGAGCTTGGCGAAACGGGCGTCGACATCGGCGAGCATCTCTTCGCGGGTGACGATGCCGTCGCCATTGGCGTCGGCGCGGGCGAGCGGATCGCGGCGCTGCTGATCCTGGCTGGCCAGGGCGCTGCCGGCGAGCAGAGTGGCACAAAGCGCGGCGGCGGGGATCAGCTGCTTCATTACGCGACACTCCGGGGAAGACTTGCCCCGGCGAGGGGAGGGGAACACCCTCGCCGGGGAAACTGGTCGGCGAGAGGAGGGGGACGCTCTCGCCGTGACACCCTTTTGGCGACCGCCTGTCTCAGCCGTTTGTCACGATCCGGGTAATGTGTCGCAAATTGTCGCAGGCGCGGGATTCTACGCGAAGATCGCGACACCTTGCATCGCCTCGGCGACCAGGTCGCCGGCCGCGTTCCACACCATCATGCGCTGGCTGGAATAGCCGTTCTGCGCGATATCCGCGGTGGAGCCGAGCAGCCACCAGCCGTCCTGGGTCACCGGCTCAGCCGCGACGAAATTGATCTGCCAGTTGAGCGAGCTGAGCGGTGCGCGACGATCCTCGATCAGCTTGAATGCGGCGGGCGGGAGCGCGTCGCCGATCGCCATCAGCTCGACCATCGGATGGAGCGTGTCGCGGGCGCGCAGCCGCGCCCAGCGCAGCCACTCGGCGGGGCCGTGCGCGGCCTTGGGATCGTGGAAGTTGAAGTTGCTGGTGAAGAAGCCGTCATCGGGCCCGGTATAGATTTCGGCATCCGGCGCGGGCGGCGCGATCGGCGCGCGGGGCGTCGTGTCGTGCGCGACCGCCGAGGCGAGCGGCGCCATGAAGACAAGGGTCGCGCGCAGGCCGAGCCCGGCTTCGGACGCGACATCGGCCTGGAGGAAGGCGGCGTTGCGGCCCCGGCGCAGCCTGGTGGCGGTGACGGTCACGGTGCCGGCGAGCGGGCCGATGAACGCGATCTGGGCCGAACGCAGCGGCGGCAGATCGGGCTCGCATTCGAGCGCGGCCTGGAGCGCCAGTGCCGCCGAGAGCCCGCCATAGGCGGTGCGGCCCTGCATCCAGTCGCCCGGGACGGTGCAGGTGAAGCCGGCTTCGGTGCGCGCGGCGCCCGCCAATATGTCGGCGATCGGCGTCATCGGGCGAGATAGCGGTCGCGAAGCTCGCGCTTGAGCACCTTGCCGATCGCGCTGCGCGGCAGCTCGTCGACCTTCTCGAGCGCGGAGAGGCGCTGCGTCTTGCCGACACGGGCATTGAACCAGGCGAGGATCTCGGGGGCGTCGCCCGGGCCGACATAGAAGCCGACCGGCGTCTCGCCCCATTCCTCCGACGGCACGCCGATCACGCTGCAGTCACCGACCTGCGGATGCCCGGCGAGCACCGCCTCCAGGTCCGACGGATAGATGTTGAACCCGCCCGAGATGATCAGGTCCTTCTTGCGATCCATCAGGATCAGGAAGCCGTCCTCGTCGAACCGGCCGACATCGCCGTGGCGGATGAAGCGGTTGCCGTCGGCATCGTGCCAGGTGGCGGCGCCGGTCGCGTCCTTGCGGCCGTGATAGCCGGTCATCATCGCGGGTGAGCGGCCGACGACTTCGCCCATCTCGCCGCGCGGGACCTCGCGGCCCTCGTCGTCGATCAGGCGGATGTCATGGCCTTCGACCGGCTGGCCGACGGTGTGGAGCTTGCCGGGAAACAGGTTGCAGACCAGCGCGCAGGTGCCGCCGCCCTCGGTCATGCCGTAATATTCGACGAGCAGTCCCGGCCAGCGCGCGAGCACGTCGGCCTTGAGCGCGGCGGAGAAGGGCGCGCTGGTGCAGGTCTTGAAGCGGAAGCTGGAAAGGTCGCGCGCGTCGAAATCGGGGAGCGCCATGATCCGCTGATACTGGACCGGCACGAGCATGGCGTGGGTGGCGCGATGCTTCTCGGCGAGGCGGACGAATTCGGCGGCGTCGAACTTCGGCATCAGCACCGCGGTGCCGCCCCAGGCGAGGGTCGGCAGGAAGCTGACCAAGGTGGTGTTCGAATAGAGCGGGGTCGCGACCATCGTGACGGCGTCGCCGAAGCCGGCGGGTGCGCGGTTGATATGCGCCCAGCGCATCGCATGGGGCTGGACGATGCCCTTGGGCGTGCCGGTCGTGCCCGAGGAATAGATGATGTTGAAGGCGTCGTCGGGGGTGCGGGCGACGGGGCGCGGCTTCGCGTCCTCCGGAGCCAGCCAATCGTCGAGGCGCTCGATGGCAACCTTCCGCGCGGCGATATCCAGGCCGGCATGCGCGGTGTCGTGGAACAGGATCGGCGCGCCGCTATCGGCGACCATTGCGGCGAGCTGCTCGGGCGTTGCCGACGGGGCGAGCGGCGCGGCGACGCAGCCGGCGCGGAGCGCGCCGAGGAACGCCAGCGCATATTCGATCGAGCTTGGCGCGAGGATCGCCACCGCCGCGCCCGCGGGAACGCCGTCGCGCTGGAGCGCCGTCGCGACACGGTCCATGCCGCGATCGAGCTGTGCGAAACTGAGTGCGTCGTCGCCGAAGATCAGCGCGGGCTTGTCGCCGCGTTCGCGGGCATGCGCGGCGATGAGACCGGGCAGCGCGGCAAAGTCGCTGGCCAGCATCGTCGCGGCGCTTGTCGGTATCTCCCCCATGTCCGGAGAGCTAAGCGAGCGCCGCGACGAATGCCATACGCAAAATTCGAAAAATCCGGGGATCAGGCCTTTTGGGTGCTCGCCGCGGTCTGACCGAACAGCACCGCGCGCTGCTCGTCGGTCATCGGCGTGGCATAGGAGCGGACCTCGCCACCCTTTTCATAGGCGCGGATCGTTGCGGGGCGCGCGGCTACGCGCTCGAACCAGCGCTTGAGGTTAGGGAAGTCGTTCAGATCCTGCTTGTGCGCCTCGTGCGGGACGATCCACGGATAGCAGGCCATGTCGGCGATCGAATAGTCGCCGGCGATGAACTCGCGGCCCTCGAGCCGACGGTCGAGCACGCCGTACAGCCGGTTGGTCTCGTTGACGTAGCGGTTGATGGCGTAGTCGATCTTCTCGGGCGCGTAGACGTTGAAATGGCCGTTCTGGCCGGCCATCGGACCCAGCCCACCCATCTGCCACATCAGCCACTGGATCGTGTCGAAGCGTCCGCGCACGTCCGTGCTGAGGAACTTGCCGCTCTTCTCGGCGAGATAGAGCAGGATCGCACCGCTCTCGAAGACGCTGATCGGGGCGCCGCCATCGGCGGGCGCACGATCGATGATCGCGGGCATGCGGTTGTTGGGCGAGAACTTCAGGAATTCAGGATTGAACTGGTCGCCGGCGCCGATGTTCACCGGATGGATTTCGTAGTCGAGCCCGGATTCTTCGAGGAACAGCGTGATCTTGTGGCCGTTCGGGGTGGGCCAGTAATAGAGCTCGATCATTGGGGAGGATCTCCGGCTGAGGTTGCCGCCGGGAGATAGGTGTCCGCTATGGTTGCGCAACCGCCTCGGACGGTTCGGGCTGCGCATGCACCTTCGGCACCACGCGCAGCACGATGATGATCAGCGCCGAGAAGGCGAGCGCGGCTGCAAGCACGAAATTGCCGGCATGGAAGCCGCGCTCCGACCCCCAGGCCAGCGCCTGGGTGAGCGCCAAGGGGGCGGCGATCAGCGCGACGCTGTTGAGGCTCGACACGCCGCCCTGGAGCGCGCCCTGGCGGCTTTCGTCGACGAGACGCGAGAGCAGGGCGTTCATCGAGGGGAAGGCAAGCGCCTGGAAGGCGCTGAACGCGATGATCATATAGACCAGCCAGGTCTGGCGCGCGAAGATATAGGCGACGAAGCACAGCCCGCCGGCGAGCATGCCGAGCACGACGGTGCGTTCCTCGCCCAGGGCCTTGATCGCCGGGCCGGTGACCAGCATCTGGACCGCCGCCATGCCGATGCCCGCAACGGCGAGCGACAGGCCGATCGTCTGTTCGTTCCAGCCCAGCGCGATCTCGCCGAAGAATGCCCAGGTGGCGGGATAGACCATGTGGCCGAATTGCCAGAGGAACATCGCGGCGAGCAGCCAGCCGGCATTGCCCGCCTGGAAGAGTGGCTTGAACGCCGCGAAGATGTGCGCATCCGCCCAGCGGAACGGACGCCGGTGCTCGGGCGCCATCGTCTCGGGCAGCATGAACAGGACCCATAGCGCGTTGAGCCCCGCCAGCACCGCGGCGGCGATGAACGGCGTGCGCGGCCCGAAACCCGCGAGCAGCCCGCCCAGCGCAGGCCCGAGGATGAAGCCGATGCCGAATGCTGCTCCCATCAGCCCGAAGGTCGCGCCGCGCTTCTCGGGTGGGGTCACGTCGGCGAGGATCGCGTTGGCAGGGCCATAGGTGGCGCCGGCGATCCCCGCGATCACGCGGCCGACGAACAGCCAGCCGATTGTCGGCGCCGCCGCCATCAGCCCATAGTCGATCGAAAAGGCGATCATCGAGAAGAGCAGCACCGGCCGCCGCCCGATCGCGTCGCCCAGCGTGCCCAGCACCGGCCCGGCGAAGAATTGTGCCACCGCGAAGGCGACGAGCATCAGTCCGCCGATCCGCGTCGCGTCCTCGAGCCCGACATGGGCGAGATCGACGATCAGCCGGGGGAGCACGGGGAGGACGACGCCGAAGCCGATCGAATCGATGAGCACGGCGGCGAGCACGATCGGAACCGCGCGATGATGGAACTGCATGCTTTTCCCCCTCATCCCGAATCTATCAGAGCGAAGCAGCCCGGAAAGTCACAAAGTGCCGCCGCAGTCTCGTTCGCGCACGAGTCTCGAGCAGGATGCAACTTGCCGGGCATGGTTGGATGCGAACATAAAGAGAACATATCACGCTTCGCGGGTGCAGGACACCCGGAAAAGCGTGACCTTCGCTCAGCTGACTTCCCAGATATAGGCGACCAGATTGTCGCAGGTCTGGCTCGTGCCCTTGGCGACTCCGCGGCGGATATAATCCTCCAGCTGCTCGGCGGAGTTGCAGACGATCTCCACCGTCATGCGCGTGCCGCGCGCGGTCTCGGCGAGAAGGACGCGGCCGGTGGCATCCATCGCCGTGAACACCAGCCGTTCGGGCGGCGAGACCTCGAGATAGGTGCCGGTGAAGGCCATGTGCGCGTGGCTGGGCGCGAGGAA
The DNA here is from genome assembly GCA_966211615.1 of uncultured Sphingomonas sp. GTDB lineage: Bacteria > Pseudomonadota > Alphaproteobacteria > Sphingomonadales > Sphingomonadaceae > Sphingomonas. The sequence goes on from CBIHNZ010000017.1 coordinate 46,499, forward strand.
GCGGAAGGTGCCGCCGGGACGCACGTCCATCTCGCACTCGATCAGCCGCTCGCCGCCGGCATCCCACCAGCAGGAGATCTCCTCGGGCCTGGTCCAGGCGTCGAACACCAGCTCGCGCGGCGCGGCGAAGTCGCGGAAGAAGCGGAGCGTATGCGCCGCGCGGTCGATCTCGAAATCGGGGACGTCGGCGGTCTCGGCGGTGGCGGGCATGGTCATTTCTCCTTCTGCATCCTGGCGGCGAGGTGGCGGTCGAGATTGTCGAAGCGGCGCTCCCAGAGGGTCCGGAAGGGCTCGATCCAGTCGGCGATGTCCTTCATCGTTTCGGCTTTCAGTCGGCGGGGGCGGCGCTGCGCGTCGCGATCGGCTTCGATCAGCCCGGCGCTCTCGAGCACCTTGAGGTGTTTCGAGATGGTCGGCTGGCTGAGCGCGAAGGGCCGCGCCAGCTCGGAGACGGTCGCCTCGCCGAGCGAGAGGCGGGCGAGGATCGCGCGGCGGGTGGGGTCGCTCAGTGCGGCGAACGTCGCGTCGAGATGTGATTCGATAGCCATATAGCTATATAGTCAAATGGCTATATTAGAGTCAAATCGCTTCTCCAGGCCACTGCTCTTGACGGCGCTTCGTCCATACCGCAGGTTCGAAACACGATAGAAAGTCCGGGAGAGTGTGATGGCTACGGCCCCCGAAATCGATGTATCGGCGAATGCGCTGGACGCGTTCCGCGCTGCGGCCCGCGCATGGCTCGCCGCGAATTTCCCGCCGAGCCTGAAGGGCAAGGACAATGCGATGTCGGCGGTGGAAGGGCCGCACGAGAATTCCCCCGAGGAGGATGCCTGGCAGAAGGCGATGGGCGAGAAGGGCTGGGGCGTGCCGACCTGGCCCGCCGAATATGGCGGCGGCGGCCTTTCCCGCGCCGAGGCGCGCGTGCTGCAGGAGGAGATGGCGCGGATCGGCGCCTGGAACCCGATCGGCGGCATGGGCGTGATGATGTTCGGGCCGACCCTGCTCGAATATGGCAGCGAGGCGCAGAAGCGCGAGCATATCCCGGCGATCGCCAAGGGGACGGTGCGCTGGTGCCAGGGCTATTCGGAGCCCGGCGCGGGATCGGACCTGGCGAGCCTGCAGACCTTCGCGGAAGACAAGGGCGATCATTATGTCGTCAACGGCCAGAAGACCTGGACCAGCGGCGGCCAATGGGCCGACAAATGTTTCATGCTCGTCCGCACGGACAAGTCGAAGAAGCATGAGGGCATCACCTTCCTGCTCTGCGACATGGACAGCCCGGGCGTCGAGGTGAAGCCGATCCGTCTGATCTCGGGCTCCTCGCCCTTTTGCGAGACCTTCTTCACCGACGTGAAAGTGCCCAAGGCCAACCGCGTCGGCGAGGAGGGGCAGGGCTGGACGATCGGCAAGCGCCTGCTCCAGCACGAGCGCAACAGCCTGTCGGGCGGCGGATCGACGGCGGGGCGGATGTTCGCCGGGCCGCCGCTGGGCCAGATCGCCAAGAAATATGTCGGCACCGACGAGCAGGGCCGGATCGCCGACGCCGATCTGCGCGCGCGGATCGTGCGGCACGAGATGGACCTGCGCGCCTTCATGCTGACGCTGCGCCGCGCGGCGATGGAGGCCAAGTCCAATCAGGGGCCTTCGGCGACGACCTCGATCATGAAGAATGTCGGTGCGCGGATCATGCAGGAGCGCTCCGAGCTGCTGATCGAGATCCGCGGGCTCGCCGGCCTGGGCTGGGAAGGCGAGGGGTTCAGCGAAGAGGAGCTGCGCGACGTGCGGTCCTGGCTCTTCGGCAAGGCGGTGTCGATCTATGGCGGATCGACCGAGATCCAGAACAACGTGATCGCCAAGCGCATCCTCGGGATGCTGGATCATCAGTGACTGCTCTCTCTCTCCCGCTTGCAGGAGAGGGCTGGGGTGAGGGTGAATCCTGGCCCCACACGCTCCGCTGAAGTTTGTACGACGCACCCTCACCCCGACCCTCTCCCGCGGGCGGGAGAGGGGGAAGGAAGAAGAAGATGGCGATCCTGACCGAAGAACAGACGATACTGCGCGACATGGCGCGCGAATGGGCGGACAATGAAGCGCCCGTCACCGCCTTTCGCAGGATGCGCGATGCCGCGCCCGCCGCCTTCTACGACACCGATGCGTGGCGCGCCCAGGCGGAGATGGGCTGGGCGGGCATATTGGTGCCTGAGGCGCAGGGCGGCGTGGGGATGGGCTATCTCTCGCTCGGCCTGGTGCTCGAGCAGCTCGGCCGCACCCTGACCGCCACGCCGCTGGCGGCGACGGCGGCGGCGACCAGCGCGATCCTGCTCGGCGGATCGGAGAAGCTACAGGCCGAATGGTTGCCGCGCATCGCCACGGGCGAAGTCGTCGCGACGCTGGCGATCGACGAGGGGCCGCGCTTCGCGCCCGATCGCATCGCGACCGAGGCCAGCGGCGGCCGCATCACCGGCACCAAGGAATTCGTCGCCGAGGGCAACAGCGCGCAGCTCTTCGTCGTGGCGGCGAAGGACGGTCTGTATCTGGTCTCGGGCGAGGAAGGCGTGACGCGATCCCCGCGCCGGCTGACCGATTCCCGCAGCCATGCGCAGGTGCGGTTCGACAATGCGCCGGCCGGGAAACTGGAGGGCCGCGCCGACCTGCTGGCTGCGGTGACCGATCGTGCGGCGGCCGCAGCGTGCGCCGAGATGCTGGGCATGGCCGAGGCGGCGTTCGCGCAGACCAACGACTATCTGAAGACGCGCGTCCAGTTCGGCCAGCTGCTCGCCTCGTTCCAGGCGCTGCAGCATCGCATGGCCCGGATGTTCACCGAGCTCGAACTGATGCGCTCGGTGGTCGAGGGTGCGTTCGAGGCGATCGATGCCGATCGCGACGTCAGCCAGGCGGTGAGTCTGGCCAAGGCCGTCGCCGGGGAGACGTTGCAGCTGGTCAGCCGCGAGATGGTCCAGCTTCACGGCGGCATCGGCATGACCGACGAGCATGATGCCGGCTTCTATCTCAAGCGCGCCAGGGTACTCGAGGCGATGTGGGGCAATGCGGCCTGGCATCGCGAGCGCTTCGCGCGGCTGAACGGCTACTGATTCACGCGTCCGAGGGCCCCTGAGGCCCCGCCAACTTCGAGATTCGAAGATCGGTTCCGCGCGTCCGCGTCGCGGTGAAGGCTATGGTATTTGCGCAACACCCTCAGGCCAGTCCCGCTTTGCAACTCTTGTTCTGCTTGACGGCCCTCGGTGAAAAAGCTGTATTCGAGGATAGGGTATGGAGCCCTCGAGTGTTCCGGCCTTATGGGGAGATAGATGATGATGCGGTTACGCCTTATGTCGGCCTGCGCGGTGCCGGCGATGATCGTGGCGCTCGCAGCGCCCGCCTATGCGCAGGACAGCCAGACGCAAACGCAGACCAGCGACGATCAGAACGTGGTCACCGACCCCAACGACATCGTCGTCACCGCGCAGGGGCGCGCGCAGGCGCTGGCCGATGTGCCGCTCGCGGTTTCGGCAGTGAATGCCGAGACGCTGGAGCGCACCGGCGCGACCGACATCCGCCAGCTCAACCAGGTGGCGCCGTCGCTGCTCGTCTCGTCGACCGGCAGCGAGGCGAACGGATCGGCGCGCATCCGCGGCATCGGCACCGTGGGCGACAATCCCGGTCTCGAGAGCTCGGTCGCGGTGTTCATCGACGGCGTATACCGCTCGCGCTCGGGCATCGGCCTCAACGAGCTCGGCGAGATCGAGCGGATCGAGGTGCTGCGCGGGCCGCAGGGCACGCTGTTCGGCCGGAACGCCTCCGCTGGCCTGATCTCGATCATCAGCAAGGCGCCGTCGCCCACCTTCGGCGCCAATGGCGAGATCACCTATGGCAATTATGACTATTGGCGCCTGGCAGGGGGTGTGACCGGGCCGCTCACGGATACGCTGTCGGCGCGTCTCGACGGCGTCTATGTGAAGCGCGACGGCTTTTACGACGATCCCGCGAACAAGACCGACGTCAACAATCGCGACCGCTATTTCATACGCGGGCAGTTGCTGTTCGAGCCGAGCAGCGATCTGAGCGTCCGGCTGATCGCCGACTATAGCAAGCGCAAGGAGCGTTGCTGCGGGGCGGTCTATGTCGATCGCAGCGTCAACCCCTTTATCGGCAATCTCAACAACCCCGCCGTCCCGATCACCACGGGATCGCTGCCGCCGGGCACCGGTAACAACATCATCAACGTGCTGCGCGATCTCGGCCAGAATTTGAACGCGTTCAATTCGGGCTATGCACGCACGCTGTCGGTCACGCCGGGCCGCTCCTATGCGGGCGAGACGGACGACAAGGGCATTTCGGGCCAGATCGACTATGATTTCGGCGGCGCGAAGCTGACCTCTATCACCGCCTATCGCGAATATAACAGCGATCAGGGCGGCGACATCGACTACAGCTCGGTCGACATCCTCTACCGCGCGCCCGACGGCAATTCGAGCCGCGGGTTCAAGACGTTCAGCCAGGAGCTGCGGCTGCAGGGAACGGCGTTCGGCGACAAGCTCGACTGGCTGGTCGGCGGCTATTTCGCCAACGAAGACCTGCGCGTGACCGACAATCTGAAGTTCGGCAACCAATATGGCCGATATGCATCGTGCCGGCTGGTGACCGGCGGCGGACTGGCGGCGCTTTACTCGCCGACTTCGGCGGGCTGTCTCGCTGCCCGGCCCGCGGCGTTCGGCGCCGCATCGCCGCTGATCTATGGCGCGATCGACCGGCTCGATTCGCTCAACAATCTGGGTTCCACGCTCGACGTCTACAACCAGAACAGCCGCAACTATGCGCTGTTCACGCACAACATCTTCCATGTCACCTCGAAAATCGACGTGACGGTGGGCCTGCGCTACACTTGGGAAAAGAAGAAGTTCGACGCGACGTTCGGCAACAACAACAGCGTCTGCACGGCGAACCAGGCTGCGATCGGCAGCTTCATCAATCCCAACAGCCCGGCATTCAGTTCCGCCCTTTTCGGGGTGGTCAACTCGATCCTGGGGCTCTCCTGCCAGGGCAATTCGACCGCCGAGCTGAATGGCGTGTCGATCCATGACAGCCGGAGCGAAGGCGAGTTCACGGGCACCGGCGTCCTTTCCTGGAAGCCGATCGACGATTTGCTGCTCTATGCGAGCTATTCACGCGGCTACAAGGCGGGCGGCTTCAATCTCGACCGCTCGGCACTGAAGATCCCGACCGCGACCTTTGCGAGCATGGGCGGCGCGCAGGCGCTGGTCGGCAACCTGCAATTCGATCCCGAGACGGTGAACGCCTATGAGATCGGCGCGAAATACTCGACCGGTCCGTTCTCGCTCACCGTCACGGGGTTCCGACAGGAATTCAAGAATTTCCAGCTGAACACCTTCGACGGAACGGTGTTCATCGTCCAGAACATCAATGGCTGCTCGACCAACCTGAACGGCGCGGACCGCGACCAGAGCGTACGCGTCGGCGCCTCCAATTTCGTCAATCCGACGATCGTCGCGGGTACCGGGTTCAACCTCAATCCGGCGGCGAGCACGGGCGCCTGCGCGTCGGGCGACGTCACTTATGGCGTGCGCTCGCAGGGTGTCGAAATCGAGGCTTCGCTGAATCCCACGCGCGACATTCAGATCAATCTCGGCCTGACCTATGCCGACACGCGCTATCGCAACAATCTCGTCGGCAACGACAGCGGCGCACCGCTCAATCCTTCGCTGCGCAAGCTGCCCGGGGACAATCTGTCGAACGCCCCTGAACTCACCGCGACCGCATCTTTTGGCTGGACGCCCGAGATCGGCGGGGGGCTTTCGGGTCTGTTCTATGTCGATACGCGCCTGACCGACGACTATAACAGCGGCTCCGACCTCTTCCCGCAAAAGGAACAGGATTCCTACGCGATCGTGAATGGCCGGATCGGCATCCGCGGACCCGACCAGCGCTGGGCCATCGAGCTGTGGGCGCAGAACCTGCTGCAAAAGGATTATGCGCAGGTGGCGTTCAATTCCCCCTTCCAGGAGGGTGGAACCGGCGTGCCGCCTTTCGCCGCAGGGCTCAATCCCGCTCCGTTCGTCGATCCGCAATATCCCGGCGGGCGGCAGATATTCTCGCAGTTCCTCGCCGAGCCGCGGACCTACGGTCTCACGTTGCGCGGACGCTTCTGAATCACCTGGGGAGGTGGAGGACGGGCTCGTGGGAAACCGCGGGCCCGTTTTTTTTACGCCGATAATGGTCAGCTGCGGTTCAGCCGATCCGTGCTATACGGCCGGCATGCGTAAGATCCTTGCGAGTCTGGTCCTGACCGCCACCGCGTTCGCGGTGCCCGCCAGCGCTTCCGATCAGAAGACGCCCCAGGAGAAGCTCGACAGTCTCCTGACGGGCCGTGTCGCCGGAAAGCCGACGAGCTGCATCAGCCTCGCTTCGGCGACGTCGAGCCAGATCATCGACGGCAAGGCGATCGTGTACCGCGTCGGCGGCACGCTCTACGTCAACGAGCCACGCTCGGGCGCGGATAGCCTCGATTCCGATGATATCCTGGTGACCAAGACCTACGGCAGCCAGCTCTGCAGTATCGATTCGGTCAAGCTGGTCGACCGCACCTCCAGGTTTCAGCGTGGATTTGTGATCCTCGGCAACTTTGTCCCCTATACGCGGGTGAAGCAGGCCAAGTGATCCGCGTCGCCGTGACGGTTTAGTCCGTCAGGCGCCCAGCACCGTATCGTCGAACAGTCCGAACGCGAGCGTCGACGCGTAAAAGGCCACAGCCTTTTCGCGCGGCATCGTGCTCGCCCATTTGCGCATGTCGAAGGCGGCGTTCTGGAGCGCCATCAGCGCCTGCGACGCGACCAGCGGATCGATCGGGCGGATCGATCCTTCCGCGATACCGTCCGACAGCATGCCGGCGAAACGACGGGCGATGCGGTTCGAGCGGTCGATCATCGTGTTGCGCACGCGCGGCGGCAGGCCGGAGAGCGCCGTGGTGCGCAGCAGCGGGCCGCGTTCCGAGAACTGCACGTCGAGCAACGTCGCGATCGTGCTTTCCAGCCGCTCCCAATGCGATCCCCGGTGGTTCTCGGCCAGGCGCTGCGCATCGGCGATGATGTCGAAGCTGCGCTTGTAGCAGGCGGTGACCAGCTCGTCCTTGGCATCGAGATGGTGGTAGAAGCTGCCCTTGGTGACGTTGAGTTCGGAGGCGATGCGCTGGACAGATGCGCCGCGATAGCCGAGCTCGTTGATCAGCCGCGTCGCCGCCAGCAGGAAAGCGTCGCGGCCAGGCTCGGGCTCGTCATGCTCCAGGTCGAGCAGCTCGGGCTGCCATTTCTGGCCCGGGCCGGCGATGCCGTGGCGGAACACGTCCATCAGCCTCTGCTCGACGCGCGGATATTCGTCGATCTCGTACCGGGTCAGCCAGGCGGTGAGCCAGAAGGTATTCTCGAGCACGACATGCGCGCGCGCGCCGCGCAGATCGGTTTCGGCGCGGGTGCCCTCGGCGCCCCAGAGGCTGCGCGTCTTGCGGAAGATGTTGCGCCAGCCGGTGAGCAGCTGGCTCTTCATCGGCTCCTCCATCGCGCGGAGATCCGAGAGGATGGCGAAGGCCTGTTCCTCGCCGCGCTGGATGCGCGCGAGCCGTTCCATGTTGATGTTGAGGAAGCGGGCGACGCGCGTCTCGGGCGTCGGCTCGGTCAGCGCCTGGTCGAGCATCTCGTCGAGCCGCTCGAGCGTCTGCTCGAACGCGGCGGCGGCAAGGTCTTCCTTGCGCTTGAAATAATAGGTGACGCTGGTCGTGTTGAGGCCGACGCGCCGTGCGACATCGGCGAAGGTCATGCCCTTCGCGCTCTGCTCGTTGATCGCATCGGCGGCGGCGGACAGGATCGCGTCGCGCTTCGCCTGGAAGCGTTTGGTACCCTTTTCGGGCGCAATGGCCTCCGATTCCTGGGCGACTGTCTCCGGCACGTTCATGTCATCCAGCTTACTCATTTCAGATCGAAGCCAAAACGGATTTTTTGGGAGTCGGGCATGCCGGCGGGACATGGGCGATACCGGGTTCAAACGCGCCCAATCCCCTTTACCGAATATCCGGTACGCTCTAGACCCGGATGCGACAGTCAATCGGGAGGATGCCATGGACTTCACGCTGACCGAGCGCGAGACCTATTTCCGCGATCGCGTGAAGACGTTCATCGACACGCGGATCCGGCCTCGCGACGCCGATTATCGCGCCGAGGCGCATAGCGGCGACCGGTGGAAGGTAAACCGGGTGCTGGAGGAAGTGAAGGCCCAGGCCAAGGCCGAGGGGCTATGGAATTTCTTCATGCCGCCGCATTCGGGCCAAGCCCATGTCGACGACAGCTTCGCGTTCGAAGGCACCCAACTCACCAATCTCGAATATGCGCTGTGCGCCGAGGAGATGGGACGGGTCGGCTGGGCTTCCGAAGTGTTCAACTGCTCGGCACCCGACACCGGCAACATGGAAGTGCTGCATCGGTACGGCACCCGTGCGCAGAAGGACCGCTGGCTCATGCCGCTGATGGAGGGCGAGATCCGATCGGCCTTCCTGATGACCGAACCGGCGGTGGCATCGTCCGACGCGACCAATATCGAGACGCGGATCGAGCGTGACGGCGGCGACTATGTGATCAACGGCCGGAAATGGTGGTCCTCGGGTACCGGCGATCCGCGCTGCGCGATCGCGATCGTGATGGGCAAGACCAATCCCGACGCTGCCCGCCACGCCCAGCAGAGCCAGGTCCTGGTGCCGCTCGACGCGCCGGGCGTGAAGATCGAGCGGATGCTTTCGGTTTTCGGGTATGATCACGCGCCGCATGGGCATGGCGAGGTCCTGCTCGAAAATGTGCGCGTGCCGGCCGAGAATGTCCTGTTGGGGGAGGGACGCGGCTTCGAGATCGCGCAGGGCCGGCTGGGGCCGGGGCGCATCCACCATTGCATGCGCACGATCGGCGTGGCGGAGGAAGCGATCGAGGCGATGGCCAAGCGGCTCGTCAGCCGCGTCGCGTTCGGCAAGCGCATTTCGGACCACTCGATCTGGGAACAGCGGATCGCCCGGGCACGGATCGACATCGAGATGACCCGGCTGCTGTGCCTCAAGGCGGCCGATATGATGGACAAGGCGGGCAACAAGGCCGCCCAGCTCGAGATCGCGATGATCAAGGTGCAAGCGCCGACCATGGCGCTGCAGATCATCGACGACGCGATCCAGGCGCATGGCGGCGCCGGCGTCTCCAGCGACTTCCATCTGGCGCATGACTGGGCGGGCATCCGCACGCTGCGGTTGGCCGATGGGCCCGACGAGGTCCACAACCGCGCGATCGCGCGGGCGGAGTTCGGGAAATACGGTGACTATAAGGCCGATCGGGTCTCCAGCGGCGAGATCGGGGCGAGCCGCTAGTTCCGTCATCCCGGCACAGGCCGGGATCCAGAGCCAAGCAGAACCGTCCGAGCAAGGAAACCCTGGATCCCGGCCTGCGCCGGGATGACAAGGAGAGAAGGTGGAATGAAGGCCGCAGTTCTTCACGAAGCGAGGTCGCCGCTCCAGATCGAGGAGGTTTCGATCTCCAAGCCCGGTCCCCGCGAGGTGCTGATCCGCACCGCGGCGGTGGGAGTCTGCCGGTCGGACCTGCATTTCGTCGACGGCGCCTTTCCGCATCCGGTGCCGACCGTGCCGGGACACGAGGCGGCGGGGTTGATCGAGGCTGTGGGGAGCGACGTCGCGCATCTGAAGCCGGGCGATCATGTCATCACCTTCTTCACGGTATTCTGCGGCAGCTGCGAGATGTGTGTCACCGGGCGGCCGTCGCTGTGCATCGACCCGTCGACGCGGCGCCCGGCCGATGCCGAGCCGCGGCTGCGCCTGGCGGACGGGCGGCCGCTGGCGCCGTTCCTCAATCTCTCCGCCTTTGCCGAGATGATGCTCGTGCATGAGAATGCCTGCGTGGCGATCTCGAAGGAGATGCCGCTCGACCGCGCGGCGCTGCTCGGCTGCGCGGTGATCACCGGCGCGGGGGCGGTGTTCAACGACAGCCGGGTGCGACCGGGCGAGAGCGTCGCGGTGATCGGCGCGGGCGGGATCGGACTGGCGGCGATCAATGCGGCCAAGATCGCCGGAGCGGGGGCGATCCTGGCGATCGATCCGATGCCAGAGAAACGCGAGCTGGCGCTCAAGCTGGGCGCGACGCAGGCGCTAGATCCGAGCTCCGAGACGATCGTCAAGGACGTGCTCAAGCTGACCGACGGCGGCGTGCATTATGCGATCGAGGCGGTGGGGCGGTCGAACACCGCCGAACTCGCCTGGAACATCCTGCGCCGCGGCGGCACCGCGACGATCCTGGGGATGATCGCGCCGGGGAACAGCGTCAGCCTGCCCGGGCCGACCTTCCTGACAGGCAGGAAGATCCAGGGATCGCTGCTGGGCTCGACCCGCTTCCCGATCGACATGCCGCGCCTCGTCCAGATGTATCTCGACGGGCTGCTCGATCTCGACACGATGGTGGCCGAACGGATCACGCTGGGCGAGGTCAACGACGCGCTGGAGAAGCTCCGCCAGGGGCACAGCGTGCGTTCGGTGATCGAATTCGCATGAGCGACGATCTCGCCCCTGTGCCGGCGGACGACCCGATCGACATCGCGGCGCTCGAACGCTGGATGAAGACGCGGATGCCGGACTTTGTCGGGCCGATCCGGCTCGACAAGTTCAAGGGCGGCCAATCCAACCCGACCTATCGCGTGGATACGCCAGGCAAGAGCTATGTGCTGCGCCGCCAGCCCTTCGGCCAGCTGCTGCCGTCGGCGCATGCGGTCGACCGCGAATACCGGCTGATCGCGGCATTGCATCCCACCGGCTTCCCGGTGCCCAAGCCCTATTTCGGGCTGTGCGCGGACGATTCGGTGATCGGGTCGATGTTCTATGTGATGGAACTGGTGGAGGGTCGGACCTTCTGGGACGGATCGCTGCCGGGCATGGCTCCGGCCCAGCGTACCGCGCATTATGAAGCGATCATCGATACGCTGGCGGCGCTGCACTCGATCGACGCCGAGGCGGTGGGCCTTGGCGACTATGGCAAGCCGGGCAATTATTTCGAGCGGCAGGTGGCACGCTGGTCGAAGCAGTACCGGATGAGCCAGACCGACGACCTGCCCGAGATGGAGCGGCTGATCGAGTGGCTGCCGCGCACCGTGCCCGAGCAGACGCGCACGGCCATCGTCCATGGCGATTTCCGCATCGACAACATGATCTTCGCGCCGCACGAACCGCGCATCCTGGCGGTGCTCGACTGGGAGCTGTCGACTCTGGGCGATCCGCTGGCGGACTTTTCCTATTTCCTGATGAGCTGGGTGACCCAGCCCGAGGGACGTTCGGGCGTGAAGGGGCTGACCGGGCAACACACCGGCATCCCGACGATCGAGGATGTGGTCGTGCGCTATTGCGCCGCGACGAAGCGGGACGGGGTGCCCGATCTCAACTGGTACTTCGCCTATAACCTGTTCCGGCTCGCGGGCATCGTCCAGGGGATCAAGAAGCGGATGCTCGACGGCAATGCGTCGAGCGCGCAGGCGGCGGCAACGGTCGAGCGGATGCCGGGGCTGGTCGCGTCGGCCTGGAGTTTCGCGGAGGAGGCGGGAGCATGACGGTGTTATTCGACCTGACCGGCAAGGTCGCGATCGTCACCGGATCGACGCGCGGGATCGGCCGCGCGGCGGCGGAGGCGCTGGCGGAGCATGGCGCCAAGGTCGTCATCTCGAGCCGCAAGCAGGACGCGTGCGACGAGGCCGCGGCAGAGATCGACGCGCGGTTCGGCGCGGGCACGGCGCTCGCGGTGGCGGCGAGCATCTCCGACAAGGCGGCGCTCCAGAACCTGGTCGATCAGACGCGGCGCGCGTTCGGGCGCATCGACGTGCTTGTCTGCAACGCGGCCTCCAATCCCTATTACGGGCCGCTGGCGGACATCGCCGACGAGCAGTTCCGCAAGATCCTCGACAACAACATCGTCTCCAACCACTGGCTGATCCAGATGGTGGCCCCCGAGATGCGGGCGCGGCGCGAGGGATCGATCGTGATCGTCTCGTCCATCGGAGGGTTGCGCGGTTCGGCCCAACTCGGCGCCTATTGCGTCTCCAAGGCCGCGGACATGCAGCTGGCGCGCAACTATGCGGTCGAGTTCGGGCCGGACAATGTACGGGTCAACTGCATCGCGCCGGGCCTTATCAAGACCGATTTCGCGCGGGCGCTGTGGGAGGATCCCGAGCGGATCAAGGCGACCAATTCGACCACGCCGCTGCGTCGGATCGGCGAGCCGGAGGAGATCGCCGGCGCGGTGGTATATCTGGCGAGCAGGGCCAGCACGTTCATGACGGGGCAGGCGATGGTGATCGACGGCGGAGTGACGATCTGATGCGGTTTTCAGGCAAGGTAGCGATCGTCACCGGCGCGGGTTCGGGCATCGGCCGGGCGACGACGCGGGCGTTCGCGGCAGAGGGGGCAAAGGTCGTCGCGGCCGACCTGAGCGAGGCGGTGCACGAGACGGTCGCGGGGCTCGGCATCGCGGCGATCGACAGCACCGTCGCCGTGCAGATGGATGCCGGCGACGAAGGCGATGTCGAGCGGCTGGTGGCGACCGCATGCGAGCGGTTCGGCGGGCTCGATATCTTCCATGCCAATGCCGGAATTTCGGGGGGCGCCGACGGGATCTTCGATTCCTCGGTCGAACTGTGGACCGAAGTGCTGCGGGTGAACCTGATCGGGCCGTTCCTGGCGATCAAGCATGGCGCGCCGAAGATCGTCGATCGGGGCGGCGGCGCGATCGTGTGCACCGCCAGCGTCGCGGGGCTGCGATCGGGCGCCGGCGGGCCGGCCTATTCGGCGAGCAAGGCCGGCGTCATCAACCTGGTGCAGACCGCTGCGCAGCAGCTTTCGACGTCGAATGTGCGGGTCAACGCGATCTGTCCCGGGCTGATCGAGACGGGCATGACCCAGCGGGCGTTCGACTATGCGCGCGAGGCGGGCAAGCAGGACAAGCTCGGCCAGCTCAATCCGCTGCGCCGCGCCGGCATTCCCGACGAGATCGCGCGCGTGGCGCTGTTCCTGGCGTCGGACGAGGCGAGCTATGTCAACGGCCAGGCCTGGGTGGTGGATGGCGGGCTTTCGTCGAGCCATCCGGTTACGCGGCAGATGTTCGGCAAGACCTCGTTCTGATTTGACAGGCGGCAAGACGCCAAGCACCTTCCGGTCAAACGGGGGAGAGGGCGATGCGCAGCATCCTTAAGGGGCTGATACTCGGTTCGTTGCTGGTCGTGGCGGCCACGCCCGCGTTGGCGCAGGACGAGGGGCAGGAGATCGTCGTCACCGGATCGTTCCGCAAGCTGGCGGGCAATGGCGACGATGAGGATCGCGTACCTGAATTGATCGCCTCGCGTCCGGCCGCGGCGCTGACGATGCGCCGCACCGCAGATTTCGCCGTCCAGCAGGTGACGATCGGCGGCGACACGCGCGAGGAGGGCAAAAGGCGCGAGGAAATCTATACGATGACGCGCAAGGCGATCGAGCTGGCCGGCAAATATGGCGTCCAGCTCGCCACCGGCGAACTGGTCATCGAGCCGCTTACGCTGGCCAACTACAAGAACCTCATCGTCACCGAGGATGAAGACCAGAACGAGGCGGAGCTGGTGACCTTCGTCGTCAAGACGCCGCTGGCGCCGGGGACGGACTCCAAGACCGCGCTCGAGCGCATATCCAAGTTCATCGCCGAAGTGCCGCCCGTCGGGCGGGCAGAGCTCAAGGCGCGGAGCCAGCTGGCGCTGAGCGTGGTCAATCCGGAGCAATATCGCCGGCCGATCATCGCGCAGATCGCCAAGGAGGCCGCGGCGACGAGCGCACCGTTCGGCGCCGGCTATGGCGTCGAGGTGACCGGGCTGGAGCGGCCGGTGCAATGGACGCAGGCGAGTCTCACCGAGGTGCTGCTCTATCTGCCCGCCACCTATACCGTGCGCCCGCACGATTGAGCCAGCAGGGGGGAATGCACATGCTTTTCAGGAGTCTGCTCGCCACGGCTGCGATCTGCGCGGCGCTTCCGGCAGCCGCGCAGGAAATAGCGGTCACCGGCCAGTACCGCGCGGGCTACACCGCCGCGGAACCTTATGGCGTGGTGGCGCAGGGGCCGCAGCAATACCGGCCGGTCGTGGTCCTGAAGCGGACCGCGGACTATGTCGTGCAGGCGGTTCGCGTGGTCGGCGACACGCGGGACGCGGCCAAGCGGCGCGAGGAAGTCTATGGCATGGTGCGCAACGCGATCCAGCTGTCCGCGAAATCGGGCGTCGAGCTTTCGACCGGCGAGCTCGTGCTCGAGCCGCTGACCCTTGCCAATTATACCAACCTGCCGCTGCGCTCCGCCGGGCGGCCGGACACCGACCAGGCGGTCTTCCTGGTCAAGACCAGGCTCGCGCCCGGCGTGGACGCCAAGGTGGCGCTCGACCGGATCAGCAAGTTCGTCGCCGCGGTGGCGAATGTCGCGCGCGCCGAGATGGAGACGATCGGCGATCCGACGCTGTCGGTGATCGATCCCAACCAGTATCGCGGCCAGATCATCGAGCTGATCGCTGCAGATGCGGCGTCGACCGCAGGCAAGTTCGGCGCGGGCTATGGCATTCGGGCGGAGGGGCTCGACCGGCCGGTGCAATGGGCGCGCGCCAGCCTGACGGAGATTTTCCTCTATCTGCCCGCCAGCTATGCCGTGGTGCCCAAGCCGTAAGCCCTAGAGCTCGCGCTTGACCCGGATCAGCCCTTCCTGCGCGGCGCTGGCGACCAGCCGGCCGTCGCGGGAATAGATGCGGCCGCGGTTGAAGCCGCGAGAATGGCCGGACCAGGGGCTGTCGGTGGTGTAGAGCAGCCATTCGTCGAAGCGGAACGGCTCGTGAAGCCACACGGCATGGTCGAGGCTGGCGGTCTGGATGTTGCCGGTCATCCAGCTCACCCCGTGCGGCAGCATGCAGGTGCCGAGCAGGGTCATGTCGGTGGCATAGGCGAGCATCGCGCGGTGGAGCGCGGGATCGTCGGGCAGGGGCGCCGCGACCTTGAACCAGCTGTGCTGGACGGGCTCGGTCGGTTCGGGGCGGAACCAGTTGCGGGGGCTGACCGGGCGGATCTCGATCGGGCGGGCGCGCAGGAAGAAGCGGCGGAGCTTCTCGGGCACCTGGGCCTGGATCTCGTCGCGTAGCTCGCTCTCCGAGCGCAGCGCTTCGGGAGGCGGCACGTCCGGCATCGATTCCTGGTGGTGCAACCCCTCGGCAGGCAGCTGGAACGAGGCCGCCATATTGAGGATCGGCTGGCCCTTCTGCATCGCGATCACGCGCCGCGTGGCGAAGCTGCGCCCCTCGAAATCGCGGACCACGCGGTAGATGATCGGGTGATTCTCGTCGCCCGGCCGCATGAAATAGGCATGGAGCGAATGGGCGGCCTTGCCGTCCTCGACCGAGCGCTGCGCTGCCTGGAGCGCCTGGGCGATGACCTGGCCGCCGAACACGCGACCGACGCCGCCCGGCTGCCGCGCGCCGCGGTAGAGATCGGTGTCGATCTCCTCGACGTCGAGCAGCGCGATGAGCTGTTCGACCAGCGCCTCGGGCGTGGTGGCGCGTTCGGGATTGTCTTGCGTCATCAATAGCCTGCCGCTTCGGCCAGCGCGTTGGCGTGGTAATTGGCGTCGCCGAACAACTCGGCCAGGACGCGGGCCCGCTTCATGAAGAAGCCGATATCATATTCGTCGGTCATGCCGATGCCGCCATGCATCTGGATGCCCTCCTGCACCGCCAGGGTGGTGGCCATGCCGGTCATCGCCTTGGCGACCGAGACCGCCTGGGTGGCGTCCTCCCCCGCGTCGAGCAGCTGCTGGGCCTTGAGGACTGCGGCGCGGGCGACCTCGAGTTCGGAATAGAGGTGGGCGGCGCGGTGCTGGAGCGCCTGGAAGCTACCGATCGCCACGCCGAACTGCTTGCGTTCCTTGAGATAATGCACCGTCATCGCCATGGCGCCGCCGCCGACGCCGAGTAGCTCGGCCGAGGCGCCGGTGCGGGCGGCGCGGAGCAGGCGGGCGAGGGGATCGGCACCGGCATCGACCTCGCCGACCACGGTATCGGAGTTTACTTCGACGTCCGCGAAGGTTGCGCGGGACGCCAGGCTGGAATCGGCCAGGCGCTGGGGATCGAGGGTGAGGCCCGCCGATTTCGGGTCGATCGCGAACAGCGTGATTCCCGAACTTTCCGCTTCGGAGCCCGAAGTGCGGGCGGTCACCAGGATCAGGTCGGCGGCATGGGCGTGATGCGCGAAACACTTGGTGCCGGAGAGGCGGAAGCCGTTGCCCGAACGCTCCGCTTTCAGCGCGACGCGCCCCGTGAACTTCGGCGTCTCTTCCGTCGCGAGTGCGACTACCGTCTCGCCGGCGAGGATGCCGGGGAACCAGCGCGCGGCATGGGCCGTGCCCTTGAGCGCCTCGACCGCGGCGACGGCGGTGGTGAGGAAGGGGGAGGGACTGAGATTGCGGCCGATTTCCTCGAGCACCACGCCCGCCTCGACATGGCCGAGGCCGAGGCCGCCATCGCTCTCGGGGATCAGGATGCCGGTAAGACCGAGTTCGGCGAACTGCTTCCACAGCTCGCGGCTGAACCCGGTTTCATCCCTTGCATCGCGAAGTTGGCGCAGATGGCCGACCGGCGCGTGCTCGGCGATGAAATCGCGGGCGGTTTCCTGGAGCAGGGTCTGGTCGTCGGTGAGGTAGAGGGGCATTTTCTTCTTCCTTTCCCTCTTCTCCCTCTCCCGCTTGCGGGAGAGGGCCGGGGTGAGGGTGAGTCGCGTCAATTCAAGTCGGTCGAGTGAGGCCAGCTCGCACCCTCACCCAACCCTCTCCCGCAGGCGGGAGAGGGCTAAGAAGGCTTAGGAGGGTAGATCGAGGATACGCTTGGCGATGATGTTGAGCTGGATCTCGCTGGTGCCGCCTTCGATCGAATTGGCTTTGGTACGGAGCCAGGCGCGGGGCTTGGCGCCGCCCTGCGAGGCCTTGCTATCCCATTCGAGTGCCTCGCTGCCGCCCGCGGCCATGACCAGCTCGTGACGGGCCTTGTTCAGCTCGGTGCCGTAATATTTCATCATCGAGGGCTGGGCGGGATGGGCGCGGCCGGCCTTGAGCTCGTCGATGAAGCGCTCGGACATCGCCGCGAAGGCGCGGGCGCGTACTTCGAAGACCGCAATGTTCGCCCGGAGCAGCGGATCGGCAAGCCGGCCCGCGTCGTCGCGGCCGATCGTGCGACAAGCGTCGTCGACCAGCACATTGCCGCCGCCACCGCCAAGACCCATGCCCGAGATCATCTCGCGCTCATGGCCGAGCAGGTACTTGGCGACGTCCCAGCCCTTGTTGAGCTCGCCGAGCAGATTCGCCTTGGGCACCTTCACATTGTCGAAGAACGTCTCGCAGAAGGGCGAATAGCCCGAGATCAGCAGGATCGGCCTGGTCGAGACGCCCTCGCTCGCCATGTCGAACAGCAGGAAGCTGATACCGCCCTGCTTGGTGCTCTTGTCGGTGCGGACGAGGCAGAAGATCCAGTCGGCCTGGTCGGCATAGCTGGTCCAGACCTTCTGGCCGTTGACGACGAAATGGTCGCCGGCATCTTCCGCCGAAGTTTGCAGCCCGGCGAGGTCGGAACCGGCATTGGGCTCGGAATAGCCCTGGCACCAGCGGATCTCGCCGCGCGCGATCCTGGGCAGATGATCGAGCTTCTGCTCCTCGCTGCCATATTTGAGCAGCGCCGGCCCGAGCATCGAGATGCCGAAGCTGTTGAGCGGATTGCGGCACTGGAGCCGCGCCATCTCCTCGCGCAGGATCTTGGTCTCGGCCGGGCTGAGCCCGCCGCCGCCATAGGCCCTGGGCCAATCGGGCACCGTCCAGCCGCGCGCGCCCATCCGGTCCATCCAGAGCTTCTGGTCGGGATGGGCATAGACCGGGTTGCGACCGCCCCAGGTCGCGTCCTTCTCGCCGCGCGCGGGGGTGCGCATCGCGGGGGGACAGTTTTCCTCGAGCCAGGCGCGGGTTTCGAGGCGGAATGCGGTGAGGTCTTCGGTCATCCTCTCTCGTCCTTCTAGCCCTCTCCCGCTTGCGGGAGAGGGTTGGGTGAGGGTGTGTAGCGCGCCCCAGGCGTGTCGCCTGTTGATCGGACACACCCTCACCCCGACCCTCTCCCGCAGGCGGGAGAGGGAGATTTGGGTCACTTGTTGAACTTCTCGCCCTTCTCGGCCTTTTCGCGGAGCAGGGGGGCGACCTCGAAGCCGTGCTTCTCGAGGCCCGCGACGATCTTCTTGAGGCCCTCGGTATCGGCCCAGAACATCGGGCCGCCGCGATAGACCGGCCAGCCATAGCCGTAGATCCACACCACATCGATGTCCGACGCGCGCTGGGCCATGCCCTCGGCGAGGATCAGCGCGCCTTCGTTGACCATCGGATAGAGGGTGCGCTCGACGATCTCCTCGTCGGTGATCGCGTGCTGCGCGGCGCCGGTCTGTTTGCGGAAATCCTCGATGATCTCGGCGACGCGCGGGGAGGGCGAGGGGTTCCGCTTCTCGTCATAGTCGTAGAAGCCCTTGCCGGTCTTCTGGCCCCAGCGGCCCTCGGCCGCGAGCGCGTCACGGATATTCTCGATGCGGGTGGGGTCGCGGTGCCAGCCGATATCGACGCCGGCGAGGTCGCTCATCTGGAACGGGCCCATCGGCATGCCGAACGCGACATGGACCTTGTCGATCTGCTCGGGCGTGGCGCCCTCCATCAGCAGCTTCATCGCCTCGACCTGGCGCGGCATCAGCATGCGGTTGCCGATAAAGCCGTGGCAGACGCCGGCGACCACGGCGACCTTCTTGATCTTCTTCGAGATCGCCATGGCGGTGGCCAGCACGTCATCGGCGGTCCTGGCGCCGCGGACGATCTCGAGCAGCTTCATGATATTGGCCGGCGAGAAGAAGTGGAGGCCGAGCACGTCCTGCGGGCGCGAGGTGCTGGCAGCGATCTCGTCCACGTTGAGGTAGGAGGTGTTGGAGGCGAGGATCGCGCCGGGCTTGGCGATCCTGTCGAGCCGTCCGAAGACCTCCTTCTTGACGTCCATGCTCTCATAGACCGCCTCGATGATCAGGTCGCACTCGGCGAGATCGTCGAAGTTGAGCGTCGGCTTGAGCAGCCCCATCGCGCCCTCGACCTGCTCGGCGGTCATGCGGCCCTTGGCGGCGGTCGCCTCGTAATTCTTGCGGATCGTGCCGGTGCCGCGGGTCAGCGCCTCCTCGGCCATCTCGACGATCGTAACGGGGACGCCGGCCGACAGGAAGTTCATCGAGATGCCGCCGCCCATCGTGCCGGCGCCGATCACGCCGACGCGCTTGATGTCGCGCAGCTGGATGTCCTCGGGGATGCCGTCGATCTTCGACGCCTTGCGCTCGGCGAAGAAGATGTGGCGCAGCGCCGCCGACTGGGTACCCATGATCAGCTTCATGAAGCCCATCCGCTCGGCCTGGACGCCCTCGGCATAGGGCTTGCCGGCGGTCTGCTCGATCAGGTCGATGATCGTCGCGGGCGCCTCGAAGCCGCGGAAGCGCTTGGCGTTGGTCTTGCGGAAATTCTCGAACACCGCCGGATCGACGGTGACCGGGCGCTCGCTGGAGCGCGAGATCGGCTTGCCCACGACGTCGTTGGCGAAGGCGACGGCGTCCGCGAGCAGGCTGTTCTCGCCCGCCAGGCGATCGACCAGCCCGGCGGCCTGGGCCTGGGCGGCCGAGACCGGGTCGCCCTTGGCGGCCAGTTCGAGCGCGAACTCGACGCCCGCGACGCGCGGCATGCGCTGGGTGCCGCCGGCGCCGGGCAGGATGCCGAGCTTGACCTCGGGCAGGCCGAACTTCGCCGATGGGACGGCGATGCGATAATGGCTGGCGAGCGCGACCTCGCAGCCGCCGCCGAGCGCGGTGCCGTGGATCGCCGCTATGACCGGCTTGTCGAGCGCCTCGATCGCGTCGACCAGCACGGGCAGCGAGGGCTCCTGCATCGGCTTGCCGAATTCGGTGATGTCGGCGCCGGCGAAGAAGGTCTTGCCGGCGCAGGTGATGACGACGGCCTTGATGCTGTCATCGTTCCTGGCTTCCTCGATCCCGGCCTGCAGGCCCTGGCGGACCGCAGCGCCGAGCGCGTTCACCGGCGGATTGTCCGAGGTGAGGATCAGGACGTCGCCCTGGCGGCTGGTGGTAATCACGGACATTGGTTTTCTCCGATTTTTCTTTTCGTCATCCCCGCGAAAGCGGGAAGCCAGAGCCAAGCAGGACATTGCCTGTTACCCTGGCTCCCCGCTTTCGCGGGGATGACGGTTGGGTCAGGTGAGAGCCGAATAGATCAAGGTCTTGAGCTCGCGGCGGATCGGGTAGGTTGTGGACGGCGAGAATTGCGTCATGAAGACCATCGTGATCCGTTCGACCGGATCGATGAAGAAGGCGGTCGAGAACATCCCGCCCCAATAATATTCGCCCGACGAGCCCGGCAGCATCGACTTGGCGACGTCCATGGTGATGGCGAAGCCCAGGCCGAAGCCGGTGCCGGCATTGGTCGTCTCGCTGAACAGCGAGCGCGACATGTGATTGAGGTCAGAACCGCCGGGCAGATGGTTCATCGTCATCAGGTCGACGGTCTTGCGGCTGACCAGCCGAACGCCCTCCAGTTCGCCGCCGTTGAGGAAGAAGGTGTTGAAGCGGTGATAGTCGAGCGCCGAGGAGACAAGGCCGCCGCCGCCCGAGACCAGGCGGGGGAAGCGCGACCAGGCCGAGGCCGCGCCGCGATCGTACAGCACGCGCGCGCCGCCCGGGGCCAGCGTCCAGCAATCGGCGAGACGGTCGATCTTGTCCTCGGGCACCTGGAAGAAGGTGTCGTGCATGCCGAGCGGTTCGAGGATGCGCTCGGCGAAGAAGCGGTCGAGGCTCTGGCCCGAGACGCGCTGGACCACCGCGCCGAGCACGTCGGTCGAGACCGAATAATTCCATTCGTCGCCGGGCGAGAATTCGAGCGGGAGCCTGCCGAGCGCGGCGACGAACTCGTCGAGCGTCAGATTGCCGTGCCAGCTCTCCATCTTGGAGTCGCGATAGGCGGCGTCGATCGGCGTGCGGTCCTGGAAGCCATAGGTGAGGCCCGAGGTGTGGCGGAGCAGATCGATCATCCGCATCGGGCTGGCGGTCGGCCGGGTCTCGAAGGGTGCGCCGCTGCCGCCGCCGGCATAGACGCCGATGCCCTTGAATTCGGGCAGGACATGATGGACCGGCGTGTCGAGCGCGACCTTGCCCTCCTCCAGCAGCATCATGAAGGCGAGGCTGGTGATCGGCTTGGTCATCGAGGCGATGCGGAACAGGGTGGTGTGATCGACCGGCGCGCCGCCCTCGCGGGCCGGGCCCTGGTGCGAGAAATGGACAATCCGCCCGCCGCGCGCGATCAACAGCTGGGCATGGGGGAGCCGGCCCGAATCGAGATAGCGCTCCTTCACAAAACTATCGATCCGCGCAAGCCGGACGCTGTCGAATCCCTCGCTCTCGGGGCTGGCGATCTTCATGCTGCGGGCATACCTCTTGTTCGAATCTGCAGACTCGCGCCTTCTTGCGTGCGCACGTCTCCTATTGCCTTGAGCGCGACACGAATCAACACTAACGTTCCGGATGGTAGGGCTGTTACGCCAAACCCAACATTCAGATTCTGGAGAGATCGCGCTTGTCCCTCGAACCGATCGTGCCGCTGGACCCGACCTGGCCCAAGATGTCGCTGGAAGATGCCAAGGCCGCGCTGACCGCGCCGGGCGCGCGCTTCGAAATGGAGACGGTGGCGATCCGCGGGGTGCCGACGCGGGTGTGGAAGAACGCGCCGCCGTCGCTCGCGGTTCTGCAGCGCCTGGTGCGCGCCTATGGCGAGCGTGTCTTCACCATCTATGAGGACGAGCGCGTAACCTATGAAGCGAATTACCGCGCGGTCTGCCATCTTGCCGCGAAGCTCCAGGCGCTGGGGGTGACGAAGGGCGACCGGGTGGCGTTGGCGATGCGCAACCTGCCCGAATGGCCGGTGATCTTCTTCGCGGCGACGAGCATCGGCGCGATCCTGGTGCCGCTCAACGCGTGGTGGACCGGCGGCGAGCTCGAATATGGCCTCAAGGATTCGGGATCGAAAATCCTCTTCGTCGATGCCGAGCGGCACGAGCGGCTGAAGCAATGCTATGGCGTGCTGCCCGACCTGGAGACGGTGGTGGTGAGCCGCGCCAAGAGCGCGCTGGACCTGCCGGCGACGAGCCTGGAGGGGATGATCGGCACCCCGACCGAATGGGCCTCGCTATCCGATATTCCGTTCCCCGAGGTCGCGATCGCGCCCGAGGACGACGCGACGATCTTCTACACCAGCGGCACCACCGGCAGCCCCAAGGGCGCGCTCGGCACGCACCGCAACATCATGACCAACATCATGTCGGGCGGCTATTCGGCGTCGCGGACCCTGCTCCGCCGCGGCGAGATCCCGCCGGCGCTGCCCGAGCACAAGGTGAGCCTGCTGGTGATTCCCTTGTTCCACGTCACCGCCTGCAGCGCGGGGCTGATGGGGATGATGGCGGCTGGGGCGACGATCGTGTTCATGCGGCGCTGGGACCCGGTGCTGGCGATGGGCCTGATCGAGCGCGAGAAGATCAACATGACCGGCGGCGTGCCGACGATCGCCTGGCAGTTGCTGGAACATCCGGAGCGGGCGAACCACGACCTCTCCAGCCTGGAGATGATCGCCTATGGCGGCGCGCCCTCGGCGCCCGAGCTGGTGCGGCGGATCTATGAGGAATTCGGCGCGCTGCCCTCGAACGGCTGGGGCATGACCGAGACGATGGCGACAGTGACCAGCCATGGCGCCGAGGACTATCTCTCCAGGCCGACCAGCGCGGGGCCTCCCGTCGCGGTGGCCGACCTCAAGATCATGGACCTGGAGGGCGAGACCGAGCTGCCGCTGGGCGAGGTCGGCGAGCTCTGGGCCAGCGGGCCGATGATCGTGAAGGGCTATTGGGCCAAGCCCGAGGCGACGGCGGAGACCTTCCGCGACGGCTGGGTGCGCACCGGCGACCTGGCGCGGCTCGACGAGGACGGCTTCGTCTATATCGTCGACCGGGCCAAGGACATCATCATCCGCGGCGGCGAGAATATCTATTCGAGCGAGGTCGAGGACGTGCTCTATGCGCATCCGGCGGTGACCGACGCGGCGCTGATCGGGGTGCCCCACAAGACGCTGGGCGAGGAGCCGGTGGCGGTGGTCCACCTGGCGCCGGGCCAGAGCGCGAGCGAGGCGGAGCTGCAGGCCTGGGTCCGCGAGCGGCTGGCCGGGTTCAAGGTGCCGGTGGCGGTGCGCTTCGTCTCGGACGTGCTGCCGCGGAACGCGAACGGGAAGATCCTGAAGAAGGACCTGAAGGCGCTGTTCGTGGGGGAGGCGGCGGCTTAGCCCGGCTGGACCACGCGCTCCACCGCGTGCTTCCACCCCGCCAGACGGGTTTCGCGGGTGCCGGCCTCCATTTTCGGCTCGAACGTCACCCCCGCGCCGCGCATCTTCGCCGCTTCCTCGAGCCCTGCGAACATCCCGCATCCGACGCCCGCCAGCATCGCCGCGCCGAGCGCGGTGGTCTCGGCCAAATCGGGGCGGTCGACGGGGAGGGCGAGGATGTCGGCGAGGTCCTGCGCGATCCAGTCGTTGGTGACCATGCCGCCGTCGACGCGCAGCCGGGCCCAGTCGGCGCCGTCCGCGGCGAATGCGGTCTTGAGGTCATGGCTCTGGTGCGCCATCGCCTCCAGCGCGGCGCGGACGATATGCGCGCGGGTCGCCGAGAAGCTGAGGCCCGACAGGGCGGCGCGCGCATCGGGTTCCCACCAGGGCGCGCCGAGGCCGCTCAGCGCGGGGACGAGATAGACGCCGCCATTGTCCGGGACCGAGCGGGCGAGCGCCTCGGTCTCCCCGGCGGTCTCGATCAGCCGGATCGAATCGCGGAGCCACTGGACCAGGCTGCCGGCGACGAACACCGAGCCTTCGAGCGCATAGGTGCGGCGGCCGCCCAGCTGCCACAGCACGGTCGAGAGCAGGCGATGCTTCGAGCTGGGCGGGATGGTGCCGGCATTGGTGAGGACGAAGGCGCCGGTGCCATAGGTCGCCTTGGTCTCGCCGCGCTCGAGACAGGCCTGGCCGATCGTCGCGGACTGCTGGTCGCCGGCCAGGCCACAGATCGGGATCTCGCCGCCGAACAGCCGGGTGGTGCCGAACCGGCCGGCGCAATCGACGATCTCGGGCAGCGCCTCGCGCGGGGCGTGGAACATGTCGAGCAGGCCGTCGCTCCAGCCGCCGCTGCCCAGGCCCATGAGCAAGGTGCGCGAGGCATTGGTGGCGTCGGTGACATGGAGGCCGCCGGTGAGCTTCCACACCAGCCAGCTTTCGATCGTGCCGATGGCGAGCCGGTCGCCCGCGCCCTTCAACTGCGGCCAATGCTCCATCGCCCAGGCGATCTTGGTGCCCGAGAAATAGGGATCGAGCAGCAGCCCGGTGCGTGCCTGGACGCCGGGCTCCTCGCCGGCCTCGCGCAGCTTGCGGCACAGGCCGGCGCTGCGGCGGTCCTGCCAGACGATCGCGGGGGCCAGCGGCTCGCCGCTGGTCTTGTCCCAGAAGACGATCGTCTCGCGCTGGTTGGTGATGCCGATCGCGGCGACCTGGTCCGCGCCGCCGGCTTCCCGCACCATCGCGTGCGCGCATTCGAGGCTGCGGCGCCAGATCTCGTTCGCGTCATGCTCGACCAGCCCGGGGCGGGGATAATGCTGGGTGAGCTCGGCGGAATGCGAAGCGAGGCATTTGCCGCCCGCGGCGAAGAGCATCGCGCGCGTCGAGGTGGTGCCTTCGTCGATGACGAGGATCTTTTCTGCCATTCGGAGAGGCTAGCGGGGAATGGGGACTTGGGGAACCGGGGGCGTTGCTCCGAGTCGCGGGGACTCGTAGGGTGGCCCGAGCGAAAGGGCACAAGTGGACGACATACCCGGAATGATGGGCGGCGAGCCTCTGGACGACGGGATCCCTTCGGCAGGGGAACCCGCGTCGCGCGGCTCTGCCGAATTTCAGGAGAGCATCGGCAACGGGCTGAAGCGCGACCGGCTGATGGCGGCGCTGACGCTGATCGCCGGGATCGGGCTGCTGCTCGCCTTGCCCTTCGCGCTGCAGGCCGGATCGCCCTTCTTCCTGCCGCTCACCGCCGCGCTGGTGATCGCGATCGCGCTGGTGCCGCTGCTCGAATGGCTGGAGCGGCACCGCATGCCCGCGCCGCTCGCCGCGCTCACCTGCGTGCTGCTGTTCCTGGTCGCGGCAAACGTCGCGCTCGCCTCGATCGTGGTGCCGGCCTGGCAATGGATCCGGCGGCTGCCCGAGAGCATTCCCCAGATCCAGCACAATCTCGAGCCGCTGATCCGCTTCTACGCGAATCTCGAGCAGTTCGTGAACAAGACGCTGACCAACTTCGCCGCCGCGCCGATTCGCCAGCCGACCACGGTGCAGGCCGCGCCGCCGCGCTCGCTGCTCGACCTGTTCACGACGTCGGCACCCTCGGCGCTGATCGAGATGTTCTTCGCGATCCTGGTGATCTATTTCTTCCTCTCGGGCTGGACCCGGCTGCGGCGCGGGGCGATCACCTCGCGCTCGAGCTTCGGCGGGGCGATGGCGACCGCGCGGGTGATCCAGGACGTGGTCGACGACACCTCGGCCTATCTGGGCACGATCACGCTGATCAACCTGACGCTGGGGCTGATCGTCGCCGGCGCATTGTGGCTGCTCGGCATGCCGACGCCGCTGATGTGGGGCGGCATCGTCGCGCTGTTCAACTATATCCCCTATATCGGACCGGTGATCGCCGCCGTGCTGCTGGCGATCGGCGGGCTGATGAGCTTCGCCGATTTCGGCTGGGCGATGATTCCGCCCGCGATCATGATCGGCGCGCACCTGATCGAGGCCAATTTCGTGACGCCGCTGATCGTCGGGCATCGCCTGACGATCAATCCGATCATGATTCTCATCTCGCTGAGCTTCTGGGGATGGGTGTGGGGCACCACCGGCGCGCTGCTCGCGGTGCCGCTGCTGATCATCATCCAGACGGTGCTGAACGCCGCCGGCAAGCCGGATATCGCGGGATTCCTGTTCGAGCACGGCACGCTGGTGAGCGATCCGGAGGAGACGCGGCCACATCGTCGCGCAAGCCGTGACCAATCCGGTTGACACCCCCGAATCCGGCGGCTAGTGGCCGCCTCCTCGCTTGGAAATGAGCGGGTGTAGCTCAGTTGGTTAGAGCGCCGGCCTGTCACGCCGGAGGTCGCGGGTTCGAGCCCCGTCACTCGCGCCACGCGCTTTTCGAAAAGCCGTGGATGGAAGCGGATTGCCCTAGAGCAGCGCGAAGCCGATGGCGGTGTTGACCGTCCCGCGAAGCGCGTCGATCGCTGCGTTGATCGCCTGCTCGACCGCGATGATCCCCATGCCCTCGATCGCGAGCAGCACGGCACGCGTGGCGTTCTTCTGCATTTCGAAGAGCACGCTGCTCTCGCCTTCGGTGATCTGGCCGGTGAGCTTGAGCTTGGTGATCTGCGCCAGCGAGGTTGCGAGCTTCTTTCCCTCGCCCTCGGCAAAATCCTTAACCTTGGGCCATTGCTGGCCGAACGAGCCCTTCATCGCGGCGACGATCGCCTTGGCGAGCTCGGCGGGCTTGAGATCGGCCATGACCTATTCCTCCTTGTCTTCGCCGCGCTTCTTGGCGAGCTCCAGCGCCAGGATCGCGCCGAATTGCTGGTCGAGCAGGCGTTGCGGCACCGCCGCCAGGATCGGCCTGAGCTGGACGTCGCCGCGGTCGGGAACGTCGCTCGTCGCGCCATAGGCGGTCTGGCAGTCCATCGAGAGATCGGGCCCCATCCGCTCTACCGTTTCGCGCTGCTCCTGGGTGAGCGGACCGGAGACGCAGCCTTTGTGCAGCAGGAGAAGATAGGCGAAGTTGGTCTGCGTCAAATCGATCTGGTTTCGCGTGATTCGATTCTTGTAGATTGCCGACGCCCGCACCTGGAGTGCCGCGAAATCGACGGCGGCGGTGCGATAAAAGGCGATATTATTCCTGTAGCTGCGTTCGCTGGGGTTCGCCGCCGACGCGATCTTCACGAAGAAGTCGGAAAATTCGCGCTGGAGCTTTGTCGCGGCGGCATCGGTTTGGTCGTCATATTTGGAGATGAGCTGGATCTTCGTGCATCCGCCGACGATCACGCCAAGGCAAACTATGAGGATCGTGACGGCTTTTCTGGAGGCGTGCATATCAATACCCGTATTCTGGGTGGAAGCGCTCTGCAGAACTGGGTTAGGCCGCGATTTTTACTGAAAAATCAAGGGTAATTAGCGGTGGATGCGGCCGACGTTCGGCGCGATAACGCTCCGATCATGCCTATTGCATTGATTTCGATCGATTTCGATTGCCAGGGCTGTAGCGGGTCGTCGCCGGTCCGTTTGCGGCAGGCCATACCATCACCATTGTGCAGCGGGCCCGGCAGGCATAGCCTCGCAGCCGAACAAAATCATAATCGCGGTCGCACGAATTTTGCTCCCAGGGGAGGAAGCGATGCGACGTCTCGTCCTGTTGCCGATGCTGGCGCTGATACTGGTCTCGGGATGCGGTGCGCCGCCTCCGAACGCCAAGAACGCCGACGGTTCCGCAGGCGCTGTGACCGAGAACACGGTCGCGACCGTCGACAATGCGGTGGAGAACACCGGCGGCGTGCCCGAAAACGGCAGCACCGGCTATCTCGCGGGAGAAGACGCCTATTGCCCCGCCGTCGACTATGTGACGAGCGAGACCCAGTGCCGGCGCTTCACCGAGGAAAAATCGACATTGGAAGCAGGGCTCGGCGTGTTCAACACACCCAGCGAGATGGTGGTCGGCGAGAGTCGCGACCTGGTGCTGGGCGTGGGCAAGAAGGCCGACGCCGCCGAGGTGCACGAATCGGTGGGCGGCAATGCGACGCAGCATGTCGAGGTGCGCACGCCGGTCGGGCATTTCATGACCGCGACCTTGAGCGGCGGCGGGTTCGACATCACGCCCGAAGGGCCGCAGCCCAAGACGCTGGCGGCGGACCGCAGCGAGGTCTGGCAATGGCGGATCACCGCCAAGGATGCCGGGCCGCAAAAGCTGCTGCTCACCATCTCGGTCGATGCGACCGCGGCCGACGGCTCGCGATCGCGCTACGACCTGGCGCGCAAGCCGATCGACATCAACGTGAAGGTGACCGACGCGCAGCGCCGCGACGCGCGCGCCAAGGCGCTGGAGGACAAGCTACGCCGCGGGACGGGCGTGATGGGGGCGCTGGAGAAATGGCTGCTCGCGCTGGGTGCGGTGGTGGTCGCGCTGGGCGGCGTGTGGATCGCGGTCAGGACGTTCGGGAAGGGGAAGGACAAGGGCGACGCGGCGAAGAAGGATGCGGGGACACCGGACAAGAAGGAGTGATTCTTCTTTTTCCGTCATCCCCGCGAAAGCGGGGACCCAGAGCCAAATGGAAAACCGCCTGTGACTCCTGGATCCCCGCTTTCGCGGGGATGACGGAATTGGCGGTGCGGCCGGCTCAGGCCCGCCAGCGGCCGGTCTCCATCCAGCGGAGCAGCGGCTTGAGCGGTGCGATCCACAGGATGCCGAGCACGAGATAGAGCGGCAGCTGGAGCAGGACCGGCAGCGAGCTGATCTCGGCCGAGAAGGTCGCGACGACGACGACCCAGACGAGCACGAGCAGGATGATTCCCAGCGCGCCCGCGGGCTTGCGCCAGCTCGGTTCTACGCTTCCTCGTGACACAGCATGGCCTCCTCGGTGATGACGGCGTTGAGCGGCACGTCCCAGATATCGGCGGGTATGGCAGGAACCTCCTGCACCGACCAGGCGACGCCGACTCGCCAGGCGGCCTCATAGCGGGCGAAGGCGCGATCGTAATGCCCGGCGCCCTGGCCGAGCCGGTTGAGCCGGCGATCGAAGCCGACCAGGGGCGTGAGAATCACGTCGGGCGCGACCTCGGGGCTGTCGGCGTCGGGCTGGCGCAGGCTGAACGGACCCGCGACCAGGGGGATGGCGGGATCCCAGGCGAGGAACCGGATCGGCGCGGCACGATCGACGACATGGGGCAGGGCAAGGCGGCAGCCCCGCTCCGCGGCGGCGGCGGCGAGCTGGGTCGGGTCGGCCTCGCTGCCGATGGGGTGATAGGTGGCGACGACCATGCCGGCGCGCAGGCGCGCGACATAGGCTTCGGGCGCGGTGATCGCGGTGATCGATTCGGCGGCGAAGCGATCGCGATCGGCGCGCAGGCGCGCCCGCAGGGCGGGTTTGTCGAGAATCATGCGTTGCGGGCGGGGTGGCGGGACCGCCGTGGCCGTTTGCCAGAATATCCTCTGACGCGCGGTACGTCAGGTGGGAACCATGTGCGACAGACCAGGATCTGCACAGGGACAACTCCCATGGATGATGAATAGCCTCAGGGATAATGCCAAGGCTCGTACCGGGCAGTGCCCGCCACCTACCTATTTAGGGTGTGTACGCGCCGCTGGCAATGGACCCTCAGCCGTCCTGCGCGTCTTCCTCGAGCGCGGCCGCGACGGCTTCGAGGCGATCGGCGATGCGATCGAGCAATACCGGCGATACGCCCGAGGGGGGATTGCGCTCCGCCTCGTCGAGCAGATCGGCGAGGATCAGCGCGAGATAGACGAGCGTGCGTTCCGAATTGAGCCCGCCCGAGGCGTGCAGCGCAGTATCGGCATGGCGGCCGATCAGCGCCTCGAGATTGCGCAGATGCGCTTCCTCGCCGTCGCGCGCGGCGATCGAATAGGTGCGGCCGGCGATGGTGAGCGTGATGTCTGCCATCACTCCTCCTCCGCGGTGGCGGCTTCGGCGGCGATCAGCGCGTCGATCGCCTCGACCGCTTCCTCCATGCGCTGGCGCAGCAAAGCATGGCGGCGCGCGAGACGAGCGCTGGCATAGGCACGGGCGGTGGCCGCTGCCTCAATCCTGGCGAGCGCCTGCTCGATGCGGTCTGCTCTGTCAGCCATGATAATGCAGGCGATACCATGCGGGGGGCCAGCGGCAACCCCTGTTTGCCCCGCGGGTGCCGCCAGCCGGTTGACGCGAGGGCCCTGTCCCCCCAAAGGCGTGCCGCACTAGAGCCACTTGCATTTTGGGGAGCCCCAGTGACGACATCCTTCACCGATTGCGCCAATGCGATCCGCGCGCTGGCCATGGACGCGGTGGAGGCCGCCAATTCGGGGCATCCCGGCATGCCGATGGGCATGGCCGACGTCGCGACCGTGCTGTTCCAGCGCTACCTGAAGTTCGATCCCGCCGATCCCAATTGGCCCGACCGCGACCGATTCGTCCTGTCGGCGGGACACGGATCGATGCTGCTCTACGCGGCGCTGCACCTCACCGGCTATGCGCGCCCGACGCTGGAGGACATCAAGGCCTTCCGCCAGGTCGGCAGCCCGTGCGCGGGGCACCCCGAGAATTTCGAGCTCGCCGGAGTCGAGGCGACGACCGGCCCGCTGGGCCAGGGCCTGGCGATGGCGGTGGGCATGGCGATGGCCGAGCGGCACCTGAACGGGGTGTTCGGCGACGCGCTCGTCGACCACAGGACCTGGGTGATCGCCGGCGACGGCTGCCTGATGGAAGGCATCAACCACGAGGCGGTGGGCCTGGCCGGGCATCTCAAGCTCGGCCGCCTGAACGTGCTGTGGGACGACAACAAGATCACGATCGACGGCGCGGTCTCGCTCTCGTCGAGCGAGGACATCCCGGCGCGCTACCGCGCCTCCGGCTGGCATGTCGTCGCGTGCGACGGGCATGACGAGAAGGACATCGCCCGCGCGTTCGACGAGGCGCTGGCAAGCGACCTGCCGACCCTGGTCCGCTGCCGCACGGTGATCGGCAAGGGCGCTCCGACCAAGGCGGGCACCTCCAAGGCGCACGGATCGCCGCTGGGTGCCGACGAGATCGCCGGCGCGCGCAAGGCGCTGGGCTGGGACTATCCGGCGTTCGAGATTCCCGACGCCATCCGCACCACCTGGCTGGAAGCCGGCGCGCGCGGCGCCAAGCCGCACGCCGACTGGAAGGCGCGGCTGGCGGCCGATCCCGACCGGATCGGCTATGAGCGGCGCGGCGACGTGCAGGATACCCTCCTCGAATCGTACATCGCCGACCTGATCACCAATCCGCAGAAGGTCGCGACCCGAAAAGCTTCCGAAATGGCGCTCGAGGCGATCAACGCGATCCTGCCCGAGACGATCGGCGGCTCGGCCGACCTCACCGGCTCCAACAACACGCTGACCAAGGGCCTCAAGCCGCTGACTGCGGACGATTATGCCGGGCGCTACGTCTATTACGGCATCCGCGAGTTCGGCATGTCGGCGGCGATGAACGGCATGGCGCTGCACGGCGGCGTGATCCCCTATGGCGGCACCTTCCTGGTCTTTTCCGACTATGCGCGCGGGGCGATCCGCCTCTCGGCGCTGCAGGAGGCGCGGGTCGTCTATGTGATGACGCACGACTCGATCGGGCTGGGCGAGGACGGTCCGACGCACCAGCCGATCGAGCATCTGATGAGCCTGCGCCTCATCCCCAATCTCGACGTCTATCGCCCGTGCGACACGATCGAGACCGCCGAGGCCTGGGCGCTGGCGCTGGCCAAGACCAACGGGCCCTCGCTGCTCGCGCTCAGCCGCCAGAACCTGCCGCAGCTGCGCACCAGCGCGCCGGAGAACCTCACCGGCCGCGGCGCCTATTGCCTGGTCGAGGCCGAGGCGGTGCGCCAGGTGGTCCTGATCGCCACGGGCTCGGAAGTCGAGATCGCCGTCGCGGTGCGCGAGGCGCTGGAGGCCGAGGGTATCGGCGCGGACGTCGTCTCGATGCCGTGCTGGGAGCGGTTCGAGGCGCAGGACGCGCAGTACAAGAAGGACGTGCTGCCCAAGCACGCGCTCAAGGTCTCGATCGAGGCCGGCGCGACCCTGGGCTGGGAGCGCTACACCGGCGACGGCCTGCGCTTCGGGGTGGATGTTTTCGGCGCATCGGGTCCCTATCTGAGACTCTACGAACATTACGGGCTCACCGCGGGAGCCATCGTGCCGCGGATCATCGAGAGACTGAACGGAGAACAGGCATGACGAAGGTTGCGATCAACGGTTTCGGGCGCATCGGCCGGCTGGTGGCGCGCGCGATCCTCGAGCGTCCCGATAGCGGGCTCGAACTGGTCACGATCAACGATCTTGCAGACGCCAAATCCAACGCCTGGCTGTTCTCGCGCGACAGCGTGCACGGCAAGTATCCGGGCACCGTCGAGGCCGATGGCAACGACCTGGTCGTCGACGGCAAGCGCATCAAGGTGACCGCCGAGCGCGACCCGGCGAACCTGCCGCATGCCGCGAACGGCGTGGAGCTCGTGCTCGAATGCACCGGCTTCTTCACCGACCGCGCATCGGCCCAGAAGCATATCGATGCGGGCGCCAAGAAGGTGCTGATCTCGGCGCCGGGCAAGAATGTCGACCTGACCGTCGTCTACGGCGTCAACCATGAGAAGCTGGAGGCGGGCCACACGATCGTCTCGAACGCGTCGTGCACCACCAACTGCCTGGCGCCGGTCGCCAAGGTGATGAACGATACGCTCGGCATCGAGCGCGGCCTGATGACCACGGTCCACGCCTATACCAACGACCAGAAGATCCTCGACCAGATCCACCCGGACCTGCGCCGCGCCCGCGCCGCCGCGATGTCGATCATCCCGACCACCACCGGTGCCGCGCGCGCCGTGGGCGAGGTGCTGCCCGAGCTCAAGGGCAAGCTCGACGGCTCGGCGATCCGCGTGCCGGTGCCGGACGGCAGCCTGGTCGACCTGACCTTCACGCCGAAGCGCGACACCACCCGTGAGGAGGTCAACGCGATCCTCAAGGCGGCGTCCGAGAGCGGCCCGCTGAAGGGCATCCTGGTCTATTCGGAAGACCCGCTGGTCTCGGTCGACATCGTCCACACCCCGCAGAGCTCGACGGTCGACAGCCTCGAGACCGCGGTGATCGACGGCAAGCTGGTGCGCGTCGTCAGCTGGTACGACAATGAATGGGGCTTCTCGAACCGCATGGTCGATACGGCCTCGGCGATGGCGAAGCTGGGCTGACTGTCACCCCGGCGAAAGCCGGGGCCCAGAGCCAAAAGCGGCGTCGCCTGTGACCCTGGGTCCCGGCTTTCGCCGGGATGACGAGGAAAAGGTATGACCAGACCCTTCAAGACGCTCGACGACATGGGCGAGATCGCCGGCAAGCGCGTGCTCGTCCGCGAGGACCTGAACGTGCCGATGGCGGACGGCGCGGTGACCGACGACACGCGGCTGCGCGCTGCGGTGCAGACGGTCGCCGAGCTTGCCGACCGCGGCGCCAAGGTGATCGTGCTCGCGCATTTCGGGCGTCCCAAGGGCGTGCGCAATCCGGAGATGAGCCTGGCGCTGGTCACCAAGCCGTTCGAGCAGGTGCTCGGCCGTCCGGTGCGCTTCATCGACGACCAGCAGGCCGGCGACGTCATCCACAAGATGGCGGATGGCGAGATCGGCATCCTCGAGAATACCCGCTTCGATCCGGGCGAGGAGAAGAACGCGCCCGAGACGGTCGAGCGGCTCGCCGCACTGGGCGATTTCTATGTCAACGACGCCTTCTCCGCCGCGCACCGCGCCCACGCCTCGACCGAGGGGCTGGCGCACAAGCTGCCGGCGTATGCGGGGCGGCAGATGGAAGCCGAGCTCGACGCGCTCGACAAGGCGCTGGGCAATCCCGAGCATCCGGTCGCTGCCGTTGTCGGCGGCGCCAAGGTTTCGACCAAGCTCGACGTGCTCAAGCACCTCGTCGCCCAGGTCGATCACCTGATCATCGGCGGCGGCATGGCCAACACCTTCCTCGCGGCGCGCGGCGTCGATGTCGGCAAGAGCCTGTGCGAGCATGACCTGACCGGCACCGCCGAGGAGATCATGGACGCGGCCGACAAGGCGCGTTGCATCGTCCACCTGCCGTACGACGTGGTGGTGGCGAAGGAGTTCAAGCCGAACCCGGCGACGCGCACCGTCAATGTCCATGAAGTCGCGGCCGACGAGATGATCCTCGACATCGGCCCGGCGGCGACCGAGGCGCTGGCCGATGTGCTCAAGAACTGCCGCACCCTGGTGTGGAACGGGCCGCTCGGCGCGTTCGAGACGCCACCGTTCGACACTGCAACGGTCGCGCTGGCCAAGACCGCCGCGGCGCTGACCAAGGAAGGCTCGCTGGTTTCGGTCGCGGGGGGCGGGGACACCGTTGCCGCGCTCAACCAGGCTGGCGTAGCGGACGATTTCAGCTTCGTCTCGACCGCGGGCGGCGCCTTCCTGGAATGGATGGAAGGCAAGGAACTGCCCGGCGTGGCCGCGCTCGCGCGCTGATAAAGAGCTCTACTTCGGCAGGCGCTCGTTCAGGAGCGGCACCAACTCCTGATTCAGCGCTTCGAGCGTGAGGGCGCCTGCCTTGGCGTAGCGGACCGTGCCGGCGCGATCGATGATGTAGTTGGTCGGCACCGCGTCGCCGATGGGGGTGTACGGGCCCTTGATCCTTCGTGCCGGATCGATCGCGAGCGCGGCGAAGAGGGATTTCATCCGGAAGGCCGGCACCGAATCCTCGGTAGCCACCGCGAACACGCGCAGCCCGCTCGGCTTCTGGATCCGGTAATAGGTGTCGAGCAACGGCAGCTCGGTGCGGCAGGGCACGCACCAGGTGGCCCAGAAATTGAGCACGACCACCTGCCCGTGAAGATCCGCGAGGTTGATCTTCGTGCCGTCGATCAACACGATCTGGGCAGGAGGCGCCGGCGCGCCGACGACCGGACGCTTGTCGGGCATCGCGCCGCCGCCGAGCGTCAAGGCGAACAGCAGACAGGCAAGCTGCCTTCCCATAGCGAGGCGTGGCGTCAAAATAGACTGTCCCCCCTTCGGCAAATGCGATCGGCGCACCGAATCGCAGTCCTAAGTGCGCCGATCGAATAATGCGAACAAGAACAGCAATATGCCACCGATTCCTGCGCCGATCGATGCGGCGAGCGTCCAGCCGCCATATTGATAGGCAGCCGAACCGATCAACGAGCCCGTCGCGCCGACGACGAACATGATCGTCAGATAGGCCGCATTGATCCGGCCGCGCGCCTCGCTCGACAGGCCGAAGATGATGCGCTGGCCCGAGATCTGGTTGAGCTGGACCCCGGCATCGATGAGCACCGCGGTGACCGTGAAGGCGATCACGCTGCCGAGCGCCACCACCCAGTCCGCGGCGAGGAAGGACAAGGTCACCAGCGCCAGCGCGAAGAAGGTCGTGGCGCGCGCCTTGCCCTTATCGGCGAGCTGGCCCGCGATCGGCGCTGCGAGCGCGCCGCCGGCACCGGCCAGCGCGAACAGCCCGACCTCGCCGTGGCTGAAATGGAAGCGATGGATCAGTGCCAGGGGCGCCGCGGTCCAGAACAGGTTGAATGCGGCGAACAGCAGCGACTGATAGGCGGCGCGCAGGCGGAGCGCCCGGTGCGTGCGGACCATCTCGAACATCGAGGCGAGGATCGCGCCATAGCCGAGCCGCGTCTCCGGCCGGCGCTCGGGAAGCCAGGAAGCGAGCGCCAGGCCGATCGCGGTCATCAGACCGGCGGAAAGGAAGAATACCGCGCGCCAGCCGGCGACCTCCGCGACGAAGCTCGCGATCGGCCGGGCGAGCATGATGCCGGTGAGCAGCCCGCTCATCACCAGCCCGATCGTACGGCCCTGGCGCGCATGCGACGAGAGATGCGCGGCGAGCGGCACGAGGATCTGCGCGCCGACCGAGCAGATTCCCATCACCAGTGACGCGGCGAGGAACAGCGGTGCGTTCTGCGAAAGCGCCACGCTGATGCAGCCGACCACCGTGCCGGCGGTGGCGATCAGCGTCAGCCGGCGGTTCTCGAACAGATCGGACAAAGGCACGATCAGGGCCAGGCCGAGGCCATAGCCGAGCTGGGTGAGGGTGACGATCGCGCCGGCCGCCCAGGCGCTCATCCCGATCTCGGGGGCGATCGTGTCGATCAGCGTCTGGGCGTAATAGATGTTGGCGACCATCATCCCGCAGCCCACCGCCATCAGCAGGGTGAGGGCGGGGGTGATGTCGTGGCTGTCGGGATGGCTCATGACCCGCCCAGAGCCCGGCACCTCCGTTCCACGCAAGCGCTATCTTAGTATTAGTCGGTTGCGGGTTGCGCAATTTACCGCGGGCGTTCGGCGGCAGCGGCCGGCTGACGCTCGAGCCGGTAGCGGAGGCGGTAGAGGTCCATGCCGCCCGAGCCCGGACGCTGCGCCGAGAAGGTCAGCCGGCCGGGTGCCGACCAGTCGAGCATCGGGCCGTAACTGTCCTTGTCGCCATTGGCGCCCCGCGGCAGCCGCGTGCCGGCCGGGTAGTGCGTGCGCTGGGGCGCGGCGGCGAACAAGTCGATCCGGTCCTTGCGGAGATCCGGTGCGCGCGAGAAGACGATCGTGCGGCTGTCGGCGAGGAAGGTGGCGTCGAACTCGTCGGCTTCGCTGTTGATCGCGCCGGGCAGGCCGATCGCCGGGGCGAAGCCGGTCCCGCGGCGCCGGGCGACATAGAGGTCCTGCCGCCCCGCGCCACCCGGCCTGTCGCTCGAGAAGAGCAGCTGCTTTCCGTCGGGTGCCAGCATCGGTGCCCATTCGTTCGCCGCACTGTTGACGCTTGCGCCGAGCGGCTCGGGCACGCCGAAGCTCGTCGCGGTCACGGCGACCCGGTAGACATCGTCGCCGCCCAGGCCGCCGGGGCGGTCGGAACTGAAATAGACATGCCGCCCATCCGCGGAGAAGGCGGGATCGAAATCGCGGCCGGGGCTGTTGAAGGGAACCGGCATCGGTTCGCCCCATCCGCCGCGCGCACGACGGGACATCCAGATGTCATAGCCTCCCGCACCGCCCGGCCGGTCGCGGCTGAACCAGAGCGCGGTGCGTCCGTCCGGACTGATCGTCAGCCGGACCTCGGAGAAGCGCGTGGAGGCGATCCCCGGAGCAAATGGTTCCGGAACGCCGAGGATGGTCACGGGGTCGCCGATGGCGAGGAGCGGTGCGCCCGCGTATAGCGCGAGGCGGGCAATCTGGATCATCGGTCTCTCCCTTTGCAGGACGAGATGGAATCCGGACGACGCCTTAACCAGTGGGCAGTTGACGGTGGAGGCCAAGCCAGATTTGCGCTCGGCGATCCGAGGACCGCAGCGCGGATTCCCAAAACGGCACTCGCGCGACAGAAACAAATCGGAAAATATTCGACATTGTCGATATTTGGACTTGTGCCTGTGCCAGCGGGCATGGGATAACGTTGAAGACGATTTGGGGGGAAGAATCGGTCGGTTTTGTAGGCGTGGCGTTTAGCCATCGCATGCGGGTCTTGTGACCCTGCCGTGCGCGCATCTCCGATCCTTGCTTCTGCGCAAATCTTCCTGGCTTGCCATGGTTCGGCAGGGTCCAGGAAATGGGATTCGGCCAGGCGCGAAGCGATGGCCAGACGGGATACTCCCGGGACGCTGGTCCGGAACTCCAGCGGCCCAAGAGCGGGAGGGTGGAGAAATCCACCCTCCTTTTTTGTGCGCACGGCTCGGCGATATTCGCACCTCGTTTCGGCGCGCGGCCGGGTTTCTTCGGGCTGGTCAGCGTTGTCAGCGGTTTCTCGGTTGAAAATGCTGGGTTAGAGCGCCTGCCAGCGTCACGAATCAGGGAAGCAACATGCAGATCACGCCCGCGGTCAAAGCCATTCTCGACAAGTACGAGTCCGACAATCCGGGCGTGAAGGCCAATCTGGCGCGCATCCTGATGCAGGGCAGGCTGGGCGGCACGGGCAAGCTGATCATCCTGCCGGTCGACCAGGGCCTGGAGCACGGCCCGGCGCGCAGCTTCGCGGTGAACCCCGACGCCTATGACCCGCACTATCATTTCCAGCTCGCGATCGACGCGGGCCTCTCCGCCTATGCCGCGCCGCTGGGGATGATCGAGGCGGGCGCGGGCACCTTCGCCGGCCAGATCCCGACGATCCTCAAGGTCAATTCGTCGAACAGCTGGGCGACGAGCGCCAACCAGGCGGTGACCGGCGGGGTCGACGACGCGCTGCGGCTCGGCTGCTCGGCGATCGGCTTCACCATCTATCCGGGCAGCGACGACGTGTTCGACATGATGGAGGAGATCCGCGAACTCTCCGCCGAGGCGAAGAGTGTCGGCATCGCGACGGTGATCTGGTCGTACCCGCGCGGCGGCAAGCTGCCCAAGTCGGGCGAGCTGGCGCTCGACGTCGGCGCCTATGCCGCGCACATGGCGGCTTTGCTCGGCGCACACATCATCAAGGTGAAGCTGCCGAACGACCATATCGAGCAGAAGGAAGCCGTGCCGGTCTATGAGGGCAATGACTGGTCGAAGCAGTCCGACCGCGTGAAGCACGTCGTGCAGTCCTGCTTCGCAGGGCGCCGGATCGTCGTCTTCTCGGGCGGCGCGGCCAAGGGCGAGGACGCGGTCTATCAGGACGCGCGCGACATTCGCGACGGTGGCGGCAACGGCTCGATCATCGGCCGCAACACCTTCCAGCGCAAGCGCGAGGACGCGATGGCGATGCTCGACAAGCTGGTGCGGATCTACAAGAACGAGGAATGACTTCGCGCCGTCCCGTGCTGGCTGGCCTTGCGCTCGCGCTGCTGGGCGGAGCTGCGCTGGCGAAAGGGACGGCGATGGAAGACGAGGCGGTGCCGTACGGCATGATCGGCAAGATGAAGGCGCAGCCCGGCAAGCGTGCCGAGCTGATCGAGATACTGGGCGCGGGCACCGGCGACATGCCCGGTTGCCGCGCCTATCTCATCGCCGAGGACGCCAAGGAGCCCGACGCGATCTGGATTACCGAGATCTGGGACAGCAAGGCGAGCCATGACGCCTCGCTCGCGCTGCCTGGGGTGAAGGCGGCGATCGCCAAGGGCCGCCCGCTGATCGCGGGCTTCGAGATGGGCGCCGAGACGCGGCCGGTGTCAAAGGCGAGCTTCATCAAGGCGTGACGCGTCGGGGAGGTGCCGGATGACGACCGAGTGGGAACGTGTCGACGATTATATCGCGGCGCACCTCCTGGGCAGCGATCCGGCGCTCGACGCTGCGCTCGCGGCCAATGCGGCGGGCGCGCTTCCCGCGATCGACGTGTCCGCGGCGCAGGGCAAGATGCTCCATCTGTTCGCGCGGATGTGCGGCGCGCGGCGTATCCTCGAAGTGGGGACGCTGGGCGGCTATTCGACGATCTGGCTGGCGCGGGCGCTGCCCGAGGACGGGCGGCTGGTGACGTTGGAGCTCGAGCCGCATCATGCCGAAGTGGCGCGGGCGAACATCGCGCGCGCCGGGCTGGCGGCGCAGGTGGAGATACGCGTCGGACCTGCGATCGACAGCCTGGAGGCGATGATCGCGGCGGGGGAGGCGGTGTTCGACCTGGTGTTCATCGATGCCGACAAGCCCTCGAACACGGCCTACCTCAAGGCCGCGCTGGCGCTCACCCGGCCAGGGAGCGTGATCGTGGTCGACAATGTCGTGCGCGAGGGCGGGATCCTGGACGCCGATACGGGCGACGAGCGGATCGACGGGACGCGCGCGCTGTTCGAGGCGGTCGCCGCCGAGCCGCGGCTGAACGCGACGGCCGTGCAGACGGTCGGCGCGAAGAAATGGGACGGCTTCCTGCTGGCAGTGGTGAACGGCTGAGGCTTTCGCTAAAGGCCGTGCGATGACCGATTTCGATGACGATGCCCTGCCGCCGCTCGCGGCCGATTTCGCCGACCAGTTCACGCGCGATATCCGCCGGCCGCCGTGCCAGCTCTACCTGATCTCGCCGCAGGACGTGGACGGTGGGTTCCCGGACCGGCTGAAGCGCGCGCTGGAGGCCGGGCCCGTCGCGGCGTTCCAGTTCCGGGTGAAGGGCGTCGACCAGCACGAGGCGGTGCGGCTCGCCGAGCCGCTCCAGCGGATCTGCGCCGATGCCGAGGTGGCGTTCATCGTCAACGACAGCATCAGCCTGGCCAAGCGGCTGGGCGCCGACGGCGTCCATCTGGGGCAGGGTGACGGCGATCCGCGCGAGGCGCGATCGGTGCTCGGCCCCAACGCCCAGATCGGCGTGACCTGCCACGACAGCCGCCATCTGGCGATGGAAGCGGGCGAGGGCGGGGCGGACTATGTCGCGTTCGGCGCCTTCTATCCCACCGCCACCAAGGAGACGCGGCACCGGCCCGAGCCGGTGATCCTGTCCTGGTGGTCGACCCTGTTCGAGATCCCGTGCGTCGCGATCGGCGGGATCACGCCGACCAATGCCGCACCTTTGGTCGCGGCCGGCGCGGACTTCCTCGCGGTCTCCCATGCGGTGTGGGGTGGGGACGAAGCGGCGGCGGTAAAGGCGTTCGCGGACCTACTGGCGCGCTAAGTCGTTCTCCTGGCGAACCTTTGTTCGTCAGGAGATTGAATTGGTGCGAAAAAAGCTGATCATTGCCGCCTGCCTCGCCTGTGCTTCGGCTGGTCCCATCCTGGCGCAGGGGCGTGGAACAAAGACCCGCCCGCCGATCGACTATTCGATCCTGCATGCGCAGGTGATCCTCGATCATCTCGGCTTCTCGCCCGGCATCCTCGACGGCCGCGAAGGGCAATCGCTGACCGCGGCGCTCAAGGGCTTCCAGACCGCGCGCGACCTGCCGACCACCGGCAAGCTCGACGCGCGCACGATGGCGGCGCTGCGGCCCTATCGCGACCTTCGCCCGACCAGGACGCTGCGCCTGAGCGCGGATGCGCTCGAGGGGCCGTTCGTCAGCCCGATGCCCAAGGATCCGGAGGAACAGGCCAAGCTGCCGTCGCTCGGCTATGGCCGTCCGCTGGAGAAGCTGGCCGAGATGTTCCACACCACGCCCGAGGTGCTGGTCGAGCTCAATCCGGGCGGCAAGCCGATCGGCGTCGGCGCGGTATTCATATTCCCCAACGCGCTGCCCGTGTCGCGCGACTATCCGGCGGACATCAAGCCCGACTGGCGCAAGACGCTCAACGACCTCAACGTCGAGGCGAACGTGCCCGAGGCGGATCATCTCGTCGTCGACAAGTCCGAGAAGGTGCTCAAGGTCTTCGACAAGGCGGACCGGCTGGTGGCGCAGTTCAGCGCGACGATGGGCAGCGGCCATGATCCGCTGCCGATCGGCAGCTTGAAGATCAACGGCGCCGACACCAACCCCAAATTCCACTACAACCCGGACCTGTTCTGGGACGCGAAGAAGGATTCCGATCCGGCGACGCTGCCGCCGGGACCGAACGGACCGGTGGGGGTGGTGTGGCTCGACCTTTCGAAGGAGCATTACGGCATCCACGGCACGCCCGAGCCGCAGAATATCGGGCGCACCGAGAGCCATGGCTGCATCCGGCTGACCAATTGGGACGCGGCGCGGCTGGCGCTGATGGTCAAGCCGGGGACGCCGGCGGTCTTCCAGGAGTGACGCCATGACGCTCGCCAAGCAGGTCGGATGGGGACTGGGACTGTTGCTGCTGCTGATCGCGGCCGCCTTCGCCTCGATGGTGCGCATCCGCTTCGATCCGCCGGCGCAGGCGGTGCACGAGCAGCCCGCCGCCGCGTCTGGAGTGTCGGGCGCGGCGCTGATCATCCCGGTGCAAGGCGTGCGCGCCGACCAGCTCAGCGACACCTGGGGCCAGAGCCGTGGAGGCGGCACGCGCGCGCACCACGCGATCGACATCATGGCGCCCAAGGGCACGCCGGTGCTCGCCGCGGCGGACGGGACGGTCGAAAAGATCTTCGAGAGCGTCAATGGCGGCCATACGATCTATGTCCGTTCGCCCGACGGGGGCACGATCCACTATTACGCACATCTCGACAGCTATGGCGTGGCCGAGAAGCAGGTGGTGCAGCAGGGCCAGCAGATCGCGACGGTGGGCAATACCGGCAGCGCCGCCGGTGGCGCGCCGCATCTCCATTTCGAGATCAAGACCATGCAGTCCGGCGAAGCCTGGTGGCAGGGGGCCAATGTCAATCCCTATCCGCTGCTGAAGGCCGTGCGTTGAGTGTCCCGTGGGCGTGATGAATAGGGGGTGCTTGCGAGAGTCGGCAACGGCAGCTAAAGCGCGCGCTCGCTCTTTCTCAGGTACAGGTCTCGATCATGAAGATCAGTGGCGTGGACATCCGTCCCGGCAACATCATCGAATATGAAGGCGGCATCTGGCGCGCCGTCAAGATTCAGCACACCCAGCCCGGCAAGGGCGGTGCCTATATGCAGGTCGAGATGAAGAACCTCATCGACGGCCGCAAGAACAATGTCCGCTTCCGCTCGGCGGAGACGGTCGAGCGCGTGCGCCTCGACACGACGGACTTCCAGTTCCTGTTCCGCGACGGCGATGCGCTGACCTTCATGGACAAGGTCACCTATGAGCAGATCACGCTCGACGCCGGCATCCTGGGCGATGCCGCGGCCTTCCTGCAGGACGGCATGGACGTGGTGATGGAGCTCTATGACGAGCGCCCGATCAGCGTGCAGCTGCCCGACACGATCGAAGCGACGATCGTCGAGGCCGACGCGGTGGTGAAGGGCCAGACGGCGTCTTCCAGCTACAAGCCTGCCGTGCTCGACAATGGCGTGCGCATCATGGTGCCGCCGCACATCGCGTCGGGCACGCGCATCGTCGTGGATGTGTACGAGCAGACCTACGTCCGGCGGGCGGATTGATCTGCCTTTAGCCCTCTCCCGCCTGCGGGAGAGGGTTGGGTGAGGGTACGACATGGCCAGCGCCGGTGTCGCTTGTTTTACCGGACTCACCCTCACCCCGACCCTCTCCCGCAGGCGGGAGAGGGAGATTTGGAGCTTTTGATTTGGTTGCCCATTCCGGCCTTCTCACTGTCATGGAGCGCGCTGCCCGCAAGGCGGCGCCGCG
The DNA here is from genome assembly GCA_966211615.1 of uncultured Sphingomonas sp. GTDB lineage: Bacteria > Pseudomonadota > Alphaproteobacteria > Sphingomonadales > Sphingomonadaceae > Sphingomonas. Next base: position 89,590 of record CBIHNZ010000017.1, read on the forward strand.
CCTGCGCCGCGACTTCAACGAGGTCCAGCACCTCCAGGTGAGCCGCAAGGGCCCCGCCGACTTCGTCTCGATGGCCGACAAGCGCGCCGAGGAGACGATCGTCGAGGAATTGCGCAAGGCGCGGCCGGACTGGAGCATCCTCGCCGAGGAAGGCGGGGAGATCAAAGGCGACCCGGACAAGCCGCGCTGGATCGTCGATCCGCTCGACGGCACCAGCAACTTCCTGCACGGCATCCCGCATTTCGCGATCTCGATCGCGGTCGAGGATCCGCACGGCAGCCAGGGCAAGCCCGAGATCACCCACGGCCTGGTCTACCAGCCGCTGACCGACGAGAGCTTCTGGGCCGAGAAGGGCCGCGGCGCCTGGCTGACCGACCAGCGACTGCGCGTATCGGCGCGGCGCGACCTGGCCGACGCGCTGATCGCGACCGGCATCCCGTTCCTCGGGCATGGCAATTTCGCACAGTGGAGCCGCATCTTCGGTGCGGTCGCGCCCGAAGTTGCCGGCATCCGCCGCCTCGGTTCGGCGGCGCTCGACCTGGCCTGGGTCGCGGCGGGCCGTTTCGACGGCTTCTGGGAATCGGACCTCCAGCTCTGGGACGTCGCCGCGGGCTATATCCTGATCAAGGAAGCGGGCGGCTTCGTCACCGATTTCCGCGGACAGGACCTGGCGATGCAGCGCAACCAGTTCCTCGCGGCGAACGACGTGCTCCACTCCAAGCTCCACAAGCTCGTCGGAAACGCGCTCAGGTGATCGCTGCGGCGCTGCTCGGGCTGATCGCCCAGGACGCGCCGCCCGCCGCCGAATTCACCGTCCCCGCCAGCTATCGGCTGATCGAAGGCGTCGCCTCGGACGGCAGGGCCGTCTGGCTGAGCAGCATCCTCGACCGGACGATCGTGGAATATCGCAAGGGCCGCTTCCGCGCGGTGCCGATGCCGAAGGGCGAAGGGGCGCCGCTGGGCATCGCCTGGGATGCCGGCCGCGGCTGGCTCTGGATCGCCGCCAATTGCCCCGAGGTGCTCAAGCTTGCCGATTGCCGGACCGGGCTGGTCGCGATCGACCGGTCGGGCAGGCTGCGCGCGAGCCTTCGCCCTGAGGGGAGTGCGCCGTTCACCCCCGGCGACGTTTCGGTATGGCGCGACCAGATATTCGTCAGCGACGGCGCCAACGGCGCGGTCTATCGCTGCGCGGGCGACTGCCGAGTGCTGGCGGTGGTGATCGCGCCGCGCCAGAAGGGCAGCGCGCAGGGCAGCGTGGTCTATGACGGCGGCAAGCGGCTGCTGGTCGCCGACTATGGGCGCGGGCTGATCAGCGTCGACCTGGCGACATTGGCCGAGACGCCGATCCCGCTCGAGGACGGATCGCCGCTGCGGGGCGTGGACGGCATGGTGGCCGATGGCGATGGATTCGTCGGCGTGCGCAATCCGAGCGTGCCGGGAAAAGCGTGGCGTTTCCGCATCTCCGCCGACAATCATGTGATCGGACTGGAAGCGGTGGCGCAGGGTGGGGCGATCGTCGATCCCACCCAGATCGCCCGTGCCGGCGACAAGCTGCTGATGGTCGCGGACTCGCAGTGGAGCGCCTATTCGCCCGACAAGGACGGCAAGGTTTCGGGCCTGCAAAAGCCGACGCCGATCGTGGCGATCAAGGCCCTGGCGGGGGCGCGCTGAACTCCGGCTAATTGCGAGTGATTCTCAAGGGTTCAAACCCTTGCCGCACCCCCTTCACCGTCCTAGAAGCCCCTCAAATTCCGCATCTGCGAGAAGGCATCTTGGTCGATCTATCGCAATATCTGCCGATTCTGTTGTTCCTCGGCGTAGCCCTGGCGCTCTCCAGCGCCTTTGTGTTCCTGCCCATGGCCGTGTCGCGCCTCACCGGCTCGCACCAGCCGACACCGGAAAAGCTCACCGAATATGAGTGCGGCTTCCCCGCATTCGAGGATTCGCGCAGCCAGTTCGACGTCCGATTCTATCTGGTCGCGATCCTGTTCATCATCTTCGATCTCGAAGCCGCGTTTCTCTATCCCTGGGCCGTCACCGTCTTCAAGATGGGCGTCGCCGCCGGATGGACCGCGTGGTTCTCTATGATGATCTTCATCGTCGAGCTGGCGCTCGGCCTTGTCTATGCGTGGAAGAAGGGAGCGCTGGAATGGGAGTAGAGCTTTCCGTGCCGCCCCCCCCGGGAACGCTTCCGGACGTCGGCTTTCTCAACGACATCAATGCCGAGATCGGCGACAAGGGCTTCCTGGTCACCTCGACCGAGGAGCTGTTCCAGTGGGCCCGCACCGGCTCGCTGTGGTGGATGACGTTCGGCCTGGCCTGCTGCGCGGTCGAGATGATCCACGTCAACATGCCGCGCTACGACATGGAGCGCTTCGGCGCCGCGCCGCGCGCGTCGCCGCGGCAGTCGGACGTGATGATCGTCGCCGGCACCTTGTGCAACAAGATGGCCCCGGCGCTGCGTCGCGTGTACGACCAGATGTCCGAGCCGAAATATGTGATCTCGATGGGGTCCTGCGCGAACGGCGGCGGCTATTATCACTATAGCTATTCGGTGGTGCGCGGCTGCGATCGCATCGTGCCGGTGGATATCTATGTTCCCGGCTGTCCGCCGACCGCCGAGGCCCTGCTCTACGGCGTGATGCAGCTCCAGCGGAAGATCCGCCGTTCGGGGACGATCGAACGGTGAGGGCGCCTGCACCGAGATATGCCGCCAATGACGGCGTGATCGACCTGGCCGCGGCCGTGCTGGGCGACATGCTCGTCGCGAGCAAGGACGCCGTGGGCGAGGTTTCGCTGACCGTGGTGCGCGAGCGCCTGGTCGAGGCGATGCTGGCGCTGCGCGACACGCCGGGCCTGGAGTATCAGCAGCTCAGCGAGATCGCGGGCGCCGATTATCCCGATCGGGCCGAGCGCTTCGACGTGGTCTACCAGCTGCTGTCGTTCACCCGGAACCACCGCATTCGCATCCGCGTGACCACCGACGAGGAAAAGCCGGTGCCGTCGGTGACGGGCATCTGGCCGGTCGCCGGCTGGCTCGAGCGCGAAGTGTACGACATGTACGGCGTGCTGTTCGACGGCAACATGGACCTGCGCCGCATCCTGACCGACTATGGCTTTGTCGGGCATCCGCTGCGCAAGGACTTCCCGCAGACCGGCTATGTCGAGCTGCGCTATTCCGAAGAGGCGAAGCGAGTCGTGTACGAGCCGGTGCGGCTCGCGCAGGACTTCCGCAACTTCGACTTCATGAGCCCGTGGGAAGGCGCACAATATGTGCTGCCGGGCGACGAGAAGGCGGCCGCGCCGCCGCCTCCGCCCCCCGCGCCGGCACCTGCTCCCGCTCCGGCGCCTGCCCCCGCGGCTGCGCCGGCACCGGAGGCCAAGGTCCCCGAGGCGAAGGGCGCGCCGACGCCGCTGACCGCCGACGAGATCGTCAAGGCCGATGCGCCGGCGGCGGAGACGGCCAAGCCGCGCGTGCGCAAGCCCAAGACCACCGACAGCACGGCCGAGAGCGGCGCGGGCAAGCCCGGTCCCGATGCGGGCCCGAAGCCCGCCGATCCCGATGTCGTGAAGAAGCCGCGAGCATCGCGCGCGAAGAAGGCAAACCCGGATGGCTGAGTATCTCGACGAGATCGAAGGGCGCACCGACGGCGGCAAGCCGGAGCCGGGCGACACCCAGATCCAGAACTACACGATCAATTTCGGCCCGCAGCACCCGGCGGCGCACGGCGTGCTCCGGCTGGTGATGGAGCTCGACGGCGAGATCGTCGAGCGCGTCGATCCGCATATCGGCCTGCTCCATCGCGGCACCGAGAAGCTGATCGAGTACAAGACCTACACCCAGGCGCTGCCCTATTTCGACCGGTTCGACTATTGCTCGCCGCTGGGCATGGAGCACAGCTTCGTGCTGGCGGTGGAGAAGCTGCTCGACCTCGAAGTGCCGCTGCGCGCGCAATATCTGCGCGTGTTCTTCGCCGAACTGACCCGCATCTCGAACCATATGCTGAACCTCGGTTCGCACGTGATGGACGTCGGCGCGATGACGCCGAACCTGTGGATGTTCGAGCTGCGCGAGGACACGCTCAACTTCTTCGAGCGCGCATCGGGCGCGCGGATGCACGCCAACTGGTTCCGCGTCGGCGGAGTCCGCCAGGACGTGCCGCTCAAGCTGCTGACCGACATCGCCGAATGGCTCGACACGCGCCTGCCGCGGCTGTTCGAGGACGCGATCAGCCTGGTCGCCGAGAACCGCATCTTCAAGCAGCGCAACGTCGACATCGCCGTGGTGAGCCGCGACGACGCGATCAAATGGGGCTTTTCCGGTCCGATGATCCGCGCCGCGGGCATCCCCTGGGATATCCGGCGCTCGCAGCCCTACGACGTCTATGACCGCATGGAGTTCGACATTCCGGTGGGCACGCGCGGCGACTGCTACGACCGGTTCATGGTGCGCGTGGAGGAGGTCCGCCAGTCCGCGCGGATCATGAAGCAGTGCCTCAGCGAAATGCCCGAGGGTCCGGTGCTGACCCTCGACCGCAAGGTCGCGCCGCCCAGCCGCGGCGAGATGAAGCAGTCGATGGAAGCGCTGATCCATCACTTCAAGCTGTTCACCGAGGGCTATCACGTGCCGGCGGGCGAGGTCTATGTCGCGACCGAGAGCCCCAAGGGCGAGTTCGGCGTCTATCTGGTGAGCGACGGCACCAACAAGCCGTACCGCTGCAAGGTCCGCCCGACCGCGTTCAGCCACCTCCAGGCGATGGACTTCATGTCGCGCGGGCACATGCTCGCGGACACGACGGCGATCCTGGGCGCGATGGATATCGTGTTCGGGGAGTGCGACCGGTGAGCGCAGACCGCATCGCGATCGCGCACGAGATGATCGCGCACTACAATGCGCAGGACGCCGACGCTTATGTCGCGCTGATGACCGAGGGCGCGTGCGAGGCAGGCTATCGCGGCGCGGTGCTGCGCGAGGGCCGCGAGGGCGTGCGCTCGGGGCTGAAGGCGATGTTCGCCGAGTTTCCCGGCAATCGCGCGGAAATCCTCACTTCCTATGCGCTCGGCGACACGGTCGTGCTGCACGAGAAGGTCGCGCGCTCGCCCGAGGCGGAGCCGTTCGAGGTCATGTCCATCTATTCGTTCTCCGACGACAAGGTCGATCGGGTGGAGTTTATCCGTTAATGGCCGACGCACCCCAACTTCCCGATGAAGCCGAGACCCGCGCGCGCTGGGGCAATTTCGCCTGGACCGCGGAGAATGCCGAGAAGGCGAAGGAAATCCTGAGCCGCTATCCGGCCGGCCGGCAGATGTCGGCGACGCTGCCGTTCCTCGACCTCGCCCAGCGCCAGGTCGGCGCGGAGACCAACACCCAGGGCTGGCTGCCCGTGCCGGTGATCGAGTTCGTCGCGAGCGCGCTTTCGCTGCCCTATATCCGCGTGTTCGAGGTCGTGACCTTCTACACCATGTTCAACATGGTGCCGACGGGCCGCTTCCACGTGCAGGTGTGCGGCACGACGCCGTGCATGCTGCGCGGCTCGGACGACGTGATGGCGGCGTGCAAGAGCCGCGGCATGAAGAAGGGCCACACCACCGAGGACGGGATGTTCACGCTCTCCGAGGTCGAGTGCATGGGCAATTGCTCCTCGGCGCCGATGGTCCAGATCAACGACGACAATTACGAGGACCTGGATTACGATCGCACGATCGCGATCCTCGATGCGCTGGCCCGGGGCGAGAGCCCCAAGACCGGCACGCAGGAGCCCGGCCGCCAGACGGTGGAGCCCGTCGGCGGCCCGACCACGCTGACCGCGATGGTCAAGGAAAACCACGACTATCGGGGAGAATGGGCGTGAAGAACGACAATATTCTGCTCGTTATCCTGGCGATCATCGGCGGCATCGCCGTGCTGGGCTTCATCCTGAAGATCGCGTTCAAGCTGATCGGCGTCGTGATCGTGATAGGGCTCGCGGTGGCGGGCTATATGCTGTTGCAGAAGATGGTGGGGAAGGGCCGCTAAAATGCTCGCCGACAAGGACCGCATCTTCACCAATCTCTACGGCTACCAGCCGTGGAACCTCGACGCTGCGCGCAAGCGCGGCACCTGGGACAACACCAAGGCACTGCTCGAGCTGGGCGCGGACGTCATCATCGACAAGATGAAGGCTTCGGGCCTGCGGGGTCGCGGCGGGGCGGGATTCCCGACCGGCATGAAGTGGAGCTTCATGCCCAAGGAACCGCGGCCCGATCGCCCCAACTTCCTGGTGATCAACGCCGACGAGTCCGAGCCGGGCTCGTGCAAGGACCGCGAGATCATCCGCCACGATCCGCACGTGCTGATCGAGGGCGCGCTGGTCGCGGGCTTCGCGATGCGCGCGCGGGCGGCCTATATCTATATCCGCGGCGAATATATCCGCGAGGCCGAGACGCTGTTCGCGGCGGTGGCCGAGGCCTATTCGGCCGGGCTGATCGGCAAGAACGCCTGCGGCTCGGGCTATGATTTCGACGTCTTCGTCCATCGCGGCGCCGGCGCCTATATCTGCGGCGAAGAGACCGCGATGCTCGAGAGCCTCGAGGGCAAGAAGGGCCAGCCGCGGCTGAAGCCGCCGTTCCCGGCGGGCGCGGGCCTGTATGGCTGCCCGACCACGGTGAACAATGTCGAGTCGATCGCGGTCGCGCCGACGATCCTGCGGCGCGGGCCGGAATGGTTCTCGTCGTTCGGCGCCGAGAACAACCGCGGCACCAAGCTCTTCCAGATCTCGGGCCATGTCGAAAAGCCCTGCGTGGTCGAGGAAGCGATGAGCATCCCGTTCCGCGAGCTGATCGAGAAGCATTGCGGCGGCATCCGCGGCGGCTGGGACAATCTCCTCGCGGTGATCCCGGGCGGCTCTTCGGTGCCGCTGGTGCCGGCGGCGCAGATCATGGACTGCCCGATGGATTTCGACGGGCTGCGCGCGCTGGGCTCGGGCCTGGGCACCGCGGCGGTGATCGTCATGGACAAGTCGACCGACATCGTCCGCGCGATCTCGCGCCTGTCGTACTTCTACAAGCATGAGAGCTGCGGCCAGTGCACGCCGTGCCGCGAGGGCACCGGCTGGATGTGGCGTGTGATGGAGCGGCTGCGCACCGGCGACGCCGATATCAGCGAGATCGACACGCTGCAGCAGGTCACCAAGCAGGTCGAAGGTCATACCATCTGCGCGCTCGGCGATGCGGCGGCATGGCCGATCCAGGGCCTGATCCGGCATTTCCGCCCCGAGCTGGAGCGCCGCATCAACGAGCGTGGCGGCAATGGCGAAGCACCGATGATGGAGGCAGCGGAATGATGCGTTCGGTTTTCACCGCATTCGCGTTCGGCGCTCTCGTAGCGGCACTGCCCGCGGCGGCGCAGGATGCAGAGAAGATCGATCAGTTCGCACGCTGCACGGTCGGCGCCGATGCCGCCGGCGCGCGGGCACTGCTCGCGCTGGCGCCGGGCAGCGTCGACTCGAAGAAGGCCGCCAAGCAACTCGCCGACAAGAAGGGCACGTGCGGCAGCGCGATCAAGCGCCCGGGCGAACCGGAGATCCGGGGAGCGATTGCGGAGCGCCTCTATCTCGACACCTATGCGACACCGCCCGCCGCGCTGACCGGCGAACCCGCGCCCTTCCAGGGCAGTGGCGATGCGACACAGGTGATGTACGACGTCACGCGCTGCGCCGCGTCGCGCGATCCGGTGGCCGCAGACATGCTGATCCGCGCCGCTGCGGGCACAGCCGAGGAGAAGGCCGCGCTGGCGCGCGTCGTCCCCGCCGTCGGCCGTTGCACGCCGCAGGGTGCGAAGCTCGGCTTCAACCGCGACCAGCTCCACGCGCTGGTCGCCGAGGGCATGTTCAAGCTGCGCGGCGAGACGCCGGCGCAATGATGCAAGGGGCAGCCTTGATAGGCGTTGCCGATCCGGCAATGCGCATTGGAAAGGAAGCGACGGAATGACGACGTCTGCTTCGTTCAATGCGGCGCTTGTCTGCGCGTGCCTCGTTCTGGGCGCACCTGTGGCACAGGCGCAGCAAACCGGCCACATCATCCCCGACCACGCCGCGGAGGTTTCCGATCGCGACGTCTCGGCGGCTGACCGGGCGCGCGACACCATGAACCGCTATGGCGTCTGCGTCGTCAGGGTGAAGGCTGTTGCGGTCAAGCGCGCGCTGTCCCAGCCCACGGACCAGGCCATCGATGCCGCCCTGGCGAAGATCGCGATCGACGAGTGCCTCGGGAGCGGTGAGTTGACGATGTCGCGGTCGCTTTTCCGCGGCGCAGTGTATCGGGCGCTCTATATCCGCGATTTCGGCCAAGTATCACCGGTGCCAGCGACGATCGGGGTGCAGGGCAAGGATGCCGCAGAGGCAGCCGCCACGACTTCAATGAACCTGCTTCAAAGGTTTGGCGATTGCGTCGTCGGCGCCGATCCGGCCGACGCGCGGGCGCTTGTCCTGGCGACGGCCGCGACGCAGGCGGAGCGTGGCGCGATCACGCGCCTTGGCCCGGCGCTCGGCGGCTGCGTGGCGCCAAAAAACCAGGTGAGATTCAGTCGAGCAGTGCTGCAAGGGGTGCTGGCCGAAGCGCTTTACAAGCGGGCGGCCGCCTCTGAACCTTCGAGAGTCAAGTAATGCCCAAACTCAAAGTAGACGGAATCGAAGTGGAGGTGCCCGCGGGCGCCACCGTGCTCCAGGCCTGCGAGGCCGCGGGGAAGGAGATTCCGCGCTTCTGCTATCACGAACGCCTGTCGATCGCCGGCAATTGCCGCATGTGCCTGGTCGAGGTGAAGCCCGGCCCGCCCAAGCCGCAGGCGAGCTGCGCGCTGCCGGCTGCCGACAACCAGGAAATCCGCACCGACAGCCAGATGGTGAAGGCCGCGCGCGAAGGCGTGATGGAATTCCTGCTGATCAACCATCCGCTCGATTGCCCGATCTGCGACCAGGGCGGCGAATGCGACCTGCAGGACCAG
>CBIHNZ010000018.1:0-94329 GCA_966211615.1 uncultured Sphingomonas sp.
CGCTTCCCGGGCTCGCTCCGCCGGCCCGGCCCCCGGCGGTTGGGGTGTGGGGGGGGGGGCGGCCCCACCTCTCCTCACGGCGCGGTCCCTTGAAGAGGGGTCACCCCCACCCTCCCACCGCCTACGGCGACGGGCCCCTCCCTCCCCCATCAAGGGGGAGGGATGCTGTGGACTCTGCGCCAAATTCTCACCAGTTCCAGAGCGTGCCGTCGGTCAGCCGCGCGACGGGTAATTGCTTGGGCTCATAGGGATAGCGCGCCGCCAGCTCCTCATCGATGTCGACGCCGTGCCCGGGAGTCTCGCCGACGCGCAGATAGCCGTCGTCGAAGCTGTAATCGTGCGGGAAGACCGCGTCGGTCTCCGGCGTGTGGCGCATATATTCCTGGATGCCGAAATTGGGCACCCAGGTGTCGAAATGCAGCGCCGCGCCCATGCACGCCGGCGACAGGTCGGTCGCGCCATGGCTGCCGGTGCGCACCTGATAGAGCGAGGCGAGATCGGCGATCCGGCGCAGATGGGTGATGCCGCCGGCATGGACCACGGTGGTCCGGATATAGTCGATCAGCTGGTTCTGGATCAGCTCGCGGCAGTCATGGATCGTGTTGAAGATCTCGCCCACCGCGAGCGGCGTGGTGGTGTGCTGGCGGATCAGCTTGAACGCTTCCTGGTTCTCCGCCGGCGTCGAATCTTCCATCCAGAAGAGCCGATGGGGTTCGAGATCCTTGCCCAATCGCGCCGCCTCGATCGGGGTCAGGCGGTGGTGGACGTCGTGGAGCAGCTCGATCTCGGGGCCATGCGCCGCGCGGATCGCCTCGAACAGCTTGGGCGCGTGGTTGAGATAGGCGCTGGTCGACCACAGGGTCTCGGTCGGGAGCGTACCGTCGGCCGGCTCATAGTAAAGGTCACCGCGGCCGACGCCGTACGCGCCCTTCACCCCAGGGACCCCGCTCTGCGCGCGCACCGCGCGATAGCCCATGCCGATATAGCGCCCGACCTGATCGACCGTTTCCGCGATATCGGCGCCATTGGCATGGCCATAGACGAGCACGCCGTCGCGCGAGCGGCCGCCGAGAAGCTGGTAGAGCGGCATGCCCGCCGCCTTGGCCTTGATGTCCCACAGCGCGGTGTCGACCGCGGCGATCGCGGTCATCGTCACGGGCCCGCGCCGCCAATAGGCGCCGCGATAGAGGAACTGCCAGATATCCTCGATCCGGTGCGCGTCGCGGCCGATCAGATTGGGGACAACATGGTCCCGGAGATAGGAGACGACCGAGAGCTCCCGCCCGTTCAGCGTCGCGTCGCCGATGCCGTAGACGCCCTGGTCGGTCTCGATCTTCAGCGTGACGAAGTTGCGGCCGGGCGAGCAGACGATGACGCGCGCATCACGGATCTTGAGCGGGCCGCCGGCGACGACAGCGGATTCGAACGACATTGCACCTCCTGCGCGGTCGATCGGCAGGATCTGACCGCATGCTGAATTGGTCAGACCTCTCGCATATCAAATATCACATAGCAAGATAGAGATATCACACGCTCGAGAAGCGCTGGGTCCTGTCGCGCAGCTCAGCGGCCTCGCGCCGCACGCGGTTGATCGCGTCGAGTTCGGTCGCGGTGAGCAGATTCTCGATCACCCGGCCCAGATGATCGCGCATCACGCGCCGCGCCAAGGCGGGATCCTTGGCGGCGATCGCATCGACGATGGTGCGATGGTCGTCGATGCGCGGCTTCACGCCCTGCTCGCGCGAGCGCTGGAGCATCTCCATGCACAAAGGCGAACGATAGCGCACGTCCCACAGCGTCTCGATCACCAGCACCATCGCCTCGTTGCGCGTCGCCTGGGCGATACGGAGATGGAATTCGCGATCGGCGACTTCGTCGTGCCGGGCCTCGAGCCGGTTCTCGGCATCCATGCGGTCGAGGATTTCGTGGAGCGCGGCTACGTCGCCCTCGTCGGCGGTGAGCGCCGCCATCGCTGCGCATTCGCCCTCGACCAGCCTGCGTGCCTCGGTCAGCTCGAACGCGCCGATATCGAGTTCGGCGGACGAGACGACTTCCTGCCCGCGCTCGGTGACATAGACGCCCGAGCCGCGCCGCGCCTCGACCAGTCCCATGATCTCCATACCGATCATCGCTTCGCGCACCGTCAGACGGCTGACCTGGAACCGCTCGACCAGCACACGCTCCGGCGGCAAGCGCTCGCCGGCGCCGTAGACGCCTTCCGCGATCTCGCCCTGCAGCGTGGCGATGATCGCCTGGTAAAGCTTCTGCTGCTCGGGCTTGCCCGCCATGCTCTGGGTCTCCTGTCCCAGCTTCTTTATCGGGCAGGGCGGAACCTGTCATCTGGTCCGATTGCAGCGGCGCCTTTATCGAGCTAATCGGAGATAAGTTATCAGATATATATTGGAGGGTGCGGCATGGAAATCTCTCGGCGCGAAGTGCTGGAGGCGAGCCTCGCCGCGACGCTGACCGCTACGGCGACGCGCGCCGCTGCGCAGAGCGCCGCGGCCGCCGGCGAGGCACCGGGCGACGTGCGGCCCGAGCGCTGGGTCGTGTGGCACAACAAGCCGGCCGGCACCTGGCCCGAGGCGCACCCGATCGGCAATGGCCGCCTGGGCGCGATGGTGTTCGGCAACATCAAGCTCGAGCGGCTCCAGCTCAACGAGGGCCAGTTCTGGTCCGGCGGCCCCTATCAGCACCTCAACCCCGCCGCGCGCGACGCGCTGCCCAAGGTGCGCGAGATGATCTTCGCCGGCAAATATGCCGAGGCGGAGGCCTATGCCGAGAAATACATCCAGTCGATCCCGATGCGCGAAATGTCCTACCAGTCGCTCGGCGACCTCTGGCTGGACCTGATCGATGTCGAGGAGACGCCGGTCGAGGAATATCGCCGCGAGCTCGATCTCGACGGGGCGATTAGCCGCACACGCTTCGTCTCCGGCAACGTCATCTATACGCGCGAGGTGCTGAGCTCGCCCGTCGATCAGGTGATCGCCATCCGGGTCCGCGCCGAAGGTGGCCCCGTGGCGCTCGACTGCTCGTTCGGCACCGGCCAGCGCGCCACCGCCATGGTCGAGGGCGATTCCACCCTGGTGCTGAGCGGCGTCAACAATTCGGACCGCGGCATCCCCGGCAAGCTCCGCTTCGAGACACGCGCGCGGATCGTCGCCGATGGCGGCACCGTCTCGCATGACGGCCCGATCGTGCAGGTCCGCGGCGCGCGATCGGTCGTGATCCTGCTCGCAGCGGCGAGCAGCTTCAAATCGCCCGTCGACGTCTCGGGCGATCCGCGCGCGATCGTCCAGGCGCTGCTCGCCGCCGCCGCGCGCAAATCCTGGACCGAGCTCCGCGACGATCACAGCGCCGCGCATCGCCGCCTGTTCCGCCGCGTCGCGATCGATCTCGGCACCGGTCGCGGCGCGACCTCGCCCACCGACTCGCGCGCCGGCCATGCGCTCGACCGCGCCGATCCCGAGCTCGCCGCTTTGTTCTTCCAGTTCGGCCGCTACCTGCTGATCTGCTCGTCGCGCGCAGGCTCCGAGCCCGCGAACCTCCAGGGCATCTGGAACGAGAGCAACCGACCGCCCTGGGGTTCCAAATACACGATCAACATCAACACCGAGATGAACTATTGGCCGGTCGACACCGCCAATCTGCCCGAATGCATCGACCCGCTGCTCGCGATGGTCGAGGAGCTGGCGGTCTCGGGCGCCTATACCGCGAAGAACATGTACGGCGCGCGCGGCTGGGTCGCGCATCACAATACCGACCTGTGGCGCGCTTCCGGGCCGATCGACCATGCCCGCACCGGGCTGTGGCCGACCGGTGCGGCGTGGCTCAGCGTCCAGCTCTGGGACCATTACGACTATCACCGCGACAAGGCCTATCTGCGTCGTATCTATCCGCTGCTGCGCGGCGCTTCGCTGTTCTTTCTCGACACGCTGGTGAAGGATCCGGCGAGCGGCTGGATGGTCACCAATCCCTCCTGCTCGCCAGAGAATGATCACGGCCATGGCAGCACCTTGTGCGCGGGGCCCGCGCTCGACATGCAGATCCTGCGCGACCTGTTCGACCGCACCGCCGCGAGCGCCCGGCTGCTCGGCCTCGATGCCGACCTGCGGCCCCAGCTCGCCGCGATGCGCGCCAGGCTCGCGCCGCATCAGATCGGCAAGAACGGCCAGCTCCAGGAATGGCTCGCCGACTGGGATGCCGACGCGGTCGAGCCGACGCATCGCCACACTTCGCATCTCTATGCTGTCTATCCCAGCCAGCAGATCAATGCCGACGATACACCCGATCTGCTGCGCGCGGCGCGGCGCTCGCTGGAGCTACGCGGGACCGAGGCGACCGGCTGGGCGCTCGCCTGGCGCACCGCGCTCTGGGCGCATTTTCGCGAGCCGGAGCAGGCGCACCATATGCTGCTGCGCCTGATCCAGGCCGATCCGGCCGGCCCCGGCATGCTGGGCCACCACGCTCCCTTCCAGATCGACTGCATCTTCGGCGGCGCGGCTGCGCTGGTCGAGATGCTGGTGCAGAGCCGGGGCGACCTGATCGAGCTGCTGCCGGCTCTGCCCAAGGCCTGGCCAACGGGAACGCTGCACGGCGTGCGCGTGCGCGGCGGCTGCGCGGTCGACCTCGCCTGGAAGGATGGCACACTCGATTCGGTCACGCTGCATCCGGAAATCGCCGGAAAACGCGTTGTCCGTGTGGCGGGCAGGCGCAAGGAAATCGCGCTCCAGCCGGGGCGCCCAGTGACCCTTATCGCGTCCGATTTGAACTGATCATACAGGTTTTTCCTTGCACTTCCCGACGCGTACTGTACGCTGAAAGAGACTTTTATATGTAAAAGAGCGCAGGGGCGCCGGAGAGAGTATAGCCATGAAGGCAGTCGTCTGCGAACGACCGCATCAATTGGGCATGGCCGAGCGGCCCCTTCCCGTCAGGAATCCAGGCGAGGTGCTGATCCGCATCCGCCGGATCGGCTTGTGCGGCACCGACTATCATATCTTCGCAGGCAACCAGCCCTTTCTCAGCTATCCGCGCGTGATGGGCCATGAGCTGGCGGGCGAGGTGGCGGAGGTCGATCCGGGCAGCGCCTTCGCGCCGGGCGACCTCGTCACGGTCAATCCCTATCTCGCCTGCGGCACCTGCATCGCCTGCCGCAAGGGCAAGCCGAACTGCTGCGTCTCGATTCAGGTGCTCGGCGTCCATACCGATGGCGGCATGTGCGAATATCTCGCCGTTCCCGAACGGGCGGTGATCGCGGCGGGCACGCTGACGGCGGACCAGGCGGCGATGGTGGAGTTTCTTTCGGTGGGCGCACACGCCGTGCGGCGCGGCGAAGCGCAGGAGGGTGATCGCGTGCTCGTGGTCGGCGCCGGCCCGATCGGGGTCGCTGTCGCGCTGTTCGCGGCGCTGGACGGCGCCAGGGTAACGCTTGCCGACACCAGCCGCCGGCGGCTGGACTATGCCTGCGACGCGATCGGCATCGCCGATATCGTCCCCGTCGACCAGGATTTCGAGGCGGCGCTCGCCGCGCGCACCGATGGCGAATTCTTCGATCTGGTGTTCGACGCCACCGGCAACAGCCGCGCGATGGAAAAGGGCTTTGCCTATGTCGCGCATGGCGGCACTTACGTGCTGGTGAGCGTGGTCAAGCAGGACATCAGCTTCGCGGACCCCGAGTTCCACAAGCGCGAGATGCGGCTGATCGGCAGCCGCAACGCCACCAATGCGGATTTCCGCGCGGTGATCACCGCGATCGAGCAGGGCCGGATTCCCACCGGCGCGATCATGACGCATGCCTTCCCGCTCGCCGAAGCGCCCGACCAGATCCCCGATTTGATCAACGACCAGGGATCGGTGCTGAAAGCGATCGTGACCCTGTAACACCGGCGCGGAGATCCCCGCGCGACATGCCCGCAGATCCGAAGACGGACGGGGCGAGGAGAGGAAGACGATGGCAGCCACAAGTCCGATCGCCGATATCGGCGCCGCCGACACGCCCGCGCGCGGATCGTTCATCACGCGGGGCTATGTCGCCGGCTTCGTGCTGGTTACGAGCCTGTTCTTCCTCTGGGCGATCGCGAATAATTTCAACGACATCCTGATCCGCCAGTTCCAGAAGGCGCTGGACCTCAATCGCGCCCAGGCCGGCTTCATCCAGTTCGTCTTCTATCTCGGCTATTTCACCATGGCGCTGCCGGCCGGCCTGCTGATGCGCCGCTTCGGCTATCGCGCCGGCATCCTGGCGGGGCTCGGCCTCTATGCGACGGGCGCCCTGCTCTTCTATCCCGCCGCCGAGCTTCGCCACTACGCGGTCTTCCTCTCGGCGCTGTTCGTCATCGCCTCGGGCGCGGCATTCCTCGAGACCGCCGCCAACCCCTATATCGTCGCGTTCGGCGATCCGAGCCGCGCCTCGCAGCGGCTGAACTTCGCCCAGGCCTTCAACGGTTTCGGCGGCTTCATGGCGCCGATCATCGGTGGCCATTTCATCTTTTCCGGCATCGAGCACAGCAAGGCCCAGCTGGCCGCGATGCCGCCCGCCCAGCTCGAAGCCTATCGCCTCGCCGAAGCGCGGATGGTGCAGCTCCCCTATCTCGCACTCGCCGGCATCGTCATCCTCGTCGCCATAGCCGTGGCGGTCGTGCGGCTGCCCGATGTGCGCGCGGCCGAAAGCGCCACAGCAGAACCGCGCCAGCGCACCTCCTTGTGGCAGGTGCTGCGCACCCCCTGCCTGGCTGGCGCGGTGATCGCGCAATTCTTCTATGTCGGCGCGCAGGTGGGCATCTGGAGCTTCTTCGTCGATTTCGTGAAGGAGCTGGTCCCGGCCACGCCCGAAAAGACCGCCGCCTATCTGCTCTCGGTCAGCCTGATCCTGTTCATGTCAGGCCGGTTCATCGGCACGCTGCTCATGCACAAGATCCCGGCGACAAGGCTGCTGTTCGTCTTCGCGCTCGCCAATATCGCGCTCACCGCCGCCGCCGCGCTGAACCATGGCTGGGTAGCGGTCGGCGCGCTCGCGCTCACCAGCTTCTTCATGTCGATCATGTTCCCGACGATCTTCTCGCTGGGGGTCAAGGACCTGGGCGACAAGGCGATGCTGGGCGCGCCGCTGATCATCATGGCGATCATCGGCGGCGCGGTTTTCCCACCGCTGATGGGGCTGATCTCGCAAGCGGCCGGCACGATCCAGGTCGCGATCGTCCTGCCGTTCGCCTGCTTCGTCGCCGTCGCCGTCTATGCCCTGCGCTGCATTCGCACCGCACGGATGGAAGCGGCGCTCGGCCTTGCCGCCTCGCCGCTGCATTGAGCGCGCCTTGGCAGGGGCGGCCCCACAAGATAGCTGATATATCCATTGTTCCACATGACGGGAAAGCGATGAAGGTCGAACGCGAACCGAAGCCGCTCAAGAACACCTATTCGGCACCGGCGCTCGAAAAGGGTTTCGACGTCCTGGAACTGCTCGCCGACCATCCCGACGGCCTGACGCTGACCGAGATCGCTGCCGGCCTCGACCGCTCGATGAACGAATTGTTCCGGCTCGTCGTGGTGATGGAACGCCGCGGTTATCTGCGCAAGATCGCCGAATCCGACCGCTACCGCGTCACCTATCGCGTGCTCGACCTCGCCTATCGCGCGACGCCGGTGCAGGACCTCACCCACATCGCCGCGCCGGTGATGTACGACCTGGCGCATGCGGTGCTGCAATCCTGCCATCTCGTCGTGCCGGCGGAAGGCTGCGGGCTGGTGGTGCTCCGGCAGGAGAATCCCGGTCCCACCGGTTTCAGCGTCCGGCTGGGCGCCCCGATCGACCTGTTCCGGAGCTGCTCGGGCAACGTCCTGCTCGCCTTCACCGATGCGGAGCGCCTCCATGCGCTGCTGAGCTCGCGGAGCGAGGAGGTGCTGGAGATGGTGGCGGCGGCCGAGCCGGTCCTCGCCGCGATCCGCGCACGGGGCTTCGAGCAGCGCACCAGCCCGATGACGCACGGCGTCATCGACATCAGTTACCCGATCTTCGGTTTCGACGGACGGCTGGCCGCGACGCTCACCATTCCGTTTCTCGAACGCATCGACGGTTCCCAGCCCGTCGCGATGGATGCGACACGGACGATGCTCGCCGAGGCCGCGAACGCCATTTCGGCCGGGCTGGGCTGGTACGACAGCAATGGCGCCGACTGAATACCCAGCCCCTTACATCTCGTACGTACGTCCGAAATCTATCAGATAACTTTCCGAAGTGGGAAAATGGACATGGACGAAACCCGCACCCCTGGGCTCGGCGGACCAGTGGCTCGCCGCGCCGTGCTGGCGGCCGGAGCCTCGATTCCGCTGCTCGGGATGCCCGCCTCCGCCGCGGATGCGACGCTGATCGAAGATCATGTCGACTGGGCTGCCTTCCTTGCCCGCCACGACCTGATCTGGGACCGGCTGCCGCGCGGCTGGGGCGAGGCGCCTTTCCTAGGCAACGGCCGGCTGGCCCTGTCGATGACCGAAGCCACGGAAGGCGGCGCGCTCCGCTTCGCGGTGGACAATGTCGATGTCTATGACCGGCGCGATTTCAGCTGGGGCTGGCACGCCTATTCGCGCGCCCGTTACCATGTCGGCGACTTCCTCCTCCAGCCGGTCGGCCGGATCACCGGCGCGAAGCTGCGGCTGGACCTGCACCGCGCCGAGCTCAGCGGCGAGGTGACCACCGATCGCGGCGCGATCCGGCTGCGCGCCTTCGTCCATGCCGAGCTGCCGCACATGGCGATCGAGCTCGAAACCTCGGGCGACGAGGGCGGTTGTGCCTGGACCTGGCACCCCATCCCCGCAGTCTCGACCAGACCGCCAGTCCGCACCGCCGCGGACGCCGTCAAATATGAGCGCGACTATGGCCAGCCCGCGCGCATCTGGGTCGACAATCCACCCGGCGAGCGCCGCGACGCGGACGGCGTCAACCGCTGGTTCCAGCCGCTGCTCGCCGGCGGCGGCTATACCACCGCCTGGACCGAGCAGGTGGCGGCCCCGAACCGGCGCATGCTGGTCTTCAGCAACGCGATGTCGTTCCCGGATACCGGCTCGCTGGAGGCTGCGGCGCACAACGTCCGCGCCGCGCTTGCCGCCGACCGGGCCAAGGCCGGCCTCGCGCATCGCCGCTGGTGGGATGCGCATTACCGCGCCAGCTTCCTGTCGCTCCCCGACACGCGGATCGAGAGCTTCTACTGGATCCAGATCTACAAATATGGCTGCGTCGCCCGGCCCGACGGTGGGGTGATCGACACGCACGGCCCCTGGCTCCAGCCGAGCAACTGGCCCTATCTGACCTGGAACCTCAACGTCCAGATCAGCACTTACGCGCTCCAGCCGAGCAACCGCCTGGCGCTGGCCGAGGGGCTGTTCCACGCGCTCGACACGCATCGCGACGCCTTGCGCCGCACCGCCGCCACCGTCGCGCCCGGCGCCGCGGCGATCGGCCATGTCACCCAGCAGGACCTGGAATCGCCGATCGAGGTCGACCGGCGCTACGAGAAGGAATGGGGTAATTTGCTCTGGGTCTGCCAGCTCTACTGGCTGCAGTACCGCTACACGATGGACCGGCGGATGCTGCGCGAACGGCTGCTGCCGCTGCTCGCCGAGGCGGTCGCGCTCTATTATCCGATCCTGGCCGAGAAGCCCGACGGCCGGCTGCATCTAGGCGTCACCTATTCGCCCGAGATCGGCAGCACCAGCGACTGCAACTATGATCTCGCGCTGCTGCGCTGGGGCATCGGCGCACTGATCGAAGGGCACCGCAAGCTCGGCACCATGCACCCGATGCTGGCGAAATGGCGCGATATCGCCGCGCGCCTCACCCCCTATCCGGTCGACGAGCATGGCTACCGCGTTGGCGCCGACATGGCGGTGAAGCCGCACCGCCATTACTCGCACCTGATGATGATCTACCCGCTCTATCTCGAGAACCGCGACACGCCGGCCAAGCTGCCGCTGCTCGAGAAGTCGACGGCGTACTGGCTGGAGACCGCCGCGGCCGCCGGCCAGGGATCGGGCTGGTCGCTCTCCGCCGCCGCGTCCTTCTACGCCGCCTTCGGGCGCGGCGACGCGGCGCTCGACAGCCTCAAGGCGCTGGTCGCCGGCAAGAGCGGCATCGGCAAGAGCTTCGCCAACACCATGTATGCCGAGAGCGGCCAGAATATCGAGACGCCGCTCTCCGCCGCGCAATCGATCCACGACATGGTGCTGCAGAGCTGGGGCGGCGCGATCCGTGTCTTCCCGGCGATCCCCGCCATCTGGCCCGAGCTGGTGTTCGACGATTTCCGCGCCGAGGGCGCCTTCCTGGTGAGCGCGCGCCGGATCGGTGGGCGCACCGCATGGGTGCGGGTGAGGAGCCTCGCGGGCGAGCCCTGCCTGATCGAATGCGACTGGGGCGGCGAGACGCCGACCCATAAGGGCGCGGGCACGATGCGGCGGCTGGGCAACCGCCGGATCGCGCTCTCGCTCCGCGCCGGTGAGGAAGCGGTGCTGTATCTGCCCACCCATGCCAGCCATCTCGTGGCACCGCTCCCCGCCCAGCCAGGCGCGAGCAACAGCTATGGCGTCCGGAGCGGGTGATTATTGATATATCTGATCTTGTAATTGATATTGACCAACGACCTATCTGATAAGTAACATCTGCAAAACAGATAGGGGATGGAGCATGAAGCGGCGTGACCTGCTCAAGACCGGCGCTGCCATGGCAGCGTTCGCCGGGGTCACGCCGATCGCGAACGGCGCCGAGGCGCGGACCGTGGCCGCCGCCGCACCGCCGGTTCCGCCCACACCGCAACAGCCGAACATCGCCGCCCGCCCGCTTCCCAGCGGACTCGAGCGAGAGCTGCTGCCCAAGCCGCCGCTGCCGCTGCCTTCCAAGGGCGCCGGCCCCAAGGTCACCGCCATGTCGCGCCGCGAGCGGTTGCGCCGCAACGCCGTGCCGCGCCGGGGCGTGTGCAGCACCGTGCCGGCCGCCGGTTTCCGCGACACTCTGCTCTCCGGCAACGGCCCGATGTACCTGGAGCTGACCGGCGCGCCCTATGCCGAGCAGCTCCAGTTCCG
The DNA here is from genome assembly GCA_966211615.1 of uncultured Sphingomonas sp. Classification (GTDB taxonomy): domain Bacteria; phylum Pseudomonadota; class Alphaproteobacteria; order Sphingomonadales; family Sphingomonadaceae; genus Sphingomonas. The sequence goes on from CBIHNZ010000018.1 coordinate 11,071, forward strand.
TCACGAGCGGCTGATGCTGCCGTGGCGCCGCCCGTTCGAAGCGCCCGACGTCGCCGCCGAGCTCCCTGGCATCCGCAAGCTGCTGCTGGCGGGCAAATATCGCGAGGGCGTGAATCACGCCTTCGAGGCGCTCACCGCCGCCGGCCTCGCGGTCAACACCAAGGCGCATCCGACAATCCCGGCGTTCAGCATGAAGGTCGAGATGCCGGAGGCGCCCGCCGTCACCGACTATCTGCGCACCGTCGATTTCGAGAGCGGCGAGATCCGCGTGATGTGGCACGACAATCGCGGCGACTGGCTGCGCCGCACCTTCGTGTCGCGGCCGGACAATGTCGCGGTGCAGGAGATCCGCGGCCCCGGCGGCAAGCCGGTCAGCGCGACGATCAGCCTCGAAAAGCCGGCGGTCGGCCGGCATGACGGCCCGGTCACCTTCCAGCAGGAGGGTGATGCCGAGCATCTGATCCTCACCGGCCGCTTCGATCCTTCCATCAACGGCAATGGCTATGCCGGCGTGGTTCGGGTGATCCGCAAGGGCGGCACCGCGCGGCGCGATGGCAACAAGCTCGTCATCGAGAATGCCGAATCGATCGTGCTGCTGACCCGCATCCAATGGTTCAAGGATTTCGCCCAGGATCTGGTCGACGGGCTCGTTGCCGGCATGGCCGGGCTCGACGGCGACTATGACGCGATGCTCGCGCGCCACCGCCCGATCCAGTCCGAGATCATGAACCGCGTCACGCTCGATCTCGGCGGCACCGGCCAGCGCGCACTTTCCGGGGAGGAACTGCTCGACGACCAGCGCACTCGCCCGGATTACGCGCCCGCCCTGCTCGAGCGGATCTTCGACATGGGCCGCTACTGGATGCTGCTCTCGTCGGGCGAATTCCCGGTCCAGCCGATTGGCGGCGAGGTCAACATCAACATCAACCTCCAGATGGCGCCCGGTGCGTTGGCCGATCTGCCCGAGGTGATGCAGCCCTATTTCAACTGGATCGAGGGCATCCTGCCCGACTGCCGCAACAACGCGAAGAACATCTTCGGCGCGCGCGGTGCGGTCTTTCCGCTGATGCCCAACAAGGAGTTCGGCGTCAGCTATCACTATGCGACGACCGAGGGCGCCGGCATCTGGCCGCATCCCTATTGGATCTCGGCGGGCGGCTGGCTCTACAGTCCCTTCTGGGACTATTACCTCACCACCGGCGACACCCGGTTCCTGCGCGACCGGGTCGTGCCGGGGCTCAAGGAACTGGCGCTGTTCTACGAGGATTTCCTCTCGGTCGAGGACGAGCGCGGCAACTATGTCTTCGTGCCGAGCTTCTCGCCGGAGAACTGGCCGCTCAACGCTCAGCCGCTGCCGACGGACGCCTGGCCGCTGACCCCGTACGACGCCTTCCACATGGCGCCGCCGGTGCCGTTCGTGATCAATTCGGCGATGGACGTGATGGTCTGCCGCGAGGTGCTGACCCATCTGATCGAGGCCTGCGAGATCCTGGGCAGCGACGGCGACCAGATCCCGAAATGGAAGGCGATACTCGCCAAGATGCCGCCCTATCGCACCACCGATGACGGCACGCTCAAGGAATGGGGCTGGCCGGGGTTCGACGAGAATTACGACCAGCGCCACGTCTCGCATCTCTACGGCGCCTGGCCCTCGGACGAGATCCAGCCGACGCGCTCACCCGATCTCGCCCGCGCGGCACTGCTCGCCGACCGCAAGCGCGGCCCCGCCAACAGCTCGGCGCACGGCCTGTGCCACCGCGCACTGGCCGCGGCCCGGCTCAAGGACGCCTATCTGGTCGACTGGGAGATCAAGCAACTGCTCAACCAGGGCTATTTCAACCAGACGCTGCGCAGCTCGCACAATCCCTATGGCGGCCCGCAACCCGACGCGCAGGGCGGGCTGCCCACGATCCTGATGGAGATGCTCTGCTACTCGCGGCCCGGGCTGATCGAGATCCTGCCCGCGCTGCCTTCGGCGCTCCGGCGCGGCAGCATCACCGGCATGCGCGCGCGCAGCTTCGCGCGCATCGACCGGCTGCGCTGGGATCTCGACGCGCGCACCGCTGAGATCCAGATCACCGCGCTCCGCGCCCAGACGATCACGCTGGCTGCGTGGCACGGCATCGACTCCGCGACGGTCTCGGGGGGCACGATGAAGCGGGCGCCGCGTGCCGGCGAGGACAGCTGCGAGATCGCCGTCGAGGCCAACCGGCCGGCCACCGTCTCGCTGCGACTCGCCTCCGCGACACCGCGGCGCTGGGCGCAGCCAGGGGAAAATTGAGCTCCTCCTGGGGCGGGCGCTTCGACATTCGCGCCCGCCCGTTTTTTTTGGAGCGGATGCAGGAATTTGGTGGTCGGTACCTAGCTCGCCGGATCGTACATGAACTCGCGGAGTTCCTGCGAGCAACGGCAGGCGACCGCGATCTTCCTCGCCCATTCGACGGCCTGCTCACGTGTCGGCACCTCGAGCACCGTGAAACCACCCTTGAACTGGCTGCCGGGATAAATCTCCTTGGACACCGACCCATCGCCGGAAACCAATACGGGATCCACCTGCTCGTGGATCCCGCCCCCGAAAACATAGACGCCGGCCGCCTTGGCTTCCTCGATCACCGCATGCGCGTCGGCGGAGACGATCGGGAGCTCTTCGTCCGTGATCACCATGGCTTCGCTCGGGAAGGAGATGAGGTATTTGGTCATGCCTCGATGATGCATCGCGGATCAGAGGGCGGCAAGAGACGAGCCGATTGCGGACCTGTTTTGCCCAACCTCCGCAACTGGGTGCAGGCAGGCAAGGGCCTCAGTCGACCGTACCAACCTCGTACCGCTTCCATTCCGGCCGGATCAGATGATGGTCGACGAACGCCGGGCCGTCGCATTCGATCTCTATTACCGTCGTGGGCGTGTCTGGCGCCGCGTCGGGCAGGCCTGTCAGCCGCAGCGTGACGCCGTCCTGGGTGAACTGGACCGGCTGCCCGGTCTTGAGCAGTCGCGCCGCGACCACCTTCGCGCGGACGCCGCCCACCGCGACCGTCGTTTCGGGCCTGTAGAAGTCGAGCCACTGCGTCGCGGGCGTCCGCGACGGCCAGAAATAGACATGGACGTAGAGCTTGTTCCCGGCCTTGGTGAAGTTGGTGTAATTGCCGAACGCATCGGCCGCCTTGCCTTCGGCGCCGTAGATCGCCGCGCCGTTGGTACGCATCCAGGCGCCGACCTGTTCGAGCACCTCGACCGATTCCCGCGGCACGTCGCCCGCGGCGTCCGGCCCGATGTTGAGCAGGTAGTTGCCGCCTTGTTGCACGCACAAGGTCAGGTCGTTGACGACGCGCTTGGCGCTCTTCCATTCGTCGTCGCTGCGCTGATAGCCCCAGCCAAGATTCATCGTCTCGCACGTCTCCCAGGCGCGCTGGTCGGCGGCGACCTTGTGCTCGGGAGTCGAGAAATCGCCCGCCAGCCCGTTACGGTTGTTGACGATGATCTCAGGCTGGAGATCGAACACCATCTTGTTCATCTCCTCCGCGCGCCATTGCTCGGGCGTCAGCGGCCAGGTGACGTCGTACCAGAGGATGTCGATCTTGCCGTAGTTGGTCAGCAGCTCGCGGATCAGGCCATGCGTATAGGTCACGAACCGCTCGCGCGCCGCCGGGTCGGTAGCGCAGATCGCGCCGTCCGGATGATGCCAGTCCATCAACGAGTAATAGAGGCCGACCTTGAGCCCCTCGGCCCGCGCCGCCTCGACGAACTCGCGGACTAGGTCGCGCCCGGCGCCCTGCTTGGCCGCATTATAGTCGGTGAGCTTGGTGTCCCACAGACAGAAGCCCTCGTGATGCTTGGTGGTGAGCACCATGTATCTCTGCCCCGCGCGCTTCGCGAGCCGCGCCCATTTGCGCGCCGCGCCGGGCTTTGGCGTGAAGTGCCTGGCGAGCTTCTCATATTCGGGGATCGGGATGCCTTCGGATTCGAGCACCCATTCCTGGTGCCCGATCACGCTGTACAGGCCCCAATGGATGAACATGCCGAACTTGGCATCATGCCACCAGCGCATGCGCTGGGCGCGGGTACGCTCCTGATATTCGAGCAGCGCGGGACCGGCCTCGGTCTGCGGCGCCCCATGCTCCTGCGCGCGTACCATGGCGGGCGCGCCGATCGTCAGCGCGCCTGCCGCGCCGGCCGCCCCGCCCAGGAAACTCCGCCGTCCGAACCGTGTTTCCATGCCACCCCCCTCAATGAGGACCTGAATTCCCTTTCGTCATCCCTGCGAAAGCCGGGATCCAGAGCCAAGCAAGGCTTCCTTCGCAACTCCTGAATCCTGACTTTCGCCGGGATGACGGATTGGGTTGATCTTGGCCGATCACGCTTTCGCGAGCCCTATTCCGCCGACCAGGCGACGAATTCCTGCTGCTGCTCGCCCAGCTTCTCGATGCCCAGCCGCACCACGTCGCCCGCCTTGAGGTACCAGGGCGCGGGCTTCTGCCCCAGGCCGACGCCGGGGGGCGTGCCGGTGGTGATGATGTCGCCGGGCTCCAGCGTCATGAAGCGGCTGATGTACGAGACGAGCTTGGCGACGCCGAAGATCATCGTGCTCGAGCTGCCGTCCTGCATGCGCTTGCCGTTGACCTCGAGCCACATGCCGAGATTCTGCGGATCGCCCACCTCGTCCGAGGTCACCAGCCACGGGCCGACCGGGCCGAAGGTCGGGAAGCCCTTGCCCTTGTCCCAGGTCGCGCCGCGCTCGACCTGCCATTCGCGCTCGGAAACGTCGTTGATCACGCAATAGCCGGCGACGTGGCGCAGCGCATCGGCCTCCTCGACATAATTGGCGCGCGTGCCGATCACGACGCCGAGCTCGACCTCCCAGTCGGTCTTCACCGAACCACGCGGAATGATGACCGGATCGTTGGGACCCTGGAGGCAGCTCACCCATTTGTTGAACACCACCGGCTCCTCGGGGATCGGCAGGTTCGATTCCGCGGCGTGATCGGCATAGTTGAGGCCAACCGCGATGAACTGGCGCGTGCCCGAAAACGGCACGCCGTAGCGCGGACTGCCCTCGACGCGAGGCAGCAGTGCGGTGTCGAGCAACTGCAGCTCCGCCAGCTTCGCGCTCGAAAGCGTTTCGGGCGTGATGTCGTCGATCACCCCCGACAGGTCGCGCAGCGATCCGTCCGCGGCGATAATGCCCGGCTTTTCAGCACCTTTCGACCCGTACCGACAAAGCTTCATGATCCCGTTTCCTTCGCATCTGAAATGTTATAATGCCATATCTGAGATATTAGACTGGCGGTCCAGCCAGCGTCAAACGCTCCGTGCGCTGAGGGTGAAAATGGCGAGGCTGCTCGAAGGCAAGACCGTGCTCGTGACGGGCGCATCGACCGGAATCGGCCGTGCCGCCGCGATCGGCGCCGCGCAACATGGCGCAAATGTCGCGATCAACTATCACCGCGACGATGCCGGGGCGCAGAGCTGCGTCGCCGAGATCGAGAAGCTCGGCCGGCGCGCCATCGCGGTGAAGGGCGACGTGGCGGCCCCCGATACCGCCAAGCAGTTCGTCAGCGATGCGGTGGACGCATTCGGCAAGGTCGACGTGATGGTGTCGAACGCAGGCATCTGCCCGTTCCATTCGTTCCTCGACATGCCGGTCGAGACCGTCCAGCGCACGATGCAGGTCAATCTGCTCGGCGGCTACTTCATGGTCCAGGCCGCGGCGAACCAGATGGTGAGCCAGGGTCGCGGCGGCGCGATCGTCGCGGTGTCGTCGATCTCGGCATTGGTCGGCGGCGAGTATCAGACCCACTACACGCCGACCAAGGCCGGCCTCCACTCGCTCATGCAGTCGACCGCGATCGCGCTCGGCCGGCACGGCATCCGCTGCAACTCGGTGCTCCCCGGCACGATCCTGACCGAGATCAACAAGGACGATCTCGCCGACGAGGCCAAGCGTAAGTACATGGAGGGGCGCGTGCCGCTCGGCCGGCTCGGCCAGCCCGAGGACATGATCGGGCCGATCGTCTTCCTCGCTTCCGACATGGCGCAATATGTCACCGGCGCGGCGCTGCTCGTCGACGGCGGCGCCTTCGTCAACCTGCAATAACCGCGCTTTCCCGATCCTTCGGAGACCCCATGAATCGTCGCCAACTGCTCAATCGCATCGCCGCCGTCACCGCCGCGACGGGCCTCCCGCGCCTCGCCTTCGCCCAGACCTCCGAGGCCAGGCTGTCGCTGGGCGCCAGGGCGACCGGACCGACCATCCCCGCGGATTATGTCGGCCTGTCCTACGAGGCCGCCCAGTTCGCCAATCCCGACTTCTTCGCGCCTTCCAACAAGGCGCTGATCGCGCTCTTCCGCGAACTCTCGCCCGCAGGCGTGCTGCGTATCGGCGGCGGTTCGAGCGAATATACCAGCTATTCGGACCAGACCCCCGTCGGCCCGCCGCCCTTCGAGGTCTTCGGGCCGGACACCTCCAAGACGGTGAAGCACGGCACGGTCACGACCGCGCTGGCGCTGCGCAACCTGCGCGGCTTCCTCGACGCGACCGGCTGGAACTGCATCTGGGGCCTCAATTTCGGCCAGGGCAGCAAGGAGAATGCCGCCGCCGAGGCCGCCGCGGTCCAGCGCATCCTGGGGCCGCGCCTGATGCTGCTCCAGATCGGCAACGAGCCCGACAGCTTTCGCACACGCTATCGCCCGGCAACCTGGACGCCCGCCGACTTCCTCCGCGAGTGGAACGACTTCCACGATGCGATCGCCGCCGCGGCGCCGGGCGCGAAGTTCGCCGGGCCGGATATCTCGAACAAGCTCGACTATCTCACCGCCTTCGCCGCCGAGGCACCGAAGCATCCCGACGTGATGATGCTGACCGGCCATTATTACGCGATGGGCCCGGCCGGGAATCCGGAAGCGACGATCGCGCAGCTGATGGAGCCCGATCCCAGCACCACGACGATGCACGCCGATCGCTTCGCGGTGGTGCAGGCAGCGGTGAAGACCGCGGGCCTGCCCTTCCGCCTATCCGAAGGGAACAGCTGCTGGAACGGCGGCCAGCCGGGCGTCTCAGATACTTTGGCCTCGGCGCTGTGGTGCGCAGACATCATGCTGCGCTTCGCCCAGCTCGGTTGGATCGGCGTCAACTGGCATGGCGGCGGCAATGGCCATTATGCGCCGATTGTGGGCGCCCCCTCGACCGGCTTCACGCGGCGCCCCGAATATTACGGCATCCGGTTCGCCCAGCTGGTCACCGGCGCGACCTTCATCCCCGCGACGCTCAGCGGCGCCAGCCGCTTCGTCAACGCCTATGCGTTCGAGCGCCAAGGCACCCGGCGGGTCGCGATCGTCAACAAGGACCTGGTGCCCGCCACCGTCACCCTCCCCGCGCCGGCCAGACGCAGCGCGATGCTGCTCACCGGCCCCGCGCGCGATGCGAAGGACGGAACGACATTGCGCGAAACCGCGGTCAAGCCCGGCCGGACGGTCACCGTGCCGCCGCATTCGGCCATTCTCTATACGCTCCAGGAGTCCGCGCGATGATCGTCCGCCTGTCGCTGTCCCTCGTCGCCCTCACCGGCCTCGCGCTTCCGGCAGATGCGGCCCCTACGCGGCTGCGCGTGCTGATCGTCGACGGCGTCAACAATCACGACTGGCCTACCACCACGCCGGTGCTCAAGCAGATCCTGGAGCAGAGCGGTCGCTTCAGCGTCGACGTCGCGACCAGCCCGCCGCGCGGCGCGGCACCCGCCGAATGGGACGCATGGCGCCCGAAATTCTCGCGCTACGCCGTCGTCATCAGCAATTTCAACGGTGGCGACCACGGCGCGGACGTCATCCAGTGGCCGGCTGCGGTGCGGGCCGATTTCGAAGCCTATGTCCGGCATGGCGGCGGTTTCGTGAGCTACCACGCCGCCAACAATGCCTTTCCGGGCTGGCGCGCCTATGAGGAGATGGTCGGGTTGTTGTGGCGCCCCAACAGCTTCGGCCCCGGCGTGACCTTCGATGCGAGCGGCAAGCCGGTGATCATCCCCGCCGGGACCGGGCACAACCCCAATCATCCCAAACGCTATGATTTCGACCTCAGCGTGCGCCACACCGGCCATCCCATTACTGCAGGGCTCCCGCGCAGCTTCCCGGTGCTGTCCGAGCAGCTCACCTATGGCCAGCACGGGCCGGAAGCGGTGGTGCGCAGCGGTGCGCTCACCTTCCTCACCTATGCCTGGTGCGAGGCGGTGCAGGAGCGCGAGCCGATGGACTGGGTACGCCGCTGGGGCAAGGGCCGCGTCTATGTCACGATGCTCGGCCATACCTGGCGCAACGAGCCCTCGCCCGACCTCGCCAACCCCTGGTTCCGCACGCTGCTGCTGCGCGGGACCGAATGGGCCGCGACCGGCAAGGTGACGATCAAGATCCAGCACTAGGGCGGATCGGCATTCGGACTGAAAGCAGTCCTCGCCACCCCCGTCGTCACCCCGGGCTTGTTCCGGGCCCCACCAGGAAACGAGCGCCGGACAAGAGGCTCCTGCGCGGCGAGCGAGGCTGAGTGGCCCCCGGAACAAGTCCGGGGTGACGAAGCGATTTGGCACGTTCCGGGGTGACGGCAGGACGAATCAAAACAGGGAAAGCCCGACCCGGGAGAGGTTGGGCCGGGCTTCCCCCTTTTGGCGCCCTTGAGCGCTTAGGCTAGAACTTGAACGCTACGCCGGCCGAGAACTTCCGTCCGGTGAACGACGTGTAATAGGGATCCTGGCGGACCGAATCGTAATAGAATTCGAGCGCCTCGTTGGTGAGGTTCTGCGCCTCCAGGCGGATCTGGATCTGCGGCGTCACCTGATAGGAAGCAGCCATATCGACGAAGATCGTCGAGCCTGCACCCTGGACGTCGCTGGGCAGGCGCGAGGTCGGCACCACCAGCAGATACTTGTCACGATAGGTCGCCGTGCCGCGGATGCTGAATTTGCTGTCCTCATAGTAGAGCGTGCCGCTCAGCGTATTCTTGGACAGGTTCACCAGATCCCGGACGACCGTGTTGGTGCCCGTGCAGGGTGCGCTCGACGTCAGGCAATAGGTGATCTTGGAGTCGACGAAAGTATAGTTCGCCAGCATGCCGAAGTTCTTGAGAAAGCCCGGCAGGAAGTCGAAGCCGGTCTGGACGTTGACCTCGATGCCCTTGAGCGGGCCACCCGGCGTGTTCTGCCGGCCGCTCACGGTGAATTCGGTGTTCGCATCCCAGGGCGAACCCGCGATCAGCGAAAGCGGTAGCCCGGTCTGGCCGAACGTCATGGTCTCCGACAGCGACTGGATATAGCTGTCGATGTCCTTGTAGAAGCCGCCCACGGCGATCAGCCCGCGCCGGCCGAAATAATATTCGAGCGAAGCGTCCACCGTCTTGGCGCGGATCGGGTCGAGATAAAAATTCGGGCCCGAGATGGTGCGCGTGTTGAGCGCGATGCTCACGCCGGCCGGCAGGATATGGTTGAGTTCCGGCCGCGCCATCACCTTCGCCGCGGCAAGGCGCAGGATCAGCTTGTCGGTGAGGTCGGCGGTGAGGGTCGCCGAAGGCAGCCAGTCGTCATAGGAGCGCGACAGCGTGCGCGACACCCCCGCCACCGTGCCTAGTCCGCTCTGGTCCGTATGAACGTAGCGCACGCCGATATTGCCGCGGAGGCGCACCGGCAGCGCGTCGGTGTCGAACTCGATCATGCCATAGGCTCCGGTAACCGCTTCGTTGAGGCGGTCCCGCACCGGGATCGGCGCGAGCGCATAGGCTCCCGACGTATCGTTGGTGAAGTCGATCAGCTTGTCGATCGCATCATAGTCGGGCGCCAGCCAGGATCCTCCCACATTGCCCGGCATCGACTGTCCGAAGCCGTCGATCAGCGTCATCACCGAGCTCATCGAGGTTCCGGCGGGAAGCGACCCGGTGGTCACATTGCCCGCGCGAGTCCGCGAATAGCGCTTGTAATTGCCTTCGCGATACTGCGCGCCGGCGCGGAACTTGAAGCCGTCGAAGAGCGCGTAGGTGGCGTTGAGCTCGGCGGTGATGTTCTCGGTATCCTCGCGGTTGTCGCCCTTGTTGAGCAGGTTCCGGAAGATGGTGACGCCCCCTCCCGCGACGTTGGGCGCGAACAGATAATTGGCCGCGTTGGTCGTATCGAAGCCCCAGTTGACCACCGGCACGCTGCCGCCGCCACGGAAGTCATAGGAGAAATTGTTGACGTCGTTGGCGAAGAAGCTGATCTGCGTCGAGACCGGGTTGGCGAGCGTGGAGAGCGACAGACCGACATAACCGTCGAGCGTCAGTTTTCCCAGTTCCTGCGAGATGCTCATGTTGATCTGGCGGAAGGTGGTCGTGTATTTCCGCAGCGCGATATCGTCCGAGATATCGATGCCGTTGAACTTGCCGTACTGGATGCTGCCGAGGGAATCGACCGCGATATCGGTGACCGACGTCATGGGCTGGCCGTGGTTGGCGGTGCCGCGTGCGAACGAGTTCGCGGCGAAGGAATAGTCCCTCCGCGTCACGTCATACCAGGAATAGAGGCCATCGATCGTGACATGGGTCCCTTCGGCGGGCTCCGCCTCCAGCGTGACCGTCGCGCCCAGCCGCGAATAATCCTGATCCGAACGGAGCCAACGCGGGCTGCGATAGATGAACGCGTTGCGCGCAGTCTCGTAATTGGCGACGTTCTGGGTGCTATTGGGCAGGCGCGGCATGCCCGTCGCGCAGTTCAGCGCATCCGTGCCCACCGCCGCGTTGTTCCCCGGGTTCTGCGTCGGATAGCCGACCGGCGAGCAGAAGCCGCCCTGCTGGGTGCCGCGATATACCTCGACCGCGGACCACGCCTCTTCGCGCGTGTACCGCTTCGTATAGGCGATCGACGCGGCGACGCCGAAGGTGCCGTCGAGGAACTTCTGGGAGATCAGGCCGGTGACGCGCGGGCTGAAGCGTTCGCGCAGATCGTCATAGGTACCCTGCGCGCTCGCCGCGAAGGTGAAGTCGTCCTTGTAGGACAGCGGCCGCGGTGTCTGGAGATCGACCGTGGCGCCGAGCGACCCTTCCTCGACATCCGCCGAATAGGTCTTGCGCACGGTCAGCTCGCTGAACAGCTCGGACGCGAACACGCTGAAGTCGAACGAGCGCGAGGAGTTGAAGCCCGAGCGAATGTCCGACGAGTTGGTCGAGCTCGAGCCCTGCATGCCGTTGAGGCGAACGCGGGTGAACTGCGCGCCAAGGCCGCGAACCGAGATGGTCTTGCCCTCGCCGCCGTCGCCGCGGGCAAGCGCGACGCCCGGCAGGCGCTGCATCGACTCGGCGAGGTTCGAATCGGGGAACTTGCCCACGTCCTCCGCCGAGATCGAATCGACTACGCCGGTCTCGTTGCGCTTGGTCGCAAGCGATCGCTCCAGCGAACCACGGAAGCCGGTGACGATGATCTCGTCGGACGGCGACTCCGGCGCCTGCTGGGCCTCGGCCTGCTGCTGATCCTGGGTCGTAGTGGTGGTGGTCTGCGCCATGGCCGGCGTCATGCCCGCCACCAGCGCGAGTGCTGAAACCATGCCCCCGCGCGCGGCAGTGCGCCGCGTAACATATGCCATCGATATCCTCCCTCTATGTCGGTTCTTGCCTTTGAGGTGCACAAACCTGTAAGACAGATAAACCTGTAAGACAAGATCAAAGCCCCATCGCCAGACAAAATGTTTCGTGAATGTGGCTGAACGCGAGAGGGAGGGGTTGGAAATGCAGAAATCACGACGCGAAATGCTGGCCGGGCTACCGGCGGCGGGGCTGCTGTGTACCTTGCCCGCCTTTCCCAGCCTGGCCGCACCGGGGCGCCGCTTCGACATCACTCGCTACGGCGCCGTCGCCGACGAAAGCACGATCAACACCGCCGCGATCCAGAAGGCGATCGACGCCTGCGCGCACGCCGGCGGCGGCATGGTGGTGGTCCCGCGCGGCACCTTCCTGAGCGGCTCGATCGTGCTCAAGAACGGCGTCGGCCTGGAGCTGCGCGAGGGCGCGGTACTCAAGGGCTCACCCCATCTCGAGGATTATCCGCTCATCCTGCGCCGCTTCGTCGAGGTCTTTCCGGAAGCGCTGCGCATGGCGCTGGTGAACGCGACGGGCAACAAGGGCCTGCGCATCGTCGGTCCCGGCACGCTCGACGGCAATGGCGAGCCTTTCTGGCGCATGTTCTTCGACGCGCCCAAGGAAAGCGTCAAGGGCCGCCAGGTCCAGTACCACTTCCCGCAGCTCGCCTTCCTCCAGGACTGCGACGACCTGCTGGTCAGCGGCGTGACCTTCAAGGACTCCGCCTTCTGGAACCTTCACATGTATCGCTGCCGCCGCGCGGTGGTGGAGGATTGCCGCTACGAGGTGCCGCATCACATCCGCGCGCCGAGCAGCGACGGCATCGACATCGACAGCTGTCAGGACGTGACCATCCGCCGCTGCCATTTCTCGGTCGACGACGACTGTATCGCGTTGAAGGGCACCCAGGGCGCCGGCGCCGCAGCCTATGCCGAGGCGCCGCCCACCGAGCGCATCCACATCCATGACTGCGTGTTCACCGAAGGGCTGGGCTGCGTCACCTTCGGCAGCAACGGCACGATCATGCGCGACATCAAGGTCGAGCGCATCACCAATGTCGGCGACATGCCGACGATCCGCTTCAAGATCCGCCCGGACACGCCCGGTCAGGTCTATGAGCGGCTCCATGTCCGCGGCATCCGTCTGCAGCCCGCGTCGAACCCGGTGAACCACTGGCACAATGGCGAGGTCTTCTACGGCCTGGGCCATCCCGAGACCTTCGGCGCCGACGATCCGGCGGTCGGCCTGATCGTCAACGCCCGGCTCACCCATGGCACCAAGGTGCCTGCCGCGCCTCCGGGCGGCGTGATCCGCGACATCGTGATCGAGGATGTCCGCGGCACCACGCGCGGCTTCGGCAACATCTCGGGCAACGCGACGACGGCGATCTCGAACTTCACGCTGCGCGACATCGACGTGACGCTGCTCGATCCCAAGCGCACCCACCTGATCGCACGCGGCGTGCCGGGGGTGAAGCTGGAGAATGTCCGGGTGAACGGCGAACCCGCGGTGGTGGATAGCTGACGTCTATAAGCCCTCCCCCTTGATGGGGAAGGGTTGGGTGGGGGTGACCTATCCGCAAGCGATATCGCCGAGAGGATAGCTCACCCTCATCCGCCCACCGCCTTCAGCGGCGCGCCCCTCCTTCTCCCATCAAGGGAGAAGGGTTTGTCGGACTCACAACCGGTACGCCGCCTTCACCAGATTATACGCCAGATCCTTCGCTACCGCGAACGCCTCGTCGCGCTCGAGCCTGTGCTCGGCGACCAGCCGCCCGAGGAACCCGCAATCGACGCGCCGGCTCAGATCGTGCCGCGCAGGGATCGAGAAGAAGGCGCGCGTGTCGTCGTTGAAGCCGACGGTGTTGTAGAAGCCGCCGGTCTCGGTCACCTGCTCGCGGAAGCGGCGCATCCCCTCGGGGCTGTCGTGGAACCACCAGGCCGGGCCGATGCGGAGCGCGGGATAATGGCCCGCGAGCGGGGCGATCTCGCGCGCATAGGTGCTCTCGTCGAGCGTGAAGAGGATGATCGTCAGGTCGCGCTCGTTGCCGAACGCATCGAGCAAGGGCTTGAGCGCATGGACATAGTCCGTGCGCGACGGCCAGTCGTCGCCCTTGGCCTCGCCGAAGGTCCGGTTGATGTACGGGTTCTGGCTGCGCAGCGCGCCGGGATGGATCTGCATCACCAGCCCGTCCGCCAGGCTCATCCGCGCCATCTCGGTGAGCATCTGGCCGCGGAAGCGCTCGGCATCGACCGCGTCGCCCTGTCCCGAGGCGATCCGGGCGAACAGCGCCGCGGCATCCGCCTGGGGCAGATTCTCGGTATGCGCGGTTGGGTGGCCATGGTCGGTCGAGGTCGCGCCGCCGTGCTCGATGAAATAGCGCCGCCGGTCGCGGAGCGCGGCGAGATAGCCCTCCCAGCTGCCGACATCATGCCCGGTGATCCTGCCGAGCTCGGGCAGATCCTCGCGAAAGCGCGGATGCTCGGGATCGGTGACATTGTCCGGCCGGAACGCAGTCATCACCCGGCCCGACCAGCCGCTCGCCCTGACCGCCTTGTGATGACGCAGATCGTCAAGTGGGTTCTCGGTCGTCGCGATCGCCTCGATGCGGAATCGTTCGAACAAGGCGCGCGGCAGGAATTCGGGCCGCTTCAGCTGCGCGTCGATCTGGTCGTAGATCCGGTCGGCATTGGTCGGCGAGAGCCGCTCGGTGATGCCCAGGATCTCGTGGAATGCATAGTCGAGCCACATCCGGCTCGGCGTGCCGCGCAGCAGGTGGAAATTCTCGGCGAAGCGCCGCCAGATCTTGCGCGTGTCGGTCTCGGTCCAGCCGCCGTCGATCCGCGGCACGCCCAGCTCCTCGAGCGGCACGCCCTGGCTGTAGAGCATCCGGAAGATGTAATGGTCCGGGATGATGAAGAGCGTCGCCGGATCCGGGAAGGGCTGGTTCTCCGCGAACCAGGACGGATCGGTGTGCCCATGCGGGCTGATGATCGGCAGGTCCTTGACCGACTGATAGAGCTCGCGCGCGATCGCTCGGGTCTCGGGGTCGGCGGGGAGCAGGCGATCGGGATGCGGCGCGAGCGGCGCTTCGGTAGTCATTGCAATCAGAATCCTTGAGAGGCGCCGCCGTCGATGGGCAGCAGGACGCCGGTGACGAACTTGGCGGCGGGCGAGCAGAGATAGACCGCGGCCCAGCCGATATCCTCGGCCTCGCCGAAACGGTTCATCGGCGTGCGCTGGAGGATGCGGTCCGAACGCGCCGGATCATTGTCGAGTGCTCTCCGCAGCATCGGCGATTCGATCCAGCCTGGAGCGATCGCGTTGACCCGCACGCCCTGCCCCGCCACTTCGACCGAAAGCGCGCGGACCATGCCGACATAGGCCGACTTGGCCGCCGAATAGGCGATCACGCCGGGCATGCCGAGCATCGAGGTCATCGATGCGGTGAACAGGATGCTGCCATGCCCCGCGGCGAGCATCCCGGGCAGCACCGCGCGGGTCAGCGCGTGCGCGGCGAGGACATGCGTGTCGAGCATGTTCGAGAATTCGGCGACCTCGGTGTCGATCGCGAGCTTCTTGAAGTTGATCCCGGCATTGTTGAGCAGGATCGAGACCTTGCCGGTCTTCGCGATCACCCGCTCGACCAGCGCCGGCAAGGCGTCGAACGCCGTGACGTCGGCCGCTTCCCAATAGGCGCCCTCGCCCAGTTCCTCGGCCGCGGCCTGCACCATTTCGGCGCGGCGCCCGACCAGCACCACCTTGGCGCCGGCGGCATGCAGCGCCTTCGCCATGCCCAGGCCGAGGCCCGAGCCGCCGCCGGTGATCAGTGCGACTTCGCCATCGAGCCGGAACGCCTGCCCCGCCTCAAGCGACATTGCGGCACCCCCGCTCAAGATCCGGCGTGTCCTGGTGCTTGTACATCACGAAATACTCCCTGTGGCCGAGCGCCTCGGGCTTGCTCGGCATGCCCTGGGCGACATCGGCGACCATCGCGCCGAGCTCGTCCGCGCACTGGTCGAGCGTCAGTTCGCCCGCCAGCACGCGCCCCGCGTCGAAATCCATGTCCTCGTTCATGCGGCTATAGGTGCGGCTGTTGCCGGTGACCTTGATCAGCGGCGACACCGGCGATCCGATCACGCTGCCGCGCCCGGTGATGAACAGCACGATCTGGCTGCCCCCCGAGATCAGGTCCATGATGCCTTCGGTGTCGTTCGGATTGGTGTAGCCGAACTGCATGAAATGCTCGTCGGGCACCGAATCCATCACCCACATGCCGGGCCAGGGCGGCGCCTCGCCGACCTTGATCACACCCTGGATGGCGCGCGATCCGCTCTTGGCGAAGGCGCCCATGCTCTTCTCTTCGATCGTGGTGAGCCCGCCGGCGAAATTGCCCGGCGAGATCGAATATTGCCGCACCTCGCGGCAATAGCGCTCGGCCTTGGCATAGGCGGTCTCGAGTTCGCTGCGCGCGCGATCGTCGGCGGCGCGCGCCAGGATCACGTCGCGCAGGCCGATCATCTCGACGATCTCCTCGCAGATCGCCGAGCCGCCGGCATCGACCACCCGGTCGAACAGCCGCCCGACCGCGGGGTTGCCGACCAGTCCGCTCGTCCCGTCCGATCCGCCGCATTCGGCGCCGAGCGTCAGGTCGGCGAAGCCCATCGGCACGCGCGGCGTCTCGCGCCGGATGCGCTCGCGCAGGCTGCGGACGATGTCCTTGCCCTTTTCGGTCGAGGAGCGGGTACCGCCGACATCCTGGATGAAGAAGGATTCGGCCGGGCGTCCGCTCTTCGCCACCGCCTCGGCGATCCGCGCCGGCTGGGTATATTCGCAACCGAGCCCGACCGAGAGCACCGCGCCGACATTGGGGTGCCGCGCGAGGCTGAGCACGAGCCGGATCGCATATTGATTGTCGTAGCAGCCCGGGAAGCCGATGACCTGGACATCGTCCTCGCCCGCGGCGATCGCATGCGCGACGAACGCGGCGCACTGGACGGTGTAGATCACCAGCACGAGGTTGCGGATGCCCTTGCGCCCGTCGGGGCGCAGCCAACCGGTCCATTGGCGGTCGAACGGCTCAGTCATAGCGCGTATCCTTTGCCACGCCCGTCACCACGTCGAACCCGCCCGAGCGCTCGTCGAAACAGCTCGCGATATTGTGGAGATGGACCCATTCGCCGGCGCGGACCGGCCGGCTCGCGGTGCCGATCGGAATGCCGAACTTCACCACCGGTTCGCCCGCGCCGATATCGGCGAGCGCGACCTTGTGGCCGAGCGCGATCGGCTCGCGCAGCGCCAGCATGCCGCCGCCCTCGCCGCGCAGCTCGACGCTGTCCTCGGCATCACCGAGCAAGGTCGCGACATTGTCCGCCGCATGGATCCTGAATGCCGTCGTCATTGGCTTCCGCTCACAATATCCCGTATTTGGCGAAGGCTTGGGTGCTCGACATGCCGGCCTCGATCTCCTTGCGCACCAGCTTCTCGCCGCGCACCTTCTCCAACGCACGCTCGACCACCTCGGCCTCGTGCGCCGCGGGGATGACGACCACGCCGTCGAGATCGCCGAACACCAGGTCGCCCGGCTCCACTGTCACCGGGCCCACCTCGATCCGGCAGCGATAGTCGACCACCTTGGTGCGCACGCCCGAATCCTGTGCGAAGCGGCCGCGGCTGAACACCGGCCAGTCCTGCTCCAGCACCTTGGGCGTGTCGCGGTGATAGCCGTTGATCACCGCGCCGGTGGCGCCGCGCATCCGCGCGGTGGCGGTCAGGATCTCGCCCCAATAGGCGCAGCGCATCTCGCCGCCGCTGGCCAGGTAGATGTCGCCCGGCTCAAGCTGGTCGAGCGCCTCGGTGAGCTTGCCGAAGGGCTGGTCCTGCGGGCCGTAGACGTCGATCATCAGCACCGGCATAGCGCGGCCGACCAGCTTCATTTCGGTCGTCATCGGTTGGATCGGCGCGGGCAGGAACTGGTGGTACAACCCCAGCGTGTCGAGGATGTCGCCCACCACCGGCGTATAGAGTTCGGCCCGGAACAGGTCGAAAAGCGCAGCGTCGTTCATTGTTGCTCCATCAAGACCGGTCGCAGTCCATCCGCGGACGCTCCCGCCGGCGGCGAGGGCCGCCTGAGGATCAGCGCCATGACGAGCACCGCGAGCGGGTATGCCGCCGCGGCGCCGATGAACAGGACCATGTAATTGCCGCCGGTGGCGTCGAGGATCCGCCCCACCGCCATCGCCACGAACATGCCGGTGACGCCCGCCGCGAAGCCGCCGATGCCGATTACCGAGCTCACCGCGCCTGCCGGCAGCGTGTCGGATACGATCGTGTAGAGATTGGCCGAGAGCCCCTGGTGCCCCGCCGCCGCCAGCGCGATCAGCAGCACCGCGGGCCACATCCCCGACACGCCCGAAACCAGTGCCACCGGGATCGGGCACATCGCCATGCACAGCATCGCGATCATCCGCGCGCGCAGCACCGGCATGCCGCCGCGGATCAGCCGCGACGAGATCCAGCCGCCCGCGACGCTGCCGATGTCGGCGATCAGGTAGATCGTCACCAGCGGCGCGATCGACGCCATCATGTTCACGCCGAAGCGCTGGTGGAGGAAGCCGGGCACCCAGTTGAGATAGAACCACCAGACCGGGCTGGTAAGCAGCATGCCGAGCGCATAGGCCCAGGTGCCGCGATAGGCGAAGAGCGACAGCCAGGGCAGCTTGGCCGGCTCCGGCGCATCGCTGTCGCCCGATTTGATATAGGCCAGTTCCTCGGCCGAAAGCCGCCGCTGGCGCTCGGGCGTCTCATAGAAGCGCAGCCACAGCGCTACCCAGATCAGGCCTAGCGCGCCCGCGATCAGAAATGCCGCGCGCCAGCCGACCAGCGCCACCACGAAGGGCAGGCTGATCGGGGTGACGATCGCGCCGATATTGCTGCCGGCGTTGAACACGCCGGTCGCGAAGGCGCGCTCGCGCGGCGGAAACCATTCGCGCACCGCCTTGATCGAGGCGGGGAAGTTGCCGCCCTCGGTCAGGCCCAGCGCGCCGCGCGCGAACTTGAAGCCCAGTGCGGTCGTCATCAGTCCGTGCAGCGCCGCGCTGACGCTCCAACCGGCGACCGCGAGCGAGAGGCCGCGCCGCACGCCGATCCGGTCCATCAGCCGTCCGCCGAACAGATAGCCGCAGGCATACATCAGCGAGAAGGTGGCGATGACGTCGCCATAGACGGTCTCGGACCAGCCGAGCTCGAGATCGAGCACCGGCTTGAGCAGCCCGAATATCTGGCGGTCCATGTAGCAGAGCGTCGTCGAGGCGAAGAGCAGCGCGCAGATCACCCAGCGATACCGGCCGGCAGGCGCCGTGGCGCCGGCCGCGTCAGCGGCCGCGCCGATACTCGTGGTCATGCCTCAGCTTCCTCACGGGATTCGCTCTTAGGATCTGGTTCGCAATCCTGTAAGACAGGTGCTACCAGCTTGCACCGAAGCGACGCAAGCGGCTTTTTGACAACGCCGGGCCGACCCCGCTTGCCCTGCGGCGGAATCTGCCGATAGATCACGCACTAGGAGAACATATTGTGCAGGCGACCAGCAACGAGGCCGAAGTCGGCGGCGCGAAAACGACCGGCTTGGTCGAACGCGTCATCGACTATCTGCGCGATCATGTCGCAAGCGAGCAGCTTCGCCCGGGTGCCAAGCTGCCGAGCGAGACGACGATCAGCCTGATGCTGGGGGTCAGCCGGCCCGTGGTACGCGAGGCGATGCGCGCGCTCGCCGCTACCGGCCTTGTCGAGATGGCGGTCGGCAAGCGCGCGACGATCGTCTCGGTCGATGGCGAGATGATCTCGCGCGTGATCAAGAACGCGGTCCTGATCGGCCAGGCCGAGGCCCGCGACATCCTCGAGATGCGCCGCGGCATCGAGATCGCGATGGTCGCGCTCGCCGCTCAACGCCGCACTGAAGAGGACGCCATCGAGCTGCGGGCGATCGTCGCCGAGATGGCCGAGCATCTCGGCAATGCCGAGCGCTATTCGAGCCTGGACCTCAAGCTGCACATGACGCTCGCCCGCGCGACCGCCAACCCGCTCTATCCGCTGCTGATCGAGGCGTTCCGCCAGCTCATCGAAGCGTCGATGCTCGCCGGCATCGAGCGCTGGTCGGCCACCCCCGAGCTCAAGCGCGTGCAGGATCTGCACGAGGACATCGTCCGCGAGGTCGTCGCCGGCGATCCGGGCGCCGCCGCTGCAGCAATGGCGCAGCATTTCGACGATGCGCTGGCGGCGATCCTCGCGCCGATCGTAGCGGGCAAGAAGGGCAAGAAGGGGTAGCCCCCTCCCCGCCCCGGACCTTTTCAGCCGCCGACGAGCTTCGCCACCGCGCCCACCGCCACGTCGCTGCTCGCCGTCGCGCGCACGGCGACCGCTTTGTCCGCGCTCGAACGCAGCCCGTCGATCTGCGCACCCGCCACGTCGTCGAGCAGGATCGCCGGGCGCGCATCGGCCCGCTCGGTGGTGAAGGTCACGTCCTTCGCGGCGATGTTGCGGGCATGGCGAACATAGAGCCCGAACGCCGGCAGCGTGCCCATGAAGCTCGGCTCCAGGCTCGAATTGCGCCGCTCGGGCGGCACGCGCGCCGCATCCTCCCCGGTCCCGCCGCCATTGCACGTGACATGCACGCCCTGCAGCGACACATCGTCGATCGCCTTGTCCGGAATCCCGACGATGCCGCACGGATAGCGTCCGTCCGCGCCCGACACGTTGATGTCGGCGAAGCGCACCCGCCGCACCGTCCCGACCGGCGCACCCTCCGGCGCCCGCTGCCGCGCCGAGAGCCGCACGAACAGGGGATGGTTGACCGGATTGCGCATTATGATGTTGGAGAAGGTCACGTCCTCCAGCGTGCCGCCGTCGATCGCGCCGAGCTGCAGCCCGCGACTGTTCTCGCAGGTGCAGTCGGTGATCAGCACGTTGCGGAAGCCGCCGATCGAATCGGTGCCCAGCTTGATCCGTCCGAGCACGCCGATCTTGTCGGTCGAGACATAGGGCGATTTCTGGTAGCTGCCGTCGAGCACGGTGCCGAGCAGATAGCCGCTGGTCTTGCAGCCGATCACCGTCACGTCCTCGCAGATGATCCTGCGGTCCATCCCCCAGCTGCTCTTGAGCACGATCGCGTCGTCCTTGGGCGCGTTGACGATGCAGTTGCTTACCCGGACATTCTGGCAGCAATCGATATCGATGCCGTCGCGGTCGGTGTCGACCGTCAGATTGTCGATCGTGACGTTGCTGCAGCCGAGCACATAGACTGCGAAATGCCCGCCCTGCAGGATTGCGAAGTCGCGCAGCAGCACGTTGCGGCAGCCCTTGAGCCCGATCGCCTTGTGGCCCCGTCCCTGTTGCGCCTGCTCCTTCGGATCGAGCAGCCGTGCCGCTTCGGGAGTCAGACCTTGCGACCGGGGCGACTTCCAGCCCTCCACGCCGTGCCAGCGCGGCCCCGGCCCCTCGCGATCGAGCCCCAGCCCGTGGATCAGCCCCTTGCCGATGATCGCGACGTTGCGGAGGCCATCGCCATAGATCAGGCTCGGATGCTGATGGACGACACCGAAATCGTTGAACTGCTCCTCCTGTGCGCCCTCGGGCAGGTCGTAGTGGAGCCCATGCGTCTCGGGATCGGCGGCGATCAGCACCGAGCCCGAGGAAAGCACCAGCGTGATGTCGTCCTTCAGCCGGATCGAGAAGCAGAGATATTTCCCCGGCGGCACCACCACCGTGCCGCCGCCGGCGCGCGACGCTGCCTCGATCGCCTTGTTGATCGCGCCGCTGTCGATCGCCTTACCGTCGCCCTTGGCGCCATAGTCGCGCACGTCATGGAAGGTCCTGAGCGTCCCCGTCGCGCGCACCGGCAGTGCTGCCAGCGCGAAGGCCGCGCCCATGCCCAGCGTGAACGCGCGCCGGCCGAACTCCGCATTGGCCAGCAGCAATGGCGATGCGCCCGACATCCTCCCTCTCCCCGTCTTGATTGATATTGTCGGGAAGGTGTAGCCGCCGTATCCTGTAAGACAAGTTTAAAGAGAGGATGCCGAATGCGCGTCGAGAAGTTCGAGACCTGGATCTGCAAGCGGCCCAAGGGTCTGTTCGACGAGGAGCGCGAAGGCGCGGCGCCGATGCCGTGGAGCTACGGCGTCGGGCGGATCACCACCTCGGACGGGATCGAGGGGATCGCGACCTTCTGGGCGGCACGCTCGGGCGCGGTGACCGACGCCTATCTCGCCGATGTGATCGCCCCGGTGATCCTGGGCCGCAGCATCCATGAGCGCGAGAAGATCTGGCACGATTTCTGGAACATTGACCGGCACGGCGCCTTCTTCCCGGTCTTTCTCCCCGGCCCGATCGACGTGGCGCTGTGGGACGCGGCGGCGCGCACCGCGGGGCTGCCGCTCCACCGCTATCTCGGCAGCTACCGCACCAGCATACCGGTCTATGCGAGCAGCCTGTGGCTGCCGGCGATCGAGGATTATGTCCGCGAGGCGCTCCACTACAGGGAACGCGGCTTCAAGGCGTACAAGGTCCATCCCTGCGGCCCGAGCAGCATGGACATGGCGATCCACGCCGCGGTCCGCGAGGCGGTGGGCCCCGACATGATCCTGATGACCGATCCGGTCGCCGAATATACGCTGCCCGAGGCGATCAAGGTCGCCCGGCATCTCGAGCAGCTGAACTATTACTGGTTCGAGGAGCCGTTCCGCGATTACGAGCTCGACAAATATGCCAAGCTCGCCGCCGCGGTGGACATCCCGATCGTCGGCACCGAGACGACGCGCGGCGGCCCGTGGGGCGTGGCACAGGCGATCAAGGCCGATGCGCTCGACATGGTCCGCGCCGACGTCTCGTGGAAGGGCGGGATCACCGGCACGCTCAAGGTCTGCCACCTCGCCGAGGCGCACGGCATAAACTGCGAGCTGCACACCACCACGATGGGGCCGATGGACGTCGCCAATCTCCACGTCGCCTGCGCGGTGCGCAATTCGGAATATTTCGAGCTGTTCGTCCCCGAGGACACGTTCCAGCTCCCGATGAAGCAGAGCCTGCGCGACCTGATGGATGCCGAGGGCAACATCCATGTGCCCGAAGGGCCGGGTCTTGGGATCGACATCGACTGGGATGTGGTGGACGACAATTGCACGTCGCACCGCGTCTTCGAGGCCAGGAAGACGGCGGCGACTTAGGCCGTAGACTCATAGGCGCGCAGCCAGAGCCGAATTGCGAAGCCCGCCAGCGATACTCGCCCTAATCGGGGACGTTAGCGATTACGCATCATGCTGCTTGGAGCGGGAGCCAAGGGTCAGGATCAATGCTGTGGCGATGCAGAGCAGAAAGCCGATGATGCCCGATGCTATCGCGATTTGTTGGGTCATGCCGATCCTCCGTGCACTTCGAACTTTTATCCAATTCCGCGACCGTTTTCTACCAGATCTTGCCCGTGCTTATGAGTTCACGACCTAGAAAGCCCTAAGGCTGCGCGTGCCGTGCCGATCGGCGGCGCGCCCAGGAGCCTTCGATATGCGCGCGCATCGCCTGGGACGCCGCTTCGGCGTCGCCGGCGGCGATCGCGTCGAAGATCCGCTTATGGCCTTCATGCGTCTCTTCGATATGGCCGATGTTGAGCTTGCCGCTATAGCCATGGGTGCGCAGCGCCTCGGACTGGACGCCGTCGATCACCGCCTTGCTCAGCCGGTCGCCCGACATGCGCATGATGATGTCGTGGAAACGGACATCCTCGAGCACATAGGCCGCCGGCATGTCGATCAGCGCCTCGAGCTTGGCCATCTGCGCGGTCAGGTCGGCGAGCAGCGCGGCAGGACGGCGCCGCGCCGCCTTGGCCGCCATCGCGCCTTCGAGCAGCGAGCGGATCTCCGACAGATTGTCGAGATAGCTGAGCCCGTCCTCGCGCAGGAACAGCGCCGCAAGGATCATCGGATCGAGCATATCCCAGGCGCTGGAATCGCGGACGATCGTGCCGCGCCCCTGCTGTGAGACGATCAGCCCCTTCTCGGTCAGCGCCATCGTCGCCTCGCGGATGACCGTGCGGCTGACCTGGTATTCTTCGCCGAGCATGGCCTCGGGCGGCAGCGCGGTGCCCGCCGGATAGGTCTCGGTCACGATCGCATTGACGAGACCCTCGACCACGGCCTCCGCCAGACGCGGACGGCGGCGAATACGCAGATGCTCGGGGAAGGACGAAGTCATGGTGCGGCGCGTCTACGTTCTTATTGTCAGGCGCAGATCGCGCGCCGCGATCGAACTCGATCGGCGTGGGTCAGTCAATGGCCGCTCCCCCATACCGGTATAACGTATGATGTATGATGACTAATTGACATATCAGTTGGCCTTCGTGCAATATTACAAAAAACAGGGAGAGGATCACCATGAATTTCACCAATGGGCGGGTGCGTGCTGCGCTGCTCTCCGCCACCGCGTTCGGCGCACTGTTGTGGAGCGGTGCCGCGCTTGCCCAGAATGTCGAGCCCGCGGCCCAGACGGCGGAACCGCAGGCTGCCAGCGATGACGCGCAAGCCGCGGATTCACAGGAAATCATCGTCACCGGCATCCGCGCCAGCGAGCAGGCCTCGATCGACATCAAGCGCAACGCGATCGGCGTGGTCGATTCGATCGTCGCGCAGGATCTGGGCAAGCTGCCCGACCAGAACGTCGCCGAATCGCTCCAGCGAATCGCCGGCGTCACGATCGAGCGCAACCGCGGCGAGGGCCGCTACGTCACCGTCCGCGGCTTCGGACCCAAGTTCAACGCCGTGACGGTCAACGGCCGCACGCTGGCAACCGACAATAACGGCCGCGAATTCTCGTTCGACGTGCTGCCCTCGGAAGTGATCAGCGGCGCCGACGTCTACAAGTCGCCCCAGGCGAACATCAACGGCGCCTCGATCGGCGCGACCGTCGACGTCCGCACGATGCGCCCGCTCGACCAGAAGCAGCAGTTCGTGCTTGCGGGATCGGGCAGCATCCAATGGGCCGAGGTCGCCGACCGCTACAATCCCGAGGTCTCGGCGGTGATCGGCTGGCGCAACGCGGACCGGACCTTCGGCGTCTCGCTCTCCGCGGTCTATACCGACCAGAATGTCCGCGACGACGAGTTCACCATCGGCGCCGGCCATGTCCGTCGCTCGAGCACCGACTCCTACTACAATCTGAACGGCGTTCCCGGCGGCCGCATCGGCCCCAACGTCGCGCCCTTCACCAACGTCTCGATGCCGTCGAACCTGTCGCCCTTCTTCTTCGAGCGCACGCTCAAGCGCTACGGCCTCACCGGCTCGATCCAGGCCAAGCCGACCGACACGCTGACGATCACGCTCGACGGCCTCTATTCCAAGGCCAAGTTCACCGAGCAGCAGACCGGCCTCGCCTATGACTTCTCGGGCGGCATCCTGGTCGACCAGGTCGTCCAGGGTGGCGAGGCGGTGTACCAGCGCTACCAGGGCGGCTTCGTCGACGAGATCATCCAGTACGACGTGCGCGACGTGACCACGGACCAGTACGGCCTCAACGTCGCCTGGGAGCCGACCGACCGCCTCAAGATCAGCGTCGATGCCTCGCAGTCCGCCGCGCGGCGCCGCGGCAAGGACGACAGCCTGTTCACCACCATCCGCCGGAAGAATGTCGACCTGTGGTTCGACCGGCGGTCGGGCAGCCCGATCTACGACTATGGGTTCAGCAGCCCGAACTATGCCAACGCGCCGACCAATGCGCAGGGCCTCACCGCGCATTACTATATCTGGGGCGGCGGCACCGATGTCGACGACGAGATCGGCGAGTATCGCGCCGACGCGCAGTGGAAGCTCGCCGACAATTTCACCGTCGCGGCGGGCGGAATGTACGCCAACCGAACGAAGTCGCTGACCGGCAACAGCATGCCGTTCGGCCAGCAATGCGCCTATTGCGGCTCGGACCGCGTGCTGCCCACGTCGCTGTTCAGCCCCACCAACCGCTATTTCTTCTCGGGCGGCGGCAGCGACAACATCATCCGCGACTGGATCAGCTACAACCCGTTGACTTTGGTCAAGCTGATCGACCAGTTCGCGGCGCAGGACGGCAAGACCTTCGATCCGGCCCCGGTCGCCGCAGCATCCTCGTCGGTCGTCGATGAGCATGTGAAGATCGGCTATCTGATGGGCACCTGGGACACCCGTCTCGGTGGCATGGCGCTGACGGTGAACGGCGGCCTGCGCATGGAGGACACGGTCTATACCTCGACCGGCGCGTCGCAGACCGTGCTGAGCGCCATCCCGAACGGCCAGGGCCAGAACATCATCACGCTGTCGCCGGTCGTCCCGGTCGGCTTCCGCGGCCATTACCGCGACTGGCTGCCGTCGCTGAACATCCGTCTCTCGCTCACCGACGACCTGATCCTGCGCCTGGCAGGATCGCGGGTGATGACCCGTCCGACCCTGTCGGACCTGTCGCCCGTCCAGTCGATCCAGACCAACCCCGGCAACGAGACGATCAAGCGGGGCAATCCGAACCTGCAGCCGTTCCGCGCCAGCCAGGTCGAAGCCGGCCTCGAATGGTATTTCTCGCCCTCGGCGCTGCTCAATGCCGCGGTGTTCTACAAGAAGATCGACTCGTTCGTGACGCTGGTGACGACGCCGCAGCTGGTCGATCAGGTGACCTTCCAGGTGACCGTGCCGGACAATGGCCAGGGCGCGACCGTGAAGGGCTTCGAGGTCGGCTACCGCCAGGCGCTCACCTTCCTGCCCGGCGCGCTGAGCGGTTTCGGCGTCCAGACCAGCCTCAACTATACCGACTCCAACGCCAACTACCGCAACACGGTCGCCAATGTGAGCTTCGGCCTCGAGGGGCTGTCGAAATGGTCGTACAGCCTGGTCGGCTATTACGAGAAATACGGCGTCCAGGCCCGTGTCGCCTATACGTATCGCGACAATTTCCTGCAGGTCGCTTCGGGCCGCAACGGCGAGCCTGAATATTTCAACGCCTATGGCCAGCTCGATGCCAGCCTGTCCTATGACGTGACGCCGCAATTCACCTTCTTCGCGGAGGGCACCAACCTGAACAACGCCAAGGAGTTCATCTATTCGGTGACTCCGGACCGCACCAAGGAATACCGTCAGACCGGCCGACGCCTGACCGGCGGCGTGCGCTTCCGCTTCTGACGCATCGCCGGCGGCCTGCCCCCTGTGCGGGGCGGGCGTCGGCGACCGCTTCAGCGGCTCTCTGTATCCACCCGTTCTGCTATTGGCGGCTCCGGTTAGCTCGCCGATCACGTAGCATTTCGTGTCAGTCGAAATGTTCGATCTGCGGCCCGACCACCGCCACCCAGGCGTGCTTGCGACCTTCGTAGACCGAATAATGGGGCGCCGGAAAATTGGGGTCGGCAAAGGCGCCGACCGGTATCGCGACGAGATCGGGGAAATTGTCGACCATATAGGCGATCGTGCAACCGCATTCGGTGCAGAACAGGAAGCGGCTGCGAGTCCCCTCCTCGTTCACCCTGTGAAACGTCTTGGTGGATCCCAGGATGGCGACATCCTCCTTGGCGAAGCGCGCCTGTACCGCGAGGACGCTGCCGCTGCGCTGCTGGCAGATGAGGCAATGGCAGACCGAGACGCGGACCGGATCCCCCTGGCACCGCGCCTCGACAGCCCCGCAACGGCATTGGGCAACTCGCTCTGCCATGCTCGATCTCCTGGGAACATGTGACGGAAAGCTCGCCATTCTATGGCGCGCGCCTGATTGCGCAACGAACAGCTGCCGGTGAACGGCAGCTGTCGCCGTCCGTGCCCCTGAAAGTGATCATTCCCAAATAGGCCGGGGCCGAACAGGGTCAGTCACATTCTCCGACCCCCGTCCCGCGTCAATCGGGTTTCCAGCCGAAAGCCACCATCATGATCTCGAACAGGCGCGTGTTCGGAAGAAACCCGCGCACTCTCTCGGCGCCAGGGCCCGATGCCGCCGCGACCACCTCTTCGCCGGTATGCGTGTCGTCCACGCTGATCAGCGGATTATTCTCGTTCGACACGTCGGGCTTCGATGCCTCGGCATATTGATCGGCGAACAGCGTCGCGCGCGTGCCGCCACGCATCCGGAGACCGAAGCTGTGATCGGCGACGAACAGGATGAGCGTGTCCTTGCCGGCCGTGGCGCTGACGCGGCGGATCATGTCGTCCATCTCGATGGCGTGCCGCAACCCGTTCTGGGGCTTGTCGGTATGCATGTCCCACTCGACCATCAGGAAATAGCCTTTCCGATTGCGGCTGAGGCGGGAAATGGTCGCTTCGACCGCAGGGATCGGGGCATAGTCCTCGTCGCGGAGGATGGCGGCGCGACCCGTCCCAAGCGCCAGCGTCGCGGGATCGTCGCCGAAGCTGTAGCCGGCATTGGCGAAAGCCCGCGCGGCGGTCAGGCCATTTTTGCCGAACGAGGTCTCGGCGTCCTTTCTGCCCTTGCCGATCAGGATGTCGACGCCGTCGCCGAACCGCGGCGCCAGCATCTGCCGGAAGATCTCGTCCTTGTCGGAGCGCGCCGGAACATGGGCGTAGCAGGCGGCCGGCGTGGCGTCCCAGATCGGCATGTTGGTGACGACCCCGGTCGAGAGGCCACGCTCCTCGGCATATTCCAGAAGCGTCTTTACCGGCCTGACAGTGCCGTTGGCGGACGGCACGACCGAAAGCCATGCGTTGTTTGTCTTCTGGCCGGTGACGATCGCGGTCATCCCGGCCGCCGAGTCCGTCACCCAGCGATTGAGCGAGGAGGTGTCGGACAGCGCGATGTTCGGCATCGACTGGATGAACAAGGATTGCGGCCGGTTATGCGCCAGGATGCCGGCGGCGCTGAGCGTCGGCAGGCCGCCCGCATCGCCCAGGAAGATGATGACGTTGCGCGCATGGCGCGCCTCGCGCGCACCGGCCGGCGCACCGGCACCGAGGGCAAGGCCGCTCGCCAGCAGGGTCGCTGCGCGCAGGGCCGTCTTCAACTTGAACATCGCGTTCGTTCCTTTCTGGGGTGCCCGGCGCGTGACGCGCGCCGGGCCGTTCGCAACGCCTAGGTTGCGGAGCTTACATCCTGGCGGTGGAGGCGGGGAGCGTCGGGCGTCACCTGATATTGCATCAGCGTACGGATCGAGCCGCCGGGCTTCTCGATCTCATCCATCACCTTCACGTCGGTGGCCCACCGCTCGGGCGTGATGTCGAACAGCTGGTAGCCGCGGCGGTTGGTGTAGAGGTCCCAGTTGGGATTGTTCCGCAGCATGTGATCGTTGCCGGCCTCGCCATTGCCGTTGCCGCCCGAGGAGATCGAGGTCGCCAGGAACTCGACCGCGACCTGCTTGCCGTCGGGGGCGCCGTCGCGTTCAGGAACCGTGCCGGCGCCGTGCTTGTGATGATCGCCGGTCGCGATGACGACGTTCGTCAGGCCGTGCTTGCGGATGGAATTGACCAGGCGCGCCCGCGCCGGGCGATAGCCGTCCCATAGATCGGTCTCGAAGACCGGCTTCGTCGCCCCGGGAGCCCGGACATCGAGCGGCATGACGATGACCTGCTGCGCGAGCAGGTTCCACGTCGCCTGGTTCGCCAGCCCCTTGTCCAGCCAGGCTTCCTGCGCCGCACCCATCATGTTCGGGCTGTTATGCGCCTCGGGCGTGCATTGCTCGGAGCGCGCGACGTCGTTGCACGGCTGGTCCGAGCGATAGGTCCGGGTGTCGAGCACATGGGTGCGCAGCAGCCGTCCGAAATCGAGCCGGCGATAGGCGGTGATGCCCTGCACCCCCGGCAGCTGCGCGCGGCGCACCGGCATGTTCTCATACCATGCCTGCATCGCCACCATGCGACGCAGCAGGAAGATTTCGGGCGGGGTTCCGTCCTGGTCGAATGCACCGGCCCAGTTGTTGTCCACCTCGTGATCGTCGAACGACGCGGCGAACGCGCATGCCTGGTGCGCGGCCTGGAGGTGGGCATCGGTCTTGTATTGGGCGTAGCGCCGGCGATAATCGTCCAGGCTGTAGATCTCGTCGCCGAAATGCTGGCGGACGCTATGCCCGCCGACGGGGCGCCCGCGGCCCTCATAGATATAGTCGCCATAGTGGAAGATCAGGTCGAGGTCGGGCTCGCGGGCCAGCGCGCCCCAGCAATCGTAGAAGCCGGCCTCCCAATGCTGGCATCCGGCGACGCCGATGCGCAGCCGGTCGAGCGCCGCATTGGCTTCGGGCGCCGTGCGCGCCGTACCGACTGCGCTCATGGCGCTGCCCGCCATGTTGAACCGGTACCAATAGTGGCGATGCGGACGCAGGCCGCTCACTTCGACATGCACCGAATGGCCCAGCTCCGGCCGGGCCAGCGCCTCGCCCTTCTGCACCACGCGGGTGAAGCCCTCGTCCTCGGAGACTTCCCAGCGCACCGGGACCGCGCTCTGCGGCATGCCGCCATGTTCCTCGAGCGGCCGCGGGGCAAGGCGCGTCCAGATCACGAAACCGTCCGGCCAGGGATCGCCCGAGGCCACGCCCAGCGTGAACGGATTCGCGCCGAGCGACTGGGCGAACAGGGAGGAAGCGGCGGAAAAGCCGGTGAACAGCGCGAGGCTTCCACCCGCCTTCATCAGGGTACGGCGATCGATTGTCATGAACGGGGCTTTCCCATGCTGGAATGAAAGTGATGAGACAGCGTCAGGGCGCGGGCGCCGAGCCGGTCTCCGCATCGTAACGAGGGCCGGAGGGATCCTGCGGGCGAGGTTCGCCAACGCCCGGCTTCGCGCTCTCCTGCCAGGCGCGGTAGAGGAGGTCGCGCAGCATCGCCGCGCCGATCGAGGTCCGGCGATAGACGAATTCGCGGCCTTCGCGATTGGTGGGATCCGCCAATATCCCGCGCTTTTCGAGGTCGTAGATCGTCTCGACCTCGCTCGCGCTGTCGCCGAGGAACTGCAGGACCTCGCCGAACAGGTCGCCCTCCTGGTGCCCGGGCGCGCCGATGCGGCCCAGGATGTCGGAAGGCTGGAGATTTATGGCGTCGACATAGCCGATTTCGAAGACGCCGTGGATCGCTCCGCTGCGCGTGTATCCCTTCGGATTGTCGCCGAACCAGCCTTCGCAATGGATGCTGGCATGATGCGGCTGCGTACCGTCGCCGATATAGTGCGCCATCCAGGCGGTATCGAAAGCCAGCACCTGCTCGATATGCGCGGTGGGCTCGCCCCTCGACTGCTTGGCGCGCAGCGCGCGCATGCCTGCGACGATGCGGCCATAGCCTTCCATCACCGCATAGGGCAGCGTGCCGGTCCAGCGGACATTGACTCGCTCCGCCGCCCTCGGGTCGATCCCCCGAAGCCGCAGATGCTCGCGATAGAGCGCCAGCACAAAGGCATAGCGTGACCGCGGCACGGGATCGAGGAAGCGCAGCCGCTCGACGAACCAGGTATGGTTGGGATCCTCCTCGATCTTCGCGAAAGGCTCGGAAGACGAACGCCAGCTGTCGGGCATCGTCGCCTCTTCCGCGATGAAGTCGGCATATTTCTGGAGGAAGAGCGGCCCGTCCGCCGGCAGCGTGGCGAGCGCGGCCCGGTCGATGACCGCATGCCCGCGTCCGCCCCAGGCGAGTGCGGGACAAGATTGCACGGACGTGAGCAACGCGAGGCCGAGCAGGGCGATCTTACGCATGATGGAATGCTCCGGAATCGATGCCGGCCGGGCGGGGCGGACGCCCGGCCGGCAGACAGGCCGCAGAAGTTGTACGAGATGTCCACATAGCCGCGGCGACCCGAATAGGTGCTGCCGACGAAGCGGTCCTTCGTGTCGTTGCCCAGATACTGCCATTCCTCGGACTTGGTGAGGTTGATGATCGAGGCGGTCAGCGTCACGCCGTCGATCAGCTTGTACGAGGCGTTGAGGTCGACCTGCTCATAGGGCGCGGTATAGGTGTTGAGCCCTGAGGACAGGCCGCCGACCACTTCGCCGCGGCGGTTGTACGACGCGCGCAGCAACAGCTTCTTGGTCTCGTAGAAGACCGATGCGTTGAACTGGGTCTTGGCGCTGCCGACCAGCGGCGAGGACCCGACCTTCTGGCCGTCCAGCGTGACGTCCGCCGTCGAGGTGTCGTTATAGGTGAAGTTCACCTGCGCGCCGAGGCCGAACGGCAGGGTATGTTGGGCATAGAGCTCCACGCCCTGCGACACCGCGCTCGATCCGTTGGCGACCGTCGAATAGGATTCGATCATCACCTGCTGCCCGGCAACATCCCGCGTCACGTCGAGCACGAGCGGCACGATGAAGTTGGACACGTCCTTGCGGAACAGGGTCGCGCCGATCACCGATCCGCGCTGGAAATACCATTCGAGGCCGATGTCGTACTGCCAGGCGGAGAAGGGTTTGAGCTGCGCGTTGCCGCCGCTGCCCGACCAGCCCTCGAACTCGCCGAACTGGTTGCGGTCAAAGGCATAGGCCGCCGACTTGTAGGTGAGCGAGCGGGCGCCGGCGAGGTCCGAGATCGCCGGCCGCGCGACCACCTTGGCTACCGAGCCGCGCAGCAGCAGGTTCGGCGTCACGTCGTAGGAGGCGTTCAGACTGGGCAGCCAGTCGGTATAGGTCTTGCGCTCGTGCAGCCGGATGTTCTGGATCGCCTCGCGCGCGGCGAGCGGTAGGATCTGGCAATTGCCGTCGGCGCCGATCGGCCGGTTGGGATCGAACGGGCCGCCCGGACCGTCGACGCAATAGTCGTTTTCATACTGCAGCCGGTCCGACGTCTCGTCGCGCTGCTTGGTCTTGACGACGCGCAGGCCGATATTGCCGCGAAAGCCGCCCTTGTCGAAGTTGACCTGGCCATAGGCGCCGCCGACTTCCTCGCTCAGATCATAGACGTTGTTCGGTTCCTCGACGCGCACCGAAGGCCCGTAGGTGTCGTTGATGATCTGGAGATAGCGCTCGAAATTGATCGCGGGGAACAGGTTGGCCGAAAAGGCGCCGTTGATGTTCCCGATCGGCGGGTCGTAGAAATATTCCGGCCGCGCCACCGCGCCCGCTGGCGTGTCCTGATAGCGCTTCTTCGTCGCGGGATCGGCATACCATTCGTTGCGGCCCGTCTCCCGGTGAACTTCGAGCTTGCGCCACTTGCCGCCGAACTGGATCGAATGCAGCACGCTGTCGCCGCCGAACTCCCGCGTCATGTCGATCTGGACATAGGGCTGGTCGATCTCGCTGTTGGTGAAGCCCGAATTGGTCCCGCCGACGTCGATCTGCGCGATGCCGTTCATGATGTTCTGCTGCAGCTCGGGCGAGAACTCCATCACCACGCCCCGGTTGCTGAGATCCCAGTTGCTCACGAAATTGCCGTTCCGCTCCTGCCCGGGAACGGTGAGGCGCGGCTTGGCTGCCACGTTGAAGCGCATGGTCGGGCCGCCGCTGGCCATGGTCTTGCCGACCTTCAGCACCGCATCGAAGCGATCCTGGATGTAGTGCGCCTCGCCCTCGATGGTCTGCGAGTGCTGCTTTTCCTTGCTGTAGAAGCCGGTGAGCCGCGGCGTCTCCATGGTGCAGGGCGGCTTGGCGGCGAGGCACATGGTGCCGGCCGGCGGCACGGTGAATTCCGCCGCGCGCATCACCGTGCGACTCGCGTCGAACGTGGCGCCGCTGAAGAACTTGCCATAGCCCCATTCGGGGATGGTCAGCTGGTTGTGGACATAGTCGCTGCTGTACTCGAAGCGGAAATAATTGGCGGTCAGCGTCAGATTGTCCACGGGACGAAGCTGCGCGGTGGCCTGGATGCCGAAGCGCTCGCGGTCCTGGTCGAAGATCTCGGTGCGGACGGATTGCGGTGCCCAGTAACCGGAATAGTGCGTGCCATCGAGCGTGCTCTGGCCGCCGCCGGTCCAGTAGGAAACGGCCGCGTCGTTCTTGATCGGGTTGCCGTTGATGTCGGTCGCCTTGGTGATGACCTTGCCGGCCGCGTCGCGGTCGCTCCACCAGCGCCAGGTACCTGCCGTCGCGCGCATCTCGCGGTTGGTGCGCTTCTGATAGACGCCGCCGACCAGCAGCCCGACCGTCTCGGCGTCGTTCTTCCACGAGAACTGGCCGCCGATCTGCGGCTCGAACTTCTCGCTATTGTCGGAATAGGTGCCTTCCGCGGAGATGAAGCCCGATCCCGACGGCACGTCGAACGGGCGGCGCGTATTCAGGATGATCGTGCCGCCGATGCCGCCTTCCTCCAGCCGTGCTTCGGAGGATTTGTACACCTTGGTGCTGGCGATGAAGTTCGACGGGAGCATCACGAAGTTGAACGAGCGCTGCGGATCGCCGCTGTCGGCGCCCGCGAGGAAATTGCCGTTCAGCAGCGTCAGCGTGAGACCCGGCTGCAGGCCGCGGATGCTCACGCGCGACCCTTCGCCGCCGTCGCGGGATATGACCACGCCGGGCATGCGCTGGAGCGCATCGGCGACGTTCTTGTCGGGAAACTTGCCGACATCCTGCGCGGTGACGATGTCGACAAAGGCATTGGCCTCGCGCTTTTCCTGGAGGCTTTCCTCGATCGAGCCGCGATAGCCGGTGACGACGATCTCGGGCGCGTCTTCCTGGTCAGCAACCTGGCCGGCAGCGGGCACGTTTCCCCGCATGTCCTGGGCCAGCGCCACGACCTGGCCGTCGTCTCCCACGACCCGCAGGCCGGAGCCGACGATCAGCAGGGCGAGCGCCTTCTGCCGCGTCATGGTGCCGCGCACGGCGGGCGCGGTCAGCCCGCGGATTTCGGTCGCGGGATAGACGATCTTGACATTGGCCTGCTTGGAAAAGGCGATCAGCGCTTTGTCGAGCGTCTGGGACGGAACGTCGAAATGGATCGTCGTGGCTTGGGCGGGACTTGCGATGGCCGCGGTCGAGGCGGCCAGGGCAGCGAAAACGGAACCGAACATGCGAACGGACATGAAATAACCCCCGGCAGGCGCAGAATTGCGTCACTCGCAGGGTTGACGGGATTTCCGCCCTCCACCTCCAAGTTGCGGGGAAAAAAATTTCAGCGGGTCAGTTCGTACCCTGCCGCGGTGCTGATGACCCGGGCATTCAGGCTCAGCGAGACGGCCTTGAGAAACTGATCGGGTCGATTGAGGTCGAAGCGCCCGCCGATCTTCTCGCGGGCGAGTTCGGCATTGCCCACCACGATCTTGCGCGTGAGGTAGCGATTGAAATTCTCCGCCGCCTCGCCGACCGACTGGTCGAGGAAGATGATCTCGCCGGCTCTCCAGGCGATCAGGGACGCGACCCGTTCGGAACTGAGCGTCTCGATGCGGGGTCGACCGCCGCCGACGATGACGGTGTCGTTGGGCCGAAGCGTCCCGGCTCCATTGCCCGGCAGGCGCATCGGGGCGCCGTCGATAAAGGTCAGTTCCGCTTGCCCGGACGCGATCCGGGCATCGAAAAGGCCCGGTGCGAGCGGGAAGGACGTCTCGTTTACATGCAGGATCGTCGCCTGCCCGCGCCGCATGTCCAGGGCGACTTCGCCGCGATCCAGCCGCAGGGCACCACCCTGGCGGCCGAAGCGCCAGGAGAGCGAGGTGTCGGTGTTGAGATGCGCGACGCTGCCGTCCGGCAGCGCCACGCGCCGCGTCTCGCCCAC
Source organism: uncultured Sphingomonas sp. (assembly GCA_966211615.1). Taxonomy (GTDB): domain Bacteria; phylum Pseudomonadota; class Alphaproteobacteria; order Sphingomonadales; family Sphingomonadaceae; genus Sphingomonas. Next base: position 46,252 of record CBIHNZ010000018.1, read on the forward strand.
TCGGGTCGTCGCATTCTCCCAGGCATAGGCGCGGCTCGCGAGGAGGCCGGAACCGAGAACGGCAACCGGCAGGCCGATGGCCGCCGCCTTCAGCCAATGGCGCCGGCTCGCCCGGGCCGGGATCTCCCGGCCGATCGCCGCGGCGGGACGCGCGATGCTCTCCCAATTGCCGACGATCCGTGCATAGGCGACCGCATGCGCGGGATCGCGATTCCGCCAGGCTTCGAACTCGTCCTGACGGGCGGTGCCTGCGTCCAGGGCGGCAAACCAGCGCGACGCTTCGGCGACAAGGGCATCCTGACCCAGAGGATCTTTCACGTTCGTCATGTGTCAGCGCGTCTGCGTCCCGATCGGGTCAAGCGAGAGATGGGTCTTAACCCGGACATTTATCAAGCTGTCGCAAGTCAGAGAAGCGCCTTGTGATCCCGCTCTTCCGACGGTTGCCCGTCGGGGCATCGGTTTTGCGGGGTAAGAGCATAGGTGAGCAGTTCCACCGCGCGCGCCAGCCGCTTCTCGAACGTCGAGATGCTGATCCCCAGGTCGCTGGCGATTTCGCGCGGCGTTTCTTCGGCGAAGCGACGCCTGACCAGCGCGACCCTGCAGCGTTCGGGCAGCGCCGAGATGGCCTGCTGCACCCGCGCCATCTGCTTCTCTCCGGCGACGATGCGAAAGCTGTCCGGCGTGTCGTCCGCGATGTCGAGAATCGTCGGCGACGGCAGGGGCTGCATGGTCACGACCCGCGCCTGGCGGATGCGCTCGACGGCGAGATTGCGGATCGTGCGCATCACATAGCCGGGCGGGTTCGCAATGGCGGCCCAGCCGTCGAGCATGATGACTTTCGAATAGGCTTCCTGAACGATGTCGCCGGCCTCGTCGTCGTTGCGCATCGTGCGGCGCGCATAGTCGACATAGGCGCGTTCATGCGGCAGCACCTCGTCGACGAACCAGCGATCAATCGGGCGGACATTGGGTGCGGTCACTGGCGAAGGGCCCGGGTCAGGTGCGTTGCCGCGGCGCCTAGGTGACGAACATGTAAGTTTGGCTACAGCTTGGCAGGCTAGATTACGCGCTCCGCCTCGAGTTCCCACGCCGCCGGATCGGGCATCCGCCCATGCCGCGAGCGCAAATGCGCTTCGGCCAGGACCAGTCGATCGACCGCACGGTCGAGCTCGGCTTCGGGCAGCGTGAAGGGCAGGCGGACAAAGCGTTCGAACGCGCCATTGACGCCGAAGCGAGGCCCCGGCGTGATGCGCAGCGACAGGCTCTGCGCCATCGCTGCCAGCGCCGAAGCCTCGGGCCGCGGCATTTCCGCCCAGAGCATGAAGCCGCCGGGCGGCACCGGTGCGCGCCAGTGCGGCAGCGCGCCGGCGAGCCGGGCGATCAGGTGGTCGCGGCGTGCGCGAAGATCGATGCCGGCCCCGTCTCCCTCGATGCTGCCGTCCAGCAGTGCGGCGACCGCCAGCTGCTCCATGATCGGCGTTGCCGCGTCGAGCGTTTCGCGAAGCCGGCCCAGCGCGACGATCGTCTGGGTGTCGGCGCGTATCCAGCCGATCCGCAGCCCACCCCAGAAGCGCTTGCTGACCGAGCCGATACCGATCACCGTGTCGCCGTGCAGGTCGTGCACGGCCACGGGCGGCGGCGCGGGCGTGTCGAGGGCGACCGCCGCCATCGTCTCGTCGATCACCAGCGGCGTGTGCGTGGCGCGTGCCGTGCGCACCAGCGCCGCACGCGTGTCGGGGTCCATCACGCGGCCGGTCGGATTGTGGAAATCGGCGATGATATAGGCGAAGCGCGGGCCGGTCTGGCGAAACGCGGCGTGGATCGCGTCGATGTCCCAGCCCGTTTCGGGAAGCCCGACCGGCACCGCGACGCAGCTATGCTTCAGGATCGCGGCGATCGCATTGTGATAGGTCGGATGGTCGACGACGATTCGATCGCCCGGCCCGGCGAGCAGGTGCAGCAGCAGCGACAGGCCCTGTTGCGCGCCGCTGGTGACGAAGATCTGGTCAGGCGTCGTCGGGCAGCCGCGCGCGGTATAATCGGCCGCGATCGCGGCCCGCAGGCGCGGGATGCCGAACACTTCATATCCAAAGCCGGAGAGGAAGGCCGGCATCTGGCCCAGCGCCTGCTCATAGGCGTACCAGACGGTCTGCGGCGCGGGCAGCACGGCCTTGGTCCAGTCGACGACATCCGGTCCCGCTTCCTCGACATCGTCCGTCGCGCCGGGCACGCCGCCCTGCCCGATGCCGGGCAGGCGGGTCACGCTCCCCGATCCCTGGCGGCTCAGCAGATAACCCTGGTCGCGCAACACGTCGAAGGCGGCGCTGATCATGGTGCGGCTCACCCCCAGCGCCCGCGCCAGATCGCGCTCGCCGCCGATCCGCACGCCCAGGCCGATCCGGCCATCGAGGATCAGCAGGCGCAGCGCCCGTGCCAGCTGACGATAGGCAGCCCCACCGCCCGCACTGCCGCGCCAGGATCCGAGCTGGCGCGCGAGCGAGGCCGGGCTGAGGGCATTGCGTTCCATAAGGCCAATATCTTTCAATTGGCCCTCAGACACAATGCCTATTACCTTTATTGGCTATCCTCATGTTCACCCGACGCCTTGTCCAGCTCCTTTGGGGCCTCGCGCTTTACGGCATCTCGATGGCCTTGATGCTGCGTGCCAATCTCGGTCTCGACCCCTGGGACGTGTTGCATCAGGGGCTCGCGCCGCGCATCGGACTCAGCTTCGGCATGACGGTGAACCTGCTCGGCCTGATCGTGCTGCTGCTGTGGATTCCGCTGCGCCAGCGCCCCGGCATCGGCACGGTGCTCAACATCCTCATCATCGGCACGGTGGTCGACCTGGCGCTGCCGTTGCTGCCCGCGCCGGAGGGATATCCCGCGCGCTTCGCGTTCCTGATCGCAGGGATCGTGCTGAACGGGATTGCCGGTGGCGCCTATATCGGCGCCGGCCTCGGTCCCGGGCCCCGCGACGGGCTGATGACCGGTATCGCCGGCCGCACGGGCTGGCCGATCAAGATCGTCCGGACGGCGATCGAGCTGAGCGTCCTCGCGGCGGGCTGGCTGATGGGCGGTACCGTCGGGGTCGGCACCGTGCTGTACGCGCTGACGATCGGCTGGGTGGTGCACTATGCGCTGCCGTTCTTCACCCTGGGCCGCAAGGATCCCGGCCCGGAGCCTGCGGTTCCCATGCAACTCTGACGTCGCCGGAGCTGCCGCCAGTCCCGAAAGCCCCGGCCCTTCACTGCGCGAACGGGTCGTCAGCCTGTTTCTCCAGGACGGAATTCTCGCAGCGCCGGAGCGCCGCGACGGCCTTTCCGGAACCCTGCAACGGAACCGCGCCGACGAGCTTGTCCTTGTACCAGAAGCCGAGCTTCGTGCTCGCGGCGATGTCGGAGAGTATCTCCTTCCCGCTGAACACGATGATGAACCCGCGCGTTCCGTCCTCGCTCACATTGCCGGTCGCGGCCCGTTTGCCCCATCCCATGTCGAGCTTTCCGGCCTTCAGAAATCCGACCTCGATCTTGTATTCCTTGTCCTGCTCGAGCGATTTGAACTCCGGCGATCGGTAGAGCATCACCCCTGCCCGCTTGCGGGGCCTCCAGTGGAAGCTGACGTCCCCGCCGCTTAGGAGGGTGGCGGACATGACGCAATCGTCCTTCCTGAAATTCGTCGAAATGGTCCAGCCTTCGACTTTTTCGGTAACGTCTTGAGCCGCAAGCGCCATGGCGACAACGAACATTGCTTATCTCCTATCGGCCCTTCCTAATGGCTGCTCAACCGCGGTGGAAGGCGACCGGACCTCAGGCATGGCGTCAGCTGCTTGGCGCCATTCGCCGCGCAGAAGCTCGTTCAACGCCCGCCGGCCGCCCGCATTCTCGTGGAGCTCGAGCGATCGGCGGTACATGGCGATGGCTTCCTGCCTGCGTCCAGCCTTGCGCAGCGCTTCGCCATAGCTGTCATGCGCATTCCAGCTTTGCGGGTGACGGGCGAGGTTGGTGCGGAATGTCTCGAGCGCCGCGCCCAGCTTCGGTGACAGGCCAAACCTGTACGGATCGCCAGGCGACAGGAGATCGTAGCCGATGACGTTGAGTTCGCCCTCGTCGAGGACATAGCGCGGATCCTTGCCGAGCCGCTCCAGCAGCGCCGTCGCTACGGCGGGCCCTTCGCGCAACAATGCATGGACATAGGCCGTTGCCAGGCTGCGGCGCGGAAGATCGACAGCCTGGCCGTTGAGAAGGCGGGTGACGTCGAAAGCGATGCCGTTCACGTCGGGCTGCATGTTGCTGAAGACGATGATCGTCTGCTGCTTCTCGATCGCGCGCACCAGAATGCACGAAAGGCCCGACATCACACCGGCATGGAAGACCAGCTTCCCGCGCGTTTCGTCGCCGCCCACGTACCAGGACAAGCCGATCTTGTTGGGATGCGGGCTCCCGTCCGACATGCGGCTGACGGCAAATGCCTGAGCGCGCAGCCCCGGCCCCACCAACCGGTCATAGGCGGCAGCGAACCGCGAAAGGTCGCGCATCGTGCCCACATAGTCCCCGAACCCGTTAAAGGCGTAGCTGTGCGCATAACGGCGCGCATAGGGTATCGTCGTGCTCAGCAGCGGGGCCTCGGCGTATCGGGTGGGGAACATATAGGGCGCCGCAAGGCCGGGCATGACATGGTCCGCCTGCATCTGCTTCGAGATCGGGAGAAAGCGCGTCTGCGTCATCCGTGCCGGTCGGAGGATATGGCGCGCGATATAGGCAGGATAGGGCTCCCCGCTCGCCTGTTCGACCAGGAGCGCCAGCACGGTGAAGTTGATATTGTCATAGTTGCTCCGCGTGCCGGGCGCGTACAGCAAGGGCACCGGGTTGCGTGCCAGGCCGGGCACGAAATCCGCGTTGGTGAATGTCCGTGCGGGTTCCGCATCGGCTCCGGGACCGAAGATCGTGCTGAATACCGGCAGGCCGGAACTATGGGTCAGCAGATGGCGCGGCGTTATCGCTGGGTACGGGAATCCTGGCAGATAGCGGGCGACCGGCACGTCGAGGTCCAGTTTCCCCGCCTCGACGAGCTGGAGGATCGCGGTGGCGGTGAACAGCTTGGAGATCGACGCATATGCGAAGCGCGTGTCGCGGGTTAGCGGCGCCGGCGGCGAGAGGCTCGCCTTGCCGTGGACCCGTTCGAAAACGACCTTGCCGTGATCGACCACCAGTATGCCGCCATTGAAATGGCGCTCCGTCACCAGCGCGTGGAAATAGGCGTCCAGTGTGGGGTTCGCCGGGCGCGCCACGGCGGCAGCGCTCCACGACAGGTACAGCAGCGTTACGGCAAGCAGAAGAGAGCGGAAGACAGCCGGCATGGTCGACTCCGATAAAGCGTAAATATTTACGTAAAATGTAACGCTTTTTCGTGCAATGCTGGTCGCGTTGCGCTAGCGTCGCTGGAATGGAGGATTTCATTCACTCGCAGGGCGTCATCTGGCTGCCGCACATCATGCGCCGTCTGGTCACTCGATTTCTCGATGCGTGCGACACGGTCTTCCCGGATTTTGGAATCATCGTCCCGCCGACGATGGTCTCCACCGTTCACCTGCTCTTCGAGCGCGGCCCGCAGACCGTGACGGGTATCGCGGCGGCGACATCCCAGTCGCACCCGCTGATCAACCGCTATGTGCGGCAGCTTGGGGATATGGGCCTGGTCGAGACCGGTGAAGACCCGCGGGACAAGCGACGCACGATGGTGTCGCTCACCGCGGAGGGAAGAGTGCAGGCGGAGAAGCTGGTCCAGGTGCGGGAGGCGTTCGTCCCGGCGTATCACCGCCTGCTCGAAGAGGCGGATGTGGACCTTTTCGACGCATTGTGGCGCATCGAAGCAGCGTTGCGTTCACGGCCATTCGCCGAACGGATCCTGGCGGAGCGGCAGCCGAATCCCTGATCGGGGCGAGTATATCCCGGCGGCCACCCACGTGTATCGGATCGGGAGCGGATTGCCGCTCCCGATCCGATGCGGAGGTTCTTCGGACCCCTGCTACACCATATCGCGGGACGCGAAGCGCGCCCCGCGCCATTCACATATTATTGTCGGCAACGTCGACGCTCTTGCTGACCAGGATATTCACTGCGACGCGGCGGTTCTGCGCCTTGCCTTCTTCAGTGTCGTTGCTGGCCAGCGGGTCCGCCGTGGCCATCCCGGTCGGGGTGAGCATGCGATAGGGTTTCCAGCCGCACTTCTGCTGGAGATAGTTGATGACGCGGTTGGCCCGCTTTTCGCTGAGCTGCTGATTGACTTCGTCGCTTCCGGTCGAATCGGTATAACCGACGACCAGGATCAGGGCGTTTTCCGTTCCCTCGGCCGTGGTTGCCGTCGAGCAGAGCTCGGTCTTGTCCTGATCAGACAGTTCCGCCTTGCCGGTATCGAAGTGCACATTGGTCGTGCCCTTGATATTATATTTGTCGATGTCACCCAGGCGGCCGCGCAGCGCCTCCGTTGCCGCGGTCTGTTCGTCAAAGCGCTGATCCGTCGCGTTGCGGATCATCGTCGCGGTCTTGAGGTCGTTCTTCCGGAAACTGACCTGGCTCGCCACCAGCTCCGACTGCCCATCGCCCGATTGCAATGTCTTGACGGTAACCGGCACCCCGTTGAGCAGCGAATCTCGGCCGAGTTTGCTGCTGCCGCTGAACAAGCCGCCTGCGGCCTTGATCCGCGTCGACTCGTTGACGGCAATGACGACGCTGCTGCCGTCGGCGGTCCGGACCTTGATCTTGTCGCCGTTGCGCGCGGCGATGACGCCCTTGACCTCGGGCCCGGCGGTCATCGCAGCCGCGGCAGGTGCGGGCTGGCCCGTTACCACGATGCTGGGATCGGTCGGGCTCTGCTGCTCTTGCTGCGCATATGCGCTGCCCGACGCAGACACGGCCAGCATGGCAGCCAGGACGCGAACCCCTGACTTTTTGGAAATGACACGCATTTGAGCAACCTCCTTCTAATTGCCCCCCGCCGCGTCCTGCGTGTTCAGGTTAAGCTGTCCCCCACATGAACACGCCCATGAATGCAGCTGTCTGAAGGGATGGTTTGAGCGTGCCGTGCGACGAACCGATATTAACGCGCCGTTGACCAACGGTACTTCGACGCACGAATTGCCGGTCCTGTCGCAAGCACACCTTTGCGTTACCATCCCGGAACGATCGGCACGGGTCGCTGCCATTTGCCGCCCCGGCTGATGACCGACAGCTGTCTTTGGCTCGTCTCCGAGAGCGGACCGACCGCAAAGCGCGCCATCTCTGCCCAGCGCCTATATTTTCCACACGGGAAATCGCTCACCGGCGAACACCGGCGAATGGGAGCGGACGCGAATCGCCGCGAAGTCTCGGGAACCCTGTTTATCGAGACGTCGGCGAACGGGAAAAATTTGGGAGATGGTGGACAGGGCTTCCACCGAATTGCCCGTGGAAACCCGCAGAAATCCTGGCTTCCAGCCAAGGCACTGCGATTTTTCCCACATTTTCTACCACAAATATTTGCGCTGCCACCTAACCGGTGCGTGCGAGACCAGCTTGCCACCGACCGCTGGTCTTAGACGTTTGCGCCCGCCCACAATCCAGTCTCGAGGTCTGCTTTGCGCCCCATTTGTTTGCCGATCTGGCCGCATGCCCGATCGCCGGAAACCCGACGCACAATATCAGACGCCGCGGGACAAGCACCGGCTCATCGCGGTCCACGTCCGAAACGGGTGTATAAAGTAGGCAGCACGAACAACGTCAACAGCGTGGCGCTGATCAGTCCACCGATCACCACTGTCGCAAGCGGTCTCTGCACTTCGGCGCCGGCCCCATGACCAAGCGCCATCGGCACGAAGCCTAGGCTAGCCACAAGCGCAGTCATCGCCACCGGGCGCAGGCGAGCGAGCGCGCCTTCGCGTGCCGCCGTGGCACGGTCTGCACCCTCGGAGACGAGTTGGCGAATGGAAGTGAGCATCACCAGGCCGTTGAGCACCGCAATGCCCGAAAGGGCGATGAAACCCACCGCTGCGGAGATCGAGAAGGGCATGCCGCGCAGCAGCAGCGCCAGCACACCGCCCACCATTGCCAGCGGCACGCCTGTGAACACAATCGCCGCGTCGCGGACATTGCCTAGCGCGCCGTAGAGCAGGAGCAGGATCAGCACGAAGCAGGCGGGCACGACGACCGCCAGCCGGTCGCGCGCCGAGGCGAGGTTCTGGAACTGCCCACCCCATTCGAGCCAGGTGCCTGCCGGCAAGGCAACGTCGCGTGATATTCCCGCCTGGGCTTCTGCGACGACGCTCGCCACGTCGCGTCCGCGCACATTGGCCTGGACGACGACGCGCCGCTTGCCGTTCTCGCGGCTGATCTGGTTCGGGCCGTCGAGCAAACGGATCTCGGCGACCGAGGAGAGCGGCACAAAGGCCCCCGAGGGTGTCGGCACTGGAACCTGGCCGAGCGCCTCCAGATCGGCGCGCATCGCATCGTCCAGGCGGATGACCACCGGAAAGCGCCGGTCGCCTTCGAAGATCACGCCGGCCTGGCGACCGCCCACGGCAGCGGAGACAGTGTCCGCCACGTCCTGCGCCCGCACGCCCAGCCGCGCGGCGGCATCATGGTTGAAGGCGATGTCGAGCATCGGCAGACCCTCGGTCTGCTCGACCTTCACATCCTCTGCCCCCGGCACCTTGCGCAGCACGGCCGCGATCTTCGCGGCGGTGGCGTTGAGCTCGCCGAAATCCTCGCCGAAGACCTTCACCGCCACGTCCGAGCGTACGCCGGCTATCAACTCGTTGAAGCGCATCTGGATTGGCTGGGTGACCTCATAGGCATGGCCCGGGACCTGTATGAGCCGCGCCTCGATCCGCTCGACCACCGCTGCCTTGTCCTCCGACTGGTTGGGCCAGTCCTTGCGGTCATTGAGCATGATGAAGGTGTCGGTGGCGTTAGGCGGCATCGGATCGGATGCGACCTCCGCCGTGCCCGTCCGCGAGAAGACGGTGCGGATCTCCGGCATGCCAGCGAGCGCCTTCTCGATCTGCGCCTGCATCTTCTGGCTCTGCTCCACCGAGGTGCCCGGCGCGCGGAAGGCTGAGACAAGTACGTCGCCTTCGTCGAGCTGCGGCAGGAACTCCTGCCCGAGCGTGGTGGAGGCGGCGCCCGCCAGGGCGAGCGCGCCGAGCGCGACGCCGATGGTCAGCTTCGGCCACCGCATCGCGCGGTCGAGGCTGGGTTCGTAACGTTGGCGCAGCCACGAGACGATCCGACCCTCCGTTTCGTCGACCGGCCTGGACAGGGCGACCGCTACCGCGGCGGGCACGAAGGTGAGCGAGAGGACGAAGGCGAAGGCGAGCGCGATGATCACGGTGAGCGCCATCGGTTCGAAGGTCTTGCCCTCTACCCCGGCCAGGGTGAGCAGCGGCAGATAGACGAGCATGATGATCGCCTGGCCATAGACGGACGGGCGGATCATCTCGCGAGCGGCGGCGGACACAGTTGCGAGGCGCTCGGACAGGTCGAGCGGGCGGCCCTCCGCATGCTGACGATCGGCGAGACGGCGCAACCCGTTCTCGACGATGATCACCGCGCCATCGACGATCAGGCCGAAATCGAGCGCACCGAGGCTCATAAGGTTCGCCGAAACGCCTGCCCGCAGCATGCCGAAGCCGGTGAGCAGCATGGTGATCGGGATCACCATGGCCGCGATCAGCGCCGCCCGGAAATTGCCGAGCAGCAGGAACAGCACGACGATGACGAGCAGCGCACCTTCGGCAAGGTTCCTCGTGACGGTAGTGATGGTCGCGTTGACCAGCTTGGTGCGGTCCAGCACTGGCTCGATCACGATATCGCGGGGCAGCGATGGGGCGATCGCCTTCAGCTTGGCATCGACTCCGGTGGAGACGGTGCGGCTGTTCTCGCCGATCCGCATGATCGCGGTGCCGGTGACCACCTCGCGGCCATTCTCCGATCCGGCGCCCATGCGGATGCCCTGGCCCAGCCGCACGTCGGCGACCTGGCCGAGCGTGATCGGCGTGTTCTCGCGCGTCGCGATCACCGTGCCGCGCAGCTCCGCCAGGCTGCGGATGCGGGCATCGGCGCGCACCACAAGACCTTCGCCATTGCGGTTCACTGTGCCGCCTCCGGTAGCGACGTTATTGCGCTCGAGCGCTTCGGCGAGATCGGCCAGCGACAGACGCAGGTCGGCGAGCCGCTGGACGTCCGGGCCGACCAGATATTCCTTCTCGAACCCACCGAGCGAATCGATGCCCGCCACCCCGTCCACGCTCTTCACCTGCGGCGCGACGATCCAGTCCTGTACGGTATGGAGATAGGTCGCCTTATCGGCCTCGGTGGCGAGGCGATCCCCCTCTGGCGTGATGTAGCTGCCGTCGGGCTGGAGGCCGGGCTCGCCGGGGCGATGCTGGTCATGCGCGCGCTCGGCATAGCGCAGTGTCCAGATATAGACTTCGCCCAGGCCGGTAGCGATCGGCCCCATCTCTGGGCGGGCGCCAGCGGGCAGGTCTTCCTGTGCTTGGGACAGGCGCTCCTGCACCTGTGCCCGCGCGAAGTAGATATCGGTCGTATCCGAGAAGATCGCGGTGACCTGGACGAAGCCGTTGCGGCTGAGCGAGCGGGTGCTCTCCAGTCCTTTGATTCCCGAAAGGGCGGTCTCGATCGGGAAGGCGACCTGCTTCTCGATCAGCTCGGGCGAGAGCGCAGGCGCCACCACGTTCACCTGCACCTGGTTGTTGGTGATGTCCGGCACGGCATCGATGGGAAGGCGCCAGAGTGCGCCGGCGCCGACAATGGCGGCGATAAGGGTGAGCAGGAGGACGAGCCAGCGCTTGTCCACCGCCCATGCGACGATGCGATCGATCATGGCCTCAGTCCTCGTGCCCGGCTTGCGCAGCGCCGAGTGCCGATTTCAAGGTGAAGCTGTTCGCTGCCGCGATCGTCTCGCTGCCCGTCAGACCGGACGCGACGATCACCATCGCCCCGTCCTGCCGGCCGAGCGTCACTGGCACGGCGCGGAAGCCTTGATCGGTTCGGACGAAGACGACGGTGCGCCCCTCGACCGTCTGCACCGCGGTGGAGGGCACACGGATCGCGCCGTCGCCATTACCGGGCAGCGAGACCGATGCGGTGACCGGTTCGCCCGCGCGCCATGGGCCGGCGCGGTTGTCGAGTTCGGCGAGGACCAGCACCTGCCGGGTCTTCTCGTCGAGCACGGGGGAGACGAAGCGGATGCGCGCCTGACCCTTCCGATCGGCGGCATGGACCTGAACCGGCGCGCCGACGCGTACCCGCGCCGCGTCGGCGGGGGAAAGCGAGAAAGACACGCTCAGCCGGTCGAGGCGGGCAATGCGAAACAGCTCGGTCTCGGCGGCATCGGCGGCGAAGTTCCGGCCGAGTATGGCGGTGCGCGCGATCACCTGGCCGGAGATCGGAGCGGCGATGACGATGCGGTTATATCGTCCCCCGCGCGACCCGCTGGCGGCCACCTGCTCGTGAGCGAGGCGAAGCGCCACGTCCGCCTGCTTTACGGCCGCACGCGAGATGTCCACTTCGCGCAAGGGACGGAAGCCCTTGACGTAAAGCGCCTCATCCCGGGCGAGCGTCTTGTGGGCGAGCTCCGCGCCAGCGGCGGCGCGCTGCACTTCAGCTTGAAGACCGGCGGCTTCGCGACTTTCGAGTACCGCCATAACTTCGCCTTGGCGAACCTGATCGCCCAGATTGTGGCGCAGCTCGACGATGCGACCAGGTACGGTTGCCGCAACGATCCGCGTCGCCTGCGGATCGCTTTCCAGCAAGGCGGGTAACTCGATCGTGCCGCCGCTGCTGCCGAGCTTCGGGTGGGTCAGCTCGATGCCGGCGGTGGTGATCTGCTGTGGCGTAAGCGCGACGACGCCTTCCTCGGCGTGCGTGGCCTCGGCCGGCTCGGCCGGGTTCGTTTGCGGATTCGCGCCGCCACAGGCGGCAAGCGTCAGGGTAAGCGGCAGGGCCGCGAATAGCATTCTCATCGATCTGGTTCCTCAGCCGGCAGCACGCCGGCGATTGCGGTCAGGATGGACGGCGCGAGCGCGCGTCTCAGCCTCTGGGTGGCCGCAAGGCGGGATCGACGAGGAGTGAAGCGAGGCTGGAGGCCCGCGACGCCACGGCACGGTCCGCCAGTCTCGAATGAAGGGCGGGCGCCGACGCACCGGCTTCCAGCGCGACTGTATGGCCGTGGCAGCCGCCATGATGGTGCGGCATGCCCTGATCGGCATCGGCAGGTACCTGATCGCTGTCGCCATCGGCATGCGCCTCGCCGCTGCACGCGATCGCGGCACTGCCCGGCACCTCGCGCGCATGCACCGTCACACTCGCCGTCAGCGCGACGGCGAACAAGGCGATCAACAAGAGCCAGCCGTGACGCAACATCGCTACCGCCTTATCGGATCGTGTCTCGTCTGTCATGCGCCGGACCTCCTTTCCTGGTGTCCGGCTGGTCCATGCACCCTGGGCCAACGAGCAGGGTCTGGAGGATGCCGCGCTTGCGCAGGGTCGGCAGCAGCTCTGCCACGTCGGGCATCTTCCTGCCGTGCCGCATGTTCGTCCTGTCGATGGACAGGTTGCCCAGTGGAATGAAGTCGACTCTCATCTGCGTGCTCCTTTGGGGGTGCCGGTCCCGCCCCTCCCTCCCCCCGAGACGATGGCGGGACCGGCCGTTCGGCGGCGAACGGCCGCCACCTCATCCGCCCCAGCTAGTCGCCGGACGGAAGGTCAGACGCGGCGTGGCCCAGCGCGGCGCGATTGAGCAGGGTTTCCGCCCAGAGGATCGATCCCGAGCGGCGCGCCCAGTCGGCCCAGACCGACAGGCGGAAGCTGGTGGAAAAAGTCACGTCGCGCTCGATCCTGAGGCCGAACGGCGGACGTACGCCCGCGATCTCGGACAGGCTGAACACGCCAAGCTCGGGACAGCAAAGCCGAGATCGGCCAGCCCGAACAAAGTGTCGCCATCGTCATAGAACTCGGTCGCCAGCCATGTCCCCGAGCCCATCGGGTTGAACAGCTTGAGCACCGGCACCGGATCGAACATCCCTTCGCGTGCCTGGGCGGCCCGCGAGGCGGCGGCATTACCTGCCTCCTGCCCCGCCCCAAAACCCACATGGCCTCCCCGGAAGCGGGGATGAGCGGCAGCAGCGAACGGAAAGGCCCGCAAGAGCGGACCCGGCACCCAAGGAGCCGGAGCGAAGCGGAGGAGCCGGGCGCAGCCTCGGCTTGCCGGGGCCGCGGGCGGGCCTAGCAGGGAGCGCCGCTCGTTCCCGCGCTCCGGGAGAGGCCCAGACAACGCCGCCGCGCCAGCGGCGACCGCAAGGATCGGCTGCGTAGCAGCCGCAGGCAAAGGCTGGCCCCCGGCAGAGCGGGCGGACAAGCGGCGTCGAACCCTGTCCGGTGCGCAGCACCGGACAGGGTTCGACATTAGCCCCGCTCCTTTTCTCGGGGCGTTGCGGACACAACCCCGAAGTAGGGGTATGCCGAGCCCGACAAGCTCGGCGTCAGGGGAAGGCTTTCCCCGTACACCATGGCGCACAGAACCAATTCGCAAGGATCGCGACGGCCCCATCCATTATGGCGCTCAAAGGTTCCGATGGCCGCTAGCGGATTGCGGCTCAGCGCCGAGATTATCGCTGTTGGCCCGACCGATCGGCGCCGCGAACCTTGGGAAATGATGGATAGCTGTGCAGCATATCGTCAATGATGGGAGCGTCGCTCATCCAGCGGGAATATGATGCTCTCGGAGCAGCACCGCGCGCTGCTGCTGGTGACGTGTGAAGGAATGCCCATGCCCGTGACGGACATCGCGAGCCGTACCTATGATCACAGCTGGCGGCTCGATCCGATCGTGCGCAGCCTGCTCGACACCGATTTCTACAAATTGCTCATGCTGCAGATGATCCGTCATCTCTATCCGGAGGTGACGGCGACCTTCGCGCTGATCAACCGGACCAAGGCGGTGCGGATCGCGGATTGCGTCGATGAAACGGATCTGCGTGCCCAGCTGGACCATGCGCGCACGCTGCGCTTCACGCGCAAGGAGCTGATCTGGTTGGCCGGCAACAGCTTCTACGGCAGGGAACAGATGTTCAGCCCGGATTTCATCGCGTGGCTCGCCGGGTTCAGGTTGCCCGAATACGAGCTGCGCAAGGTCGATGGCCAGTATGAGCTGCGCTTTCATGGCCTCTGGACCGAAACGACAATGTGGGAGATCCCTGCCCTCGCGATCGTCAACGAATTGCGATCGCGCGCGGCGATGAAGGGCCGAGGCCGCTTCGAGCTCGATATTCTATATGCGCGCGCCAAGGCTAAGCTGTGGAGCAAGGTCGAACGACTGCAGCGATTGCCCGACCTCGCACTTTCGGATTTCGGCACGCGCCGGCGCCACGGCTTCCTCTGGCAGCGCTGGTGCGTGAATGCCCTCAAGGAGGGGCTCGGCGCGCATTTCATCGGCACGTCGAACGTGCTGCTGGCAATGGACAATGACCTAGAAGCCATCGGCACCAACGCACACGAACTGCCGATGGTGCTGGCCGCGCTCGCGGATGACGACGCGGCAGTCGCGCGGGCGCCCTACCGCGTGCTGGAGGATTGGCGCGACCATTACAGCGGCAATCTGCTGATTGCCCTTCCCGATGCGTTCGGCACCGCGGCATTCCTCGCCAACGCACCCGACTGGCTCGCCGACTGGACAGGGTTTCGGCCGGACAGCGCGCCGCCGATCGAGGCGGGCGAGCAGATCATCCGCTGGTGGCTGGGAAAGGGACGCGATCCGCGGGAGAAACTGCTGATATTCTCGGACGGGATGGACATCGATACGATCGAGCAAACCTACCGGCACTTCGACGGCCGCGTGCGAATGAGCTTCGGCTGGGGAACCAACCTCACCAATGATTTCCGGGGCTGTGCACCGTTCGAAACCAAGGCGCTCGACCCCATTTCATTGGTTTGCAAGGTCATCGCGGCGAATGGCCGGCCCGCTGTAAAGCTATCGGATAATCCCGCGAAGGCGACCGGCGACGCTTCGGAGATCGCTCGCTATCTCGCGATATTCGGCAACATGGGACGAAACGAGGCGGCCGTCACAGTCTAGGGGAACGTCAGGCCCCGATGGCGATGCGGACTGTCACGCCTCGAGCTCGGGGCCGATTTCACGCTTGATCTGATCCGTTACCAGCAGAAGCGGATCATATTCCTTGGGATAGATCGACTCCACCGATGCGGGCGGAAAATCCTTGCTGTTCCAGAACGCTTTGAGATCCAGCCTGAACTTGGCGACCAATCGTCGACCGAAGTCCATTTCATGATAGGCGTGCCGTCCATTCGGATCATAGCCAGCAACCTCCGGATATTCTCCCAGAAGGAACCCTTCCTGCATATGTGGTCGGACGGCCTCGGGCGGGCATGCACTGGACAGGCATATGATCTGCAACCCGGATTCGGAGGAAACGGTTACCGCGCCGCTCCGGTTCGGTACGCCCAGCACGTAGAGATAGGCGCCACCCGATCCGTTCTCGCGGGCGGCGAACGAAGCCGAAATTCGCAGGGATTGGGACAGGTCCAGCAACGGGGTTCTGCAGACGTCGTAATGCTGGAGGATCGACCATCTTATGGTGCGATGCCGCGCAAGCCGATCAATTCCCCGCAACTTCGCGTCTCTGTACAGGCGGACCAACTGCTCTTCGGCAACTCTCAGGCGCTCGAACCGCGTCTGCAGGACCCTTTGAATGGCGAGGCGCTTTCCGCTCAGCCGGAACAGCGTCGGGTTCAGCATCGTGCCGGTGGGCGACGTATAGTCATGGGCCTGTCCCCGAAACAGCATCACGTGATTTCGGTTCAGGAACTGAAGCTCGGCCACCTTCATGGCCAGCTCGAAAAATGTGGAGACAGTATGCCCTTCACCAGCGCGAATCCTACGGTTCGACACGGAACGTGGCTTCTCCGCGTCGTCGAAATAGGACCAGATCTGCTGAGGTCCGATTTTTTCCATTCAGGCCTCCCGTGCGTACGGCGTATCGTGCGACTTGGGGACATCTCCGCCGGGATTTCACCCTCGACGCATGCGCAGTGTGCTGACGCCGCAGATTTTGGATACGCCTCCCGCGGGACAACGTCCAACCACCGAAACTTCGGCCGTTAGTCATGATGCCGGAGATTCTGGCACGGGGTCCTCCCCATCTCCAGTTCTTCCGCTTTCTTTCGTCTTCTCCGCGAAGGCGATAGTCCAAAAAGGCGTTGATCGCGGGCCCGATTGCGACGTCCCCAAAATCCTGCTGGATCAAGTATGAGCGGAGTGCAGGTCCGCGCTCGCGAACTCGACCTCGATCGGCTCTACGAGCGATCGAGGTCCGTCTTCGACAATCTGCTGAAATATCGTGCGAAGCGTTTCAGGTTCGAAGTCCGGAGGCCGTGCAAGAAGGGTGGCGTGCGCGTCTTTGGGCTTCGACTTGATCCCGTCGCCAGATGCGGGCTTGTTACCGCTCGATACGATGCTGAGCTTCGGTCTTTCGTGGGACATTTAAACCTCCGGCACCAACCAAGGCGCGCGAAACCAGCATGAGCGATCATGCCCGAGCATTCGCCCGGAACATTCCGCGCGCGCTAAGCTAGCGTCCGGCGGTTTGGCGCCTGGCCTCGCATCAGAGGAAGCGCGCTGACAGTCGCGGCAGAAGATCGCACCCTAGCCAGCTCCTTTGCATAGTGCGCCGCGAAGTCCCTATGGACCTTGGCGATCGACGGGGTGGCCGCACGCTCGGCATTGGCAAGCGCTTCGTCCCGGCGTCGTGCCAGATATTCAGGGTCCAATCTACCCATGGGCGAGCCTCCCGGCCTAAAAGCGGCAGCTCTCCAACTCGCTGTCTGTTGACGTCGCGCTTAGACTCGGCCGCCAATGGCAGGACTCTACGCCTCTGCAGCACGGAGCGCGACACCAATCGAACTAATCCAGATCATCCATGGCCGCTTCGGAACGTCATGCGCGAGCCGGCGCGGTGTCGCGGATGCCGACAGTATCGGGCGGGCAGCACCCGCGACGCGCCATTGGTGACACGCCAACGCCCTGTCCGAAACAACCTACCGCAAACACTGGGACGGAGGGCGCAGGAATGATTGGGCCCGCCGCCGTCAAAGGTCCGGCACTGCATTCCCTTCGTGGCGAAGCAGATCATACGCACCGACTCGTGGAACCGCGAGGATCGCGAAACATTGTCGAGGAAACCACTATCCGACCGGGGACCTCATGAACGAAACGACGCAGGCGCAGCGGACGCATCTCTCTGACGAAGCGTTCAAGGAGAATCTTGCAGCGATCATCCCGCAATTGCGCGCCTTCGCACGCAACCTGTGCGGCGACCGCGACCTTGCGGACGACCTGGTCCAGGAGACCATGCTCAAGGCTTGGGGCGCACGGACCCGCTTCGAAGCAAACACCAACTTTCGCGCATGGACCTTCATGATTCTGCGCAACCATTATTTCAGCATGGCGCGGCGCAAGCGCTTCACCGGCGCATGGGACGATGTGACAGCGGAGCGCATCCTCTCGGTGAATGCCAGTCAGGACAAGATCGTAGAACTGGCCGACTTGATGCGCGCACTACAGCAGATTTCGCCGGACCAACGCGAGGCGCTGATCCTCGTGGGTGGCGGTGGCCTGTCCTATGAGGAAGTCGCCGAGATCACGGGCGTCGCGCTCGGCACGGTCAAGAGCCGCGTCGCACGAGGACGCATGGCACTCGAAGCACTGTGGAATAGCGATGTGCTCAACATCAAGCGCCATGAGTTCGGCGATGCCGCAAGCGCGGTCGTGGACCTGCTCGCATATATCGAAAAGCTCCAAACCAGACGGGGAAGCAGCGCGAAGTGCGCCGCTGCAATAGGATACCAAGTCGCAGCCTGATGAGGCCGCGCACATGCACCGGGCTAGTCGCGAGGGCGCCGGCCTTGGAACGATCGGCCGGCCAATATGGCGACAAACCCTGACCACGAATCCGGGGCCTTCTGGTTCCTCGCGAACCAGGGCGGTGAAACCAATTCCGAAAGCCCTCATTGTTTCATTCAGCGGCGGACTGCCCCGGCTTTCACTGGGTGACCAACTCCCTGATCCGATTGGCCAAGGCGTCCATCGCGAATGGCTTGGTCATGATATGCATGCCGGAATCGAGGTGGCCGTTTCCGATTACGGCGTTCTCGGCATAGCCGGTAATGAAAAGGACCTTCAGGTCGGGGCGCGCGACGCGGGCGGCGTCCGCGAGCTGACGACCATTCATGCCATTGGGGAGTCCGACATCCGTGACGAGAAGGTCGATCCGCGACGGCGACTCAAGAATGGCAAGGCCCGTCGGCCCGTCGCGCGCTTCGATCGCATTATAGCCCAGGTCGGCGAGCACGTCCGTGATCAACAAGCGAACCCCAGGCTCGTCATCGACGATCAGCACGGTTTCGCCGCTGGGAGAAGGCAATATGTCGCCGCCTGAATCACGCACTTCCTCGCGATCGGCTTCCGCGTGGATACGCGGAAAATAGAGGCACATCGTCGTGCCATCCCCGAGTTCGGAATAGATCCGCACCTGGCCGCCGGATTGTCGGACAAAACCATAGATCATCGAGAGGCCAAGCCCGGTTCCTTCGCCGAGCGGCTTCGTCGTATAGAAGGGGTCGAAGGCGCGCTCGATTGTCTCCGCGCTCATCCCGGTGCCGGTGTCGGTGACGCATAGCGATACATATTGGCCGGGCTCGAGGTCACGCTCCCGTGCCGATCTCTTGTCGAGCCATTTGTTCGCAGTTTCGATGGTGATCTTGCCGCCGTCCGGCATTGCATCACGCGCGTTGATGCACAGGTTGAGTACTGCATTTTCCAGCTGATTTGGGTCGATCAGCGTGGTCCACAGCCCACCGGCACCGACGACCTCGATCTCGACCGTCGGCCCGACCGAACGCCGGAGGAAATCCTCGAGGCCCGAAATCAGCCGATTGATATTGGTCGGCTTCGGATCGAGCGTCTGCCGCCGCGAGAAAGCAAGCAAGCGGTGCGTAAGCGCCGCAGCGCGTTTTGCCGCATGCTGCGCCATCGCGACATAGCGTTCGATCTCTCCGGAGCGGCCCTGCTGGACGCGCAGCTGCATCAGCTCCAGGCTGCCGGAAATGCCGGTCAGCAGATTGTTGAAATCATGGGCGAGACCGCCGGTGAGCTGACCGACGGCTTCCATCTTCTGCGCCTGGCGCAACTGATCCTGCGTATTCTCGAGCTGGAGCCGTGCTTCCTTTTCGGCAGTGATGTGCCGCCCGCTCGCATAGATGCGGCCTTCCTCGGGTGACGCCACCCACGAGATCCAGCGATGGCTGCCATCCTTGTGCCGCACGCGGTTTTCATACTGGTTGAGCTGCCGGACGCTCGCTTGGCGCAGCGCCGCCTCGCTCGCAGCCTGGTCGTCGGGGTGGCTGAAGGCGACATGGTCGCGGCCGACCACCTCATGCGGGCGCCAGCCCAGGATCGTCGTCCAGGCCGGATTGACCGCGAGAAAGCGTCCATCGGATGAAACGACCGCAAGCAGGTCCTGGGAGTTCTGCCAGGTCCGGTCGCGCTCGCGCGTACGCTCCTCGACCTGACGCTCGAGCGTGTCGGCAAGCGCGGCAAGCGATTTCTCGGCGTTCCGGCGCTCGATCGCAGCCTGCGTACGATCGGCAACGTCGCGGACGAACGCGATATCCTCGTCCGTCCAGTCGCGCGCGTCGACATGGTTCAGGTAGAGCAGCGCGATGAAATCGCCCTGATCGACGATCGGCATGTTGAGGAAGCCGCGCGCATGGATCGCTTCCAGCGCCGCGGCCGTAGAGGCGGTTCGGGGATCCGATCGGGCGTCCGCTATGGCGACGAGCTCGCCGCGCTTCAGATTCTCGATGTACGAACCATAGTCGCGGAAATGCAGCACGCCGGCCAGGCTCTGGGTGCCGGGCATGTTCCAGTCGCGCTCGATCGTGATCGTTTCGGCCGCCGGGTCGATGACGCCATATCCGGCGCGGCTGACGCCCAACGTGGAGCCTAGGGCGGTCGCTGCGGCGAAGGACATTTCGGTCGGATCCTCCACGGTGCGCAATCGATCGCTGAGCGATAGTAGCGCCGCCTGCCGCTCGGCCACGCGCCGTCGCTCGGTAATCTCGTGCGAAACGCCCACTATGCGAGTCGAATGGCTCCGGTCGTTTTCGACCCGGCCGTTCATCTGTACCCAGTGTAGCGATCCATCCGGCCAGGTAGAGCGATTCTCGATGTGATGATCTTCGCCGGTTGCTATCGAGTGCGCGACGGCAGCCTGCATCGCCTCCCGATCCTCGGGATGGACGCTGGCGATCAGGTCGGCATAGGCGAACGGCTCTCCCGGAGCCCGGCCGAAATGCGCTTTGCACGCGTCCGACGCGTCGAGCGCCATGGTGGCGATATCGATCGTCCAGGCACCCAGATCGCCGGCGGCGAAGGCGAGCATCAGGCGTTCCTCGGCGTCGCGTATCTCCTCGAGTCGCCTGCGCGCCTCATATTGCCTGCGCCGCGCACGCAACGCCGCGCGCGCCAGGCTCAATAGCGTCGTCGGATGGAACGGGCGCTCCAGAAAGGTTACGTTGCCTAGCGTCTCCAACAGGCGGACAGCACCCGGATTGCGCTCCAGCCCGCCGCCGCGTTCGGTCAGCACGATGAACGGAAGGTCGGACCATTCCGCCTGATCGCGGAGGAACTGATCCAGCTCGCGAAGGTCGGCGGTGCGCAGTGCCTCTTCGGTGACGATCGCAAAGCCGACGCCTTGCCGCAGGGTGGAAACCAGCGCTGTCAGATCGGGCGCCACCTCCGCCTCGAGGCCCGTCTCGCGCAGCATCGAACTGGCGATGACGGCATCGCGGCCGCGTGGCGCCAGAATGATTGCGCCCTCGGCGATCGTGCGATTCAAGTTATGGTTACGCCTTTTCTGCGTTCATTAGGTCTTCGCTTGCCCCGACCAGCGTAGGCACGCCGCGCAGTACGCCCTGGAAGCCGATCAGAGGTTCGCCCACGGTGATACCCTTGCTGCCGATCATGAATTCGCGGATCGTGTCCTCGTGGAAGCCGGTGCGCTTCTTAACGACCGAGATTGCTCTGCGGACCCGCCCCAAGGCCTCGAAATATCGCAGCAGGATAACGGTATCGGCGAGATAGGTGACATCCACCGGCGACTTCATGTCGCCGACCAGGCCGTGTTGCGCCACCGTCAGGAAAGTCATCACGCCCTGGCGGTTCAGATATTGGAGGAGCTCGTGCATGTGCAGGATCAGCGCCTGCTCTTCCGGCATCGCCGCCTGATAGCCATTGAGACTGTCGATCACGACGGTCTGCGCCCCGTGCTTCTCGACGCATACCCGCACGCGCTCGGAAAATTCACCGGGCGTGAGCTCGGCCGCGTCGATCTGCTCGATCACCAGCTTGCCGCTGTCGACCATTGTCTCCAGGTCGATATCGAGGCCCTTGGCACGCTCGAACAGCAGGCCGAGCTCCTCGTCGAAAACGAATATGGCAGCGCTCTCGCCGCGCCGGATCGCGGATTTCAGAAAGCTGAGCACGAGCAGCGATTTTCCGGTGCCCGCCGGCCCCAGCACAAGCGTGCTCGCCCCGCGCTCGAACCCGCCGCCGACCAGAGTGTTGAGCGCCCTGTTCTCGATCGCAACGGTCTCGCGCTTGAAGCTCGATCGATGCTCGGCCGAGACCAGGCGTGGGAATACGCGGACTCCGCCGGTGTCGATCACGAAATCGTGATAACCGCCACGGTAGCGCCGTCCCCGATATTTCAGCACGCGCATGCGACGCCGCTCGGCGCCATAATTTGGCGACAGCTCCTCGAGGCGTATCACCGCATGCGCCACGCTGTGGACGGTCTTGTCCATCACGTCGGCGGTCAGGTCGTCGAGCATCAGCACCGTCGCGTCGTGGCGCGAGAAATAATGCTTCAGCGCCAGGATCTGGCGCCGATACCGCAGCGAGCTCTGCGCCAGCAGCCGGATCTCCGACAGGCTGTCCAGGACGACCCGCTGCGGCTTGATCCGCTCGAACGCCTCGAAGATGCGCTTGGTGGTCTCGCCCAGTTCGAGATCGGAGGAATAGAGGAGGCTCTGCTGCTGCTCCTCGTCGAGCAGGCTTTCCGGCGGGACCAGCTCGAACACCTCGAAATTATCCGAGAAGGTCCATCCATGGGAGGCAGCGCCCGAGCGCAGCTCTTCGTCCGTCTCGGAAAGGGTGATGTAGAGTACCCGCTCGCTGGCCGCGGCACCTGCCATCAGGAACTGGCTGGCGATCGTGGTCTTTCCAGTGCCGGGACTGCCTTCGAGAAGGAATAGACGTCCTCGGGCAAGGCCGCCGGCCAGGATCTCGTCGAGACCGGCTACGCCGGTTGCACAGTTCGTCATTCCGCCTCCCGTACGACGAGGCGCGCATAGCAGATGCGGCATCGTCGAGAGTTGATGGAGTTTAATGCACTTGCGGGGATATTGATCCGTTGCGGCCTGCGGATATGAATCGCGAACGACCGAACCGACCGTGAAAGCAGCGCGCGCCAGGGTGAGACTGGCGCGGCAATCCAGCGACGCAGCTGGCGTTCGCAGATGCGCTAAGAACCCGTCGGCAAATTCCCTTTTTGCCTATCGTCAATATCCGGATTCGACCGCCAGGCGGATCGCGTCGGCGCTGGTCGGCACGCAGAGTGATTTGAGTAATGCAGCGCGGTGCACCTTGACGGTTCGTTCGCTGATCCCGAGCGCGAAGGCGATCTGCTTGTTCCGTTTTCCCGCCGCCATTTCAAACAATATCTGTGACTGGCGCGGACTAAGCGCCGAGATCCGATCGCGCGATGCCTTGCGGCGCTCCGCGGCAATGTCTGGTCCGAGCTCGCCGAGTTCGCCGAGCTCTACCTGGGAGCCAAGGAAGTAAACGATCTCGCCGGACGCGCCGAAGATCGGGGCGATCATCACTGCATTGCGAAATGGAGACCCGTCCTTCCGATAGTTCAGGATCTCGGCCATCACCGGTTGCTTGCGCCGGATCGCGTCACGAATGCGCTCGGTCATGTGCGGTTCGGTGCCGGGACCGGTGAGGAAGCGGCAGTTGCGCCCGAGAATTTCCTCTCGCGCATAGCCGGTGAGCCGCAGAAAAGCGTCATTGCATGCAATGATTGGATTGTCGGGCAGGCGTGGATTGCTGACGATCGCGGCTACCGCGCTGTTGTCGATCAGTCTGCTGGGCGACATCCCCCTGAACTAGCAACTTGCAACAGGGATTCCAAATCTGGAGCCTGCTCAATGCGGAATGTTGGCCGGTTCAGTGAAGCCGCGAAGCCGTGAATGTCGCGATTTCGGACAAAATATCCGCGGCTGGTCCAAAGCCCGCCAAATCGTCGCGGCAACTTTCGACGAGCAACTTCAGTTCGCGGTCGGCCCCTTCGATACCGAGGAGCGCCACGGAAGTCTTGCGCCCCGTCTCGATGTCCTTGCCAAGCTTCTTGCCTACCATCTCGGCATTGCCAATGCGGTCCAGCATGTTGTCTCGTAGCTGGAAGGCAAGACCGAGCTTCTCGGCATAGTTGTGCAAGTTCACGCGCTCGCTCTCCCTGCATTCGCCCAACAGGATGCCGGCATCGACGGCGAAACGAATTAACCCCCCTGTCTTCCTCATCTCGCAGGCGAAGACCTGTTCGCGTGTCGGATCGGCAGGTGGGTGGAGGTCCATCATCTGGCCGGCGGCAAGACCGTCCTGCCCGATGAACTGGGCCAGCCGGAGCACGAGTTCCGATCGTATCCGGGGATCCGGATGCGTTCTCTCGTCGGCCAAAATTTCAAAAGTGAGGGCGAGCAGCGCGTCGCCCGCCAACACCGCGGTCGCCTCGTCGAACTGACGATGCACGGTCGGCTTTCCCCGCCGAAGATCGTCATTGTCCATACACGGGAGATCGTCATGGATCAGCGACTGCGCATGCACGCACTCGATGGCGGCCGCGACGCGGAGCGCCTGGGCGGGAGCGGCGCCCGACAATTGCGCGACCGACACGGTCAGCATGGCGCGCATCCGCTTTCCGCCGCCGATGACGGCATAGCGCATTGCTTCAGTGAGCCGGCCCGCTGCACCCTGCCGTTCTGGCAAGACGTCCGCGAGGAAAGCATCAAGGTCTCGCTGCAGCGTCAGGAGCATCTGCGAGAAGGGGCTTCGCGCGGACGACCAGCCCTCGCCGCCAATGGCGACGGGCTTGAACGTGACTTTCTCAACGTTCCCTTCAATATTCTCAAGTGTGAAGCCTGCTTCGGCCAACACGTCGCAGACTTCACGGACAGCCTCATCGGGTGTCGATGCGCCAGCGGTGAGACCGACCAATTTGGCCTGGTTTAAAATCTTCCAGGGAAGATCCGCACTACCCGCGATCAGGTGGCTTTGGGTGCATCCCGCAGCTTTCGCGACTTCGATCAGGCGGGTTGCATTCGACGATATCGGGTCACCCACGACGAGAACGCAGTCTGCCCGCGAGGCGATATCCTCGATCGCCGCCTGGCGATTGGTGGTCGCGTAGCAGATGTCACTGGACCGTGGGCCGGCGACATCGTTGAATCGTACATGGATCGCCGCGATCGCGGCCAGAGATTCCCGGACCGAAAAGGTGCTCTGCACCGCATAGGCGATCAGCGTGTTCGCCGGTAGGTCCAGCGCGTCGATATCCGCCGCGCTCGCCACTACCGAGATAGCACCGGACGGAATCTGCCCCAGCGTGCCGACGATCTCGGGATGGCCCTGATGCCCGATCAGCAGAACATGACGCCCTGCGCGGTAATGTGAGAGCACCTCGGCATGGATCTTCGCGACCAACGGGCAGATCGTATCGAGCGTGCGCAGGCCGCGTTGCCTCGCAAGCCGAACGACCGATTTGGGTACACCATGCGCCGACAACACCGTCACCGCACCCGCCGGGACTTCGTCTAGTTCCTTGACGAAGATTGCACCCTTCGCTTCGAGGTCAGCGACCACGCGATGGTTGTGAACGATGTGACGGCGGACATAGATCGGCGGCCCGAATTGGGTGAGCGCCTGCTCGACCGCGTCGATCGCGCGCGCCACCCCGGCGCAAAAGCCACGGGGGTTCGCGAGCAGAACGCGTCTTCGGGGCCTGGCGTCCGATGTTCCTGCGGCTTCCGATGCCGGCATGTTCTCTCCACTCGACGGGCTCGAAAGCAGCTAGAATATATATCGGATGGCGATTTCCGTATTAGTGCTTTGGGGAAGGTCGATTGCCGCTTCGTCGAATGTTGGCGCCCGCGGTTTGAAACGGGGATTGCGCGAAAATCCATATCCCTCTCGGGGAATGCCGGCAAAAATATCCAGACGGCGTTTGCCATTGGCATCGTGAAAGACCGCGACTGCATATTTCCCGGGCGTTAGGCCGGGGACGGTAATCACTGCCTTTCCGGCCGAAATCTTGGCCGATCCGGCGCTGCCCCCCTCCCCGTGCCATTTGGAAACCCGGCATTATGCGCAGCCACGCAGAACCGGACCATTCCCTTGTCGTTGCGGAAGCCTGATACGTCGATGCGTAGGGTTGCCATCCGCTGCGCGCTGTCCGCGGCCGGGGCCGCAACAAGGCCGCGGACCGTGAACAACGCGGTGGGCAGGCCCAAGCCAATCCCTGGTCACCGGTATTGATGAAGCACGGCCCGCGCCAAACCGCAAAAGCCGCACCGGCTCGGCTCACGGTTTGAGCGATTTCGCCATGTTGAGATGCGCGGTCACAGTCGGAACCAGCTTCGCCGCGAAATCCTTGAGCTGCGCCACGTCGCCATTCGCGGCGTAGGTCTTGAGGCCGTCAAGCGCCAACTGGTGGGCGTCAACCTGGGCGGAGGCATAAGACTTGTCGAAATCGGTGCCGTTCAGCGACTTCAGCGCCTCGACCTTGGCCTGCTGGTCGGTGGTCAGCGTCGGATCCGGCGTCAACGCGGGATTGGCGGCGGCGGCGGCGGCCTTCAGCTTCGCGGTCGAATCGGTATGGGCCTTGATCATCGCGGTCGCGAATTTCTTGATCGCCGGCGAACTCGCCTGGCTCGCGGCGAGCGTAGAGGTCGCGATCTCGAATGCGTCGCTGGCGGCGGCACTGTTGGCGAAACTCTGGCCCGGCGAAGCGGCGGGAAGCGGCGCATCCTCGGTGACGACCGTGTTGGTGACCGTCATGTTGGTCGTACTGGTCTCCGTCTTCTGACCGCATGCGGCAAGCGCGAGGGCAGAGGCACTCAAGGCGATCCAACGAGCTGCGTGCATGAGAAAAATCCCCTGGTTCCGGGCACGATGCGGCCCCCGCTTGAACGATCCCGCACCGGCGCCGTTCCACCCGCACCCTTTTTGGCATGCGCGACGTTGAGCGATGAGAAGCGGGCAGGGTCCCGCAAGGGAGACGGGAATGAGCATCTTCGGCAGCATCATGGGCAAGATCTTCGGCCACAAGTCGGCGGCAGCACCGAGCCCGGCACCAACACCGGCATCGGCGCCGGCACCTGCGGCGACGACCTCCCCTGCTCCCGCTCCCGTGCCGGCCGCGGCACCCGCGGCTCCGACGCAGGTCGACGTCGGCGCTGTGCTCGCCGAAATGGCGGACATGAAGGGCGGCGGCGGCAATTATCAGACGTCGATCGTCGACCTGCTCAAGCTGCTCGACCTGGATTCGAGCCTGGCCGCGCGCAAGGAGCTGGGGCAGGAGCTCGGCGTCCATGCCGGCGAGGACGGCAGCGCCGAGCAGAATATCGCGCTTCACAAGGCAGTCATGGCCAAGCTCGCCGAGAATGGCGGGGTGGTGCCCGACTCGCTGCGAGGCTGAAGGCGACGACGTGACGGGACGGGAGCAAGGCCCGTCCCGGTCCCCGGAAGACAATCCCCTCGGGAACCGTTCTCTCGTGGCCTTCCGACGCTGCGGGGCGGTGAACGGGCACCTCAGGGAAACAACCGAAAAAGGTCCGGCGAACGGCTAGTTCAGCGCACCCACCGGTTTCGCCCGTGCGCGCCGATTGTCGGATCACCCGACTCCAAAAGATAATCGCCGACTGCAGCGCGTAGCAGCTCGTCACCGCCGGGCTTGAACCACCTAGTCGCCCCGTCAGTCGTCGCGATCGATCCCCTGCTGGCGCGTTTGCAACAAACTAGTTCTGCGGGTCTTCTATCCCTTCGAGCGGTTCGTCCGCAGGCGAACCCAAACGCCTAGATTCATCGACGGGCGCGGCGCTCTGACGTTCGCTCGGGACCGACCCATCCTCCTGCGCGGACGTCGCCATCGCGATCTGGCTTGAACGCGGTTCGGGCTCGGCATGAGGCATGTCTGAAACAGGCTGGAGATCAGCCCCGGCAGGAAGGCTGTCGTCGGTCCAGGTGACATAGTCTTCACTCTCAATCGGCAGCTCAACGATCTGCGGATCGACATCTCCGGACGCAGCTGGCGTCCAATCGCGATATTGGACCGAACTCGGGTTCGGCGATGTCGGCATTTGCGTCAAGGCGGGCGCAGGCGGTCCCGCTGCCTGCTGGTCGGCCCACTCGACCGGGCGCTGTTGTTTGTAGAACGAGAAGGCACCCGATTCGGCGTAGCTTGCCAGGCCGAGCCCAACGACAATGGCGACCCCGAAGAGTCCCATGCTAAACGCTAAAGCCTTCCACCGTTTCTCCAGGCGCGACATGCTGCGACGAACGAGCCGGTGTCGAGGAACGTTCCCTTGGATTGCCGCAGCTATCGTCCCGAGAGTGCGGCGGCGGTCGCCGTCCAACTTCGAATTTCGAATGCTCCTGGTCTTGTTCCCGACCAACAACGCGCTGGAGACCTTGGCGCCACCAAAGCAATCGGGCAGAGCATGGTAGGAGGAGTGTTCACGAGCGCTCCGCAATGTCGGAGGGTCGATGCGTATCCTAGCCCTGCTCTTGCCTGGTCTGTTCGCTGCTGGCGCCGCTGGACCAGAAATTGGAAACACGCTCCACATCGCGCCGCCCTATGCGGATGCCCCTGAGATGGCGGCACAGCCGGGCCGACCAAAGGGCACACTTCACAGCTTCATCATGCATTCGAGGGACAGCCGGATCTATCCCGGCATCCGACAGCTCGACAATGAAGTGACGCGCCGGCGCGATCCCTTCGGCAATCGACTTGCCGCACCGGCCGAGCAGGAGTCCGAGGAGGCGCCCTATCGCCGCGAGGTGTTCGTCTACATCCCCGCCGGCTACAAGACCGGCACTGCGGCACCACTTCTGGTGGTCCAGGACGGGCGCGATTACGCGGCGCGGATCGGCGCGGCACTGGACAACCTGATCGCCGCACACCGGATCCCCGCGCTGGTGGCGGTGATGATCCAGTCGGGCGGCGGCGACGCGCAAGGCTCGGAGCGCGGGCTCGAATACGATACCGTCTCAGGTCGCTATGCGGAGTTCGTCGAGAATGAAGTGCTACCGCAGGCCACCAGGCTATACGGAGTAAAATTCACCCGAGACCCAGAAGGACGCGCGACGATGGGAGGCAGCTCGGGGGCGGCGGCCGCCTTCTCCATGGCTTGGTTCCACCCTGAATGGTATCGCAAGGTACTGTCCTACTCCGGCACCTTCGTGAACCAGGCCTCGCCGGTCGATCCGGCCACGCCCCATGGTGCCTGGGACTATCATGACCATCTGATCGCCGGAAGCGCGCGCAAGCCGATCCGCATCTGGATGGAGGTTGGGGAGAAGGATCTGCACTGGCAGGATCCGGAAACGACCTATCACAACTGGCCGATGGCAAATGACCGGATGGCGGCCGCGCTCGGCGCGAAGGGCTATGACTATCGATATGTGGTCGCGGCGGATGCCGTTCATGTCGACGGAAACGTGGTCGCGCAGACCCTGCCGGATGCTCTTGAATGGCTGTGGCGCGACTACCCGCGTTAGCACGCTTGGCGCATCAGCCACATAAATTGCCCGGCACGATTCTTAGTGATGGGGGCTCGTCGCGACCGTTTAACGCCCTTGGATTCACTCCACTTTATTCGACAACGGCATGAACGCCGGATCCACGCCCCCGGGCCCGCGCATGGAGCGATAACGTCTCTCGCAAATGGGCGGGCAGAACGGGCTGTTTCTCGCCCCCGACGTCACTCGGGGTAACGGGACTGTCTCGATAGTCGCTTCCCCAGCTTCTGGCCCCTCGCCGTGCCGGCTATCGTGCTCGACGCGTGGTCCGCATATGCGAGCCATCTGCGAGGCTGTCGCTCCTTGAGGAACTGGACGGCGTCGACGCGCCATGGATCGAAGTGCCTTCAACAGCGCTTTGCCCCTCTGACAACCGATGCGGGAATCTAAGGGGACGAACGAATGAAGGCGGCCGAAGTGTTTACCAAGCTCGGGATCGAACTGAAGCCGGATCCCTCGCGTACCGTCCTCCGGCCCTTCAGCTTCGATTATCCCGCAGCCTTCGCCGAAGGACGACCGACCCGCTCCCAGGAGGTCGCTGGCCGCGTCATGGCGCTCGACGTCGAGATGCGCGAGCGGATGCTGTGCCTATTGCAGGAGGCCATGGAGAAGCGGCACCGCAATGTCGACAACGTGTTCCTGCGGCGGTTCGAAGACGTGAAAGGCGAGCTCGGCATCGCTATCGAGGTCGAGCGCGACAAGTTGTTGATCGGTGCCTATTTCAGCCAGGAATATGCCTTCGAGTCAGCGGCGCTGTTCAATCCGAGCATTGTCTCCATCCCCGATCAGGATCCCGACGACGACAGCATCCGCTTCATCCTCTCCCTGCGCGGCGTAGGCGAAGGGCACATCTCGTCGGTCACTTTCCGCACCGGGACCTGGGACGGTCATGATGGACTGCGTGTCCACCCACCCAGTCCGCAAGGCGTCCCGCCTCGGATCGAGAGCGACAATGAAGGCTGGGTGCGCATGCGCAACGAGGATAGCCAGAACATCTCGGAATCGGTCATCTTTCCGATCCTGCCCAGCCAGCGCCAGGGCGTGGAGGATCTTCGCCTGGTACACTTCACCGACGCGGACGGCACCGAGAGCGTGATCGGTACCTATACGGCATTCGACGGCCGCAATGCGCGTGCCGAGCTCCTCCGCGGTATCGACGAGCGCACTTATGAGATGCGCGCGCTGACCGGCGCCCTGTCAGGCTATAAGGGCATGGCGCTGTTCCCGCGCCGTCTCGGGGGGCGTTTCGCGATGCTCGGACGCCAGGACAACGAGAATCTGTGGCTGCTCTATTCCGACGACCTCTTCAACTGGGAGAGGGGCGAGCGATTCATGGGTCCTGCATATCCTTGGGAATTCGTGCAGATCGGCAATTGCGGCTCGCCGATCGAGATCGACGAGGGCTGGCTGGTGTTCACCCATGGCGTTGGCTTGGTGCGCGGCTATTGCGTGGGCGCGTGCCTCCTCGACAAGGAAGATCCGTCAAAGGTTCTGGCGCGCACCCCATCGCCGCTGCTGTTTCCGAGCGCCGAGCAGCGGGGCGGCTATGTCCCGAATGTCACCTATAGCTGCGGCGCGTTGCTCCATAAGCGCCGCGTGCTGCTGCCCTATGCGATCGGAGACGAATATACGGCATTCGCGGTCGGCAGCGTCGATGACCTGCTCGGGGTGATGGAGGCTCGGTAAGGGGCGACGATGCCGCAACTGCGCGACCTAGCGCGATCGGGGCCCGTGACCTTGCCGTATGCCGCGAAGGATCGGGAGCATGACGAGACCCCTTGCTCGCAGCGTTAAAGGCGACCGGCATTTCGACACGGCCCCATCAGGCTGAAGGGGACGTCTCCAACACCTCGCAAGGCCAGTGCAGCTTTGAGCCGTCGCCCGCCTTTCGGAACTCGTCGGTATGCCGCCCGCCGAGCATGACGATTTCGCCGAACAAATCACCGTCAATCGTCTGGAAGGCGGGATCGGACAGCAACTGGGCGAGCGACAGGCACAAGGACTCGAGCGTGAGGTCCGGCTGTTCCTCAGCCAGCTTGATCATGGGATCGTATAGGCCGAGCAGTCGGGCAACGGCGAATTCGGTTCGTAGATGCCGGCCGCACCGTTGAAGCGGAAGGTCCGCGAGTAGCTGCATTCGGGATCACGTTCCTGCACGAGATCGGATTTCTTCAACTGCGGCTTCTGGGTGGAATCCTCGAGCCGCGAAACGCCCCGCGGAAAAGCCTGCGCATCCGTGCCATAAGCGAGAACCGGCAGACCGGCGGCGGTACCGTGCGCCAGGCTGAGCTTGCCCGAGAAGTTATATTCGTCATGGCAAGCGCCCAGGCGACGCTTCATATCCCTTTCGCCGAAGCAGGCGCGAATCATCAACGAGCCGCTGATGGGCACGCTCAGAACAGGCTGCGCAGCCGCCTGCCCGTCCACCCCAATGCGGAACAGGTGGAGGTCGCTGGCGCTGCCGCCTCCCCCGGAATAGCCGGTGCTCATCTGCGTCTCGACGCCGGCCAGGAAGCCGCCATTCTGCAAGATGATGAGGTTCGGCCAGACGAGGTGGGTTTCATTGGAGGTGTCTTCGGATGGCGCGTGCGGCATCGAGCGCGCGGAATCGCCTGCCTGGACGACAGGCAGAGCCTGCCCTTCGCCGCCTCGCGCATCGAGCGATACGCACCAGCGTGTGTCGGCAGTGCAAAATTGTCCGGGACTGCCCTTGCGTTCCAGTAACGGGACCATCCGATCGCCCGGAGGTTCCGGGGCAATTGCTCCGCTATTCAATCCAGGCACGGCCTGCGTCAGCATCATAGCGAAGATAATTCTGACAGACATCGGCGCTCCGGTGATCGGGACCTGAGTAAATCAGGCAAATCCGCTTCTGTCATCCGAGAAGCCCCCTGCCGGCGCCTGGAATTGATCGGTGCTCGCGACATCAGTCACCGCCTCGAGAGGGTCCCGTTGCCGATACAAGGCAAGATTACTCCCTTGGGCCCGGGTTCCGGCTGTCTGACCAGATTAAGCAAGCACGGCAGCGACGGTAGCCGTGGAGATGCTTCGTGGATTGCTGCTAGGGCGCTTTCCCGATGCTCAGGAAATCTCCCCGCACGTTTGCCGCCGCCATAGGCCTGCTCGTTCTGGCGGTGGCTGGAGGCGGGATTTGGCTGCTGATGACGCAGGGCTGGTTCGCGCCGGCACCGACAAGGTTCGGCTGGCCCGCGACGCTGACGGCCGTGGCCGGCGACGGCGTCGCTGGTTATGCCGATGGGCCGTCGATGAAGGCGCGCTTCAGCGACCCGTTCGCGGTGGCAATCGACCCACGCGGGGCGCTCTATGTGGCGGATGCCAGCACCGTCAGTCGCATCCGCAAGATCGACCCTGACGGAAACGTCACCACCTTGCCCGGATCGTTCGACACGCCCTCCGGCCTTGCGCTCGACAGCGCGGGGAACATCATCGTCGCGGACACCGGCGCCAACGCGATCCGCCGGATCAGTCCGAGCGGCGTCGTGACGACGCTCGCGGGGGACGGGACGGCGGGCTATCGCGACGGCCCGGCGGCGCAGGCGCAGTTCAACGGTCCGATCGGCGTCGCGCCCGACAAGAACGGCAACGTCTATGTCGCGGACAGCTATAACGATCGCATCCGCCTCATCACTGCCGATGGTCAGGTACGGACCCTGGCGGGCCAAGGTGCACCAGGCTTTACAGATGGACAGGGTGCGACTGCGGCATTCGATACGCCGACCGGGGTCGCGCTCGACCGGCATGGCGCACTGCTCGTCGCCGACAGCGGCAACGACGCGATCCGCAAGGTCGAGCCGGACGGCCGCGTCTCGACACTTGCCCAGACGGATCCCCGCGACGGCGCTGGCCTGCTGAGCGGGATCGTCGGCCTGGTGCCGACCTGGGACGGTTTCGTCTATATCGCCTCCCTGAACCGCGGGCGTGTGGTGCAGATGTCGCCCTCTGGCGCGCTCAGCGTGCTCGCCGGCCCGGGATCGGCGATCGAGGGTAACGCCGCGCTGCGGTTGACCGGTCCCACCAGTCTCGCGATCGATCGGGACGGCGGCCTCTATGTTGCCGATGCCTCGGCCCATGCGATCCGCAAGCTCGGCCCGCGTCGCGATGGGCCAGCGCCGGTCGCCGCAGAGATTCCGGAATCCGCTCCGCCGGCACTGGTCCGCGCGCCGATGGTTCCGTGGCCGGTCCGACCGCAACTGAGCTGGCACGAAGTGGTCGGCGACATGGGCGAGGTGCGCGGCAATTATCAGGGCGAAAGCCGCGATCATCTCCATGCCGGCCTCGATATCAGCGCCCCGATGGGAGAAACGGTACTGGCGTCGGCGGACGAGACAGTGCGGGATCCGCTGCCCAATTGGGACGTCGACGGCTTGGCCGAGGGACTCCGGATCGACCAGATGACGTATATCCATATGCGCGTCGGCCGCACCGCAGCGGGCATGCCGTTGGATCCGACGCGTTTCCAGCTTATCCGCGACGCCGGAGGCCGCGTCACCAGGGTCCGGGTCAAGCGCGGCGCCCGCTTCCGGGTCGGGGATCCGCTCGGGACGATCAACCGCATGGCGCATGTCCATCTCGAGCTTGGGCCA
Source organism: uncultured Sphingomonas sp. (assembly GCA_966211615.1). GTDB lineage: Bacteria > Pseudomonadota > Alphaproteobacteria > Sphingomonadales > Sphingomonadaceae > Sphingomonas. The sequence continues at coordinate 79,845 of CBIHNZ010000018.1, forward strand.
CCGCGCGCCAAGGTCAATGCGCTGTCGTTGCGCTTTCCCGGCTTCGGCGATCATGTCGCGCCGCATATCGACGACGTCCATATCCTCGACGCCGCCGATCGGCGCCTGACCGGGATGCAGAAGGGGCGCCTCATCGTTCCCGCCGCCGGGGGCGTCGTCAGCATCGTCGTCGAGGCCTGGGATCAGGTCGACGACAATGCCGCGCGCCGCCGCCTTGGCCTGTACCGGGCGGGCTTCCAGATTCTGCAGGCCGACGGCACGCCGGTGCACGGCTTCGAGCAGCCGCGCGTCACGATCGAGTTCGATCGCATGCCGATCGCTCCGGATGCCGCGAAGATCACCTACGCTGCCGCGAGCGGCGACACCGTCCATAGCGACCAGCGAACCCGCTTTCTCTACGTCGTCACCAACACCGTGCGCCATGGCCGCGCGGATCAGGGCGGCTGGAATCCGGCGGATATCCTTCCCGGCGACTACACGATCCGCATCTACGCCGCAGACCACGCCGGGAACGTCGCATCGACCGGGCGCGATCTCCCGATCACGATCCGCTGAGGCAATCGCTCTGGCCCGCCCGTGAGGCGCATCGTGAGCAAGGAGCAAATGCCGGGATTCTGTGGTTTCAGTTGTCTAGGCCAAACTTCGCCGCCCGCTTCGCAACGCCTGGATTGATCGCCAGCGCCGCCTTCCGGTCGGCCTCCGCGGCCTCGTTCTTCCCAGCCCGCTTTTCCGCGATGGCGCGCGTATAGAGCGTCCAGGCGTTACGCGGGTTCGCCGTCACGGCGGCGTCATAGTCGGCAAGCGCATCGTCGAGCTTGCCCAGGCGGAGCTGCACAAGCGCCCGGCTGTCGAGATAGCTGGCATAGCCGGGTCTCAATTTCAGCGCAGTGTTGCAATCGGACAGTGCTCGCTCGAGCTCCCGGTTGAGAAGCGCGCGTGCCCAGCATCGGCCGTTATAGGCGCTGGCCCGGTCGGCATCCTGCCCATGCATCTTCAGCCAGGCGTCGTAGTTGGCAATTGCCGGCTCGGGCTGGTCGATGCTCTCGAAGAGGCCGGCAAGCTGAAGGCGCCGGTCGGAGCCTGGTGGCAGCGTGGCATCCGCAGCCTTGATGTCCTCCGCCGCGCCTTCGCGGTTCCCGTTCATCAGCCGTATCCGAGCACGCAGCAGGCGCACTTCAGGATTGTCGGGCATCAACTGCGCGGCCTTGTCCAGGTCGGCGACCGCCAACGGTCTCTGACCTGCCGCGAGCCGACCTTGTGCGCGCAGCAGGAGATAACGGCCCTCATTCGGTGCCATCGCCACTGCCTTGTCGAAGTCGGACAGCCCCTCCGCAAATTTACGGTTGGACATGAAGACCGCGCCGCGCCGGCCGAACCCCTCGGCATCCGTCGGGTCGGACGCCTTGTCGGTCAGGTCGAGCTTCTCTCCGCTTGCGGTTCGTGCCCCGGTCGGTGTGATGCCGAAGAGCGATCCACCCTCATAGGTCATGTAGAGCTGGTGGTTGGCGTTCGACACGAACATGCGGTGGGTGAGAAAGAAGTCGAACCCGATCAGCATATCCCCGTCGATCTGGATGTCCGCGATCCTGAACTTGGGGTGCGGAACGATCTCGCCACCCAGATCGATCTTGTCGAACCCGGCAAGCCATGCGTCGATCTGCTTCGAGCCGATGCCGCTGCCGCTGCCGACCGGCACGACGCCAGAGCTCGTCGGCGTGATGCCGGCCCGCTTCGCGGCCGAGAGCGTCATGACCGTCGTTTGCGCCCCGGAATCGAATATGGCGCGCATCTTCACGCCGTTGACGAGCACCGTACCGACCGTGTGCGGCTTGAAGGGACCGCCATCACCGCGTTCGAGCGGGATCGTCGAATACGGCTTTCCGGCCGACCAATAGGCCAGCGCCTTGTCGCGGCACCCTTCCACCCGCATGAGCCGCACCATGCCGTGCGGCAGGTCATATTCGACATCGCCGATGCCGAGGATGTTCTGGCCAAGCAGCCCCGCGGTGCCGGTATCGCTCCCGCCGACGAGGAATTCGACGCGCGGAACGGATATGCCGGCCAGCGAGAAGTCCTTGGCTCTCGCTATTGCCGCCGATGCTTCGCCATTGATGCCCTTCAACCGAAACCATGCTGGAGCCGGCTCGCTCGACAGGCCGAACTCCGCGGCGGACGCTTTGGAAAGGGTGCTGTAGAATGCGCCGCTATCCACGATGAACCGCGTGCTGTGCATGCCGAACTTGGCGTCGATCATCGCCCGCCGTCCGACAAGGGTGACCGGGAGCTCCGCGAGTTTGGAAACCTTGCACTCGGCCACGGCGGCGTTGGCGGGCGTCAAGTAGAGCAATCCCGACAATACCCATGCAACGCGCGCCAACCGCATGCGACATCTCCCACTCGAACTCGGCCCAGCCACGCTCAGGCTATCCGAGTCCCGGCGCGGCGCAATAGACGTTCGATCCCTTTGGGCCCCGTTTTTGCCCTGCCATTCGACGAGGCTCCTGCAGCCGTTTCGATGAACGGTCGAATGTTCGATGTGACTGTCGACCGCTTTCGGTGATCCGGTTCTGAAAGTCGCAGGCCTCCTATCGGCCAGCGTCGAACGTTGATTTGATCTTCGAGGCGCCCTTGATCGATCTAATCGCAATATTCGGACCATCTCGTCATTGAGCTGAGTCCGCTGTCGGACAAGAAGTTTGGCGAACCTCTCTGGAGCGGCGCGGGTGCTGGCTTGAGCGAGCAACTTTGGGGCGCTAGCCGCCATTCGCGGACGTCCGGCCCGGAACGGCCGCAGCTGGGTGGTCAGCTGCCGCTCGATCCTGCCCGCTTAAGCTCGCCTATGGCGAGAGCGATGTTGCCGCAAGCCGCGACTTCCGAGAGCAATCCGCCTGCTTCTTTGGCGGTGCCAAAATCTTCCTCGATGTCGTCAAAGAAGACAACATGCTCATTCAGCCGGGCAACAATATATGCGTTCTCCATCCTCCCGAAACGCTCAATCGATGCTGATTGTGGCTCGACGAGGTAGGTCGCCAGTCGGGCTCTCAGCGCAGGATCAACGCCGATCCAATCTGCTTCGATGGCTTCGGAGACTTCCTGCTTGGTGGCTGGCGTCCATTCCATGTTCCAACCCTACCTGCCTAGCAGCAGGCGATGCAATGGCCGCTTCTGGGTGGAAAGCGGAAGGGCATCTTTTGGGAGCCGAATGCGCAATAGCTGCCGTTCCGGAGCGGACCTCCAGTAACGACGGCTAACGCCCCAATAGCGGTCGTTCAGCGGCCCAATGAACTGCTCGAAAAGCGGTCATTGTCTCCCAAGGTTGCGCCTGGCAGAATGTCCTGATGGACGAGTTGCAGGTCGAAGCCGATCAGGTCAGCAGCATTATAGGTCGTCGTGCTACTCCGGAGCGACGCGACTTGCTGAAGCAAGCCCTTTCTAGCAAGTGGGAGGGAACGCAGGTCCACGCTATCAAAGCTCTTGCTGCGTGGGGTGATCGAGACAGCATCGGAGCCATCCGCGATTTTCTCGTTGCCGCGTTCGACCGGAACCATGCCTGGGCAGTAAGGGGCGTAGCCATCCGAGCCTTGGCCCCAATCATTGGGCCAGAGGATGCTGAATGGATCGCGGAGCTTCGGCGCTCCAGATCAAGCGGATCGGAGCGTCACGAACTGCGCCATCTAAGCGAGCGACTGGCGACCTTTGAAAGAATGATTGTGACCGGTTCGGGCAGTTGAGCGCGTTAAACCCCAGAAGCTGCCGGTCTCGCTTCGCCCCAATTGCGGACATTGACCACCATTTGGGTGATGTCCGAAACCGGCCGTTCCTTCACCGAGCCCGCGAACGGGCGCTGTCGCCCCAAAACCAGACCTTCGGAATGACAATGTCTGTTCCCGAAACCGGCCATTGACGCCCAGCGCGGCAATCCATCATGTGAGCGGATGAAAGCCTGCCTTCCGCTGCTCGCCTTGCTCCCATGCGCAGGTTGCTCGGATGCTTGTCAGAACACGGTGTCATCGAGCAGCCTATCACCCAATGGCGCCTTGGCGGCAGTCCTGTTTCAGCGAGACTGCGGTGCGACCACCGGCTTCTCGACGCAAATTTCAATATTGCGGCCTGATGACAAACTCACCGGCGACGGGAACGCGTTCATCGCAGATGACGATCATGGTGCTGCCCGGGTCGGAAGCTGGGAAGGATCGTGGGCCGAAACAAAGTGGCTTGCACCCGATCATCTACTCATTCGCTACGCCGCGAAATCGAGGCTCTTCAAGCGAAGTGACAGCGTTTCTGGGGTGAAGATCACCTATCAGGTGGTCGGCAGCTAACGCCCCAATAGCGGACCTAGGACGTCTGGCTTATGATGGCTTGAACGGCACGGAGAAATCTTATGGCGGGCCCGCGATCATTCGCCGATTTAGTAGCCGCGACAGCACGGCAGAAACTTGCAGCGGCGAACGCGCGGCAGAATCCAGATGTCGCAGCAGAGAAGCCGCGTGAGGCGATTTTTGACGCCTTAAAGATGGTGGGAGAAGCTATCGGCGCGCAGGGCTTTGCATTCACGCCATCTGGACCAAAGTTTTCTCGAAGAGATGGTGATTTTACCTTCGAAATCAATATACAGTCCGATCGTAATAACGTGGCAGGGCAAAGAGCTGCGATTTGGGTTCATACCGGGGTTTATTCTAAGTCTTTAACCACTTGGCGAAAGAAGCACTCTAGCGATTGGATACGACCGAAGGCACCTTTTCCTATACCTGTGTTTGTAAATCAGCTCGGGTATTTGTGCGATACATCTCGATGGGTAGAATGGGATTTTGCGGATAAGGCTAAGCGACGTTCGGTCGCGGATGACCTCATTGCTTCCATACGAAAGGGCGCATTTCCGCTATTTACGATATTTGAAGGCTCGCCCGAAGAAATAGCGGCAATCTCCGATCAAGATTGGCCGCCACCAGAGGGAGTTTTAAGCTATCTTCTGTCAATCGAGCGCGTTTCTCTAGCGAACGAAACACTGCAAAAATATTTAGATAAGCGCCCTAAGTTTCGGCGCGACTTCGAGAAGTTTTACCGCCAGTTTTCGGAACAAGGGCTCCCGCCCTACCGAACTGCCATACCGCATGACCTTGCCGCCTTTGCGGTAGCCACCGGTTTGACATCGAACGGCAGCTAACTACCCATTCCCGGGCATTCCCCTGCAACCATCGGCGTGGCCGCCTCCGAACCGCCGAAGGTGTGTGGTTAAGTGACAGGCGGCTTTCGGGCTCTCTGGGCTAGCGGACATTCAAGCGTCCCGATCATTGGACATGGCTCGGAGCGCCACCAAAGTTTAGGGCACAAGCATTGCGGTAGGGGTGATGATGCAGGCCACGGCAGTATTTTGCGAGGTTCGGTACCGGCTCGATCCGAACCGGCTGAAGGAGTTTGAGGATTATGGGCGGGCCTGGGTCCGGTTGATCGAACGCCATGGCGGGGTTCACCACGGCTTCTTCATGCCACGCGCGGCACCGAGCGATACGACCATCAGTTTCCCGGGCAAAGGCCAGGCGGGAGCCGAAGACGTTGCGATCGCGCTGTATGGGTTTCCTGACGAGGAAGCTTACAATAACTATCGCGTGCAAGTCGGCCTCGACCCCGAAGCCGCTCTGATAATCGAGCGCTTTGCGGAGCCACCTTTCCAGAGCTACGAGCGTATTTTCCTTTCGCCGCTGTCCCCGCAGTCCTGTCGCGAGCATGATGATAGGCAGCTTTCAGGCTGAGCCTCTACTGGCTGATATGGCTGACAATGGGTCGGTTACCGTCATTCGACGGAATTGCCGGCGAATGGCTGCTTTCCGCCCTGGCGCCCGCAAAAGCTGACCGACCGCTTTCCACCCACTAGCGGCCCTTACGAGGCATCCGTTCGACCGCTGACAACGAACGTCCGAGGATGGGTGGGAAGTGGCCCGGCTCCTCCGGGGTGCTGACGAGTTGAAAGCGGATAGCGGCTATGACAACCAGGCCTCACCGATGCGCTAAGGCGGAGCGTCATGACGCCCGTCACGACGAGCAGCGGAATTGGAGGATAGCGTGATGCGTCGTTGGACTTTGTCGGCGGTGATCGGGGCTGCCATCTTGATCTCCAGCTCAGGCTCGGCGAGCGCGCAGCAAGGTGCGATTTCAGGCAGCTATGTCATGGACCGGGAACGGAGCGACGACGCCTTTCAAGCGATCGAGAGCGCTATTGCCGGCCTTCCCAACTCCAAGCGCCCTATCGCTCGCACGAAGCTGCGCAAGTCCATTGCTGTGGATAGAATTCGAATCTCGAGTACGGGAAATCGATTCTCGATCAAGTACGATGCCAAAACTCCTATTATCGTTTTGATAGACGGCGAGCCGATCAAGTGGGCGGTCGGGCCGTTTGGTTTCGATGTGTCGGCAAAAGCGAATGGTGAAGCCATTTCGCTTACATTCCGCGGGGACGACAGCGAGCGGACCACAGTGTATCGTAGCGTTGGGCAGGAGTTGGAAGAGGAGACTGTCATCACCAGTCCGCGGCTCTCTACACCAATTCGCTATAAGCTCGTCTACAATCGAGCCAACTGACCCGATCTATGAGTCGGACTTTCTGGTGAGAAGTCGTTTAACGGTCCTCCTCTCCCAGATGCGGATGCCGGTCCGGATGATCTCTCCAGCGTCTGCTTTGAGGCGCGCTACGATCGTGATCCAACGGCAGCAACTGGGGCGTTTGCGGCCCTTCGGCCAGGACCTGTAACCCGGAATCGATCGAGCCTGAAAGGCGCTGGCGGCAGGTACGTCCGTGTACACGCCATGTGCCGTGGAGCCCCGGCCGCCGAAGGAAATCCGCAGAAAACCGTGGGAATCGGTGGGAACGCATGGAAATGCGCAATATCGATTGCGAGCCCCGTAGCGGGGAAATTTCCGTTCCATTTCAGGTAATTGGGATGGTGGACAGGGCTGGATTCGAACCAGCGTACGGGAGACCCGGGCAGATTTACAGTCTGCTGCCTTTAACCACTCGGCCACCTGTCCAGAGGCGCCAATCAGCGAGCGCGGTCCATTGCCGGGCTAAAAGCGGCCTGTCAACGCCTTGCGCGCAGGCGACGCGCCGCATAGCGTCCCGCGCATTCCCATGCCTCTGACGCTTTGGAGTCCTATGCGCCGTCTTCCCATCGCCCCCGTTGCCGCGTTCACCGTCGCAGCGCTTGCCGTCGCCGCTCCGCTCGCCGCCCAGACGGCGACGCCCACCGCACCGGTCGACCGCATCGTCGATGAAGGCACCAATCGCTCCGAGGTCATGCGGATCGCGCAATATCTCAGCGACGTGATCGGCGCGCGGCTGACCAATTCGCCCGGCATGCGCAAGGCGGAGGCCTGGACGCAGGACAAGTTCCGCGAATGGGGCCTGGTGAACGTCCACAAGGAAGGCTTCGAATTCGGCCGCGGCTGGTCGAGCCAGGGCGCGATCGTCCGCATGACGAGCCCGCGTCCGCTGCTGCTCGCCGCCGCGCCGCTCGCCTGGACGCCGGGCACCAATGGCCCGGTCACCGCGCCGGTCGTGCTCGCGCCGCTGGCCGACGAGGCCTCGCTCGCCCAGTACAAGGGCAAGCTCAAGGGCGCGATCGTGCTGATCAGCGAGCCGACCGACCCCGAGGATGCCACCGATCCCGCCTTCAAGCGCTGGACCGAGGAGGAGATCGCCGGCCGCGACAAGCTCGAGCTGCAGAACGGCCAGCCGGGCGCGGCCCGCCGCCCGGGCGGGGCGAACCGCTTCGCCTTCGCCGCCAAGCGCGATGCGTTCCTGAAGGAGGAAGGCGCGGTCGCCTATGCCACCATGTCGAGCCGCAACAACAAGCTGCTCCATGGCCAGAACAGCCAGTATCAGGTCGGCGCCACCCCGCCGCTTCCCGGCTTCGAGATCGCCGCCGAGGATTATCGCCGCCTCGCCCGCCTGAGCAAGATGGGCGCCGCGCCGACGGTCGAGTTCAGCGCCGCCAACAGCTTCGACGACAGCGACACCAAGGGCTACAACATCATCGCCGACATCCCCGGCACCGATGCCAAGGCCGGCTATGTGATGGCCGGCGCCCATATGGACAGCTGGGCGATGGGCGACGGCTCGGCCGACAACGGCGCCGGCGTGTCGATGGTCATGGAAGCCGCGCGCATCATCCGGGCATCGGGCATCAAGACCAAGCGCACGATCCGCTTCGCGCTCTGGGCGGGCGAGGAACAGGGCCTGATCGGCTCGATGAACTATGTCGAGACGCATGTCGCGAGCCGCCCGGTCGAGAAGGGCTCGACCGGCATCGCCCGCTACATGGGCTGGAGCAAGGGCTTCCCGATCACGCCGCTCGCCGATCACGCCAGGCTCGCCGCCTATTTCAACATCGACAACGGCTCGGGCAAGCTGCGCGGCATCAACACTCAGGGCAATCTGGCGGTGGTGCCGATCTTCCGCGAATGGCTGGCGCCCTTCGCCTCGCTCGATGCCGATCACGTCATCACCGCGCGCACCGGCAGCACCGATCACGTCTTCTTCGACGCGGTCGGCATCCCGGCCTTCCAGTTCATCCAGGACCCGCTCGATTATGGTTCGACGGTGCACCACACCAATGTCGACACCTTCGATCACCTGCGCGCCGACGACATGCGCGAAGGTGCGATCATCCTCGCCGCGATGCTGGTCGACGCCGCCAATTCGGACAAGCCGCTGCCGCGGGTGCCGATGGCGACCGAGCCCAAGCCGTTCGACGGCTATTATCCGTACCAGGGCAAGTAATGGCAAAGCGTGGACATCGCCCCAGCCAGGCACCCGCGTCGCGGCCCCGTTTCTACGGCCGCCACGCGGTGCTCGCCGCGCTCGCCAATCCCGAGCGCACCGTCCGGAAACTCTGGGGCACGCGTGAGGCGCTGGCCTCGCTCGACATCCCGCCGGTGATCCCGATCACCTATGCCGATGTCGCCGATCTCGGCCGCCTGGTGCCGCACGACGCACCGCACCAGGGGCTGGTCGCCGAGGTCGAGCCGCTCGAGGAGATCTGGCTGGGCGACCTGCTCGACCAGGGTGCTGGCGATCGCCGCCCGCTCGTCATCCTCGACCAGGTCACCGATCCGCACAATGTCGGCGCGGTGCTGCGCTCGGCGGCGGCGTTCGACGCCTTGGGCATCATCACCCAGGACCGCCATGCCCCACCCGAGAGCGGCGCGCTCGCCCGCTCGGCCTCGGGCACGCTCGAGACCGTGCCCTGGGTCCGCGTCGTCAATCTCGCCCGCGCGCTCGACGAGATCAGCGAGGCCGAGTTCTGGCGCATCGGCCTGACCGGCCATGCCAAGGACACGCTGGGCGAGGTGCTGGGCGAAGCCCGTATCGCGCTCGTCCTCGGCGCCGAGGGCGAAGGCATGCGCCAGAACACCGAGGCGCATTGCGACCAGCTCGCCCGCCTGCCGATCTCGCCCAAGGTCGAGAGCCTCAACGTCTCCAACGCCGCCGCCGTCGCACTCTACGCGATCGCCGCGCGCGGCTGATCGCATCGGGATCGTACCGGAGCGCTCCGCGCCTGGTACGATCCCGGAGCATGTGGTTACTTCTTAAATAACCACGCTCCTTCCCCGGCAATTAGGGAAAAACTGCGAAGATACATCCCGACGCTGCGCTGATGCAGCCGAGCGTTGGGAATGTATCACCCATGACTTGGACCGGCCGTCTGGCCCTTGTTGGACTTGGCGCCTGTTGGGCGCTGCTCACCGCCGCCAGCGACGTACCTTCGCTCGAGGACGAAGTACTCGCCCATATCAACTTCGCCCGCCAGCACCCGCGCGAATATGCCGAGCAGCTGCGCGACTATCGCCGCCATTTCGTCGGCGCCACGCTCTATCTCCCCGGCGACGCGAACGGCGTGATCACCCGCGAGGGCCCCGCCGCCGTCGACGAGGCGATCGGCTTTCTCGAGCGCCAGGCGCCGCTCCCGCCGATCGGCCGCGGCGCGCTGCTCGAGCTCGCCGCGCAGGACCATGTCGCCGCGCTGGGCCCGATCGGCGGCCGCGGCCATGTCTCGCCCGACGGCGCCTCGCCCGGCGAGCGCGTCCGGCGCCGCGGCGGCGACATCTATGTCGGCGAGGACATCTCCTATGGCTATGACACCGCCGATGCGGTCGTCCGCCAGCTCATCGTCGACGACGGCGTCCGCGACCGCGCCCACCGCGCGCTGCTGTTCAACGGCGAGGTCCGCTATGCCGGCGTGGGCTGCGGCGCGCACCAGCGCTACGGCCATATGTGCGTCGTCGACATGAGCCGCACGATCAACGGCCGCTCGGTATCCGCCGACATGGCGAGCAACGGCCCGGCCTTCCGCACCGCCGCCACCGCCCGCTAGCCGCCCGCCCCAGGGCAGGCCCGCCTCGGAGCAGGCCAGCCTCAGGACAGGATCGTCACCACGTCGCCCTTCGCGGCGCTTGCGAACAGATGCTCGGCAAAGGCGAGCGGCACGCCGATGCAGCCATGCGTCGCCGCGCCCTCGCGCACGTCGCTGCCGTGGATCGCGACCCCGTCGGGGGTGAGCCGCAGCGTATAGGGCATCGCGGCGTCATAGGTGCTCGAGCGGTGGTTCTTGCTCTTCGCCAGGATCGGGAAGTCGCCCCCGGGCGTCCGTTTCTCGTCGGCGCCGTACAGGATCACGCTCGTGCCAATCTCGTGCCCGCCGCGGAACACCGAGAGCATCTGCCGGCCCAGGTCGACCCGCACCCAGATCTCGCCCGCCGGCACCGCCTTGTCGTCCCACACGAACTGGCCATAGGTCATCCGCTCGGGCACGTTGAGCAGGCTCTTCACCGCCCGGCTGGTGCCGTCGGCGCGCGCGAGCACGGGCAGCCGGTCTTCCGGAAACACGGTGCGCACCCCCTTCGGCGCGGCGAGCGCGGCGTGCGGCGCGGGCCGCGCGGCGGATCCGCGCAGCGAGGCGGAGAGCGGCCCCGCCGCCAGCACGATCACGATCCCCAACACGGCCAGCCCTGCGGCGGCCGGCCGGCTCACGCGCATGGAGTAAGGGGTTTGGGCGCCGAGGGTTTCCGCAGCCGCAGCCGCGCGCCCAGCAGCGCGAAGCTCGCCAGCATCAGCATCCAGCCGCCCGGCTCGGGCACCGGCGAGTTCGGCGTCGTCCCCGGCGGAGTCGTGCCGCCGCCACCGCCCGGCGGGGTACCGCCGCCGCCGCCCGGATTGCCAGGCGTTCCGCCCGGCGGTGCGAAGCCGACCGGCCCGCCACCGCCCGGAGGCGCCACGCCACCCGGAAAGCCCGGGACGAAGCTGTCGCTGGATCCGAAGCGATCGGTGCCGCCCACGGGGCTCGGCCCGCCCAGCGCGCTGCCATCGGGCACGATACCGGGCACGGCGCCCGCATCGGGCGGCAGCGGCACGGCGTCGGGGATCGGCGCCTCGGGCGTCCACGCGCTCGACTTCTCGCCCGGCGGGGAGAGCGGCACGCGCGCCTTCTTGTTGCTCAGCGCCCCAACCTCGCGTGCGCCCGGCGAGCGCGCCGAGAGCGCAGCCATCAGGTCGATCGCAGCGGTGATCGGGGGCAGCGCCACCCCCGCGGAGGTGGTCATCAGCATCGAGCTCAGAAGCACCAGACCGGCGGCGCGGCGGACCAGGGTTTTCGAGCGCGACTTCCCGGTCGACAGGACGAGGCCGTAAGGCCCCTTGCGTCCATCCACCCCGGAATTTTCTATACTCACGCTCACCAAGTACCCGCCCCAAGACTTTGGTTTTGGCGCATTATGAAATTTGAACGACTTAAGATAGTCCCCAAATGGCACAATGAGACCAATTGCTTCTTACCAGATTTGGGGGCCCCGGCGGTGAACCCATTCTGAACTCCCGGAGCGCCGATGTACCGAGTGTCCCGATATGGGGCATTTCCACCCACCGCCCATCCCGCGCCGCCGCGAAGCTATGGCCTCGCGGGCGCCGGGAGCAGCAATTGCGGCCGCGGCCGCGCCTGCCCGGTACCCCATTTGCGCCAGCCGTCCTGCCAGGCCTCCCACTGCGCTGCGTGCCGCACCGCATCGGCCCGGGCCTGCTTCGCTCGTATTTCGCGCTCCAATATGTCGAGCCGCTTGATCAGTACCGCGTTGGTCTCTTCCTCGGTCGCGATCCGTCGCCCGACAAAGCGCCGGCTGGAGACGATCGGGCGCCCGGGGTCGGACGCGGTCTCCGCCCCTGCCCCGGCGGAAGCCCCGGCGCGCCGCGCGCCCGGGTCGCCGCGCTGGAGCAGCAGCCGCAGCAGCGAGTCCGAATAGCGCCGCCGCCGCGAAACCTCGCGCCCATCGCGCGTCACCACCTCGTCCCAGCCCTGCACCGCGCGCTCGAACGCGGCCTGCTCCACCGTCGGCGCCGCCTTGGCCAGCGCGCGCTCCCAGGCCCGGGCGAAGTCCGGCTGGGCGTTGCGCAGCCGATAGGCCGAGACGTTGGAGATCGCCGCCCGCGCACAGGCACCGCGCACGCACCCGGTCTCGGCCAGCGCGCGCAGGAAGGTCTTCTGCCGCGCCTCGGTCCAGCCGTCATGGCGGATGCGGTGCCCGGGGAGCGAAGGATTGCGCGGCACCAGCGCGCTCTGCCGTGCCGCCCGCGCGGCCCGCGCCCGCTCGAGCGCCGCGTCCCAGGCGCTCGCGAATTCGGAATCGCGCTTCCGGAGCTGATAGACCGAGGCGACCGTCATCCCCACCGCGGCGCAGCTGCCCCGCACGCCGCCATTCCGGGAGAGCGATGCCAGGAAAGCCTCCCGCACCGCCACCGACCAGCGCCCCCGTCCCCTGGATCCCGCCACGACTCGCGCCCCCTCGCAAAGGAGCGAACCAGCTATCGGACGAAATCCTACATTGAAAGAACAAAAGGGAAACTTCAGGCCAGCCGCCCCTGAAACAGCATTCATTGGATTGAATCGTCACCCCGCGAAAGCCGGGGTCCAGGATCGCGAGCGATGCGCCTTGCGGCTCTGGGTCCCGGCTTTCGCCGGGATGACGGTTTGGTCCAATCCGAAGCCCGCCGCGCCCTAGCCTCTCACCTGCACAAGGCGCAATTCGATCGCCCGGCCCGGCGGCGGCAGGTCGGCATGCGTGTCGGTGATCCGCGCCGACACCGAATAGCGCCCGCGCGCCTCGATGCGCGCCGGCTCATAGGCCAGCGAAAAGGCCAGCGGCACCTGCCGCCCTTCGGTGGCGATCTCGGTCTCGGCGATCACCGGCGCCGGCGCGTCCATCCGGCCGACATCGCTGATCCGCACCGTGAGGCGGGCGTCCGCCGGCAAGGCGATGCGCTGGCGGTAGGTCGCGGTGCCGGTCAGCGTGACCTGGGTGGTTGGCGCGGACGGCATAGTCGCGACCTCCTTCGGGGGCACCGTCTCGCAGGCGGCAAGGCCGGCGAGGAGCGGGATGAGGAAAAGCGACTGTCTCGTCATGAAGCCCTCCTTCGCGGCCAGCGATCGGACATTGGCGGGATCGCTCCGGCTCAGCGCAGCATGCCGCATCCGTCGGTGGAAAGCGATGCCAGGAAAGCCTCCTGCATCGCCGCCGATCAGCGCCCCGTCCCTGGATCCCGTCACGACTTACCCCGTCAGAAAGGAGCAAACCAGCTATCGCGCGAAATCCTACATTGTAAGAACAAAAAGGGATTCTAGTCTTCAAGTCGTTAGCAAAAGCGGATCGTGACCAAGACTGCGGTAGTGGCATAGGTCTTTTCACGGCCGCTGACTCGCGATCACATTGGCACTAATATCCCTTTGACTTGTCCAATGTTGCGTGATGGCATCTCTTAGAGCGCTTTAAAGGGGCGAGCGATGGCCAAGAAGACTCTCACGTTGCATCTTGGTAAGGGCGATATCGCGTCTTTCGAAGAAGTTTTCTCGGAAGAGGCCACGCTCAAACTGGTGCACCCATCAACCAGAACGGTTGATCATCCCGAATTCGGTGACGGTGCGCGCCTGTATGTTTTTGTTGGCGACAGCCACACTCCGAAGTGGTTGACAGAGGTACGAGGTCACTTTGATGTGCAAGGTCACATCACAACGAGCTCTGCCGCAGGTGTGCTACTCTTTTGGTCATCAGGCCGACTCTTCGCATCCACCTTTGCACACGGTTGGATGTATCTCGATGAGCATTGTTTCGAGGGTGATTTCGGCCTGCGTTCCGCGATCAACGCCCTAGACGACACGAGGCTGAAACGACTGGAGCGCGCCAATCTCGGGGATGCGTTACGCGCCGTCGCGTTGTCGCCCTTCCAGAGGGGTCTCACGTCATTTGGTCTGGACGACGCGCTAGACCTAATTCGTAAAATCAGCGGACGTACACGCGACGACGCTACCGCTGATTCAATGACTGGTTCGCTATCATTGCGTGTGACGGGTGAATTTGGAATTGCCGACCTACCAGCACTCGCATCGGATGCCTTAGGGTCAGGACCCATTGATGTGAGCGTTGCGATCTGATTCTGGCTCCGTGA